>NZ_JAUCMM010000001.1:0-698995 GCF_030362975.1 Curtobacterium subtropicum
ATCAATTCAATCCAAAAGGAATTGTCTCCGACCCGGTCAGCAAACCGACCAGGCACGGGGTCAAAATAATTGGCATTGACAATGTGCACGCTGTTGAGTTCTCAAGGACCAGACGCACCCCCCACTCAGCACCACAACGTGGTACCTCATCAGAGGGGCTGGAAGTTCGTTGCCGGGGAAGAACCGCGGCGGACAAGATCCCCAGGTGAACCCGGTGACCGTCTCGGCCGTTCCGTTCTCCGCCTCAGCGGCAACGAGTGATTACTCTACACACGCCCCACCAGCTCGGCCAACCCGCCCACCGCCCGGGCGTGTCGTCCCCCGACTTCCCCGAGAACTCGCGGAGGGCGGGGTACCGACGCCCGCCGATGACGACGGGCGGCACGGAGCTGCCGCACCCCGGGAACGACGGAAGGCACGGTGCGGACCCGCACCGTGCCTCCCCTCCGACCGAAGGGCTGTCCGTCCGTCGACTCAGACGTCCGTCTCGTCGGCCGCGGCCAACTGACCGCAGGCCCCGTCGATCTCCTTGCCGCGGGTGTCGCGCAGCGTCGTCGGGACGCCGGCGGCGTTGAGCCGGCGGACGAACTCGTCCTGCACGTGCGGCTCCGACGAGGTCCAGACCGAACCGGGCGTCGGGTTGAGCGGGATCGGGTTGACGTGCACCCAGCCCTTGCCGCGGGCGTTGAGCTTCTCGGCGAGCAGGTCCGCACGCCACGCGTGGTCGTTCATGTCCTTGATGAGTGCGTACTCGATCGAGACCCGTCGGCCCGTCTTCGCGTAGTACTCGTACGCGGCGTCGATCGCCTCGTCGGCCTTCCACCGCGAGTTCACCGGGATGAGCTCGTCGCGCAGCTCGTCGTCGGGGGCGTGCAGCGACAGCGCAAAGGTGAGCGGGATGTCCTCGTCCGCGAGCTTCTTGATCGCCGGCACCAGGCCGACGGTGGACACCGTGATGCCGCGGGCACTCATCCCGAGGCCGTGCGGCTGCGGGGCGATCATCGTGCGGACCGCCTCGATCACGCGCTTGTAGTTCGCGAGCGGCTCCCCCATGCCCATGAACACGATGTTCGTGACGCGCTCGGCGTCGACGCGGTCCTGCCCGCCCTTACGCGGGTCGCCCCCGAGCTCACCTGCGGCGATCGCGGCGTTCGCACGGACGATCTGCTCGACGATCTCGGCCGTCGACATGTTGCGCGTGAGCCCCGCCTGGCCAGTGGCGCAGAAGGGGCAGTTCATGCCACAGCCGGCCTGCGACGAGACGCAGAGCGTGATGCGCCCGGGGTAGCGCATGAGCACCGACTCGACCAGGGCGCCGTCGTGCAGCTTCCAGAGGAACTTGATCGTGTCGCCCTTGTCCGTCGCCAGGCGTCGGGTCTCGGTGAGGAGCGGCGGCAGCATCCCCGCCACGAGTTCCTCGCGCTGGGCCGCCGGCAGGTCGGTCATCGTCGCCGGGTCCGACGAGTAGTGGGTGAAGTAGTGCGTCGACAGCTGCTTCGCGCGGAAGCCGGGCAGGCCGAGCTCCTTGACCTTCTCGACGCGCTCCTCGACGGTCATGTCGGCGAGGTGCACGGGCGGCTTGCCACGCTTCGGCGACGCGAACTGCAGGAGCGGACGCCCCTCGGAGTCCTGGGCCTGGGTCCACCCCTCGGTGCGCGGGCGCACCTGCGGACGAGCGGAGCGCTGCTCCTCGAAGGGGGTGCGGGTATCGGTGGCCATCACTCCAGTTTACGGGAGGTGCGCAAGCCCGCGGGCTCCCCGACCGGGAGGCACGGATCACCCCCGCAGACAGCGGCCCGCCCGCTGGACGGCCGGGTCACTCCCCCGCGGGCAGGAGCCGCGCGAAGTGGTGCGCGTTCGGGTACACCGGCACGATGTCGACCGGGTCGCCGGGGTGCGGCGCCTGCAGCACGACACCGTCGCCGAGGTAGATGCCGACGTGGTCCTCGTTGTCGAACACCACGAGGTCGCCCGGCAGGGCCTCGGACTGCGGGATCGTCGTGGCCACGGCGTCCTGCGACGGGACGTAGTGCACCAGCGGGATCCCGACGGCCGCGTACGCCACCATCGTCAGACCGGAGCAGTCGATGCCGGAGTGGCTCGCGCCGCCCTCGACGTACGGGTCACCCATGTACTGCAGCGCTGTCGACACGATCGTCGCGCGCTTGCCGCCGGCGGAGAGCACCTTCGAGATGGCGGCCTCGGCCTGCTGCGTGGTGACCCCGTACTTCGTGACGATGGTCGGGTAGGACACGATCGTCGTCGTGGTCGTCATGCCGTCGGTCTGCACGACCGGCACCTCGACGTCGCGGGCGACCGTGAAGGACTGCGCGTCGTACGCGGCGATCGACGACGACGTCGTGCCGTGCGTGGTCTGCGGGGCGGCGTCGGCGGGGACCGCCAGTGTCAGGGACGAGGTGACCGCGATGGCCGGTGCGAGCAGGATCGCCGCGCGCTTGGCGTTCGCGGCGCGGCGGACGTGCCGTGGGTCGGCGGCGCGCTCGGCGCGCAGGGCCGCGGACCGCGAGAGCACGGCGGCGCCGGCGACGGCGGTCGAGGCGACCGGACGCGGTGCGGCGAGCGCGACGGTGCGGGCGGGCTTCGCCGGCTGGACGAAGGAGGATCGGGCGACCGCGGGACCGAGGGCGGCACGACGGCCACGGGGACGACGCGGTGCGGCCGTGTCCGCCACTGCCGGAGCAGCCACGGCGGGACCGGTCGGGGTCGCCGCCGTCCGGGTCGGCGCGGGGGCGACCGCTTCGTGTGCGGTCGACGTGCTGCCGTCGGGGGCTGCGGGCAGGGCGTGACGTCCCATGGTTCCTTCCGGGTCGGCGACAGGGTGATCGACCGACTCGGGAAGATAACGTATTGGTCACGAACCTGTGACCGGCTGGGCAGGGACCCCGGTTCCCTGCGGTTCGTCACAGGCTCGGCGGCTGCGGTCAGCTCCGTGCGAGGTGGTCCCGCACCCGTGCCTGCACGGCGGCGGCGTCGTGGTGGTCCCAGAGCCCGAAGTGCGTGCCGCCCGGCAGGGTGACGAGTTCGACGTCCGGTACGGCGGCGGCGGCGCGGGCGCTGTGCTCCATCGGGACCTCGGTGTCCGCGTCGCCGTGCACCAGGAGCGTCGGCGCGCGGACGGCTGCGAGCTCGAGGTCGTCGACCGCACCGAGCACCCGGACGTCGTTGTCCCACCCGGGTCGGTTGCGACCACCGGCGTTGCCGCTCGACGACAGGTCGAGCAGGACCCGGCGGCGCGGCCGGTCGTGCAGGACGTCCGCGACGTGCGCGGTGAGGGCGCGGCCACGCAGCGAGCTGACGCCGGCCTCGGCAGTGCGGACGACGACGGACGGCAGGAGTCTCGCGGCGAACGCGGCGAGCGCCGCCCCCGGACGCGTGGAGGTGACCAGCCACTCCGCGAAGGACGGTGCGGGCGGTACCCACCGGCCCGAGAGACCGGCGACCACGACGAGCGCGCTGACCCGGTCCGGGTGGCGGACCGCGAACCGGTAGGCGGTCGGACCGCCTCCCGACCAGGCGAGCACCGCCACGCGGTCGATGCCGAGTTCGTCGAGGAGTGCCGCGTACCGATCGGCCTCGTCGTCGAGCGACGGCTGGTCCGGCTCGAGGGTCGTGCCCGCGTAGCCCGGTCGGGCGAGCGTCACGACGCGGAAGCGGTCGGAGGGCAGGAAGCGCGCCATCGCCTCGGCGGCGGCGATGCCGCCCGGTGTGCCGTGCAGGACGAGGACCGGAGCGCCGGCGCCGCGCACGGCGACCGCGATCCCGCCGGTCCGGGTGCTCGGTGACGTCCGCTGCATCCCTGCACGCTACCCAGCGCACCATGGGGCGGTCCGAGGTCGCGCAATGGACGCGCCGAGTGCCTCCCGGTCGACCTGCGGATCCGGACAGCCGACGTGCGGGGGACCGCTCAGCCCGCGTGCGACCAACGTGTCCGCCCCGGTGTCCCCGCCACCGCGATCATCCGTCGCTGCCCCCGCAACGTCTCCCCCGGCGGCTCGCCGAAGCGTGCGGCGTAGTCGCCGGCGAACCGCCCCATGTGCCGGAAGCCGCAGGAGGACGCGACGGCCGCCACCGTGGTCTCGCGTGCGTCCGCGAGCTGGAGCGCGAGCCAGGTCTTCTCGAGCCGGAGGTCCCGCAGGTAGGCGGTCGGCGTCGACTCCTCGTACCGCTGGAAGGTCTCCTGGAGCGTCCGGAGGCTGGTCTCGGCGCCGGCCGCGATCTCGGAGGCGCTGAGCGGGCGGGCGAAGTGCGCGTACATGTAGGCCTTGGCGCGCTCGAGCGTCGCGACGGGCACGTCCGGGACCCCGCCGTCGAGGTCGGGGCGGAACGCCTCGAGGACGGCCTCGGCGAGGCGCAGGTCGAGCGCCGCCCGTGGGCCGTCCACCACGTCGACGTCGAGCATCGGGGCGGCGAGCTCGCGGAGCGTGCGCTGGAGCGGCGCGAGCCGGGCGGACGGGACAGCGGCGGGGAAGGCCAGCGGCACGGGGGCGCCCGTCCCGCCGACCACCGCGACGGCCTCGAGGAAGTCCGCGTCGAGGTGCACCAGGTGCACGGTGCCGGGCGGCGCCGCCACGGTGAAGGGGCGACCCGCCGGGCACATCACCGGGACACCCGGGCCGAGGGTGACGCCGTCCTGCCGGTCCGGGTCGAGCACGACGCCACCCTCGACCGACCACGCCAGCAGGTACTGCCGGCCGGGGGCGAGCACGCCGCCGTGGTGCGCCGAGACCGACGAGGTCCGCAGGCTGACCCGCCCGTCCCCGGTCGAGCGGTAGCGGTAGGAGAAGGGCGTGTCGCCGTCGGGACGGGACCACAGGTCGCGACCGTCGTACACGCTCTCGTGGAGGGCGCGGGCCTCGTCGGGTTCCGTCCCGCTGTGCACGACCTGGCGGACCGAGGTCCGGCGTCGTTCGATCGTCCGGTCCTCGGCGGGCGGGTCCTGGGTCGCGGTGATCACGTGCGGTCGCCGCGGCCGGGCCCGCGGACCCGCGCCAGGTCGGCGAGCGAGGGCGCCGGGGTGCCCTCCGGCACCGCCCAGCCGCGTCGAGCGGCACGGCGGAGGTGGCGGTAGGTGGTGACGCGGACCGGTTCGACCCGCTCGTCTGCCTGGTACGTCGACATGTCGTGCTCCCTGCATCACGACCGCCCGGCGTCCTGCGCCGTCCGGAGCGTCGGGGTGGCGTAGCCCACCCTGGCGGCTCCCGCGTGGCGTGGGCGCCGGACGATCTCGTCGTGCCGGTGACGGTACGCGCCGGTGCGCGGCGCCACGGCCACGGGATGCGCAGACCGCGCACTCTGGACGGAACGTCGTCGGGACCGGGTCCGGTGTGCGACGGACGGGAGGCGCGGGGTGGGCGGCGGCGTGCCTCCCGTCCCTCGGTTGCTCGCGGTGGTCCGCGTTGCCGGTCCGGCAAGGATGCTTGCGGTGTGCGCCGCCGCGCGGTGCACTGGGCGCATGCACGCGCACGACGAGCCTGACCACTCCCCCTCCGCCGTTCCCTCGGACGGCGCTCCCGTGGACGGGACGGCCCGCGAGTGGTGGGAAGCCCGGTACGCGGAGCGGGACGGCATCTGGTCCGGCCGGGTGAACGCCGTGCTCGCCGACGTCGTCGCCGGACTGCCGGCCGGTGGCGGCCGAGCACTCGACCTCGGGTGCGGTGAGGGCGGCGACG
Source organism: Curtobacterium subtropicum (assembly GCF_030362975.1). NCBI lineage: Bacteria > Bacillati > Actinomycetota > Actinomycetes > Micrococcales > Microbacteriaceae > Curtobacterium > Curtobacterium subtropicum. The sequence goes on from NZ_JAUCMM010000001.1 coordinate 5,691, forward strand.
TCGTCTGGCTCGCGGAGCAGGGCTGGACCGTGTCCGGCGTCGACCTCTCCCGGACGGCCGTCGAGCGCGGCGAGCGTGCGGCGCAGGCCGCCGGCGTGGCCGAGCGGACGCGGTTCGTCGCCGCCGACCTGGCGACCTGGGCCCCGGGTGCCGACGAGCGGTTCGACCTGGTCACGGCGTCGTTCCTGCAGTCGTGGCCCGTCGAGATCCCGCGCGACGCGATCCTGCACCGGGCGACCGCGGCCGTGGCCCCGGGCGGACACCTGCTCGTCACCGCGCACGCCGCACCGCCGCACCGCGACCTGCCCGAGGAGATGCGGGCGTACCGCTTCCCCACGCCCGAGCAGGACCTCGCGGCACTGCAGCTCGACGGCGGGTGGGACGTGGTGGTGGCCGAGGGACGTCCGCGGTCGAGCACCGGTCCGGACGGGGAGCGGCACGAGACCGTCGACAGCGTGGTGCTCGTGCGGCGACGACTCGGGCAGGTCAGCGCGTAGCGTCGGGCCGGTGAGGACGGACGGCAGCGTGGGGACGGACGGCGCTGCGGGGACGGACGGTAGCGTGGGAGCGGGCGGTGCGCGCTGTGTGCCCGGGTGCCTCGAGGTCGCCGAGGTGCGGGTGGGCGAGGTGCTCGACGGCACGGACCTCCCCCGGGCCTGGGCGCCGCGGCCGTTCGTGCACCCCGTGCGCACCCTGGGTGGCGTGGTGCTGACCGACCGGGGTCCGGACGACCACGCCTGGCACTCGGGCCTCGGCATCGCGTTGCCCGACGTCGACGGCGTCAACTGCTGGGGTGGGCCGACGTACGTGCCGGGTGCGGGCTACCGGTGGCAGGACGACCACGGGTTCGCCACGGTCGAGTCCGGGGGCGTCGAGTCCGGGCCCGTCTCGTCCGCATCCGTGGAGTCCGGGTCCGGGTCCGGGTCCGGGTCCGGGTCCGGGGAGCCTGGTGCGTCGGACCGGTCACGGCTGCGGGTGGGGATCGTCTGGCGCGGCCCGGGCGGTGGTCCGCTGCTCCACGAGGACCGCACGCTCGCCTGGGGTCCGGCGTCCGGTGGGTGGCAGCTCACGTGGACCTCGTCGTTCCGCGCAGCCGGTGACCGACGGGTGGTGCTCGGCAGTCCGGGCAGCCACGGCCGCGCCGGGGCCGGGTACGGCGGCTGGTTCCTGCGCTTCGCGCCCTGCACCGACGTCGTGGTCCGGACACCCGACGGGTCGGGCGAGGACCAGGTGCACGGATCGACCGCGCCCACGATGTCGTGGACCGGGTCCTTCGACGGCGGACGGGCGCGCGTGCTCGTCGAGGCGCAGGACCACCACGACCCGTGGTTCGTGCGGGTCGGCGAGTACCCGGCCGTCGGCTCGGCCCTGGCCTGGGACTCCCCCACCGTCGTCGCACCGGACGAGCCGCTCGTGCGGTCGTTCCGCGTGACGGTGTCTGACGCCTGACGGTCTGCCGCTGCTGCTCGCGTAGCCTCGCGGTGTGTTCCTGATCTTCGGTACCCGTGGCACCGACACCCTGCTCACCGTGGTCCGCTTCGTCTGCGGGGTGTGCGGGGTCCTGGCGGCGCAGCGGGTGGTGCGGCGCACGACGAAGCTCAGCCTGTTCTTCGTCCCGCTGATCCCGCTGTCGCGGTCCCACCGCAACGAGTGCGTGAACTGCGGTGCCGTGACCAGCATCACCGCGGAGCAGGCCGACCGCGCCGTGGCCTGGTCGGGCGACCAGCCGCGCGCCTGACGTCGGCGGGCTGTCGTCCGTGCCGGTCCGCGGTGCGGCTCAGTGGGCGCCGTCGAGCGGGAGCGCGTCGCTCGTCGTGCGCAGCCCCTCCTGGCGGAGCTCGAGCTGCGTGACGGCCAGGGCGGCGAGGTCGCGGAGGTTCGCCAGGTCGGCCTCGGATGCCTCGCGCGCGCGGACGTCGAGCACGGCGAGCGTCCCCACCGCGGTGCCGTCGTGCCGGAGCAGGGGGACGCTCACGTAGAACCGGATGCCGAGCGGCCCGGTGACGAGCGGACTCTGCCGCATCTCCGGGTGCACCGAACCGTCCGGGATCACCACGGGTACCGGAACCGGCGCGAAGCCGCTGCGGAAGCTGATGTTCCGAGCCGCCTCGTCGACGCCCTCGGCGATCCACGACTGCGACCACTCGCGGTCCTCGTCGAGTACGTCGACCAGGGCGATCGGGGCGTCGAAGAGCCGCGCGGCCATGGCGACCGTGCGCTGCAGCGACTCCTCGGGCAGCGCGTCGAGGGTGGCCGGGCGGGACCCGGTCGGTGCCGCACCACCCGGGGCCGCACCGCCGTGGTCCGCGTCGGCCGGGGCGGCGATCGACGGTGCAGCGGTCGCAGCGGCGTCGGTCCTGGCTGCTGGGGCCGCAGTGTCGCCCGCGGCGCTCTCGGTGATCACGACGTCCCGCAGCATCGCGACGAGCTGCGCGCCGAGGGGCCGGTCCGCCGGGTCCTGTGCCGTCATGGCGCGGAGCAGGTGCTTCCAGTGCTCCGGCAGCGGCTCAGGAACGACCGGGTCGCGCGACAACCGGGCGATGGCGGACTCGACGAGCGAGCCCGGGAACTCGCGGCGTCGCGTGAAGCACTGGAGCAGCACGAGGCCGAGCGAGTACACGTCGCTGGCGGGACCGACGTCGCCGCCGCGGGCCTGCTCCGGGCTGAGGTAGGCGGCGGTGCCGGTCGTGACGCCGTCGGCCGTGAGCCGTTCGACCCCGGCGGCGAGGGCGATCCCGAAGTCGGTCAGCCGGGCCCGTGCTCGCTCCGAGCCGGTGCCGTAGTCCACGAGCAGGATGTTCGAGGGCTTGATGTCTCGGTGCACGACGCCGTGCGGGTGGATGTACTCGAGCGCCTCGGCCATGTCGTAGCCGATCTCGGCGATGTGCTTCGCGGAGAGCGGCCCGGCCTCGAGCCGGGCCTCGAGGTCCTGTCCGACGACGAGGGACATCACGAGGAAGCGCCTCGGACCGCTCCCGACGACGTCGACCACCCCGGCGTCGAGCAGCCCGACCAGACCGTGGTGCTCGAGTGCCGCGAGGACGCCGAGCTCGGCCTCCTGCCGGGCCAGGTCGACGGAGCCCGGGTGGAAGAGCTTCACCGCGACCGGACGGTGCAGCACCTCGTCGGTCGCGCGGTACACGACGGACATCCCGCCCCGCCCGATCTCCTGCTCGAGCCGGTAGCGCCCGTCGAGGAGCGGCGCCGCGTCGTCGTGTCCCATGGGTTCCTCGTCGTCCTGTCGGTGGGCAACGATGCATCTTCGCATCCCGTCGCGCGTGCGCGCGGGAAGGCACGTTCCCCGGATGCTCGACGTGTCGGACCCCCGCTACGGTGACATCGTGACCGACTCCACGACCCCGCAGAAGCGACCGTCCGACGCCGAGTGGGAGGCGCGGGTCGCCGCACTCTGGGCCGACGAGACCGTGGACGACCAGGTCCGGATCGAGCGGATGCGGCTGCTCGCCGCCGAGGCGCCCCACCCGGCCCTCGGCGCTTTCGAGCTCGGCGGTGCGCACGACTCCGGCGGCCGCGAGGCCGAGGCGCACGAGCACTACGCGGCAGCGACGGCTTCCGGGTTGGCGGACGTGGACCCGGACCGTGCCGCGCAGCTCGTGGTGCAGCACGCGTCGACGCTCCGGAACCTCGGTCGCACCGACGATGCGATCGCGATGCTGCGCGACGCTCCCCTGCATCCCGCGACGGGCGCGGCGCCGCGCGTCTTCCTCGCACTCGCCCTGCACAGCGCAGGTCGGGTGGACGAAGCGCTGCGCGTCGCGATCGAGGCAGTCGAGCCGACGCTCCCCCGGTACAACCGTTCGGTCCGCGCCTACGCCGCCGCGCTCACGGATCCTGATCAACGGGACTGAGGACGCCCCGCTCGGCCTGGAAACTGCCCGCGATTGTGCCGTAGCCCGATGGCGACGGAACAATCACGATCTGATGTTTGATGTTTCTCAGATCAACCGCCACAGTGGACCTCACCGCACCACTCGCGGAAGGAATGAGGAACACATGCCCGGTCCCACGAAGACATCACGGCGGACCTGGTGGCGAGTCGGCGTCGCTGCCCTTGCAATCGCCTTCGTCTCCTCCGTCTCGACAGTCAGTCTCGAGAACAGGAGGGAACAATGCCCGTCGGACGCCTGAGGGTGACCCTGCTCTGCATCGGCGCGTTCCTCGCGGGCGCGGGGACGACCCTCGCGCTCGTCGGCGCCTTCGCCATCCCGCCGGGAACGAGTCGATCGACCCACGTGACGGTCGCCGCCCTCCCCGTGGTGATGCTCGGACTGGCACTCCTCCTCGGAGCGCTGCTGCTCGACCGTGCTCGTGCTCGACGTGGCTCGTCACCCGGCCGCAGCTCCGTCGTGACGGACGGGCACACCCCCGACCGTCCGCGCTGACCGATCAGGACGGATCGATGACGGACGGGCGCGCCCGCTCGGCGGCAACGCGGAGCGTTGCGCGGGGCGCGCCGACCGAGTTTGCGAGGGAGGACGGTGCCAGCTGGCACCGCGCCTCCCGTCCGTCGGTCGGTCCGCGCTCAGCGCGAGGCGGCCTTCTCGATCTTCTTGCGGAGCTTGGCGCGCTGCTTCCGCGCGTGCGGGTCGTTCCAGGCCTTGCGGATGGTCTCGGCGGTGGTGGTCTTCTTGACGACCGGACGGTTCGACCGGGAGCCGATCCAGATGCCGACCAGGGCGATGAGCCCGATGACGATGATGCGGTTGCGCATGCTGTTCTCCTTCTCGCGGTGTGGCGTGACCCGGGAGGGTCAGCCGGTGATGCGTCGACGGCCGCCGACGCGGACGATCAAACCGGCGACGAGTGCGCCGACGATCGGCGCCACGATGAACACCCAGAGCTGCGCGAGCGGCGTGGCCCCACCGTAGACCGCGGCCGCGATGGAGCGTGCGGGGTTCACGGAGGTGTTGCTCACCGGGATGCTCACCAGGTGGATCAGGGTCAGGGTGAGGCCGATGCCGATCGGGGCGACGGCCTGGTACTCCTGCTTGGCGGTGATCGACAGGATCACGGCGAGGAACACCCCGGTGAGCACCGCCTCGGTCAGGAAGACCGAGCCGAGGCCGTAGCCGCCCGGACTGGCACTGCCGTACCCGTTCGACGCGAAGCCGGCGTCGTGCGCAGCCTGGAACGCGCCGGTCTTGCCCGACAGCACGATCGCGATGATGCTCGTCGCGGCCAGACCGCCGAGGACCTGGGAGACGATGTAGCCGGCGACGTGCTTCACGTCGGTGCGTCCGGCGGCGAGCAGTCCGAGGGTGACGGCCGGGTTGAAGTGTCCGCCGGAGATGTGCCCGACGGCGGAGATGCCGGCGACGAGCGTCAGACCGAACGCGAGGGCGACGCCGAGGAACCCGACGCCGGACTGGTTGTCGGTGTCGCTCGGGAAGTTCGCGGCGAAGAGCGCCGTGCCGACGCCGCCGAGCACCAGCAGGAACGTGCCGAAGAACTCGGAGAGGTAGCGGGCGAGCGGCGACCAGTCGGAGGCGTCCTCACGACGCTGCTCCGAGGTCGACGCGCTGACGGGTTCGTTGTTCCGGGCCATGGGTGCCTCCTTCAGGCGTGTGCGGACGGGAGGCTCGGGTCGCCTCCCGGGATCGTCTGCGGCCGTGCGGACGGCCGCCTCCGGGCATGGGTCGGCCGGGGGACGTCGGGCGTCCCCCGGCCGGTGGTGGTGCTGGTGGTGCGGTGGTGTTGGTGGTCGCGTTACTGGACGCGGGTGGTGCGTGCCAGTGCGGTGCGGGTGCCGCCGGTGAGGTGGACCAGGACCGGGATCTGCCGGCCGAGGGTGGCATCCAGGGTGCTCAGGGCGTGATCGACGGCGTCGAGGACGGTGACCGCGTCCCCACCACGGCGGACGTGGACCTTGATCCGCGCCGCGCGGGTCTGCTTCACCAGGTACGTGTCGACCTTGGAGCCGACGATGTCGTGGATGCCGGTGAGTTCGTGGTCGATGACGTCCCGGACGAGGGCGACGTTGACGGTGACCTGGTCGTCGCCGGAGCGTTCCCGGACGGCGACACTGGTGCCGCCGCCACCGCGGGTGAACACCACGACCAACGCGAGGACGATGACCACCGCGCAGACGGCGGCGATGATCCACAGTGCGGTGTCGGGGACGCTGACCTGCTCCGGCAGGGTCACGACCTGCCCGAGGGCGTCGCGGACGGGTTGCAGGACACCGGCGCCGATGACCGCGCCGACGATGATGCTGATCAGGCCGATCAGGAACAGCAGGACCCGGTTGAAGCCGCGGTTGGTGGTGGTCATGCCAGGGTTCCCTTCTGTTCCACGGTGACCTTCACGGACGAGCCGTGCTTGCCGCCGAGCCGTCCGAGCCGGTCCTGGACCGCCTGTTCCACGACATGGCGGTCGACGGGGATCCCGGACAGGGGCACCACGTGCACCTCGGTGTGGTGGCCCCTGGCGGAGGCACTGGTGTTGGACTCCGGGACGCCTGCTGCCAGGGCGGCGGCGTTCTGTGCGGTGGAGGCCAGGATGCGGGTGTCGATCACGACCGCGCCGCGGTCCCGGTCGATCCCGGACCGGGGCTGCCGGCCGGGCCCCACCGCCAACACGATCAGGATGATGCCGAGGATCACCAGGACGGCGGCGATGACCTCGGCGATGGTCGTGAACGCCGCGTCGGGCTTCAGGGCGGTGTCGGCCACGGTCTGCGGGTCCGCCAGCAGCGGCCGCTGCCCGATGGCCTTCAGGACCGCTTCGGTGCCGATCCACGCCGCGAGCAGCGCCACGATGATCAGGGTGATCGCCAGGGCGGTGGACCGGGACCGGTGGATGCTGCGACGACGCAGCCGCTTCTCGAGCTGTTCGGTGCTCATGATGGCTCCTCCTACCGGACCCGGCCCTCGTGCTCACGCACGATCCCGGTCAGTTCGATGTGGGTCCGACCCACGTGACGTCCCGACAACTGGCCGACCCTGCGGCCCACGGCATCGGCGGCCGCAGTGGCCGCCCCGACGATGTCGGCTTGTTCGCGCACGGGTCCCGTGACGTCGAGGGCGATGGACCCCCGGTCGTCGTCGAGCCCCACGCGCAGGCGCTTCGCGGGCACGCCGAGCTGCTCGGCTGCGGCGGCCCGCGCCAGCGCCGTCAACGCTCGTGAGGTGATCTCGACGCGGCCCGGGACGGCAGTCGCGTCGACTCCTACCGGGCCGGCGCTCACCGGGAGCTCCGGCGTCCGGTCAGCACGTCGGTCAGGGCGCCGCGGTCGATCTTGCCCGAGGAGATCGCGGCCACGAGGGCACCGATCAGACCGAACACGATCACCAGCACGAAGCCCCAGAACCCGAACTGCAGTGCCACGACGGCGAGGATGGCGCCGATCAGCGCGCCGACGAGTGTGTTACTCAACGCGCGACTCCTTCTTGTCCTCGTTGTCGTCGTCGTCACCCGGGATGTAGACGTCCTGGACGGTGACGTTGACCTCGGCGACCTCCATGCCGACGATCTGCTGCAGGGCACGGGCGACCGACGAACGGACACCGTCGGCGACCTGCTGCAGCGAGACCGGGTACTCGGCCACGATCGTCACGTCGGCAGCGACCTGCTTCTCGCCGACCTCGACCTTGACGCCCTGGCCGTAGTCACGCTGGCCGATCGCGTCGCGGATCGCGCCGATGGCACGGGCAGCGCCGTTGCCGAGCGAGTGCACGCCGTTGACCTCGCGGGCGGCGATGCCGGCGACCTTCGACACGACGGTGTCGTCGATCGTGGTCTTGCCCGAGGTCGCGCCGGACGCGTGGGTGCCGGTCGAGCGGGTCGCGGCCGAGGTGGTCGCGGGGGTGGTCGTGGTGGTGTCAGCCATTGGTTGCTCCCTTCGAGTGCCCGCCGGGACTCGTTCCCAGCGGATGCTGTTCACGGATGAGACGGGCTGACACCGAGGTTCGTCACGTCCCCCGTTCCACATCGAGCGTTTCCCCAGGGAACGGGCATCAGGGGCCGTTCTTGTACCCCGATCGGCGCTCCGGAAGGGCGTTGTGGTGCGCAACCGGACAGCGCCGGTGCGCTCCGGTCGCCGAGCGCACAGCCGCACGACGACGCAGACGCACCACCATGCAGACGCACCGCGACGACGGACGGGAGGCGCGGCACCGGACCGGTGCCGCGCCTCCCGTCCGTCAGGATCGCGTCGTGCGTCGTGCGTCGTGCGTCGTGCGTCGTTCGTCGGGTCAGTGGATGCGGAGCTGCGCGACCATCGGGCAGAAGAAGGGGTCGCGGGCGCTGAGACCCACGCGGTTCAGGTAGCGCACCACGATGCCGTACGAGCGCAACAGCGTCGTCTCGGTGTACGGCACGTCGAGGGTGTCGCAGTGGTCCCGTACCAGCAGACGGGCCTGCTTCAGGGCCGGACGCGGCATCGAGGGGAACAGGTGGTGCTCGACCTGGTAGTTCAGGCCGCCCATCAGGAACGACACCCACCACCCTCCGCGGATGTTGCGCGAGGTCCGGACCTGGCGCGAGAAGAAGTCGACCTTCGCGTCGTGCGCGATCGTCGGCATGCCCTTGTGGTTCGGGGCGAACGACGCGCCCATCATCACGCCGAACACGGCGAGCTGCACGCCGAGGAAGGCGCACGCCATCCCGAACGGCAGGAACCAGAAGACCACCGTCAGGTAGATGCCGAAGCGGGCGAGGAGCATGCCGCCCTCGAGCCAGCGGTGCCGGACGTCGGCCTTCGTGCCGGAGCCCGTGACGATCGACGTCACGGCGTAGCGGTGCAGGTTGAGGCCCTCGAGTGTGAGCAGCGGGAAGAACAGCCACCCCTGGAAGCGCAGGAAGGTGCGCATCAGCGGGCCCTTCGCCGCCGCAGCGTCCTCGGGCAGGAACCGGATGCCGTCGGGGGCGATGTCCGGGTCCTTCCCGAGGGTGTTCGGGTTGCCGTGGTGGCGAGTGTGCTTGTTCATCCACCACGAGTAGCTCAGGCCGACCAGGAACGTGCCGAGCCACCGCCCGGCGTGGTCGTTCCACTTCTGCGAGGCGAAGACCTGCCGGTGTGCGGCCTCGTGCGACAGGAATGCGAACTGGGTGAAGATGACGCCGAGCGCACCGGCCACGATCAACTGGAACCACGAGTCACCGAGGAACGCGAACGCGACCCAGGCCAGCGCGAGTCCCACGACCAGGCTGCCGAACAGGGACCAGTAGAAGCCGGTGCGTCGGCGGAGCAGGCCGTGGTCCTTGACCTGGGCGAGCAGCGCCGAGTAGGTGGAGGTGCCGGAGCGGCTGCCCGGACCGGGACGGGTCCGGGTGAAACCGGGGGCGAGCGGGGTGGTCGTCATCGAGGACCGACCTTCTGTGGTGAGCGATCCTTCGACCGGTCCGGAGAGTTCACGCATCCGCGCTTCCGAGGACCGTAGGTCACGGAACCGGGAGAACGCCTGGACAGTGCGTGACCATCCGGGGAACGCACGCCCTGGCGGACGGGAGGTGCGGAGCGGCCCCGCCACGTGGACCGGCGGCTGGTCGTCGAGTGTCCCCGGATGGCGGCCATCGTTGCGGTTTCGAGACGGTCCGTCGGTCCGGGGCGTGCGAGCCTCATCGCATCGGAGCACACGAGCGGACGGAGCAGTCGGTGGACCGAGCGATCGCGTGGATCGTGCTGGCGCTCGTCACGGCAGTGCCGGCGGTGCTCCTCGCCGTCACGGAGGTGACCTCGTGTGCCGATGCGGCACCGGGCATGGGGCCGAGCTGGTGCACGAGCGGACCTGTGCTGGGGGTCACGGGCTCGTGGGTGGCCGGTACGGTCGCCGCGGCCGTCGTCGTGGTCGCGGTCGTCCAGGTCGTGGGTGCCGTCCGCTCGGTTCCGGCCGCAGAGGGCTGACAGCCCGGTTGCAGCCGGCCGTTGCGGCCGCGCCCGGGCCGGACGATCAGCCGTTCCAGGCGTCCAACAGCGCGCGCTCCAGGTCGGTGCGGTCCGCTCCCCGTTCCTCGCCCTCGCGCAGTGGCGTGTCCGTCAGCTGCCCGTCGCGGAGGATCAGGTCGGTGGTGCCGCCGGTGCCGCGGTCGGCGAGACGGACGTGCAGCCCGCTGCCCTCCGGCAGCACCGGTCGCACGGCCGCGACGAACGCCGGTACCTGCCCCGCGTCGGTCAGTGTCGCTGCGACCGACTGGTTCGTGCTGAACTGCTCCGACGACGCCGGCAGGAACGCCCGAAGCGCCGTGCCGACCTGGATCGACGCACCAAGCATCGCCGGAGAGCCGTCCACCGACAGACGAGAGGAGTCGTCCGCAGCGTCCCGGTCAGCGCCAACGGCCCCGTTCGGGGTGTCGGCCTTCGGTCCGACCCGGATCGACGTCACCGGGTCAGCCGGAGCAGCGACGGCGAGCGCCGTCGCCGTCGCGAGGACCGCGTCCGGGTCGGCGACCGTCACGTCGACCAGGGTCGGCGTGAGCGACACCGCGGTGACGCCCGGCCGGACGGCGACCGCCGCGAGTCGGTCCGCCTCGGCGTAGTCGTCGGCGTCGGGCAGGTCGTCGTCACCCTGGGGCTCGTCCTTCGTGACGATGCCGCCGTCCACGATGACCTGCGCGTCCGGTGCCGCCTGCTGCGCGATCGCGGTCGCGTCCCTGATGTCGCCGAGGTCCGCCAGGTGCATCAGGAGCCGGCCCGGCGTGACGGAGGCATGGGTCACCTCGTGCGCGGCGCGCACGCGCTCGTACGCGGTGATCTCCGGTGTCGGGTCGCCGACGGTGTCGTCAGTCCCGGCGACGTCGTTCGCGATCCGCAGGTCCGGCGTCTGGTACGAGGGGAGGTCGTCCGGCTGGTCCGCCGACCAGGACGCCGTCGTCGAGGCCGTGTCCCAGCGAGACGACGTGGCGGCCTTCCGGACGGCATCCCAACCGGACACCAGGTCGTCGGCCTCGCGGACGGTGAGCGCGATGCGGCCTCCACCGGTACCGGAGGCGGACGGGGCGTCCACGTCGCCACCGAGCCAGCGGTCGTCGCCGCGGAGCCGATCGACGACGGCGAGCAGCTCGTCGTTCTCAGACGCCCGTGCCTTCAGGGAGAACCCGAACCCGTCGGCCTCCATCGAGCCGCGGTACGTCGTGCCGGGACCAGACTCGTTGTGGAGCCACCGTCCGACCTCGTGGGTGACCCGCCGCAGGTCGGCGCCGGACAGGTCGTCGTCTGCGGTCACGATGACGAACGCCTGTCCGGCGAACGGCAGGTTGTTCGTCGCTGTTCCGCTGACGGAGTGCACACCGTCGACCGCGGACAGCTCACGCTCGGCACGGTCGAGGCCCGCGGTCCCCGCATCGAGGTGCGCCGAGCAGCCGGTCGGCAGCAGGAGCGCGGTCAACGTGGCCGCCGTGAGCGCGGCGGATCGTGTGCGTCGTCTCCCCCAGAGCATGGCGGGAGCGTAACGCAGCGGCCTGCCGCCGCGCTGCGCCGATTGCCTCGGCCCTCGCCCCTATCCCCCGGAGCGGGCGGTGTCAGGTCCTGGGGAGCGGTGGCCGCTGCGTCCTCATCGACGCAGTCGCTCGCTCTGCGAACACCGCAGCGGCCGCGGTCGGGATCCGCTCGAGCGCACCGTCGTGGCGCTCCTCGAGGTGCACGAGACCCATCCGCCGCAGGTACGGCGCTTTCCGCGTACTCGAAGCCCGCCGGGCGACCACGTCCGGCGGGAGCTCAAACTCCTCCACGTTCCGTCCGCCGGCTGCGTACGACCAGTCCACGAAGTCGAAGAGCGGCCACCAGGTGAACCCGCGGACGTCGACCCCGTCCGCGGCGAGGGCCTGCACGGTCTCGGCAGCGTCCTGCACCCAGGCCGACCGGACGTCGTCGTCGCCCTCGATGGAGGTCTCGGTCACGAGCATCGGGAGACCGTACCGGCGCTCGAACCGGCGGAGGCTGTCCGCGAGCCCGTCCGTCCACCGGTCGTGCGCGTGCTGGACCACCCGGTCGCCCTCGAGCACCAGACGTCGCGGTGACAGGTCCGGGTAGTAGTTCACGCCGAGCAGGTCGATCGTGACCGCCCCGTCCACCAGGTCCCGCAACGCCGCCGGCGTCGCCCCTTGGTCGACGAGCCAGGCGTGCGCGGGGTGCTCCGCTGTGACGCGACCGAGCACCAGATCGGTCGGGACGGACCCGAGCAGGTCGAGCAGCGCCGCCTCGACGACCACCTCGGCCGCATCGCCGGTCGGTTCGACCAGGGTGCTCGCCTCGACGTGCACGATCACGGCCCTCGGGTTCGCCGCCCGGACGGCGCGGACGGTGCGTTGGATGCCGGCGACGATGCCGAGCACCACGCAGGTCCACCCGTCCCAGCCGGACAGTCCCGGCGGCCAGACGCCCCGGAGCCCCGCGAAGGACGCCGTGGTGATCGGTTCGTTGAGCGGGGTGACGTGGTCGACGACACCGGCGTACCGCTCGGCGAAGGCGCCGGCGAACTCGGCGATCGCGTCCGGGTACCGCGGGTCGGCGAACGAGTCGTCGAGCCAGGTGGGGGTGCCGTAGTGGACGAGGTCCGCGATCACCGTCACGCCGTCGGCCGCCGCGTGCGGCAGCCGTTCGTCGAGCACCGACCAGTCGAACCGCCCGGGACCGAGGTGCACCCGGGGCCAGTCCACGCCGTAGCGGAGCGCGGTGGCGCCGAGGTGACGGACGGTGTCGAGGTCGGCGCGCCACGCGTCGTCGTGCCCGGTGAGCCGGTGCTCGTCGAGCGGCGCCATCGCGAAGCGCGCGGGCGGGTAGACGCAGGTGTCCTCGATGCCGAGGGCCCAGGCGAACGACCCGTGGCTGAAGGGTTCCGCTCCCGCCGTCCCGGTCACGTCAGCGCCGGTCACTTCAGCCCCGAGGTGGCGACGCCGGCGACGAAGTACTTCTGCGCGAAGAAGAACCCGATCGCGATCGGCAGCAGCGAGATCACCGCGCCGGCGAGGAGCACGGCGTGGTCGGTGACGTGCGCACCTCCGAACAGCGTGAGTCCGGCCGGGAGCGTGAGCATGTCGTTCGAGGTGCTCACGACGAGGGGCCAGAGCAGGTCGTTCCAGAGCGCCATGCCATTGAGCACGGCGACGGTCGCGATGGCGGGCTTCGCCAGCGGCAGGATCACCTGCCAGTAGATCCGCCAGTGCCCGGCGCCGTCGATGCGCGCCGCCTCGTCGAGCTCGGGCGGGATGTCGATGAAGAACTGCCGGAACAGGAAGATCCCGAACGCACTCGTCGCCCGCGGGATGATGAGCCCCTGGTACGTGTTGAGCCACCCGAGGTGGAACAGCTCGACGAACACCGGGATGAGCGTCACCTGGAACGGCACCATGAGCGTCGCGATGACGAGCACGAACGCCACGTTCCGCCCGACGAACCGCATGCGCGCCAGCGCGTACGCGCACATCGAGTCGAAGAGCAGCGTCAGCACCGTGGTCACGACCGTGAAGACGAAGGAGTTGAGCAGCAGCCGGAGGAACGGCAGCTGCGACCACACCCCCTGGTAGCCGTGGAGCGTGATGCTCGTCGGGAACAGCGAGGCCGGGTGGCCGAACAGGTCGGCCTCGGACCGGAAGGACCCGCTCACCATCCAGACGAACGGGACGAGCGCGACCACCAGCCCGACGCCGAGGTACACCCACTTGAGCACGGAGCCGGTGACGACGAGGCCGCTCCGACGACCGTGTCGCCGGGTGCGTCGGTCGTTGTCCGGCCGGGAGGCACGGTGCGGCTCCGCCACGGGCGGTCGCCGGGTGAGCGCGTCAGTCGACATCGTCGTAGCGGAACAGTCGGAGCTGCAGGAGCGAGATGAGCATGATGATCACGAAGAGGACCCAGGAGATGGCCGACGCGTAGCCGGTCTGGTAGTTGACGAAGCCGTCGCGGTAGAGCAGGTTCACGAGCGTGTCGGTGGCGAACACGGGTCCGCCGCCGGTCATCACGTAGACGAGGTCGAAGACCTGGAACGACTGGATCGTCAGGATCATCGACGTGAAGAGCAGGGTCGGTCGGATGCTCGGCAGGGTGATCCGCCAGACGGTCTGCCAGCGGTTCGCACCGTCGAGGTCCGCTGCCTCGTAGCGCTCGGCGGGGACGCCCTTGAGCCCGGCGATGAAGAGGATCATCGCGAAGCCGATGCTCTTCCAGACCGACACCAGGATCACGGTCGGCAGGGCGAGCGACGTCGACTGGAGCCAGGCGACGCTCGGGAGCCCGAACAGTGCGGTCAGGCCGCCGACGAGCCCGATGTCCGGGTCGAGCAGGAACTTCCAGACCAGGCCGATCGTGACGAGCGACACGATCGTCGGGAAGAAGAACACCGACCGGACGATCCGGTTGAGCAGGGTGTCCCGTTGGAGCAGCAGCGCCGCGACGAAGCCGAGCACGACGAGCAGCACGACGGAGACGACGGTGTACTCGAGCGTCACCCGGAGCGCGTTCCAGAACTGCGGGTCGCGGGACAGCTGCACGTAGTTGCCGAACCCGACGAACTGCTGCGTCGCCGCGCCGACCGTCCAGTCGAAGAACGAGTACCAGAGCGACCGAAGGATCGGGAACAGGACGAACACGCCGAGGATGAGCAGCGACGGTGCCATGAAGAGCCAGGCCGGCTGGAAGCGGCGCGCTCGGCGGCGGGTGGGACGCGCCTCCCGGCCGGTCCCGGAGCCGGTGGCCCCGTCGCGCACGCCGCGTGACGGGGCCGACCCGGTGAGCTGGTCGGTCACTTGCTGCAGCCCGTCAGGCCGTCGATGGTCGACGCGGCCTCCTTCGTCGCGTCGGCGACCGACGTGCCGCGGGTGATCTTGCCGATCATCGGGACGTAGGCGTCGGAGTCGACCTTGGTGGCGTTCTCGACGTGCGGCAGGTACAGGCGGGCATCGCCGACCTGGCTGGCGAAGACGGACACGGTCGGGTCGGCCGTGAGCTCGGCGTCGTCCGACAGGTCGGTGCGGAGCGGCGGGAAGCCGGTCTGCAGCGAGAACTTCTGCTGCGCGGTCTTCGACGTCCAGTAGGCCAGGAACTGCTGGGCCTGCTCCGGGTACTTCGTCTTCGCCGAGATCGACAGCGGCGCGATGGACCCGAGGGTGCTCGACTTGCCGTCCACGCCGACCGGCACCTTCACGATGCCGAGGTCGATGCCGGCGCTCTTGTACCCGGACGCGGCCCACGGCCCGTTGATCTCCATCGCGGCCTTGCCGGCGGAGAACAGCGAGTCCGCCTCGGCACCGGTGAGGCCGACCGGGCTGACCCCGTCCTTCGCCACCAGGTCGCCCCAGGCCTCCAGGCCCTGCTGCGAGGCCTTCGTCTGGACGGCGCTGCACCCCTTGCTCGTGACGATGTCGCCGCCCTCGAGCCACTGCAGCACCGGCCACATCTGGATGGTCTGGTTGTCGGCGAGCGCGATGCCGTACTTCCCACCGGTGGTCAGCTGCTTCGCGTCGGCCGCCAGCTCCTGCACCGTCGTCGGCGGGCTCGCGATGCCGGCGTCCTGGAAGAGCTTCTTGTTGTAGTACAGGCTCAGCGTGGCGAAGTTGGCGGGGACGCCGTAGAGCTTGCCGTCGTAGGTGAACTCGTCGACGGTGCCGGGGGCGAACTGCGACGTGTTGATCTTGCCGTCCCCGCTCCCGGTCATCGTGATCGGGAGCACCGAGTTCGTCTTCACGTACTGCGCGACGGCGTTCGGGTCGGAGCTGACCGCCGCGACGTCCGGACCCTGGCCGGTCAGCCACGCCGAGGGCAGCTTCTGCTGGATGGTGTCCCACGGTTGGACGGTCATGTCGACCTTGATGTCGGGGTGGACCTTCTCGAAGTCCTTGACGATCGTGGCGTAGCCGGGGCGGTCGCCGCCGGTGAAGCCGGTCCAGACCTTGAGGGTGACCGGGCCGTCGGTGCTCGCGGTTCCGCCGGCCGAGCAGCCGGTCAGGACGAGGGCGAGCGCGGCGGCTCCGGAGACGACCGCGAGGGTCGTGCGCGTGTGCTTCATCGTTGTAACGCTCCTTTGCGTTGCAGTGGTGCGCGGGTCGGTGTTCGGTGTCGGACGGTGCGCTGTGGGTGGAGGGGTGGGAGAGCAGTTCAGGGGGCGGCGGGGCCCGCGTCGTCGTCGCAGCCGCAGGATCCGCGGAGGACGACCTCGACCGGCAGCTCGGTGTGCTGCCCGGTCGTGCTGGGGGTACGGCGGTCGACCAGATCGAAGAGGCGCTCGGTGGCGATGCGCCCCATCTCCTCGGCCGGCACGCGCACGGTGGTGATGCCCGGGGTGGTGACCCGGGCGAGCCCGAAGTCGTCGAAGCCGACGACCGAGACGTCCTCGGGCACGCGGATCCCGGCGCGACGCAGCTCGCGGAGCCCGCCGACCGCCATGTCGTCGTTCGCGAACACGATGCCGTCGAACCCGGGTCGGGCGCCGACCACGTGCTCCATCGCGGCGGCTCCGGAGGCCTCGGACAGGTCGCCCTCGACGACGGCGACCTCGGAGAGCCCGTGGGCGTTCGCCGCCCGGAGGAACCCGTCGCGCCGGTCGATGCCGGTCTGGTGGTCGAGGGTGCCGGTCACGTGCAGGAGCCGGCGACGGCCGTGCACCGTGACCAGGTGTTCGACGAGCCGTTCGGTGGCCGTGACGTCGTCGATGCCCACGGAGACCGCGCGGTCCAGGTGCGGGTAGTTGCCGATGAGCACCACCGGCAGACCGCTCGCGACCAGGGTCTGCACGTGGTCGTCGTCGATCGCGGCACTGGTGACGATGGCACCGTCGGCGGTCCGGGAGCGCATCACCCGCTCGTAGGCCACACCCCCGGTCGAGGTGTCGGCGTTCGTCGAGACGATGACCTGGGCGTCGTGTGCGTTCGCCGCGGTCGACATGCCCGTTAGGACGTGCATGAAGTAGAGGTGGCCGAACACGTGCGTCGACGAGTTCGGCACGATGAGGGCGACGGCGTCGGCTCGCTGGCTGCGGAGCGCCCGACCGGCGGAGCTCGGCACGTAGCCGAGTTCGTCGGCGGCCTGCTTGACGGCGGCGCGGGTCTTCTCGCTGATCCGCTCGTGCCCGGACAGCGCCATGCTCGCGGCGGCCGAGGTGACGCCGACTGCGGCGGCGACGTCCTTCAGGGTCACGGACTTCGGCACAGGAGGCCTCCTCGGGTCGGGTGGCGCGGTTGCTTTATCGATTAACCGCACGGACAGTCTGCACCTGCTGAATCGATCGAGCAAGTACCGCTGTGCGATCGGACGGGAGGCACGTGGCGGGGCCGCCCCGCGCCTCCCGTCCGACGGGTGGATCAGTTGAAGCGGAACACCTGCGGTGCCTGGCCGTTGCAGTCGTACAACTGCAGCGGCGTCTGGTTCGCGGTGTTGCCGGACGGCACGTCGAGGCACCGGCCGGACTGCGGGTTCAGCACGGAGCCGTTCGCCTGCGGCACCCACTGCTGCCCGCCGACACCGTTGCACGTGTACAGCTCCAGGTGCGTGCCGTTCGCCGTCGCGTTGCCGTCGAGGTCGAGGCACCGCCCGAGCGTCCGGATCGTGTGGTCGTTCGCGTTGTACGCCCACTGCTGGTCCGTCGTCTGCTCGTCGGTCAGCAGCGTCTGGCAGTCGTACACCTGCACCTGCTGGCCGTTCTGCTGCAGGTCGTTGCCCGCCACGTCGACGCACTTGCCGCCGATCGTGCCGATCGGCACTGCGGCGACGAACTTCTGCGCCGCGTTGCCGTTGCAGTCGTACAGCTGCAGGGCCGTGCCGTTCGCGGTGTTGCCGGACGGGTCGTCGAGGCACCGCCCGGACTGCGGGTTCTTGATCGACCCGTCGGGCTGCACGATCCACTGCTGCCCGCCGACGCCGTTGCAGTCGTAGAGCTCGACGTGTGTGCCGTTGGCGGTTCCGTTGCCGTTCGCGTCGAGGCACCGGCCGAGCGTGCTCAGCGTGTGGGCGCCGTAGACGCTGCCGAGCCAGTGCTGGTCGGCGGCGAGGGTCTGGCAGTCCCAGAGCTGCACGACCGCGGTGTTGCCGCCGGTGTCGTCGCCCGCGACGTCGATGCACTTGCCGCCGGGGCCGGTGATGAACGCACCCGGTCCCCCACCCGTCGACACGCCCTGGTAGTTCTGCGCGACGACGTTCGCCTGCACCGCGTCGTCCGCGGCGTCGGACGAGTACCCGGTGGTCATGACACCCTCGAAGAACGACTGCGTGCCGCGGTTCGAGTTGTCACCGCCGGCACCGAGGACGATCGAGCCCTCCAGCTTCATCGGCGTGTAGCCCTGACCGTCGGCGTCCTTGTCGGTCGGCAGTGCACCCTCGTACCACTTCGACAGCGATCCCCCCTGCGCGTCGCCGCCCTTCAGCGCGAAGTTCGCGACGCCGTCGTTCTTCAGGAGCGCGGTGACGAACTTGCTCGAGTTGCCGGTGTTCGCCGTGTTGATCGCCGTCTTTCCCTCGTAGACCCCGTTCTCGATGTCGGCCTGCACCCAGGGGCCGCGACCGGCGCTGCCCTTGCCATTGAGCATGGACAGGTTCAGGGCGTCCATGTGCCCCTTGCCGGTGTCCTTCGGCTGGGTCTCGACGTTGCCGAAGTCCGAACAGCACCCGTGGTTGACGTTCGTGCCGCTGGCGACCTCGTACATCGACTCGGGGCTCGCGCCGCGGGCGGTCCCCTTCGCGACGGTGCTCGAGATCCGGTACGCGACCTGCTGGGGCATGAAGATGCCGTAGGCCTTGTGGCCGGCCACCGTGATCGGCAACGCAGCCGCGTCCGCGGCGTGGTTCGCGGGTCCCGCATCCCCGGCGCCGGCGACCGTGAGGTCGTTGTGGTTGCTCGTCTGGTCGTAGATCTTCGGGATCGTGCACGTCGTGCCCGAGCAGAAGGAGTCCTGCGTCGCAGCGTTGGCGTACCCGCCGGCGGCGAGGAGCCCGACGTTCGTCACCGCCCCGTCCGAGGCACGTTGCACCTGGTAGAGCGGTCCGTTGTAGGAGGCGAAGAGGGCGCGTGTGGAGCTGTAGGCGGCGACGCACGACGTGCCCGCGGTGCCGTAGGTGTCGCAGGGGCCGTTCGTGGCGGCGGAGGCGGTGCCCGCGCCGAGCGTCGCGGCGAAGAGGGTGCCGGCGACGAGGGCGAGAGCGCCGAGCGCGGCGGCGAACGTGCGCCGTCGTCTCGAGGTGGGTTCCGTGTGCATGTTCGAGCTGTTCCTTCCGAGCGTCGTTGCTGGTGGACTGCTGTCGTTCCGCAATGGGTGAACCAGATTGCTTAAACGATTAAACAGAGCATACGCTCCTTCGGCCCGTTCCACCAGCCCGAGCGCGGCAAGCTGGCGATCTCCAGACGTGCCGATGACGGGGGCAGTGACGTGATCGGCGAGGCGGACGAGTGAAGCCCCGATGGAACTCGTGTTCCATCGGGGCTTCTTCCGGTCGGGCTGACAGGATTTGAACCTGCGACCCCTTGACCCCCAGTCAAGTGCGCTACCAAGCTGCGCCACAGCCCGTGAGCTCCGAGGAGCTCGGAACCCCGTTGCCGGTGTCCCACCACCCGCGTCCGACCGGAGCGCGAGCAGCCCGTCAAGCATAGCGGACGCGGGACCCTGCTCGTGCCACGGCGCGTCGCCACCCCCA
This sequence comes from Curtobacterium subtropicum, assembly GCF_030362975.1. Lineage (NCBI taxonomy): Bacteria > Bacillati > Actinomycetota > Actinomycetes > Micrococcales > Microbacteriaceae > Curtobacterium > Curtobacterium subtropicum. Next base: position 25,264 of record NZ_JAUCMM010000001.1, read on the forward strand.
CAGGACCGAAGGACCGGACCGGCCGGTCAGCCCCGCGGCGAGCGCGCCGGCGGCCGCACCACGTCCCGCTCCGCCGCCAGCCACGGCAGCACGAGCCCCACCAGCAGCCCGCCGAGCCCGTCGGCGGCCAGGTCCCCGATCGTGTCGTCGTACCCGACGTAGATCTTCGAGTCGACGAAGTTGTGCCCGAGCCACTCGCACATCTCCCACACGGAGCCGATCGCGAGCCCGAGGGTGAACACCAGGAGCGACACCGAGACCCGCCCTGCGTCCGGGGCGTGCGGCACGAGCCGCAGGTCCGCGGCGATCACGGCGAGCAGCGCCGCGAGCAGCCCGGTGAGCACGACGTGGATCAGCTTGTCCCAGAGGAACACTGAGGTGTACCACTCGAGCGCGCTCGACCACCCGGCGACGAGCACCAGCACGCAGACCGCCAGGTCGAACGCCGGCCGGAGTCCGAGCATCCGCGGCAGGACCACCCCGAACAGCGCGAGCGACATCACCGCGAACGACGTGCTCCCCCACCCGATCGTGGCGACGGGGATGCTGAGGAGCGTCAGGACCCGCACCACGTCGGCCGGCAGGAACCGCCGACGCAGGAAGGTCAGCCCGAGCGAGCGCATCACGACGCCCACCGCACGACCGCGTGCACGGCCGCGTGGTCGGACGGCCAGACCCCGCCCGGTCGGCGGACGTTCACGGCGACCCGGTCGACCACGGCGTCCTCGGTGACGAGCACCCCGTCGATCCGCCGGCCGCCGACACGCGGCGCCCGGTAGTGCGGGTACGTCCCGTACGCCTCCCCCACCTGCCTGGAGGCACTCCCCCAGCTGTCGACGACCCCCGCCTCCGCCAGGGCTCGCCAGGGCGCCGACCCGGCCGGGCAGTTCCAGTCGGCCATCACGACGGCTGGCAGCCCGCGCTCGCGGACGATGCGTCCGAGCAGCTGGGCTCCGCGCAGCCGCGCCCAGGGCGAGGCGACGTCGAGGTGCGTCGCCACGGCCAGGATCCGCTGCCCCGTGGCGCGGTCCACGACGACGGCCCCGACGGCGTGCCGCGGGAAGGCCGTCGCCCACGAGCGTGAGCCCGGACGCGACGGCGTGCGCGACAGTGCCCAGGTGCGCCGATCGACGACGTCGAGGCGCTCGCGGTCGAGGAAGAGCCCGACCGCCTCGCCACCGCCACGTGCTCCGCGACCGACGACCACGGGTTCCCAGCGCGACCCGAGTCGGGCGGTGAGGTCCGCGGTCTGGGTGGGCAGTGCCTCCTGGACGGCCAGTACGGTCGGTTCCTCGCTGGTGACGAGCGCGACGACGGCGTCGCGGCGGCGTTCCCACGCGTCGGGGCGTCCGGCTGCATGCGGCACCCGGCGTCTGAGGTTGAGGGTCGCGCAGTGCACCTCGGGGGCGACCACCGCCCCGATCGTCGGGTGGTCGTCCGGCGCGGCTGGCATGCACCCTGTCTACGAGACGACACCTGTTGCGTTCACAGGGTGTCGTGACCGTCCCTCGTAGGGTGACTCGGATGCGTTCCGCTCGTCCCACCCGTGTCCTGCTCGCGCTGTCGGTCTCCGGGCTCCTGCTCGGTGCCGCCGGCTGCACCACCCACGACGACGCTCCGACGGTCGCGCAACTGACGCGGTCCTCCGCCGACTCGGTGGCCGTGGCGGCCCAGCAGGACCCCTCGGCGCGGTCCGTCGCCACGAGTCGCGCGTTGTTCGCTTCCGCTCCGGGCGCGGTCGTCGTGTCGGCGTCCGACACGGACGCGTTGCGCGACGCGGCGAGCGCCGCTCGAGCCGCCCACGTGCCGCTGCTGGTGGCGGACGACGACGACGCTCCGACGGCGTCACCGACCGCCGGGACGAGCCGCAGCGACGACCGGGTGGCCGCCGAACTCCGTCGGCTCGGGGCGGACTGGTACCAGGCCGAGGGCGCCGTGTCGGTCGACACCGACGTCCCCGAGCGGGACGCACCGGAGCGCGGCGACGCACCCGAGGCGAGCGGGACCTCCCGGACGGCGACGGTGGTCGTGGCCGACCGGCGGGCGGACGTGGCGGCCGTGGCGACGGCGGAGGCCGCCGGTGCCCGCGTGGTCGTGATGCCGGACGGCGTGACCGACCCCGCTGCCGCCCAGGACGTCGTGTCCGCGCTGCATGACCGCGCGGCGCACCCGACCGTGCTCGTCGGGTCGGCGTTCGGTGACCTGCCCGACCCCGACTGGACGGTGCGCGCCGCCGAGAACGGTTGGCAGCTGCCGCACGGCGGGCAGCGGCCGTTCGACGGGCATCGGTACGTCGCGCTGTACGGGGCGCCCGGCGCGCCCGTGCTCGGAGTGCTCGGCGAGCAGGACCCGGCGGCGACCGTGCGTCGGGCCGAAGGGATGGCGGCGGAGTACGACGGGCTCGGCGACGAGCCGGTGACGCCCGCGATGGAGGTCATCGCGACCGTCGCGGCCGGCGACGCCGGAGCCGACGGCGACTACTCGACCGAGCTGCCGGTGTCGACGCTGGAGCCCTACGTCGACGCGGCGACCGACGCCGGGATGCCGGTCGTCCTCGACCTGCAGCCGGGGCGGTCGGACTTCCTGTCGCAGGCGAAGCGGTACGAGTCGCTGCTGGCGAAGCCGAACGTCTGGCTCGCGCTCGACCCGGAGTGGCGGCTGACCGCGGACCAGGTGCCCCTGCGGCAGATCGGGAGCGTCTCGGCGTCCGAGGTGAACCAGGTCTCGTCGTGGCTCGCCGACCTGGTGCGGACGAAGGGGCTGCCGCCGAAGGCGTTCGTGCTGCACCAGTTCCGACTGTCGATGATCCAGGACCGGTCGTCGCTGGCGTCGCACCCGGAGCTCGACCTGCTCATCCACGTCGACGGGCAGGGCTCGCAGCCGGACAAGCAGGCGACGTGGAAGGCACTGCACCAGGGCGCACCGGAGGGCGTGCACTGGGGCTGGAAGAACTTCTTCGACGAGGACGCGCCGATGCTGTCGCCGGAGCAGACCATGGCCGACGTGCAGCCGACGCCGTCGTTGATCACGTACCAGTAGGGGCGTCGGGTCGGGGCCGCGTCGCGTCGCGTCGCGTCCTGCCTTGTTCTCCACAGTCTGGAGGGGCGGGGCGCGTTCCGTCGGCGGCTGCTGACAGCATGGGGGCATGTCTGGTCTCGGTGTCGGTACGTCCGTCGGCTCACCTGCCCCCGGCTCGCCTGCCCCCGTCGTTCCGCCTGCCCCCGCGGCGGCTGCGCCGTCCGCCGAGATCGCTGCAGAGGCGCAGGCGGCCCTGGCCGCCCTGACCGGGCGTCCTGATGCGGTCTTCCACCCCGGCCAGCTCGAGGCGATCTCGGCCCTCGTCGAGCACCGGCAGCGCGCCCTCGTGGTGCAGCGCACCGGGTGGGGCAAGTCGGCCGTCTACTTCCTCGCGACCCTGCTGCTGCGCCGTCGCGGCGGCGGCCCGACCGTGCTCGTGTCGCCCTTGCTCGCCCTGATGCGCGACCAGGTCGCCGCGGCTGCGCGGGCCGGGGTCCGCGCGGTGTCGATCAACTCGGCCAACGCGCACGAATGGGCGGACACGCAAGCGGCGTTGGCGCGGGACGAGGTCGACGTGCTCCTCGTCTCCCCCGAGCGCCTCAACAACCCACGGTTCCGCGACGAGCAGCTGCCGACGCTGATCGCGCGGATGGGCATGCTCGTGGTGGACGAGGCACACTGCATCTCCGACTGGGGACACGACTTCCGCCCGGACTACCGCCGGCTCGCCGAGCTCATCCGGTCGCTCCCCCAGGGTGTGCCCGTGCTCGCGACGACCGCGACCGCGAACGAGCGCGTGGTGGAGGACGTCGCCGAGCAGCTCACCGCCGGCCCGGACGCCCCCGTCTTCACGATCCGCGGGTCCCTGGCTCGGGCGTCGCTCCGGCTCGGTGTCCTGACCCTGCCGGACGCCCGGCAGCGCCTCGGCTGGCTGCTCGCCCACCTGGGCGACCTGCCCGGCAGCGGCATCATCTACACGCTCACCGTGTCCGGAGCCGAGGACATCGCCCGACTCCTGCGCGAGAACGGGTACGCCGTCCGCGCCTACACCGGGCGGACCGACACCGAGGAGCGCGAGCAGCTCGAGCAGCAGCTCAAGGGCAACGCGCTCAAGGCGCTCGTGGCGACGAGCGCACTCGGGATGGGGTTCGACAAGCCGGACCTCGGGTTCGTCGTGCACGTCGGCGCGCCCTCGTCACCCGTCGCCTACTACCAGCAGATCGGCCGCGCCGGGCGTGCGACCGACAACGCCGACGTGCTGCTGCTGCCCGGGCGCGAGGACCGCGAGATCTGGCAGTACTTCGCGAGCGCGTCGATGCCGACCGAGGCCCGCGCCTCCGCCGTGCTCGGTGCGCTCTCCACCGACTCCGCGATGTCCACCGTGGCACTCGAGGGGCTCGTCGACATCAAGCGCTCGACCCTCGAGCTGCTGCTCAAGGTGCTCGACGTCGACGGCGCCGTCCGTCGGGTCGCCGGCGGCTGGGTGTCGACCGGGCAGCCGTGGCAGTACGACGCCGCCCGGTACGAGCGGGTCGCCGCCGCGCGTGAGGCCGAGGCCGCGTCGATGCTCGCCTACGAGTCCACCTCGGCGTGCCGCATGCAGCTGCTGCAGCAGGACCTCGACGACCCGTCCGCCGAGCCCTGCGGGCGCTGCGACAACTGCGCGGGCGTCTGGTACCCGACGTCGGTGTCGGACTCGGACGCCTCGGGTGCCGCCGCCGCGCTGGACAAGGTCGGCGTCGAGATCGCCCCGCGCGCGCAGTGGCCGTCCGGCATGTCCGCGCTCGGCGTGCCCGTGAAGGGGAAGATCCCGGCCGGGGAGCTCGTCGAGCCGGGCCGGGCCGTCGCCCGACTCACCGATCTCGGCTGGGGTGGGCCGCTCCGCGCGCTCTTCTCGGCCACGGCACCGGACGGTCCCGTGTCCCGTGAGCTGGTCGACGGGTGCATCCGTGCGCTGAAGGACTGGCCCTGGGCCGAGCGTCCGACCGGCGTCGTGGCGATGTCCTCGCGGTCGCGGCCGGAGCTCGTCGGGTCGTTGGCGCAGGCGCTGGCGTCGATCGGGCGGTTGCAGTTCCTCGGGACGCTCGGGCGGAGCGGCGGGGAGCCCCGTGGGGACGGTGCGACGAACAGTGCCTACCGGCTGTCCGGGGTGTGGGACACCTTCGTGCTGGACCCGGCGCTCGCAGCGGCGCTGGCGTCGCACCAGGGGCCGGTGCTGCTCGTGGACGACCTGGTGGACAGCCGGTGGACGATGACCGTCGCCGGACGGGAGCTCCGGCGTGCGGGGGCGTCGGCCGTGCTGCCGTTCGCGCTCGCGACGGTGGCCTGACACCCGCGCCCGGGCCGGCGGGCTCGTCGGGACGCGTCGCTCGGCTCAGGCCGCGCCGATCGCGTCCAACTCGCGGATCGCGTCGGCCGGCAGGGTGATGCCCGCGCCTTCGACGTTCTGCCGCAGGTGCTCGACGGACGACGTCCCGGGGATGAGCAGGATGTTGTCCGAGCGCTGGAGCAGCCATGCGAGGGCGACCGACAGGCGCGACTCCCCCAGCCGCGCCGCGACGGCGTCGAGCGCCTCGGACTGGATGGGTGAGAACCCGCCGAGCGGGAAGTACGGCACGTAGGCGATGCCCTCGGCTGCCGTGAGGTCGACGAGGTCGTCGTCCCCGCGTTGCGCCACGTTGTACATGTTCTGCACGCAGACCACGGGTGCGATCCGGAGGGCCTCGACGAGCTGCGCGCCCGTCACCGTCGACAACCCGAGGTGGCGGATCTTGCCCTGCTGCTGCAGTCCGGCGAGCGCCTCGAACTGCGGGGCGATGCTGCCCGGCTCCGGGGCGTCGAATCCGCCGACACGGAGGTTGACGACGTCGAGCTGCTCGAGGCCGAGCCGGTCGAGGTTCGCGTGCACGTCCTCGACGAGCTGCTCGGGCTTGCGCGCAGGCGGCCACTGCCCCTTGTCGTTCCGGCGTGAACCGACCTTCGTGACGATGTGGACCTGTTCCGGGTACGGGTGCAGGGCTTCGCGGATGATCTCGTTCGTGACGTGCGGGCCGTAGAAGTCCGCCGTGTCGATGTGGGTGATGCCGAGTTCGACCGCCGTGCGCAGCACCCGGACGGCCTCGTCGCGATCGGCCGGTGGACCGAAGACGTGCGGACCGGCGAGCTGCATCGCGCCGTAGCCGAAGCGGGTGACCTCGAGGTCGCCGAGGTCGTAGGTGCCACCGGGCAGGCTGTTCGTCGTCATGGTTCGACCATGCTCCCGATCACTGCGGTGTGCCTGGCCCTGGTTGTCCCCTGGTCGCGCGGCCGGGCTTCGGGAAGGTCGCCCGCATGTGGTCGCTCGTCAGCACGTCGCCGATGCCGATCATGAGGAGTGAGAACAGGATCTGCTCGATCACCATCCAGAACGGGTACAACCCCGGGATCGCCGCGACGACGAGGGTCACGACGGGGAAGATCCTGCTGAAGAGTCGCAGCCGCTGGTACGCCCAGTAGTAGCCGAGCTGCGCCCGCCAGGCGAACACGTAGAGCGTCAGGGTGATGAGGAGCACCACGGTCGCCCGGAACCAGACCGCCCACGCGACCGTCTCCCCCGCGCGGGTGAGCAGCACGGCGACGACGATCGCCGCGAGTCCGACCACCGTCTCGGCGACGAGCAGCCACCGGATCCAGCGGAACGACCGCACGGTGTCAGGGTGGGCGAGCATGTCCTCGCGGATCACGTAGTCGGCCTGCCGACCGCCGGCCAGGCGGTCCAGGTGCAGCCGGCACCAGAGACGGTCGGCGAGGACGGGGAGACGCACGGGTCAATGGTGCCGCATCCGGCGCACGACGGAGCGCCGCCCCACTGCGGTGCCGCTCAGTCCGCGGGGACGAGCAGCGCGACGCCGAGGACCTCGTCCGTCTCGTCGTCGACGAGCGCCGCGGAACGCGTGTCCGCCTGGAGGAACGCGGCATCGACGGTGAGCGAGGAGCCACCCGCCGCGTCCCCGGCGACGGGCAGCGTCACGACGGAGGAGGCCTCCGCGAGCACGCCGAGGTCCGGCGTCGCGTCCGGTGCGAGGACGAGTCGGACCGCGCGGGTCGTGGGTGGGACGGCCAGTCCGTCGACGCGGACCGCGACGGTGGACTCGGCGGTGCGTTCGATGCGGACGGTCGCCGCGAACCCGTCGACCAGCGGCGTCGCGCTGCCGGCGACCGGCAGGACCCGGTCGACCCAGTCCTCGACGCTCCGGGGAACGCCCTGTCGGACCTCGGTGCCCGGGATCGGGGCGCCGAGGGCGTTCGACACCGCGAGCGGTCCGGACCCGTCCACGGGTCCGGACGCATCCACAGGCACGGACCCGTCCATCGGTACGGTCGGACGGTCGGTGGGACGCGCGGCCCGGGATCCGTCGTCGTCCCCGGTGACGAGCCAGGCGGCGCCGAGCCCGGACACGACGACGGCGAGCGCCAGCAGGCCCGCCAGGGGTCCTCGCCGTGCTCGCCGTCCCACGTCGTCGTCCGACCGCTACGTGCGCTTGCGGCGCTCGCGCACCCGCATGTTGACGTTGATCGGAGTGCCCTCGAAGCCCCACACCTCGCGCAGACGACGCGTGATGAAGCGGCGGTACTGCGGGTCGAGGAACGCCGAGGTGAAGAGCACGAACGTCGGCGGCTGGCTCGAGGCCTGCGTCCCGAACAGGATGCGGGGCTGCTTGCCACCGCGGACCGGGTGCGGGTGCTCCTGCACGAGCTCGGCGATGAAGGCGTTGACCTTGCCGGTCGGGATGCGGGTGTCCCACGACTCGAGAGCGGTCTCGAGCGCCGGAACGAGCTTCTCGAGGTGCCGGCCCGTCCGCGCGGAGATGTTCACGCGCGGGGCCCAGGCGACGTGCGCCAGGTCCTGCTCGATCTCGCGCTCGAGGTAGCGACGCCGGTCGTCGTCGAGCAGGTCCCACTTGTTGTAGGCGAGGACGAGCGCACGACCGGACTCGAGCACCAGGTCGATGATGCGGAGGTCCTGCGTCGAGATGGGCTCGGTCACGTCGAGGACGACGACGGCGACCTCGGCCTTCTCGAGCGCCGCGGTGGTACGGAGCGAGGCGTAGAAGTCCGCGCCCTGCTGCAGGTGCACACGCTTCCGGATACCGGCGGTGTCGACGAAGCGCCAGACGCGGCCGCCGAGCTCGATCTGCTCGTCCACCGGGTCGCGGGTGGTGCCCGCGAGGTCGTTGACGACGACGCGCTCCTCGCCCGCGGCCTTGTTGAGCAGCGAGCTCTTGCCGACGTTCGGGCGGCCGAGGATCGCGACGCGACGGGGACCGCCGACCTCCTGCTTGGCGACGGCCGACGTGTCGGGGAGCGTCGCGATGATGAGGTCCATCAGGTCCGCGACGCCGCGGCCGTGCAGTGCGGAGACCGGGTGCGGCTCGCCGAGTCCGAGGTTCCACAGCTCGTAGGCGTCCAGGTCACGGCGGTCGTCGTCGGCCTTGTTCGCGACGACGATCACCGGGCGGTCGGTCCCGCGGAGCATCTTCACGACGTGCTCGTCGGTGGCGGTGATGCCGACCGTGACGTCGACGACGAAGAGCACGGCGTCGGCGAGGTCGACCGCGACCTCGGCCTGCGCGGCGACCGAGGCGTTGATGCCGCGGGCGTCGGGCTCCCACCCGCCGGTGTCGACGAGCGTGAAGCGCTTGTCGTTCCACTCGGCCTTGTAGCTCACGCGGTCGCGGGTCACGCCGGGGACGTCCTGCACGACGGCCTCGCGACGGCCGATGATGCGGTTGACGAGCGCCGACTTGCCCACGTTCGGACGCCCGACGATCGCGAGCACCGGGTACGCGGGCAGGTAGTGGACGCCGTCCTCGCCGAGCTCACCGGCGTCGAGGAGTGCGACGTCCTCGTCGTCGAGCTCGTACTCGTCGAGTCCGGCGCGGAGCGCGTTCGCACGCTGGTCCGCCTCGGCGTCGTCGAGTCCGGCGAGCCGTTCGCCGAGCGCGTCGTCGTACTCCGGGAAGTCGTCGTTGTCGTGGCTGTCCTGCTGGGCCATGTGGGTTTCCTCGTGTGCGACCGGAGCCGCGGTGTCGGTGGCCGGTGCCGGCCGGGCCGGTTCCCCGGCCGTGGTGACCGGGCGACCCGGTCGTGGTGACCGGACGGCGCCCGGTCGTGCGTCAGTGCGTGGCCGCTCGGGCCAGGTCGACGACCGCCTGGACGGTCTGGTCGAAGTCGAGGTCGGTGGAGTCGAGCGTCGTGACACCGTCCGCGGCGTTCATGAAGTCGACGACCTTCGCGTCCGCCGCGTCTCGGCGGGCGAGGGCGGCGGAGGTCTCGGCGGCCGACTGCGTGGTGACCTCTGCCGAGCGCCGAGCCATCCTAACCGACTCGTCGGCGGTCAGCAGGATGCGGACCTCGGCGTCGGGTGCGACGACCGTGGTGATGTCACGCCCCTCGGTGATGATGCCCTGCGCGTCGGCCTTCCGCATGACCTGCCGGAACAGCTGCACGAGCTTCTCGCGGACCTCGGGCAGCTTGGCGATGTGCGCGACCGCCGCGGTCACCTCGGGGGTGCGGATCGCCTCGGTCACGTCGGTGTCGCCGACGCGGACGAAGGTGTCGTCGGGGTCGGTGCCGATGGAGTAGTCGAAGGTGTCCCAGCTCGCCACGACCGCGGCGGCGTCGTCGAGGTCGACGCCCTGCTGCAGCGCGTGCCAGGCGAGTGCACGGTAGGCGGCACCGGTGTCCTGGTAGCCGAAGCCCAGGGCACGGGCCGCCGCGCGCGAGACACTGGACTTGCCGCTGCCGGCGGGGCCGTCGACCGCGATGACGGTCTTCGCGACGAAGGCGCCCTGCGGCAGGCCGGACGGCACCGGGGCGCTGGTCGACCCGGGCTCGCCGCCCGGGGTCCCGAGCCCGCCGGCGGGCCCACCGAGCGCACCGCCGTCGGCGCCGCCAGCCGCACCGTCGCCCGGGGTCGGGGTCGGCAGACCGGAGTCGGGCCCCTCGGGGCCCCCGGTGACGCCGGAGTCGTTCGGCGTGACGTGCGTGTCGTCGTTCAGGCCCATGCTGCTGCAATCCTCCATCCGCGCCCCTCGAGTTCCTCGACGAGACGCTGTTCCTGCTCGGGCACGACCGACACCTCGACGATGCCGATCGGTGCGCCCGGTGAGTGCTCGAGGCGCATGTCCTCGAGGTTGATGCCGATCTCCCCGATGAACTGCAGGAGCGCGGCGATCTGCCCCGGGGTGTCGTCGACGAGGACGACCACCTGGGCGAAGCGCTTGGTGGTGCCGTGCTTGCCAGGGAGCCGCTCGACCCCGCGGTTGCCGGCGGCGATGGTCTCCGCGATCGTCCGCGGCGATCCCTGGCCGTCGGGGTCCTCGAGCGCGGCGAGCACCCGGTCGAGGTCGTCGCGCAGGTCCGTCAGCACCGGCCGGATGTTGGCCGCGTTCGCCCCGATGATCTGCACCCACAGGCCGGGGTCGCTCGCGGCGATGCGCGTCACGTCGCGCACGCCACCGCCGGCGAGACCGAGTGACCCGTCGGGGGCCTCCTGCAGCCGCGCGGCCATCAGGGTCGACACGAGCTGCGGCGCGTGCGAGACGTACGCGACGGCGAGGTCGTGCGAGTCCGGTTCCATCGGGACGACGGTCGCGCCGACGTCGAGTGCGAGGTCCTCGACCACCGCGGCACGCTGGTACGAGATCGCGTCGTGCCCGGCGATCACCCAGGGGCGACCGACGAACAGGTCGGCCCGCGCCGCCGTCGGGCCGCTCCGCTCACGACCGGCCATCGGGTGCGATCCGATGTACCGGCTCACGTCGGCGCCCGAGGCCTGCAGTCGCTCCAGCGGTCCCGTCTTCACGCTCGCCACGTCGGTGACGACCGCGCGCGGGAAGGCAGCGAGCTCACGCTCGACGACCGTCGCCACCACGTCCGGCGGGACCGCCACCACGATGAGCTCCGGGTCGTCGCCGTCCTCCGGTCGTCGGCCCGCACCGTAGTCGACGGCGAGCGCCAGTGCGGCGGGCGAGACGTCGTCGAGCACGACGTCGACGCCCTTCTCGCGCAGCGCGAGTCCGATCGATGCACCCAGCAGCCCGGCACCGACGACCCGCACGGGTCCGCGCAGCCGCCGGTCGATGTCCGGTTCGGCGAGCGGGGCGGGGGCGTCGGTCACGGGCCTCAGCCTACCGAGCGTCAGTCGGCAGTCTCCTCGTCGGTGTCGTCCGGTGCAGCGCCCTTCGCCTCGCGCGCGATGCGGAGGAGTGCACCGAGCTCGACGGTCGAGAGCTCACGCACCCTGCCGATCGGCAGCGATCCGAGCTGCAGCGGCCCGAACGACCGACGCACGAGCTCGAGCACCGGGTGGTCGACCGCGTCGAGCATGCGTCGCACGATCCGGTTGCGCCCCGAGTGCAGGGTGATCTCGACCAGGGACTCACCGCGGGCGGACTCGAGCAGCCGCACCTTGTCCGCGGCGATCGGCCCGTCCTCGAGCTCCACGCCGTCGAGCAGCCGCTGCACCGTCGCCGGGTTCACCTTGCCCGCGACCTTCGCGATGTAGGTCTTCGTCACGCCGAACGACGGATGGGCCAGCACGTGGGCCAGGTCGCCGTCGTTCGTCAGCAGGAGCAGCCCGGACGTCTCGGCGTCGAGCCGACCGACGTTGAACAGGCGCTCCTCGTACCGGTCCACGAACTCCGACAGGTCGCGTCGACCGCGCTCGTCCTGCAGGCTCGACACGATCCCGACCGGCTTGTTGAGCAGCACGTACCGCCGCGAGGTGTCGACCTGCACCGGCACACCGTCCACCGCGATCTCGTCCGTCTCCGGGTCGACGCGGCGTCCGAGGGCCTCGACGACCTCGCCGTTCACCGTGACGCGCCCCTCGACGATCAGGTTCTCCGCGACCCGTCGGGACGCCACGCCCGCAGCGGCGATCACCTTCTGCAGCCGCTCACCGTCGGCCTGGAGGCTCGCCGCGCCCCCGGCAGGGGACCCCGCCTCGTCCGCGTCCCAGTCCGGGATGATCGGCCGCTCGGGCGTGCCCTCCACCGGGATGCCGTGGTCGTCACGCGCCCCCTCCGGGCGCGGCGTCGTCCCGCGCTCGGCGCCGCTCGGGATGCGTCCTCGTCCGTTCGTGCCCGGCCGGTCGCCATTGCGTGCGGTGGTCGTGCCACCGACGTAGCGGCGACCGTTGTGCCAGACGGTGCTCGGTCGGCCGTCGGGGGTGCGGCGGTCCTCACGCGCGGGGTCGCGGCGGTCGTCGCGGCGCTCCGCTCCACGCCCGGAGCCGCGGCGGTCGGCGCCGCGACGGTCGTCGTCGCGGCCGCGGTACCCACCGCGGTCGCCACCCTGCCGGTCATCGCGCCCGCGGAACCCACCACGGTCGCCACCCTGCCGGTCGTCACGCCCGCGGAACCCACCACGGTCGCCACCCTGCCGGTCGTCACGCCCGCGGAACCCACCACGGTCGCCACCCTGCCGGTCGTCACGCCCGCGGTACCCACCACGGTCGCCACCCTGCCGGTCGTCACGCCCGCGGTACCCGCCGGAGCGGCCGTCCTCGCGGCCGACGAACCCGTCGCGGTCGGTGCTGCGGCGGTCGGCGTCGCGGCTCACGAACCGGCCGCGGTCTCCCCCGGCCCGGTCGTCGCGTCCGCGGTACCCGCCACGGTCGCCACCGGAACGGTCGTCACGCCCGCGGTACCCACCGCGGTCGCCACCGGACCGGTCGTCACGCCCGCGGTACCCACCACGATCGCCACCCTGCCGGTCGTCACGCGCGCGGTACCCGCCCTGCTCCGAACCACCGCGGTACCCACCACGCTCGCCACCGGACCGGTCGTCACGCCCGCGGTACCCACCACGATCGCCACCACCTGTCGGGCGCTCGTCGCGCCCGCGGTACCCGCCGCGGTCTGCACCGGGCCGGCCACCCGCGCGGCCGGAGCCGGTGGTGCGGTCGCGGGACGCGCCTCCAGGCCGACCGGAGCCGGACCGGTCAGCACCGGACCGATCAGCACCGGACCGGTCGGAGCCGCGACCGTACCCACCGGAGCGGCCGTCCGATCCCCCTCGGGACCCACCTCGTCGTTCGTCCTCATACGCGGCCATCGGGGATCCCTTCGTCGTGCCCGAAGCCGTCCGCGCCGTCCTCCAGCAGAGGCGAGATCAGCGGCAGTTCGTCGAGCGAGTTGATGCCGAGCTGCTGGAGCAGCAGGTCGGACGTGATGTAGTTGATGGCGCCCGTCTCGGCGTCGGTGAACGACTCCTCGATGAGGCCGCGCGCGACGAGCGTGCGGACGACCCCGTCGACGTTCACCGCCCGGATGGAGGCGATCTGCGACCGGGTGATCGGCTGCTTGTAGGCGACCACCGCGAGGGTCTCGAGCGCGGCCTGCGACAGCCGGGCCGGACGCTCTGCCTCGACGAACTGCTCGACGACGTCGTCGAGCTCGCGCCGCACGTAGAAGCGCCAGCCGCCGCCGACCTCGCGCAGTTCGAAGCCACGGCGGACCGTGCCGTCGACACCGTCGAAGTCGGCGACGAGCCGTTCGATCGCCTGACGCACGGCGGGCACGGGCGCCCCCACCGCGGCGCCGAGTGCGACGAGCGACTGCGGTTCGTCGGCGATCATCAGGATCGCCTCGAGCTGCCGGTCGACGGGCAGGTCCGGGTACTCGGTCTGGCGGGCGTGCAGCTCCTGCTCGATCGCGCGGGCGTCGGCGACCTCGTCCGCTCCCCCGGGTTCGGCGCTCGACGCGGCAGCGCGTGCGTCATCCGTCATAGTCGGCTCCCAGGTTCGCGAGGCTCTCGTCGGACCAGTCCTCGGCGGTCCAGCGGAGTGTCAGCTCCCCCAGCGGTTCGAGCTGCTCGAACGAGATCGATGCGTTCCGGTACAGCTCCAGGATCGCCAGGAAGCGAGCTACAACGATACCCGTCTCCGAGACACCGGCGACCAGCTCACGGAACGACACGTCCTCGTCCGCCCGGGTGCGGAGGATCGAGACGACGATCGCGGCCTGCTCACGGATGCTCACGAGCGGGGCGTGCAGGTGGTCGAGCCCCACGGTCGGGATCTCCCGCGGCGCGAACGCCAGCGTCGCGATCGCGGCGAAGTCCTGTACCGAGAGGGTCCACACGAGCTCGGGTGTGCGGGCGCGGAAGCGCTCCTCGAGCCGGACCCGGCGGACGTGTCGGCGGGACTCCTGCTGCCACCGCTCCCCGAACCACTCGGCGGCCTGCTTGAACGCCCGGTACTGCAGGAGTCGTGCGAAGAGCAGGTCCCGGGCCTCGAGCAACGCCACGTCCTCGGCGTCCACGAGCTCGCCCTGCGGCAGGAGCCCGGCGATCTTCAGGTCGAGCAGGGTGGCGGCGACCACGAGGAACTCGCTGGCCTCGTCGAGCTCGTCGGCGGACTCGGCCTGGCGGACGTACTGGATGAACTCGCCCGTGACCGCGCCGAGCGACACCTCGGTGATGTCGAGCTCGTGCTTCGTGATGAGCGAGAGCAGCAGGTCGAACGGGCCGTCGAAGTTGCGCAGCCGGACTCGGAAGCCGGGCGCGGTCGTGGTGCCCGCAGGCGGGGAACCGGCGACGCCGTCGTCGTCGACCGGCACTGTCGGGCCGGACGAGGATGCGGACGGGTCAGGCGACGGCGCCACGCTCGACGAGCTCCCTGGCGAGCGCCCGGTAGGCGTGCGCCGCGGCGTGCTCCGGCGCCGTCTGCGTGATCGGCCGGGCCGACACCGTGGCGTCCGGGAACTTCACCGTCCGGCTGATCACCGTGTCGAGCACGTTCTCGTCGAACGTCTCCACGACGCGCTCCATGACCTCACGCGAGTGCAGGGTCCGCGAGTCGTACATCGTCGCGAGGATGCCGTCGAGCCGCAGTGCCGGGTTGAGCCGGTCCCGCACCTTGTCGATCGTCTCGATCAGCAGCGCGACACCGCGCAGCGCGAAGAACTCGCACTCGAGCGGGATGAGCACGCCGTGCGCCGCGGTCAGGGCGTTGACCGTCAGCAGACCGAGGGACGGCTGGCAGTCGACCAGGATCAGGTCGTAGTCGTTCGACACCTTGCGGAGCACGCTCGCCAGGATCTGCTCGCGGGCGACCTCGTTGACGAGGTGCACCTCGGCGGCGGACAGGTCGATGTTGGCGGGGATGACGTCGAGCAGCGGCACGTTGGTCTGGCGGATGACCTCGCGCGGGTCCTTCACGGAGCCCATCAGCAGGTCGTAGACGGTGGGGACGTCGTGCGTGCGGACCCCGAGCCCGGCGGACAGGGCACCCTGCGGGTCGAAGTCGACGGCGAGGACCCGGCGGCCGTACTCGGCGAGCGCGGCGCCGAGGTTGATGGACGTCGTGGTCTTGCCGACGCCGCCCTTCTGGTTGCAGAGCGCGATGATGCGAGCCGGGCCGTGGCCGTCGAGCGGCGCGGGCACCGGGAACTGCCGGACGGGCCGACCGGTGGGGCCGACCGGGGTCTGCTCGGTGCCGGGGGTGGTCGTCGGGTTCGTGCTCACCCGGTCATCGTACCGGCGTGCCGCCAGGGGCCCCGGTCGCACCGCCGCGCGGGACGCAGCGGACGGGGCGGCGCTGCACTGCGCCTCCCGGCCACGTCACTCGTGCTCGAGTCGTCCGGCAGCGCGACAGGGTCCCCGCGACCGTCGGGCGGACACTGTCGCCTCCGCGGACCACGCGCACCACACGCGATCGCATCGACAGGGTCAGGCGGGCCGCAGCGCGACGCGCATGCTGTCCACCCGGTCCGCGATGACCGCGTCCGCGGTCCAGCGCTGCTGGAGTCGACCGACGAGCGTCTGGACCGCCGCCTGGTCGAGCCCCGGGTGCAGCGCCAGGCCGACCGTCAGCTCGGCACCGGCGAACCTGCCGAGCGGGTCGCCGGGAGACAGCTCGACGCGTGCCACGGCGGGCTCGTCGGCGACGGAGGCTGCGAACGCCTGCCCGACCTCCGGGTCCTCGAAGCACGGGGTCCACGGCAGGTCCTGCCCGATCGCCCACACGGCGGGCCGACGGAGCACGAACTCGGTCGGTGCCGTCGGGTCGAGGACGACGAGCTGCGTCTCCTCGCTCGCCGCCGCCATCGCGACCCGGCGCGAGTCCGCCGGCACCGGGCGCGCGGTGGCGTCCCACGACCGCATCGCCTCGGCCGACGTGAAGGCCGGCATCACACTGCGCCCGTCCGGCCCGGCGACCGTGACGATCGACAGCTCCTGGGTCTTGTCGACGAGCTTCCCCTCGGCGGTGTGCCCGACGTCACCGGCCTCGGCGACGAGCGGGATGAGCAGCCGTGCGCCGCGCAGGGCCTCGACGACCGCACGCTGCGACCCGCCCTGCTGCAGGGCCGTGATCGCCGCGACGACCGCCGGGTCCGCGAGGCCGTCGTCGTCGGCGTAGGCGTCGTCGTGGGCGTCGAACGTCCGTCCGGCCCACGGGTTGCCCGCCGAGTCCGCGGCGCCGCCCGGGGTGTGGGCGTCGTCGTGCGCGCCCGGCTCCGGAGCGTCGGGCCCGGTGCCGCGGCCGTTCGAGATGCCCGCCACGGGGACTACTCGGAGGCGATGTCGAGGGCGGCCGGCAGCGTGAAGGCGCCGGAGTACAGGGCCTTGCCGATGATCGCGCCCTCGAGGCCGTTCGGCACGAGCTCGCGCAGCGCACGGAGGTCGTCGAGCGTCGAGATCCCGCCGGAGGCCACGACGGGTTGGTCGGTACGGTCGCAGACGGCGCGGAGCAGGTCGACGTTCGGCCCCTGCAGCGTGCCGTCCTTCGTGACGTCGGTGACCACGTAACGGGCGCACCCGGCGGCCTCGAGCCGGTCGAGCACCTCCCACAGGTCACCGGCGTCCTCGGTCCACCCGCGACTCGCCAGGGTCGTGCCGCGCACGTCGAGGCCGACCGCGATCTGCTCGCCGTACTCCCCGATCACCCGGGCGGCCCAGTCGGGCTTCTCGAGCGCGGCCGTGCCGAGGTTCACGCGGGCCGCGCCCGTGGCGAGCGCCGCCTCGAGGGACGCGTCGTCGCGGATGCCGCCGGAGAGCTCGACGGAGACGCCCTCGACCTCACGGATCGCCTTCGCGATCACCTCGCGGTTGTCCCCGCGACCGAACGCCGCATCGAGGTCCACGAGGTGGATCCACTCGGCGCCCTGGTCGCGCCAGGTGCGGGCCGCGGCGACCGGGTCGCCGTACGAGGTCTCGCTGCCGGCCTCGCCCTGGGTCAGGCGGACGGCCTGTCCGTCGACGACGTCGACGGCGGGCAGCAGGACGAGGGGCGGGGTCGCGGTGAGGTCGGTCATGGTCCTGTCGGTTCTCGGTGGGAGGTGGTGCGGCCGGTCCGGTGGCCGTCGTGGCCCGTGGCGGCTGCTCGGGTGGCGGCAGCCGGTGCGGTGGCGGCCGATCTGGCGGCAGCCGGTGCGGAGGCGGCCGGGTGGCGGCTGGTGCGGTGGCGGCCGGGAGGCGCGGTGCGCGTCCGTCCGACCCGCCTGCGTCCGGTGGACGGCCGGGTCAGAGCGAGTCGACCCAGTTCCGCAGCAGCCGGATCCCCGGCTCCCCCGACTTCTCCGGGTGGAACTGCGTCGCCGTCAGTGGCCCGTTCTCGACCGCCGCGACGAACCGCTGCCCGTGCTCCGCCCAGGTCAGCCGCGGGGCACGGAAGGGGCCGTAGGCATCGAGCGGGAAGTCCGTCACGCCGTACGAGTGGACGAAGTAGAACCGCTCGTCGTGCAGGCCGTCGAAGAGCACGGAGTCCTCGGGCGCATCGACGCGGTTCCAGCCCATGTGCGGCAGGACCTCGGCCTGGATCTCCTCGACGACGCCCGGCCACTGGCCGAGTCCCTCGACGTCGGCGCCGCGCTCGACGCCCCGGGCGAACATGACCTGCATGCCGACGCAGATGCCGAGCACCGGTCGTCCACCCGCCAGGCGGTGGTCGACGATCTCACCGCCGCGGACGCCCTCGAGCTGGTCGATGACCGCTGCGAACGCGCCGACACCCGGGACGAGCAGCCCGTCCGCACGGAGCGCGGCCTGCTTGTCGTCGGTCAGGGTGACCTCGGCGCCCGCGCGCTCGAGGGCCTTCGCCGCCGAGTGGACGTTGCCCGATCCGTAGTCGAGGACGACGACGTTCGGCTTCGCGGTCACAGCTTCCCCTTCGTCGACGGGATGCCGTCGACCCGGGGGTCGAGCTCGACGGCGCGGCGCATCGCGCGGGCGAGGGCCTTGAACTCGGCCTCGGCGATGTGGTGCGGGTCACGACCACCGAGCACGCGGACGTGCACGGTGATGCCGGCGTTGAACGTGATCGCCTCGAGCACGTGGCGGACCATCGACCCGGTGAAGTGCCCGCCGATCCGGTGGAACGCGAAGCCCTCGGGTTCGCCGGAGTGCACGAGGTAGGGGCGCCCGGACACGTCGACCACGGCTTGCGCCAGGGCTTCGTCGAGCGGCACGAGGGCGTCGCCGTAGCGGCCGATGCCGGCGCGGTCGCCGAGGGCCTGGCGCAGCGCCTGACCGAGCACGATGCCGGTGTCCTCGACGGTGTGGTGCACGTCGATGTCGGTGTCGCCCGTCGCGCGCACGCGCAGGTCGATGAGCGAGTGCTTGCTGAAGGCCGTCAGCATGTGGTCGAAGAACGGCACGCTCGTCGAGATGTCGGACGAACCGGTGCCGTCCAGGTCGAGCGAGAGCTCGATGCTCGACTCGCTCGTGCTCCGGCTGATCGAGGCGGTGCGGGCGGTCATGCAACAACCCTAACCGGCGGCTGGTCGGCGGCCACGCGGCGCATGGCATCGAGGAACGCGGTGGTCTCCTCCTCGGTCCCCGCGCTCACCCGGAGGTGGTTCGGGATGCCGAGGTCGCGGACGATGACGTCCTGGTCGAGCAGGGCCTCGAACGCGGCGTGCGGGTCGGCCACCCCGCCGAAGAGCACGAAGTTCGACCAGGTCTCGTAGGTGCGGTACCCCATCGCCTGCAGCTCGGTGACCATGCGGTCGCGCTGCTGCTTGATGTCGTCGACCATCGCCAGCATGGCGGGGGCGTGCCGGAGCGCGGCGACGGCAGCCGCCTGCGTCAGGGCCGACAGGTGGTACGGCAGGCGCACCAGGCGGAGGGCGTCGACGACGGCCGCGTCCGCCGCCAGGTACCCGACGCGGGCGCCGGCGAAGGCGAAGGCCTTGCTCATGGTGCGGGACACCACGAGTCGCGGGCGGCCGGGCAGCAGGGTGATCGCGCTCGGGGCGTCGGCCGGCATGAACTCGGCGTAGGCCTCGTCCACCATCACGATGCCGTCGGTCGCGTCGTAGGCGGCGCGGATGGTCTCGATGTCGAGCGGCGTGCCCGTCGGGTTGTTCGGACCGCACAGGAACACGATGTCGGGACGGTGCTCCTCGATGGCCGCGACGACGGTCTCCGGCGCGATGCGGAACTCGTCGTCGCGCTGGGCCGGGATCCACCGCGTGCCGGTGCCGGAAGCGAGGATCGAGTGCATCGAGTACGTGGGCGGGAACCCGAGCACCGACCGGCCCGGGCCGCCGAAGGCCTGGAGCAGCTGTTGCAGCACCTCGTTCGACCCGTTCGCCGCCCAGAGCTGCGCCGGGGCGAGCTGCTGCTCGGTGGACAGCCCACCGTTGAGGTAGCCGGCGAGGGACTCGCGGAGTTCGGTGAACTCGCGGTCGGGGTAGCGGTTCACGGTCGTCAGGGCCTGCCGGATCGAGGCGACGATGTCCTCGGCGACGTCCTCGGGGACGGGATGCGTGTTCTCGTTGACGTTGAGCTGCACGCGCACGTGCTTCTGCGGGGCGCCGTACGGGCTCTGCCCGCGGAGGTCGTCACGGATCGGGAGGTCTTCGAGCGTGGTGTCCACCGATCCATCGTAGGCCGCGGCCCGCGAGGGACGACCGGCCGTCCGGACGGTGGCACGGCCGATGGACGAGCAGCAGGACGAGCAGCAGGTGGACGAGCGGTCCCTGCCCCGGGAACCGTCCGGCGGGCGGCGTCCGCCGATCCGGTCAGTTGCCGGCGGTGTACTTCGCCGGGATGGCGATCTGCTCGCCAGCCTGCAGCGTGGAACCGTCGAGCGCGTTGAGGCTCACGACGTCCTGCACGAAGTCGCGGGGGTCGGCCTGCGGTGCGGTCTCCTCCGCCAGCTGCCACAGGGTCTCGCCCGGCTGCACGGTGACGGTCTCGAAGTGCACGGGTGCACCGGCACGGGAGGAGTCACCGGCCGAGGCCTGTCCGCCGTTCAGCACGGAGAGGGCGACGACCAGGAAGACGGGGAGGGCCGCGAGCGTCGTCAGGACGATGCGGCCGCGACGCGTGATGCGCAGGCGCGTACGGACGGCGGGCGTCGCGGTGCGCTGGTCAGCGATGGCGATGGTGCTCATGTCGTTCTTGCCTTCCCGTTCGGAGGAACCGAAGTCGTGTACCGAACATAGTTTCGAATGCCAGCCCACACAAGTCCCAGGAAGGGATTCCTGCGGGATTTCTTGCCGACACGCTCGAACAGGTGTTTGTCCGGCCGGATGCGGTCGGATACTGTTTCGATCGACTGGGACGAGTCAAGCGGGGACCACCGACATTCCTGCGCGACCGCCCGGCACCGACGAAGGGCGGTACGACGTGGCGGACGAACTGCGGGTCCAGAAGCCGTTGACGGCGAAGCAGCAGGCGATCCTCGACGCGATCCGTGCGTCGATCGCCAGCCGGGGCTACCCGCCGAGCATGCGCGAGATCGGCGACGCCGCCGGACTCTCCTCGCTCTCCAGCGTCTCCCACCAGCTCGGCCAGCTCGAGCTCGGCGGCTGGATCCGCCGCGACCCGAACCGCCCGCGGGCGCTCGAGGTCCTGGTCGACGAGCCGACCCCCGACGTGGACACCCCGGACGTCGACGCCACGACCCTCGTCCCGCTCGTCGGACGCATCGCCGCCGGTGTCCCCATCACGGCCGAGCAGCACGTCGACGAGATCGTCCCGCTCCCCCGCCAGCTGGTCGGCACGGGTGACCTCTTCATGCTCAAGGTCGTCGGCGAGTCGATGATCGACGCGGCGATCTGCGACGGCGACTGGGTGGTCGTCCGGTCGCAGCAGACCGCGGACAACGGGGACGTCGTCGCCGCCATGCTCGACGAGGAAGCGACCGTCAAGGTGTTCCGCCAGCGCGACGGCCACACGTGGCTGCTCCCGCGGAACTCGGCGTTCGAGCCGATCCTCGGCGACGCGGCCACCGTGCTCGGCAAGGTCGTCGCGGTGCTCCGCTCGATCTGACCCCGCGGGGACCGCACGAGCGGGGCCCCGCCGTCGAACCAGGGAACCGACATCGAACCAGTCCGATCGGTTGGTTCGATGTCGGGTACCTGGTTCGTCCGGTTCGGGGGCAACTGACGACGGCACCGACGACGGACGGGAGGCGCGGTGCCAGCCGGCACCGCGCCTCCCGTCCGTCCCGGTGTGGGTCCGGGGCCTAGACCGTCGCGACCGGCGCGACCACGTACGGGTCGAGCTCCGCGACCTGGCGCTGGAAGACGCGCACCCGCAGGCGCGTGCCGTCCTCGACGTAGTCGGTCGTCTCGACCGCGCCGGCGTCGTGCAGCGACGACACCAGGTCGCCGCGGTCGTAC
Organism: Curtobacterium subtropicum; assembly: GCF_030362975.1. Taxonomy (NCBI): domain Bacteria; kingdom Bacillati; phylum Actinomycetota; class Actinomycetes; order Micrococcales; family Microbacteriaceae; genus Curtobacterium; species Curtobacterium subtropicum. The sequence goes on from NZ_JAUCMM010000001.1 coordinate 46,902, forward strand.
GGGATCACCACGGTGAGCTCGACGTCCGGCTCCGGCAGTCGGGCCTCGATCGCTGCGAGGAGTTCCGGGACGCCCTCACCCGTGCGAGCGGACACGAACACCGCGTCCGGGACGAGCCCGACGAGCACGAGTCGCTGTGCATCGTCGATCAGGTCCGCCTTGTTGAACGCGACGACCTCGGGGATGTCCCGCGCGCCGACGTCGCCCATCACGTCACGGACGGTCGCGAGCTGCGCGGCCGGGTCCGGGTGCGAGCCGTCGACCACGTGCACGATGACGTCGGCCTCGCCGACCTCCTCGAGGGTGGAGCGGAAGGCCTCGACCAGCTGGTGCGGCAGGTTCCGCACGAAGCCGACCGTGTCGACGAAGGTGAACTCGCGGCCCGCACTGCTCTCGGTCCGGCGCACGGTGGCGTCGAGGGTGGCGAACAGCTGGTTCTGCACCAGGACGCCCGCGCTCGTCAGCCGGTTCAGCAGCGAGGACTTGCCGGCGTTCGTGTAGCCGGCGATCGCGACGCTCGGCACCTCGTTGCGGTGCCGGTCGGCGCGCTTGGCCTCGCGCGCCGGGCGGAACCCGGCGATCTGACGACGGAGCTTCGACATCCGCGTGTTGATGCGACGGCGGTCGAGCTCGATCTTCGTCTCACCGGGACCACGGGAGCCCATGCCTGCACCGCCGGAGACCTGACCACCGGCCTGACGGGACATCGACTCACCCCAACCACGCAGACGCGGCAGCAGGTACTGCAGCTGTGCGAGCTCGACCTGGGCCTTGCCCTCCCGCGTGGTGGCGTGCTGGCTGAAGATGTCGAGGATCACGGCGGTGCGGTCGATCACCTTCACCTTCACGACGTCCTCGAGCGCACGTCGCTGCGAGGGGGCGAGCTCGGTGTCCGCGACGACCGTGTCGGCGCCGGTCGCCTTGACGACCATGGCGAGCTCCTCGGCCTTGCCCTTGCCGAGGTAGGTCGCCGGGTCGGGGGTGGGCCGACGCTGCAGGAGTCCGTCGAGCACCACGGCACCCGCGGTCTCGGCCAGGGCGGCGAGCTCACGCAGGGAGTTCTCGGCGTCCTGGGCGTCGCCCTGGGGGTACACGCCGATCAGGACGACCCGCTCGAGCCGGAGCTGCCGGTACTCGACCTCGGTGACGTCCTCGAGCTCGGTGGAGAGGCCGGTGACGCGGCGCAGGGCGGCGCGGTCCTCACGCTCGTACTGGTCGCCGTCGCCGGACCAGCCGTGCTCGTCGACCGATCGTGTCTGGATGGCCTGGGCGGGAGCGAAGATCGCCGACGAGGCCCGGGTCTCGGCATTGCGGAGGACGCGCTCCACGACACCCTCGGCGCTGTCGTCGGATCGTCCGTCGTTCATGGTGGTTTCCGTCATCTTCTCCACAGGGTACCGCCGCCACGCCCGGGACACACGGGCTCCCCGCTACGGTTCTTCCATGGCGAACGACCACTACTTCTCCGCGAACCCGTCCTCGGAGATCCGTGAGCGCCAGGTGCACGTCACGCTCGCCGGGCAGCCGCTCACCCTGTCCACCGCGGCCGGGGTCTTCAGCCCGGACGGCGTCGACCGCGGCACGAAGGTGCTCCTCGGCTCGGTGCCGCCGCCCGCGTCCGACGGCGCGCTGCTCGACGTCGGCTGCGGGTGGGGCCCGATCGCGATCACGATGGCGCTCGAGTCCCCGGACGCACAGGTGTGGGGCGTGGACGTGAACGAACGCGTCCTCGGGCTCGCGGCACGCAACGCCGTCGCGGCAGGGGTGTCGAACGTCACGGTCGGCCTGCCGGACGAGGTCCCCGCGGACCTGCGCTTCCGGACGATCTGGTCGAACCCGCCGATCCGGGTGGGCAAGGACGAGCTGCACGCGATCCTGCTCACGTGGCTGCCCCGGCTCGAGGTCGGCGGCGACGCCTGGCTCGTGGTGTCGAAGGACCTCGGCGGGGACTCCCTGCAGCGCTGGCTCGGCGACGCGCTCGGCGACGGGTTCCAGGTCACGCGGGCCTCGACGGACAAGGGCTTCCGGGTGATCCGGGTGCGGCGCACCGCAGAGTAGGGGCCGGCCGGCGTCAGACCGTCAGGTCGCCCGAGAACACGAGCTCCGCGGGACCGGCCAGCGCGACGTGCTCGCCGTCCTCGGCGGCGAACATCCGCACCGTGACGACCCCGCCCGGCACCCGCACGCGCCAGGTGTCGGGCGCCGAGGGGCCCGCCCAGTACCGCGTCGCGAGCGCTGCGGCGACCGCGCCGGTGCCGCAGGACAGCGTCTCGCCGCTCCCCCGCTCGTGCACGCGCATGGTGATCTCCCCCACGCCGTCCTTGACCAGCGGGTCGCTGGGCAGCACGAACTCGACGTTCGCGCCCGCTTCGGGAGCCGGGTCGAGCATGGGGATGTAGGTCAGGTCGACCTCGGCGAGCTCGTCCTCGGTCGCGACGGCCACGACGACGTGCGGGTTGCCGACGTCGATGCCGAGCCCCGGCCGCGCGCCGTCGAGCTCCTTCGCCCGGACGGTCACGTCGTTCGCCCCGCCACCCTCGATGCCGAGCCCCCAGCGTCCGAGGTCCGCCGAGAAGCCGTTCGTGGTGCGCTGCACGTCGACGAGTCCCTTGCGGCTGCCGACCGTGAGCGTCTCCCCCGGCGCCAGGTCGACGAGCCCGGACTCGGTCAGGTAGCGGGCGAACACGCGGATGCCGTTGCCGCACATCTCCGCGACCGAGCCGTCGGCGTTGTGGTAGTCCATGAACCACGTCGCGGCGGGTTCGACCGCGACGAGCGGACGCCCCTCGGGCAGCGCGTCCGAGCGCACGGCCCGGATGACCCCGTCGGCCCCGACACCGAAGCGTCGGTCGGCGATCGCGCGGATGCGCTCGGGGGTCAGGTCGACCGTGGCGTCCGGGTCGGCGAACAGGACGAAGTCGTTGCCCGTCCCCTGGCCCTTCGTGAAGTGCAGCTCGGTCACGGCACGATCCTACGGGCCACGGCCTGTAGCCCCGCGACGTCGGCACCGCTGACGTCGACGACCTCGGCGTCGTACCGCTTGAACCACGACACCTGCCGCCTGGCGTACTTGCGCGTCGCGACCGCCGTGGCCTCGACCGCCTCGGCCGTCGTCGCACGACCGTGCAGCACGTCGAGCGCCTGCGAGTACCCGATCGCTGCGCGCGCGGTGCGTCCCTGTTCGAGACCGTCGGCCCGGAGCGCCTCCACCTCGTCGACGAGCCCGTCGCGGAACATCCGCTCGGCGCGTGCGTGCAGCGACGCGACGAGTCCACTGCGCTCGCGGTGCAGGTGCAGCACCCGAGCGGGTCGCCAGGCACGGGGCACGGACGGGAGGCGCGGGGTCACGACCTCGGACCGGCTCGCGATCTCCACGGCGCGGATCAGGCGACGGGGGTTGCGGGCGTCGACGTCGGCCGCGGCCGCCGGGTCCAGGGCCCGCAGGCGCGCGAGGAGGGCGTTCGGGCCCTGCTCGGCGTGCTCGCGCTCGAGCTCGGCGCGCAGCTCGGGGTCGGTCCCCGGAAACGCGAGGTCGAACAGGACGGAGGAGACGTAGAGCCCGCTCCCGCCGACGAGCACCGCGGTGCCGCCGTCCGCCGTGATCTGTTCGACGTCCGCGCGGGCGTCGAGCTGGTAGGCCGCGACGCTCGCCTCGTCGGTGATCGCGAGAACGTCGAGCTGGTGGTGCGGGATGCCCCGCCGTTCCTCGACCGAGAGCTTCGCGGTCCCGATGTCCATGCCGCGGTAGAGCTGCATGGCGTCGGCGTTCACGACCTCGGCGGGCCGACCGGACGCGCGCAGTCGTTCGGCCACGGCGAGACCGACCGCGGACTTCCCGGTGCCGGTCGCACCGACGACCGCGATCAGGTCGGGGGTCGAGTCGTCGCCCCGCCCGACCGCGGGAACCGCCCGGTCAGCGTCCGACACGGAGGCTCGGCAGCCCGAGCGACACCGGACGCGGCCCGGCGGCCGGGGCGGACGGGGTCGGCACGCCGCAGCTGTCTGCCTGCGCGCGGTCCCAGGCGTCACCGGCGCGGGTCCGGCGGATGCGCAGGGGGCCCTCGTCGTCGGCGATCAGGAAGTGCGGGGCCGCGCGGGTGACCTCGACCGTGACGACGTCGCCCGGGCGCGGGACCTCGGACCCGGCGGGCACGGCGAAGTGCACCAGGCGCGAGTCCTCGGCGCGTCCGGACAGCCGGTGCGTGCTGTCGTCCTTCTTGCCCTCGCCGGTCGCGACGAGCACCTCGACGCTCCGACCGACCTGCTTCGCGTGCTCCTCGGCCGTGATGCGGTCCTGCAGGGCGATCAGACGGTCGTACCGCTCCTGCACGACCGCCTTCGGCAGCTGGTCCGGCATCGTCGCCGCCGGCGTGCCGGGGCGGATGGAGTACTGGAACGTGAAGGCCGACGCGAACCGTGACTGCTCGACGACGCGCAGGGTGTCCTCGAAGTCCTCGTCGGTCTCACCGGGGAACCCGACGATGATGTCGGTCGAGATCGCCGCGTGCGGGATCTTCGCCCGCACCCGGTCGAGGATGCCGAGGAAGCGCTCGCTGCGGTAGCTCCGGCGCATCGCCTTGAGCACGCGGTCCGAGCCGGACTGCAGCGGCATGTGCAGCTGCGGCATCACGCTCGGCGTCTCGGCCATCGCGTCGATGACGTCGTCGGTGAACGCGGCCGGGTGCGGGCTCGTGAAGCGGATGCGCTCGAGGCCCTCGATCTGCCCGGCAGCGCGCAGCAGCTTGCCGAACGCCTGGCGGTCGCCGAACTCGACACCGTACGAGTTGACGTTCTGCCCGAGGAGCGTGACCTCGATCGCACCGTCGTCGACGAGCGCCTGGATCTCGGCGAGCACGTCGCCGGGACGGCGGTCCTTCTCCTTGCCGCGCAGCGACGGCACGATGCAGAACGTGCAGGTGTTGTTGCACCCGACGGAGATCGACACCCACCCGCTGTGCGTCGAGTCGCGCTTGGTGGGCAGGGTCGACGGGAAGACGTCGAGCGCCTCGAGGATCTCGATCTGCGCCTCGTCGTTGTGGCGCGCCCGCTCGAGCAGGGTCGGGAGTGACCCCATGTTGTGCGTGCCGAACACGACGTCCACCCACGGTGCCTTCTCGAGGATGACGTTCTTGTCCTTCTGCGCCAGGCATCCGCCGACCGCGATCTGCATGCCCGGGTGCTCGCGCTTGATCCCCGCGAGCTGCCCGAGGTTGCCGTAGAGCCGGTTGTCCGCGTTCTCGCGCACGGCGCAGGTGTTGATGACGACCACGTCCGCCTGGCCGCCGTCGGCCGCGACGTACCCGGCGGCCTGCAGCGATCCGCTCAGGCGCTCCGAGTCGTGGACGTTCATCTGGCACCCGTGGGTGCGGACCTCGTAGGTTCTGGGGCGGGCTTCGACGGTGGCCATGATCGTCCCAGTGTAGGTCGACCACGGCCGCCGCGAGAGCGTCGGAGCGGACGTCGGGTCGGGACGCAGGACCGCGCGGTACGGGCGCCGCAGCGCTACTCGAACCGGACGGTCCCACCGCCCGACGGAGCGCGACGCGGCGGCCCGTCGAGCGCCCGCTCCACGGCGACGCGGACGACGCCCGCGCCGTAGCCCTTGCGAATCAGGAAGCCGCTCAGGCGCCGTTCGGCGGTTGCACGGTCGAGGCCGCGGAGCTGCCGCGCGCGCTTCTCGGCGAGCTCGTTCGCGCGGAGGAACTCGTCGTCCGCGTCGTCCGCCGAGGCCTCGAGCGCCGCGTCGATCGCGGCCTGGTCGATCCCGCGCCGCCGCAGTTCGCCGACGACACCCTGGCGGCCGAGGCCCTTGCGCTCGTGCAGCCGGTCGACCAGGTCGGTCGCGAGGGCCACGTCGTCGAGCAGGCCCACTCGCACCAGTCGGGCGACCTCGTGCTCCACGACCTCCGTGTCGAGGTTCTGCTTCGTCAGCAGCTGCCGCATCTCGGACTCGCTGACTCCCTTGCGACCGAGCGCCCGCATGCTGACGCGCTCGGCGTCGGCGCGCTGCTCGTCGAGCGGTCGCGGGGCGTCGGCCGGGTCGATCTCGTCACCGCTCGCGATGGCGAAGACGGATGCCGTCGCCGCGTCCGCGGTGTCGTCGTCGTACCCGTGCTGCTCGGCACGGGCACTCCGGCCGGAACCGTCACCGACCACCGGGGACACCCACTCGGCCTCGGGCTGCTGCCCGCGGAACGGGATCGCTGCGGGGCGGTCGTCCTCCGCCGGAGCACGGGTGGGCACGGGCCCGAAGCGCCGCTCGTCGTCGCCGAGCAGCATCGAGTCGGGTGCCCAGTCGTCGTCGGACGACCGGTCCGCATCCCCTGGCACGTCGAGCCCGGTGACGGCGTCCGGTTCGATCGGATCCGGGTCCCGGTCCGTGTCCGTGTCAGTGTCCGCCGGCGTCGTGCGTCGACCACGACGGGACCGCGCACCGAACAGGTCGGTGACGGGAGCGAGGCCCTCGTCGTGGTCGTCTGCTCCGGTCACGCGCCCTTGCGCTCCGCCAGCTTCGGTGCGATCGACTCGACCGGAGCCGCGTCGGCCTTGGCGCCGCCGACACCGAGCTTGGCGAGGATCTTGCCCTCGATCTCGGCCGCGATGTCCGGGTTCTGGATCAGGAAGGACCGCGAGTTCTCCTTGCCCTGCCCGAGCTGGTCACCGTCGTAGGTGTACCAGGCACCCGACTTCTTCACGATGCCGTGGTCCACACCGAAGTCGAGCAGCGAGCCCTCTCGCGAGATGCCCGTGCCGTACAGGATGTCGAACTCGGCCTGCTTGAAGGGCGGCGCCATCTTGTTCTTGACGACCTTGACGCGGGTGCGGTTGCCGACGGCGTCGGTCCCGCTCTTCAGCGTCTCGATGCGACGGATGTCGAGGCGCACCGATGCGTAGAACTTCAGCGCCTTACCACCGGCGGTGGTCTCCGGGCTGCCGAAGAACACGCCGATCTTCTCGCGCAGCTGGTTGATGAAGATCATCGTGGTCTGCGTCTGGTTCAGCCCACCGGCGAGCTTGCGCAGGGCCTGCGACATCAGGCGGGCCTGGAGACCCACGTGCGAGTCACCCATCTCGCCCTCGATCTCGGCGCGGGGCACCAGGGCGGCCACCGAGTCGACGATGATCAGGTCGATCGAACCCGAGCGGACGAGCATGTCGGCGATCTCGAGCGCCTGCTCACCGGTGTCGGGCTGCGAGACGAGCAGCGCGTCGATGTCGACGCCGAGCTTCTTCGCGTACTCGGGGTCGAGTGCGTGCTCCGCGTCGATGAACGCCGCGATGCCACCGGCACGCTGGGCGTTGGCGATGGCGTGCAGGGTCAGCGTCGTCTTACCCGACGACTCCGGCCCGTAGATCTCGATGATGCGACCCCGCGGGAGTCCGCCGATGCCGAGCGCGACGTCGAGTGCGACGGACCCGGTCGGGATGGTGGCGACCGGCGCGCGCTCGTCCGAGCCGAGACGCATGACCGTCCCCTTGCCGAACTGCCGGTCGATCTGGGCGAGTGCGGTCTCGAGGGCCTTCTCGCGGTCTGCGGGTGATGGCATGGGGTGCTCCTTCGTGCTCGGTGTCGGCCGCCTGTAGGCTGTCGCGTCCGCCCCAGCCGGTGGTGCAGGGCTGGTGCTCGGCGACAAGGCTTCGGGCTGTTCCCGATGTCCTCGAACCTAGGGCGGGCCACCGACATCACTGCCTGCAGCCGCGCGATCTGTGGACGAGGGTCCGGGACAGCGCCGTTGTGCAGGAACCTAGCACCGATCGAACACGCGTTCGAGCAACACGCCGAACACAGTTTCGGACGAGGACCTCAGTCGCGCGGCTCCGCCAGACCCTTGCCGTGCCGCTTGTCGAGCGGCACGTCCTGCGAGTCGCACAGGGCCTCCCAGACCCGCCGCGCGTCGATGCCGGCGTCGAGCGCGTCCGCCGCCGACCGCCCGCCGAGCTCCTCGAGCACGACGTCGCGGGCCACCACGGCTCCGTAGGCATCGCCGAACACCTGGTCGACGGCTCGCCAGAACTCACTCACGCGCATCGGACCAGCGTAACGACGAACGCCCCCGCCGGAGTCCGGCGAGGGCGTTCGAGGGGTGGTGCGTCAGCGCACCGCGAGGTCGTTGTCGAACTCGGCGACGAGGTCGTCGGGCAGCGTGTCGGGGACCGGGGTGAGCCCCTCGACCACTGCGAGACGGTCGCCGACCTCGCGCATGATGGTCGAGATCGGGGTGTCGAGGGCATCGGCCACCGAAGCGAGGATCTCGGAACTGGCCTCCTTCTGGCCGCGCTCCACCTCGCTCAGGTACCCGAGCGCCACACTGGCCTTGGACGCGACCTGACGGAGGGTCCGGCCCTTCTGCAAGCGGAAGTCTCGCAGGACATCGCCGATCTCCTGACGAACGAGAACCATGGGGACTCCTCCTCTCTGTCGTCTCCGCGCCCGCCTGGTCCGGGTGACCGGGGTCGGGTCCAGCAACAGTAGCGTTGCCGTTCGCAGCATGCTAACCACGTCGGCTGCCGCTCTGCTGGAGATTGCGTGGGATGTAACCCAGTGGCAACAGGGGCTATTCCCCGCCGTCGATCTCGATCGTCATCCGTGCCAGGAGTTCGGAGACGGTGGCCCACCGGATTGCTGCCCGGTCCCCCTCGAGGTGCAGTTGCGTGGCCACGCTGCGCTCCGCGGACGCGACGCCGACGAAGACGGTCCCCACCGGCTTGCCGTCCTGCGGGTCCGGTCCGGCGACACCGGTGGTGCTGATCCCCCACGTGGCGGAGCGACCGTCGACCGCCAGCGCCGTCCGGACACCCGCGGCCATCTGGCGGGCGACCTCGGGGTCCACGGCGCCGTTCGCGGCGAGCAGGTCGGCGTCCACCCCGAGCACGGACGCCTTGACGGGGGTTGCGTAGGCGACGACCCCGCCGTGCACGACGGCGCTCGCGCCCGGGACACCGACGAGGGTCGACACCACGAGGCCGCCGGTCAGCGACTCGGCCACCGCGACCGTCTCCCCGCGGGCGGTGAGTGTCCGGACGACCCGCTCTGCGAGTACCTCGACGGAGGACGACCGGACCGGGTCGGGGCCGGTGGGCGTCACGCTGCGCTGCGGTTGTGCTTCCATGCCTGCCACAGGTAGTCCGCGCCGCTGAGCACCGTCGCCAGGAGCGCCGCGGTCATCAGGATGCCGTTCACCCAGTGCGCCAGGTCACCGACGACGTTCCACCACGGGAAGAGCGCGAGCGTGATCGCGACGGCCTGCAGCACGGTCTTGATCTTGCCGCCGCGGCTCGCCGGGATCACCCGGTCGGACAGCACGGCGAAGCGGAACACCGTGATGCCGATCTCCCGCGCCATGATCAACACGGTGACGATCCACGGCAGCTCGCCCAGGATCGACAGCGCGACGAGGGCACCGCCGATCAGGACCTTGTCGGCGATCGGGTCGACGAGCTTGCCGAAGTCGGTGACCAGGTTCTGCCGCCGGGCGATGATCCCGTCGGCGCTGTCCGTCACGATCGCGACGACGAACACGACCGCTGCCCAGACGCGCAGCGAGGTGTCCTGGCCGCCGTCGGCGAGCAGCATCACGAAGAACAGCGGCGCCATGAGGATGCGCACCACGGTGATGACGTTCGCGACGTTGGCGGTCGATGCCGGGCCCTCGCCCTTGCGCAGCAGCCGTCCGCGCCACGGGAACCGTGCCCCGTGTGTGGTCTCCGAGCTGGTCATGTCGCTCACTCCCTGCCCGTCAGTCCCCACGCGTCCTCGTCCGGTCCGTCGTCCTCGACCTCAGGGTACCCGCGGGTCATGTCCGCCACCGGGTCGGCACCGTACCGGTCGTCGTCCTGGCCGCCGGTGCCGGGCGCCGTGGGCACGGCAGGAGCACCGGACCCGACCGCGGTCGGAGCTGAGCCGGTCCCGTCGACGGGAGCAGTGCCTCCTGGCCGGGGCGGGGACACGGCGTCCGTCGGCGGTTCCTCGCCACGGAGCTTCGCGAGCACCCCGGGGAGCTGGTCGGGCGTGACCAGCACGTCGCGCGCCTTGGAGCCCTCGGACGGACCGACGATGTCCCGCGACTCCATGAGGTCCATCAGGCGACCCGCCTTGGCGAACCCGACGCGGAGCTTGCGCTGCAGCATCGACGTCGAGCCGAACTGCGTCGAGACGACCTGTTCGACGGCGGCGAGCAGCAGCTCGAGGTCGTCGCCGATGTCGGCGTCGATCTCCTTGCGCTCGACCACCGCCTGGACGTCCTGGCGGTACTCGGGGCGGGCCTGCCGGGTGACGTGCGCGACGACCTCGGCGACCTCGCTCTCCTGCACCCACGCGCCCTGCACCCGGACGGCCTTCGACGATCCCATCGGCAGGAAGAGCCCGTCACCCTGGCCGATGAGCTTGTCCGCGCCCGGCTGGTCGAGGATGACCCGCGAGTCCGTGACGCTCGTCACCGCGAAGGCGACGCGCGACGGGACGTTGGCCTTGATGAGCCCGGTGATGACGTCGACCGAAGGACGCTGCGTGGCGAGCACGAGGTGGATGCCGGCGGCACGGGCGAGCTGGGTGATGCGGACGATCGACTCCTCGACGTCGCGCGGGGCGACGAGCATCAGGTCCGCGAGCTCGTCGACGACGACGAGCAGGTACGGGTACGGCTTGAGCTTCCGCTCGCTGCCGGCGGGCAGGACGATCTCGTCGTTCTGGACCGCCTTGTTGAAGTCGTCGACGTGCCGGAAGCCGAACGACGCCAGGTCGTCGTACCGCATGTCCATCTCCTTCACGACCCACTGCAGCGCTTCGGCGGCCTTCTTGGGGTTCGTGATGATGGGCGTGATGAGGTGCGGGACCCCGGCGTAGATCGACAGCTCGACGCGCTTGGGGTCGACGAGGACCATGCGGACCTCGGACGGCTTCGCGCGCATGAGCAGCGAGGTGATCATCGAGTTGATGAACACCGACTTGCCGGAGCCCGTGGAGCCCGCGACGAGCAGGTGCGGCATCTTCGCCAGGTTGGCGACGACGAAGCCGCCCTCGACGTCCTTGCCGACACCGATGGTCATCGGGTGCTTCGACTTGGTGGCCGCACCGGAGCGCAGGACGTCGCCGAGGGAGACGATCTCGCGGTCCGTGTTCGGGATCTCGACGCCGATCGCGCTCTTGCCGGGGATCGGCGACAGGATGCGGACCTCGTTCGACGCGACGGCGTACGACAGGTTCTTCGACAACGCCGTGACGCGCTCGACCTTGACGCCCGGGCCGAGCTCGATCTCGTACCGCGTCACGGTCGGTCCGCGGGAGAAGCCGGTGACCTTCGCGTCCACCTTGAACTCGGTGAGCACGCCGGTGATGGCCGCGACGATGTCGTCGTTCGCCTGGCTGCGGGCGACCGACGGCGTGCCGGCGCTGAGGGTGGTCGCCGCGGGCAGCCGGTAGGGGGCCGAGGGGTCCTCGTCCGCGGCGGTGGCGGCGGGCAGGCCGTCACCGGCGGACCCGGACGCGGCCTCGGGCTCGGGCTCGGGCGCCGTCGGCGAGACGACCGGCGACACCCCGGCGTCGGGACGAGCGACGGCCGCGGGCTGCTCCGGCACCGGAGCGCCGAAGTCGCGGAGTGCCTGCTCGGCCACTGCGAGGTCCTGCTCGACCTGCTGCTCGCCGTGCACGTCCTCGTGCTCGACGGAGTCGTTGAGGTTGACCGAGGCCGGTACGGCGGGTGTGTGGTCCACGAGCCCGGCGGCTGCACCGGCGTTCGGGCTCGCCGCGGGAGCGCCCGGGGCCGCCTGGGTCGCCGACGCAGGCAGCACCGGGCTGTCGTACGCCGGATCTTCTTCCCGTCCGGACTTGTTCCGCCGCCACCACGGGACGGTGCTCGCGGCCGCGTCGCCGTCGTCCGCGCGCTGCTCGTCCTCGAAGCCGAGGTCCTCGAAGAGCGGGAAGTCGGTCTGGTCCTTCGTGCGACGCTTCGACGTGCGCGCCCGCGGTGCGGCCGGCGCGGCGGCGGCCTCGGTGGCGACGTCGTCCTCGGCCGCCGGGGCCGGTGCTCCGAACAGGTACGCGTAGAGCTCGTGCAGGCGACGACCGGTCCTGTTCGGCGGGGTCTTCGTGATGATGAAGAGCGACAGCACGAGCAGCACCACCGCGACCGGTACCGCGACCCACACCGTGGCGACCGCGACCAGCCAGCTGATCACGACCCAGCCGAGGACACCGCCCGCGGCGGCCAGGGCGACCATGCCGTCGGACGCGCTCGGCTGTCCGCCGAACACGTGGCAGAGCGATGCGATGGACACGAGCATCAGGCCGAGGCCGATGCCGATCCGGGTGTTGTCGTGCACCGACGCGGGGTGTCGGAAGAGCCAGCCGGCGAACACGATCATGATGACGGGCAGCGCGACCGCCAGCCGCCCGAACAGGCCGCCGAACGTGTAGGCGTCGAGCGTGACCGACAGCGGGTTCGTGGGGTTGAGCCACTCGACGACCCCGCCCGCGAGCGCGAGGACGAAGAGCAGGAACGGGAAGCCGTCGCGGCGTTCGTCCTTGGCGAGGGTCTCCTTGCCGAGCAGGCGGAACAGCGCGCCGACACCGTGCGCCATCGCGAGCCAGGTGGTCACGACCGGGTTCTGCTCGCGGAACACCGGCGTGGGCGCGGCCTGCGGCAGCTTCTTCGTCGTGGCCTGCGTGCGCGACGTGCCGCGCGACCCGCTCCCGCGGGACGACGTGGACGCGCGCGAGCGCGTGGTCGACTTGGTGCCTCCGGCCATGCGACGGAGCCTAATCCCCGCTCGGGACATTCCGTGGATGCCCCGCCGCGCTCCGTCGGCCGACCGGCGCCGACCGGCCCCGGACGTGACGACGGCCGGGAGGCACGGCGAGCGTTCCCGGGGAACGCTCGCCGTGCCTCCCGGCCGGTTGCCGTGCTGGTGCCTACGCCTCGATGACCACCGGGACGATCATCGGACGACGACGGTGCTTGGTGTTGACCCAACGGCCGACGGTCCGGCGGACGACCTGGCTGAAGGCGTGCGCGTCGCGCGTGCCGTTCGCCGCGGCCTCGGCGATCGCCTTGGCGATCTGCGGGCGCACGTCGTCGAAGACGGAGTCGTCCTCGGCGAAACCGCGCGACTGGATCTCCGGCCCGACGACGCACTGACCGGTCGTGAAGTCGACGGCGCAGAAGATCGAGATGAAGCCCTCCTCCGCCAGGACGCGGCGGTCCTTGAGGTCGGCGTCGGTGATCTCACCGACGGTCGAGCCGTCGACGTAGACGTACCCGATGTCGAGCTGTCCGGCGACGCTCGCGACGCCGTCCTTGAGGTCGACGACGATGCCGTCCTGCCCGAGGATGACGTTGCGCGGCGGGACACCCGTCTGGATCGCCAGGTCGGCGTTCGCGTACAGGTGACGGTGCTCGCCGTGCACGGGCAGCACGTTCCGCGGACGCAGGATGTTGTAGCAGTACAGGAGCTCGCCGGCGGACGCGTGCCCGGAGACGTGCACCTTCGCGTTGCCCTTGTGCACGACCTTGGCGCCGAGCTTCGTCAGGCCGTCGATCACGCGGTAGACGGCGTTCTCGTTGCCCGGGATCAGGCTCGAGGCGAGGATGACGGTGTCACCCTCGCCGATCTCGATCTGGTGCTCGAGGTTCGCCATGCGCGCCAGGACGGCCATCGGCTCGCCCTGCGAGCCGGTCGACATGTAGACGATCTGGTCGTCGGGGACGTTCTTCGCCTTCTTGGTGTCGATGAGCACGTCGTCCGGCACCCGCAGGTAGCCGAGCTCGGCGGCGATGTTCATGTTGCGGATCATCGACCGGCCCATGAACGCGACCTTGCGGTTCGTCGCAGCGGCGGCGTCGAGGACCTGCTGCACACGGTGCACGTGCGAGGAGAAGCTCGCGACGACGACCTTCTTGCGGGCACGCGAGATGACGTTCTCGAGCACCGGTCCGATGTCGCGCTCGGGGGCGGTGAAGCCCGGCACGTCGGCGTTCGTCGAGTCCGGCAGGAACAGGTCGACGCCCTGCTCGCCCAGGCGGGCGAAGGCACGGAGGTCGGTGATCCGGTCGTCCAGCGGCAGCTGGTCCATCTTGAAGTCACCCGTGTGCAGCACGCGGCCGGCCGGGGTCGTGATCGCGACGGCGAGGGCGTCCGGGATCGAGTGGTTCACGGCCACGAACTCGAGGTGGAACGGGCCGAGCTGCTCGGTCTGGTCCTCCTGCACGACGAGCGTGTAGGGCTTGATCCGGTGCTCCTTGAGCTTCGCCTCGACGAGCGCGAGGGTCAGCGTGGAGCCGATCAGGGGGATGTCGGCCTTGAGCTTGAGCAGGTACGGCACGGCACCGATGTGGTCCTCGTGGCCGTGGGTGAGCACGACGCCGAGGACGTCGTCGAGGCGGTCCCGGATCGGCCCGAAGTCGGGGAGGATGAGGTCGACGCCCGGCTGGTGCTCCTCGGGGAAGAGCACGCCGGCGTCGACGATGAGCAGCTTGCCGTCGAACTCGTAGACGGTCATGTTGCGACCGATCTCGCCGAGGCCCCCGACGGGGATGACGCGGAGGGTGCCGGGTTCGAGCGGCTGCGGTGTGGAGATCTGGGTGGGCATTCGGTCCTGACTGTCGTGCGACGCGCTCCGGCGCCGCGGTCTTCCTAACGTGTGGTGCCTGGCACCTTCGGCAGTGCGCCGCCGGCCGCCGCGTTGCGGTCCGGGCGGAAGTTCGAGAAGTCGGCGCCGGGGATGTCCCGGACCGCTTCGAGGGAGGTCTCGATGGCGTAGGCCTCGGTGTCCTCGGGGCCGACGAGCGGCAGCCGGACGCGCGGGCTGCCGATGCGGCCGAGCCCGTGCAGCACGTACTTCGCGGCGACCGTGCCGGGAACGTGGGTCATGATCGCACGGACGAGCGGCTCGACGCGCTTGTGCTCGGCGGTGGCGGCCGCCAGGTCGCCGCGGTTCACGGCGTCGACGATCGTGCGGTACGGCGTGCTCGTGATGTTCGCGGTGACGCCGATCAGGCCCGTCGCGCCGATCGACAGGTGCGGGAGCACGTTCGTGTCGTCGCCCGAGAAGTACATGAGGTCGGTGTTGTTGAGCACCCGGGAGACCTCGGCGAAGTCGCCCTTGGCGTCCTTCACCGCGAGGATGTTCGGGTGGTGCGACGCCCGCACGATGGTCTCGTACGTGATCGGGATGCCCGTGCGGCCCGGGATGTCGTACAGGATCACCGGCAGGTCGGTGGCGTCGGCGATCATCCGGAAGTGCGTGAGCACACCCGCCTGGGTCGGCTTGTTGTAGTACGGCGTGACGATCATCACACCGTCGGCGCCGGCCTTCTCGCTCTGCTTGTAGAGGTGGATCGCGTGCGCGGTCTCGTTCGAGCCGCCGCCCGTGATGATCTTCGCGCGACCGGCGGCGACGGACTTGCCGACCTCGACCAGGCGGAGCTTCTCAGGGTCGGTCAGGGTGCTCGTCTCGCCGGTGGTGCCGGTGACGACGATGCCGTCGGCGCCGGCGGTGATGCAGTCGTCGATGTGCTGCTCGACGCCGGGCCAGTCGACCTCGCCGTCGGCCGTGAACGGCGTCACGAGGGCGACGAGGACCTGACCGAAGGGATTCTCACGCGGGGACACGCGCACCAGCGTACCGGGGATGCGCGCGAGGACCGCCGTCCGCTCGGACGGTGCGCGGCTCGCGGACGGCGCGCGGCTGTCCGCGCTGCTCCGGCCGGGAGGCACGGCGCACCCCCGTCACGCCGGTCCCGCCCGGCGACGCCTCCGCACGGGAACCAGGTTCCGGACACAGCACCGCGAAGAAGCGCGGTGTCGTGTCCGGAACCTGGTTCCAGCGGGACGGAAGGACGCTCGGCAGGCGGCGCGGGTGCCGCGGGCGCGCTACGCGCGACGGCGCCACTCCAGGAAGCGGTAGCGGGTGCCGTCGACGCGGGACTCCTGCCACGGGCCCTCGTCGGCGAGCTCCCACGCCTCGTCGAGCGCCGGCGCACGGGTGTCGCCCGGCACCTCGAGGTCGACGATCGTCTCCGAGACCCGGTCCGCGAAGGGCAGCGCGTCGGCGTAGACCGCTCCCCCGCCGATCACCCACACGGATTCGTCGGTGTCGAGGGCGGTCGCCAGGTCGTGCACCACCTCGGCACCCTCGGCCGACCACGAGGCGTCCCGCGTCAGCACGACGTTCCGCCGTCCGGGCAGCGGCCGGAACCGCGGCGGCAGCGAGTCCCAGGTGCGCCGGCCCATCACGACGACGCCGTCGCCGGTGACCTGTCGGAAGTGCGCGAGGTCCTCCGGCACGTGCCACGGGATGCCCCCGTCGGCGCCGATGACCCCGGCCGCCGTGCGGGCCCAGACCATGCCGACGCCACGGACGGGCTCGGTCCAGCCCATCAGACGGCGACCGCGGCCTTGATGGCGGGGTGGTGCTCGTACCCGACGACGGCGAGGTCCTCGTACACGTAGTCGTCGATCGAGTCGCGCGGGGCGATCTCCAGCGTCGGGTACGGGTACGCCGTGCGGGACAGCTGCTCGCGGACCTGCTCGACGTGGTTGTCGTAGACGTGGCAGTCGCCGCCGGTCCACACGAAGTCGCCGACCTCGAGTCCGGTCTGCGCGGCGATCATGTGGGTGAGCAGCGCGTACGAGGCGATGTTGAACGGCACGCCGAGGAACATGTCCGCGCTCCGCTGGTACAGCTGGCACGACAGCTTGCCGTCGACGACGTAGAACTGGAAGAACGCGTGGCACGGGGCGAGCGCCATCTCCGGCACGTCGGCGACGTTCCACGCCGAGACGATCAGACGACGCGAGTCCGGGTTCGTGCGGATCTGCTCGATGACCTGCGCGATCTGGTCGACGTGCTCGCCGGACGGGGTCGGCCACGAGCGCCACTGCACGCCGTACACCGGGCCGAGGTCGCCGTCCTCGTCCGCCCACTCGTTCCAGATGCGGACGCCGTGCTCCTGCAGCCAGCGGGCGTTGCCGTCGCCGCGGAGGAACCAGAGCAGCTCGTACGCCACCGACTTGAAGTGCACGCGCTTGGTCGTGACGAGCGGGAAGCCCTGCGACAGGTCGTAGCGGAGCTGCGCGCCGAAGATGCTGCGCGTACCGGTGCCGGTGCGGTCGCTCTTCGGCGTGCCCTCCTCGAGCACCCGGCGCAGCAGGTCCTCGTAGGGAGTGGGCACTGCCGGGGTGGGGACGGTGGGGTCGGGCTGCACGGTCTCGCTCACACGGAGAGCCTACGTCCGCGGAGCGACCCCGCCACGCGGCGGAGCCCGAAGCTCGCTGAGTACCGTGGCCCCCATGTCGACCCAGCCGCTCTCGATCCTCGTCGCCGGTGCGTCCGGCTTCATCGGGACCCCCCTCGTCCGTGCCCTGCGCGAGGCCGGGCACCACGTCACCACCCTCACCCGCAGTGAACCCCGCACCGCGAGCGCGTTCCGCTGGTCCCCCGGCACCCGCCCGCTCGACCCGGCGGTGCTCGACGGTGCCGACGTCGTGGTCAACCTCGCCGGGGCGAACATCGGCAAGCTGCCGTGGACCGAGTCGTACAAGCAGCAGATCCTCGACTCGCGGGTCCAGGCGACGGACACCCTCGTCGAGGCGATGCACCGCGCCGCGAAGCCGCCGGCACTCTTCCTGTCCGGGTCGGCCTCGGGCGTGTACGGCGACCGCCCCGTGGACGTCCTCGACGACGACGCCGACGCCGGTCGTGGCTTCCTCGCCGACGTCTGCACGAAGTGGGAGGCCGCCGCGACCGCCGCCCCCGAGGGCGTCCGCGTCGTCCTGCTCCGCACCGGCATCGTCGTCGGCCAGGGCGGCGGCGCGCTCGCGCCCCTCGTGCCGCTCACGAAGGCGGGCCTCGGTGGCAAGCTCGGCACCGGCGGGCAGTTCTGGCCGTGGATCGCGCTCGAGGACGAGGTGGGCGCGATCGTGCACCTCGCCACCAGCCCGGACGCGGCCGACGTGCGCGGTCCGGTGAACCTGGCCGGCCCGGAGGCCGCGGTGTCGAACCGCGTCACCCGCCGCGTCGCCGAGGACCTGCACCGCCCCTACCTGTTCAGCGTCCCGGCGTTCGCCCTGCGCACGCTGCTCCGCGAGGCCGCCGACGAGATGCTGCTCTCCAGCCAGCGCATGGTGCCTCGGAAGCTCACCGGGTCCGGCTACCGGTTCCGGTACACGACCGCCGAGGACGCGGTCGACGCCGCCTTCTGACCCGGCGGCCAGAGCCGACGACCTGAGCCGGCGACCTGACCCGAGGACCCGACCCGACCACTCGACGGACGGGAGGCCCGTGGCGACACCTCCACGGGCCTCCCGTCCGTCAGCGGGTCGCCGCAGCCTTCGCCAGCGCGGTCCGCATCGCCGCTCGCGCCCGCTTGCGGTCGCCGGCGGCGTCGTAGACGACGCCGAGCCGGTACCAGCCGCGCCAGTCCTCCGGGTCGGCCTCGACGGCGTCCCGGTACCGCGGGAACAGCTCGTCGGCCGCCTCGCGGGTCGGTCGACCAGACGGGCGGACCGGGACGACCTCGTCGGGGGTCGCGCCCTCCTGTTCGAGCCGCGCACCGAGCCGGGTGATGCGCACGCCGAAGCGGACCTCGAGCACGAGCAGCAGCGCACCGATCGCGGCGACGACGAACAGCGCGATCCCGATCCCGATGCCGATCGGCTGACCGGTCTGCACGAACGCGACCGCACGCTGCCCGACCAGGCCGATGTAGAGCGCGAGCAGCAGGGTCATCAGTGCCGCGCCCCAGAACGGGGAGCGGAGGGAGCGCCAGGTCGAGGTCACGGCTGGCCGATGCCGAGGACGCTGCCGAGGCCGACGGTCAGGCCGCGGGCGTCGACCGCGGCGGACAGCGCGGCCCGGATGCCGGCGACGTAGGCCACGTCGTCGTTCGTGTCGTGCCGGATCGTGACGGTCTCGCCGGGACCGCTGAGCAGCACGTCCTGCACGGCCTTGACGCCCGGCAGCCGGAGCGAGTGGATCGGCACGCTCGCGACCTGCTGCCCACGGGCGCGCTGGTCGACGTGCGGGGCGTCCACGGGGCCGACCTCGCGCCGGGCGTCGGCGATGAGCTCGGCGGTCCGGACGGCCGTGCCCGACGGGCTGTCGATCTTGCCCGCGTGGTGGGTCTCGACGATCTCGACGGACGGGAACCACGGCGCGGCGATCGTGGCGAGGTGCGTCGCGAGCACCGAGCCGACGGAGAAGTTCGGGACGACGAGGGCGCCCTGGTCCGGTCGTGCCTCGAGTCCGGCGCGGAGCGTCGCGAGACGGTCGAGCGACCAGCCCGAGGTCCCCACCAGGACGTTCGCGCCGCTGGCCAGGGCGTGCTCGACGATCGCGGGGCTGAGAGCGGGGACGGTGACGTCGACCACGACGGCCGCTCCCCCGAACACCGACGGCGGTGCCTCGTGCACGGCGTCCCGCGAGGACAGCGACGCGACGAGCTCGAAGCCGTCGAGCGACTCCACGACGGAGGCCACGAGGCCCCCGAGACGACCGGTGGCGCCGACGACGGCGACGGGAGTGACCATGGGTCCATCCTAGGATCGACGCATGCCGCTCCAGGTCAGGTCCGTGCCCGCCGATGCGCCCGAGGTCGACGCCCTGCTCGACGCCTACCTCGACGAGCGCGAGGCGACGTTCCCGAGCGCGCAGGGCTCCTACTCGCGGAAGCGCACCCCGGCCGTCCAGTTCACGGGGCCGGACGGCGTCTTCGTCGTGGCGTACGAGACGGACGGCGACGCAGCCGTCCCGGTCGGGTGCGGCGGGCTGCGGCGGGTCCGAGCCGCGCAGGCCGACGGCGACGACGACGTGTGGTTCGAGGTGAAGCACGTCTACGTCTCCCCCGACGGCCGCGGACGGGGCGTGGCGACCGCGGTCATGGACGCGCTCGAACGGGCCGCGCAGGACCTCGGTGCGACGAGCGTCGTCCTCGACACGAACGACTCGCTCGTCGCGGCGGGGGCGATGTACCGGAGCCGCGGCTACCAGCGCGTCGCGGCGTTCAACGACAACCCGAACGCGACCGCCTGGTACCGCCTGCCGGTCCGCTGACCGAGGTCGCGCCTCCCGGTCGTCACCGTCCCGGGACCGTCGGCCGGTCGCTAGACGGGCTGGTCGACCGGCAGCCCAGTGCGGAGCTCCACCGGCAGGTGGGCCAGGTCGTTGAGGGTGACCACCTCGGCCGGCTTGGCCGACCGGATGCGGATGATCGTCAGTGCGGTGTGCGCCACGTTCGTGCCCATCCAGCGCCACTCCGGGGCCTGGAAGGCCTCGCGCACGAACCAGCCGATCACGGCGTTGTGCGTGATGAGCAGGTCGTGGCGGTCCTCGCGCGCGGGCGTGAACCACTCGGCGACGGCGTCGCCCATCTGGGCCTGACCCGCGACGATCTCCTCCTCGGTCACACCGCCGTACCAGCCCTGGTAGGCGTGCGGCATGTCCGGCGTCGGCCCGGACGGGATGCAGTCGAAGAGCAGCGTCGAGGGTTCCGGCTGGATCGACGGCAGGCGCTGCGCGAGGTACGCGGCGGTCTCGCTCGCGGCGTCGAGCGGCGAGTGGTACACGCCGTCGAAGGGCACCCCGCCGAGACGGTCGGCGACGAGCACCGCCTGGCGCTTGCCGCGCTCGGACAGCTTGCCGTCGCGGAGGCCGTGCTCGGCGTCCTGGTGCTCACCGTGCCGGACGAGGTACAGGTAGTGCGACACGTCCGTCACCCCTCGACGCCGAGGGCCGCTGCGAGCTCGTCCTGCTGCACGGCACCGACCACCGAGGTGATGGTGGGACGGGTGAGCAGGTCGCGCGCCAGGTCGAGCACGTCGCCGGCGGTGACCCGGTCGACCCGCTGCAACGCGGTACCGAGGTCGGTGAACTCCCCGGTGCCGAGCTCGGAGCGGCCGAGGCGGGTCATCCGGGCGTCGGAGTCCTCGAGCGAGAGCGTCAGGGCACCCTCGATCTGCCCCTTGGCGCGGCGGAGCTCGTCCTCCGTGATGCCGTCGTCGACCATGCGCGCGAACTCGGCGTCGATGATCTCGACGACGCCCGCGACGTTGTCCGGGGCGCAGCCCGCGTAGACGCCGAACGCGCCGTTGTCGAGGTACGCCGGCGCGAAGGACGACACGGCGTAGGCGAGGCCGCGGCGCTCGCGGACCTCCTGGAAGAGGCGGGAGCTCATGCCGCCGCCCAGGACGGCGTTCAGCACGCTGAGGACGGGACGGCGGTCGTCGCGCAGGTCGAGACCCTGCGAGCCGCGGAGCATGCTGACCTGCTCGGTCGGACGGTGCGCGACCGCCAGGCGCGGGACGGCCGGGTCCGCCACCGTCTGCGGCGTGCGTCGGGCGAGCGGCGAGGCCTTCGGCGCGTCGCGGAAGACCCACTCGACGAGCTCGCGGAAGCGGTCGTGGTCCACCGCACCCGCGGCGGTGACGACGATGCCGTTCGGTGCGTAGTGCTCGCGGTAGTGGTCGAGGACCTGGTCGCGCCCGACCGCGCGGATGCTCTCCGGGGTGCCCCCGATCGGACGGCCGAGGGGGTGCCCGTCGAAGGCGGCGGCGAAGAAGGCCTCGCCCGCGACGTCCGCAGGGTCGTCGGCGGCCATGGCGAGTTCCTCGAGGATCACGCCGCGCTCGACGGCGAAGGCGTCCTCGTCGAGCACCGAGCCGGTGACCATGTCTCCGATCACCTCGACCGCCATCGGGACGTCGGTGTCCCGGACACGGGCGTAGTAGCAGGTGTACTCCTTGGCGGTCGCGGCGTTGTGCTCACCGCCCACGGAGTCGAACGCGATGGCGATGTCGAGCGCACTGCGCCGTGCGGTGCCCTTGAACAAGAGGTGCTCGAGGAAGTGCGTGGACCCGAACTGTCCCTCGCGCTCGTCGCGGGAGCCGACACCGACCCAGAAGCCGAGGCTCGTCGAGCTCGCCCCCGGGACCGACTCGGTCAGGACGCGGACACCGGACGGCAGCACGGATCGACGGACGAAGGCGCCACCGGACGTCAGGAACGACGTGTCCTGGGCCTCGAGCGGCAACGGCACTGGCTGGTTCATCGCAGCAGAGCCTACTGACCCGTCGGGGCCGCTCATCCAGTTTCCACAGGCTCGCGGCGCGTGCCCCGAAGTGGGGTACGGCAGAGGAGGATAGAAAGACTCGTCTGTCTGTCCTCCCTGTGGTACAGTCGTCACATCGGGTCGGAAGCCCCCCTAGATTCCGACCCGGTGGCTCGGGACATCAGTCCTGCGCGGCGGAGTCCCCCCACTCCCCCGTGGAGCCGATGAGTCCGAGGAGCAGCGCTGTGACGGTCGATTCCCCCCAACCGACCGTCCAGCGTCTCCCCGGCCCGAGCACGAACCTCGCGTCGCCGGACGGGTCGAGCGTCCCCCCGACTCCCCGCTCCGGCGGCGCGAAGGTCCGCATCCTCGAGACCGCGTCGAGGCTCTTCTACGAGGAGGGCATCCGCGGCGTGGGGGTCGACCGCCTGATCTCCGAGGCGAGCGTCACGAAGGCGACGTTCTACAAGCACTACGGGTCGAAGGACAACCTGATCCTGGCGTACATCCGCGCGCAGGACGAGCGGGTGCAGCAGGCCTTCGGGCGCATCGTGTCCGAGGCCCCCACGCCGACCGACGCCGTCCGCGCCTGGGTCGCCGCCGTCTCCGACGACGTCGGACGACCGGACTTCCGCGGCTGCGCCTTCCTGAACGCGGCAGCCGAGTACCACGACCCCCGTGACCCGGTCCGCCAGGTCGTCGCGGCGCACCGTGACTGGTACACCGAGCAGCTCTTCGCGCTGCTGCAGCGTGCCGGACACCCGATGCCGGGCGACGGCGCCGACGAACTGATGCTCGCACGCGACGGCGTCATGGCCGGTGCGTACGCCGGCGACGCGA
Source organism: Curtobacterium subtropicum (assembly GCF_030362975.1). Taxonomy (NCBI): domain Bacteria; kingdom Bacillati; phylum Actinomycetota; class Actinomycetes; order Micrococcales; family Microbacteriaceae; genus Curtobacterium; species Curtobacterium subtropicum. Next base: position 69,782 of record NZ_JAUCMM010000001.1, read on the forward strand.
TCGCGGCGACCGCAGCGCTCGGGCGGGTCGTCGAGCGCGTCATCACGCGCTGACCGCGACGGACGGGAGGCACGTGGCGGCGCCGCCACGTGCCTCCCGTCCGTCGCACCCGCACACCAGGGCGCGGGTGTTGGCTGGTCGCATGGCCAACGACCCCAACTGGAACCTCCCCGAGGTCCCCACGTTCACCCTGACGAGCCCCGACTTCACCGACGGCGACCGTCTGCCCGACTGGGCACGCGGCTCCGACGTGGGTGGCGAGGACCGCTCCCCCGCACTCGAGTGGTCCGGAGCACCCGAGGGCACGCAGAGCTACGTCCTCACCGTGTACGACCCCGACGCCCCGACCGGCTCGGGCTTCTGGCACTGGAGCCTGACCGACGTCCCGGCCTCGACCACCTCGCTGCCGCAGGGTGCCGGCACCGACGACGCACTGCTGCCCGCCGAGGCACTGCGCCGCCGCAACGAGTACGGCACGGACACGTTCCTCGGTGCCGCACCGCCTGCCGGTCACGGCCCGCACCGCTACGTCTTCACCGTCAGCGCCCTCGACGTGCCGGTGCTCGAGGCGCCCGCCGACGCGACGCCGGCCGTCGTCGGCTTCCTGCTCCGCGAGCACCTGCTCGGCCGCGCGCAGCTGACCGGCACGCAGGAGACTCCCGCCTCCTGAGGCGCTGGCGACGCGCCGCCGAGACTCGGCGTCAGCGACGGTTCTCGTCCTGTTCTGCACGAGGTCCGTCGCACAGACCGAGTCTCGCGGACCGCGGCCGCCGTGCCACGCGAACGGCAACGGCCGCCGCTCCGACTGGAGCGGCGGCCGTTGCGGTGACAGCAGCGCGAGGCGCCGGGGATCAACCCTCGGCGTTGTCCTCAGTGTGCTTCTCGTGACCCTCGCGGCCCTCGGTGTCGACCTCGTCCGCGACGACCGGCGCGAGCGAGAGCTTGCCGCGGTCGTCCACCTTGGTGACCTCGACCAGGATCTTCTGGCCGACGCCCAGGACGTCCTCGACGTTCTCGACGCGCTTGCCACCGGCGAGCTTGCGGACCTCGGAGACGTGGAGCAGACCGTCGCGGCCCGGGAGCAGCGACACGAAGGCACCGAACGTCGCGATCTTGACGACCGTGCCGAGGAACTGGTCCCCGATCTCCGGGTTCGTCGGGTTCGCGATCGCGTTGACCTGGGCGCGGGCGGCCTCGGCCGACGGGCCGTCGACGGCGCCGATGTAGACCGTGCCGTCGTCCTCGATCGAGATGTCGGCGCCGGTCTCGTCCTGGATGCCGTTGATCGTCTTGCCCTTCGGGCCGATCAGCTCGCCGATCTTGTCGACGGGGATCTGCACCGAGATGACGCGCGGAGCGGTGTCCGCCATCTCGTCGGGGGCGTCGATCGCCTCGGTCAGCACGCCCAGGATGGCCGAGCGGGCCTCCTTGGCCTGCTTCAGCGCGGCGTCGAGGACCGACGACGGGATGCCGTCGAGCTTGGTGTCGAGCTGGATCGCGGTGACGAACTCCGAGGTACCGGCGACCTTGAAGTCCATGTCGCCGAGGGCGTCCTCGGCACCGAGGATGTCGGTCAGCGCCGCGTAGCGGGTCTGCCCGTCGACGGTGTCGGAGACGAGGCCCATCGCGATGCCCGCGACCGGGGCGCGCAGCGGCACACCGGCGTTGAGGAGCGACAGGGTCGAGGCGCAGACGGAGCCCATAGACGTCGAGCCGTTGGAGCCGAGGGCCTCGGACACCTGACGGATCGCGTAGGGGAACTCCTCGCGCGACGGCAGCACCGGCACGAGGGCACGCTCGGCGAGGAAGCCGTGGCCGATCTCGCGACGCTTCGGCGAACCGACGCGGCCGGTCTCACCCGTCGAGTACGGCGGGAAGTTGTAGTGGTGCAGGTAGCGCTTCTTCGTGACGGGCGACAGCGAGTCGATCTGCTGCTCCATCTTGAGCATGTTCAGCGTGGTGACGCCGAGGATCTGCGTCTCGCCGCGCTGGAAGATCGCCGAACCGTGGACGCGCGGGATCACGGCGACCTCGGCGTCGAGCGGACGGATGTCGGCGAGGCCGCGACCGTCCATGCGGACCTGCTCGGTCAGGATGCGGCCGCGGACGACCTTCTTCGTGACCGACTTGTAGGCCGCGCTGACCTGGCCGTTGGCGGACTCGGGGAGCTCCCCGGCCTCGACCTTGGCGGCGACGGCCTCCTTCACGCGGGCCTTGAGGGCGTCGTCCTTGTCCTGACGCTCGAGCTTGCCGGCGATCTGGTAGACGTCCTTGAGCTCGTCGAGGGCGATCGCCTCGACGGCCGAGTAGACCTCGGGCGCGTAGGGCGGGAAGACCGGGTAGTCCTGGATCTCCTTGGCCGACTGCGCGGCCATCTTCGCCTGCGCCTCGACGAGGACCTTGAGGAACGGCTTCGCCGCCTCGAGGCCCTGCGCGACGATCGCCTCGTCGGGCTTGGTCGCGCCGCCCTGGATGAGGCCCCAGGCGTGCTCGGTCGCCTCGGCCTCGACCATCATGATCGCGACGTCCTCGTTGCCCTGGTCGTCGGTGACGACGCGGCCGGCGACGGTGAGGTCGAAGACCGCTTCCTCGAGCTGCGAGGCCTTCGGGAACGCGACCCACTGGTCACCGATCAGCGCGAGACGCACACCGGCGATCGGGCCGGAGAACGGCAGACCGGAGATCTGCGTCGACGCGGACGCCGCGTTGATCGCGAGCGCGTCGTAGAACTCGTCCGGCGCGATGCTCAGGACGGTGATGACGATCTGGACCTCGTTGCGCAGGCCGTCGACGAACGACGGACGCAGCGGCCGGTCGATGAGGCGGCAGACGAGGATCGCCTCGGTGCTCGGACGGCCCTCACGACGGAAGAACGAGCCGGGGATCTTGCCGGCGGCGTACGAGCGCTCCTCGACGTCGACCGTCAGCGGGAAGAAGTCGAAGCCCTCGCGCGGGTGCTTGCCGGCGCTGGTGGCCGAGAGGAGCATGGTCTCCTCGTCGAGGTACGCGGCGACCGCGCCCTGGGCCTGCTGGGCGAGGCGGCCGGTCTCGAACCGGACGACGCGCTTGCCGAACTTGCCGTTGTCGATGACGGCTTCGGCGAACTTGATCTCGGGACCCTCCAAAAGGGTGCCTCCTTGACGTGTTCGGCAGACCTGGGCGACGGCACCCGTGGTGCGTGCACGCCGAGGGGTCGGGGCGCATGTCTGGCCAGCAGTAGAAGCACTCGGGACTCCGAACGGCCCGCGAGCCACCACCGATGACCAGCTCCGTGCCCGGTCTGCGCAGTGTTGTGTGCCAGCCCCGCGAGTCTGACAGCGGGGCGTGACGCCCGGAGAACGGTCCCCGGACGATGAGGACTTTACCAGTCCTCAGGCACCCGGCGGGTGTTGCTCCTGGCGAACGGGCGTGTCCCCGGTAGCCTGCCGCCATGCGCACCAGCCCTTCCCGGCACGTGCTCGTCGCGGCCGCCGTGGTCGTGGGCGCGCTCGTCGCACCGGTCACCACCGCCCTGCCCGCGAGCGCTGCGACCACGCAGTACCCGACGTGGCAGGACGTGCAGCAGGCGAAGGGCAACGAGCAGGCCGCCGCCGCCGAGGTGACGAAGGTGCAGGCGGCGCTGCAGTCGGTGCAGGCCGACGCCGCCGCGAAGTCGCAACGCGCACTCGACGCCTCCGCAGCAGCCGACCGGGCCGAGGCGGACCTCGCTGCGGCGACGCAGACCGCATCGACCCTCCGCACCCAGGCGGACGACGCCGAACGCACCGCCGCCCAGGCGCAGGACCGGGCCGGGCAGCTCGCCGCGACCCTGTACCGCGACGGCAGCCGAAACGCCATGACGACGCGGATCGCCACGGCGGACGACCCGGACCAACTGCTCTACCAGCTCGGCGCGGTCGACCAGCTCTCGAGCACGTGGGAGGGCGTGCTCGAGGACGCCTCGGTCGCCGGCCGGACCGCGGAGTCGCTGCACGACCAGGCCGAACGCGCGGAGTTCGAGCGGAGCACCCTCGCCGACGCCGCCGAGGACCGCTCCGCGTCGGCGCGCACCGCGTCCGACGCCGCCGCACGGGCGGTCGCGGACACGCAGCAGCACAGCGACGAGCTCTACGCACAGCTGGCGGCGCTGAAGGACACCACCGCCACGACCGAGCAGCAGTACGAGCTCGGCGTGCAGGTCGCCGCGCAGCAGGCCGCCCAGCAGCGGGCGCGCGAGCGAGCGGCAGCAGCGCAGCAGCAGGCGGCGGCCGCCGCCACACCGTCGTCTCCGGCGCCGGCAGCGACGAGCGGCGGCTCCGGGACGTCCTACCCGAGCACGGGCGGTGTGACCGTCGACCCGGCCGGCGCGAAGGCGTACGCCCGAAGCGCCATCGGCGCCTACGGCTGGGGCGGCGACCAGTTCTCGTGCCTGGTGTCCCTCTGGACCCAGGAGTCCGGCTGGCGGGCGAACGCCCTCAACGCCTCGAGCGGCGCGTACGGCATCCCGCAGTCACTGCCCGCGGACAAGATGGCGGTCGCCGGCGCGGACTGGCGGACGAACGCGGCGACGCAGATCGACTGGGGGCTCGCCTACATCCACGACGCCTACGGCTCCCCCTGCGCGGCGTGGAACCACGAGATGAGCGTCAACCCGCACTGGTACTGAGCGCCGCCCGGGCGCCCTGGTCAGTGGCCGAGGCCGCCGAGCAGGGACGCGAAGTCGGTCGGCGCGGCGAGCGTCTCCTGCTGCGGGGTCCGCCGGGAGGCGCGGATCGCCCAGGCCAGGTCGACCCCGGCCCGTCGGATGCGGGCGTCGAGCGCGGCGGCGTCCGCCTCGCTCCCCCAGTCGTCGGTCGCGGCGAACACGCCGGTCGGCACCACCGCTGCGCGGAGGTAGGCGAACACCGGGCGCAGTGCGTGGTCGATCGCCAGTGAGTGCCGGGCGGTCCCCCCGGTCGCGGCGAGGAGCACCGGGACGTCGGTCATCGCGTCCTTGTCGAGGACGTCGAGGAACGACTTCGCGAGGCCGCTGACCCCCGCGGTGAACACCGGCGTGACGAAGACGAGCGCGTCCGCCTCGAGCACGGTGCGCTGCGCGGCGGCGAGGCCGGATGCGGCGAACCCGGTGAGCATCGCGTCGATGATCTCGTGCGCGATCGGACGCAGCTCGACGTGGCGGACGTCCACCGTGCCTCCCGGCTGGTCGGCCGAGACGGCGGCGACCGCGGAGGCGGCGAGCCGGTCTGCGAGCAGGCGGGTGGAGCTGGGCTCGGAGAGCCCGGCGGTGACGACGGCGATGGTGGTCATGGTGGTTCCCGACTTTCGATGCGTTTGCATGAACACCCTACCGAACCGTGCCGTCTGCGCAACCATTCCCGGTCCCCGTCCTCCGCGGTCCGGAACGAGGAACGCCCCGGTCCTCACGAGGAGGACCGGGGCGTTCGGTCACGCAGTGTCTGCGAGTCGACTGGCGCCGCGCTACCTATCGACGCAGGCCGAGGCGCTCGATGAGCGCACGGTAGCGGTTGATGTCGACGTCGGAGAGGTACCCGAGGAGACGGCGACGCTGACCGACCATGAGCAGCAGACCACGACGCGAGTGGTGGTCGTGCTTGTGCTCCTTGAGGTGCTCGTTCAGGTCGTTGATGCGACGCGTCAGAACGGCGACCTGGACCTCGGGGGATCCGGTGTCGCCCGGGTGGGTCGCGTACTCTTCGATGATCTCCTGCTTGACCTTCGCGTCAAGTGCCATGGATGATCCCCTTCCTGTCCGTTGCGCGGTGCCCGTACCTGATGCACGAGCGCTCTTGATCCGCGGCCGTTCGACGGCAACCGGACGAGACTACCAGAGATCAGACGGCGCGGGCACGCAGGCGCTGCCGTCGCGGCACCGGGAGCAGGCTCCGGACGAGCCCGACGAGCGTGGCGCCGAGCAGTCCGCCGAGGCCGTTCGACAGCACGTCCCGAGGGTCGGCGACGCGGTAGGGCAGGAAGCGGGCCTGCGCGAGCTCGATCCCGACCGACAGCACGACCGCGACCACCGCTCCCGCCAGCCACCAGCGGCGTGGCAACCAGAGCGCCGCGATCATCCCGACGGGCACGAACATCCCGATGTTCGCGAGGAACTCGACCCGGTCGTAGGTGAACCAGGCACCGCGCGGGAGCTGCTGCAGCCAGGCGATGGCGTGCAGCACGAGCTCGTCCTGCGCGTGCGTGAAGACCCGCGGCGTCAACGTCATCCGCCAGATCACCCAGGCGTAGCCGGCGGTGAGGGCGAGCAGCAGGAGCTTCCGGAACATCCGGTCAGTATCGCTGCCGGGTCCTGGCAGGCGGCCGCACCCCCCCTGGGCGGACGCCGGGCCACCCTGGCGGGACGCCGTGCACTGCTGCCAGCATGGACGCATGCCGGAGCAGGGGACGCGCGGCCGCACCAGGGGCAGCGGACGACGACAGTGGGCGGTGCTCGCCGTGGGTGGCGTCGTCGCGGTGGCGGTGGTCGCGCTGGTGCTCGCCACGGTGGCCGGACCCGACGGCCCTCCGGACGGCGGCGGGCGTGGTGGTGCGGGTACGGACCGACCGCTCGCTGCTCGCGAGTCGGCCGCGTCGGCGTTCCCGGGCGGCCTCGCCCACCAGCCCGAGCAGGACGACCAGGCGGCGCGCCGCGCAGCGGACGCCAGGGCGGACGGCGACCGCACCACCGCCGAACGGCTCGACGTGATCGCGGACCAGCCGGTGGCGACCTGGCTGGCTGACCCCTCCGAGTCCGCCACCCGCCAGGTCGTCCGGCGGGTCGTCCGGAGCGCCGAGCAGCAGCACCGCACGCCGGTGTTCGTCCTGTACGCGATCCCGGACCGCGACTGCGGCAGCTACTCCGCGGGCGGTACCGCCGAGGACGCCTACCTGCCGTGGGTCCGGTCGGCCGTGCGCGCGATGGCGGGCTCGCACGCGGTCGTGCTCGTCGAACCGGACTCGATCGCGCAGATCCACGTGTGCGAACGCCTCGGGCAGGACCGGCTGCGACTGCTCGACCGCGCGGTGGACGAGCTCTCCGGGCACGGACTGACGGTGTACCTCGACGGCGGCAACGAGGACCGGGTCCCCGTCGCCACGATGGCGCGCTGGCTGCGGCAGGCCGGGGTGGACCGGACGCAGGGCTTCGCGACGAACGTCTCGAACTTCTACCGGGTCGACTCCGAGCGTGCCTACGCGGATCGGCTGGCGGACGCCATCGGCGGCGACCCGCACTTCGTGATCGACGTCTCGCGGAACGGGCAGGGCTGGCGCGGGACCTGGTGCAACCCCGAGGGTGCGGGACTCGGACAGGCGCCGCACGTCACCGCGGGGTCCTCCCGGCTCGACGCCCTGCTCTGGGTGAAGACCCCCGGGCTCAGCGACGGCACGTGCAACGGCGGCCCTGCGGCCGGTCAGTGGTGGGAGTCGTACGCGCTGGCGCTCGTGGAGCACCGCCGGCAGGACTGACCCCGAGGCGGCCCGTCGTCGGTCGTCGGTGGTTCCATGGCGCCATGACCGCCACCCGTCGCCACTCCGTCGTCCCGCCGTACCTGCTGCGCGCCGTCGCCGCCGCGTCCGAGCACCCCCGAGCGGCCTCGGCGGCACGCACCGCCCTCGCCGAGATGGAGGTCGTCGCCGCTCCGAAGCACGAGCACCGCGTCCGGCCGCAGGGCATCAGCGGCACGGTCGACCGGTCGCCGCAGCGCACGATCTCGGACGCGCGCGGCACGACGACCCTGCCCGGTACGGTGGTCCGGCGGGAGGGCGACGCGGACTCGGGCGACGCCGCGGTGGACGAGGCGTACGCCGGTCTCGGCGCGACGCACGCGTTCTGGCTCGACGTGTTCGGTCGGGTGTCCATCGACGGTGCCGGGCTCCCCCTCGACGCCACGGTGCACTACGGCCAGGACTACGACAACGCGTACTGGGACGGCCAGCGGATGGTGTTCGGCGACGGGGACGACGAGGTGTTCCGGCGCTTCACGATCGCGCTCGACGTGATCGGCCACGAGCTCGCGCACGGCGTCACGCAGTACACGGCCGACCTGACCTACCAGGGGCAGTCGGGTGCGCTGAACGAGTCCGTGAGCGACGTGTTCGGCTCGCTCGTCGCGCAGTACGCCGCCGGGCAGACCGCCGACCAGGCGACGTGGCTCATCGGCGAGGGACTCTTCACCGACGCCGTGCACGGTGTGGCGCTCCGGTCGATGCGGGCGCCGGGGACCGCGTACGACGACCCGGTGCTCGGGAAGGACCCGCAGCCGGCGACCATGGCCGACTACGTCGAGACCACCGAGGACTCCGGCGGCGTGCACCTGAACTCGGGCATCCCGAACCACGCCTTCTTCCTCGCTGCGACGGCGATCGGCGGGTCCGCGTGGCAGGGAGCCGGAGCCGTCTGGTGGGACGCCCTGACCTCGCCGGAGACGTCCGCGGACATCGACTTCGCCGGTTTCGCGCGCGTCACCGTCGACGCCGCCGCGGCGCGCTTCGGGCAGGGCTCGACGGAGCACACCGCGGTCGCCGACGCCTGGCGGACCGTCGGCGTGCTCACCGGACCGTGACGGCGTACAACCGGAGCATGCACATCGTCGTCCGCCGCAGTGGTGGGTTCGCCGGTTTCGCACGCGGCTGGCGGATCGACACCGACTCGTGCGACGACCCGGGCGCCTGGGACGACCTGGTCGGCGCGCTCCCGCGCGAGGCGCCCGTCCGACACCGGCAGACCGTGCCGGACGACTTCACCTGGACCGTGACGGTCGCTCGCACCACCGTCGAGATCCCCGGCAGTCAGCTCGACGGCCCGTGGGCCGCGCTCGTCCGGCGGGTGCGCGACGAGGGCGATCCGGTCACCTGAGCGCGGTGCACCGGACTGCGGATCCGCCGGCCGGGAGGCGCGGGACGGGGCCGCCACGCGCCTCCCGGCCGCCACGCGCCTCCCGGCCGCTCCGTGCCTCCCCGCGGACGCGAGCCGCGTCCGTCAGCCGGCGACGTCGACGACGACGAGCCGCCGCGTCGGGCGGGTCATCGCGACGTACACGGCGGCCGCGGCCCGCGCCGCGTCGGCACCGACCCGGTCCGGGTCGACGAGCAGCACACCATCGAACTCGAGCCCCTTCGCGTCCGCCCCCGTCAGGACCGTCACCGACCCCGGCCGCGGCGAGCCGAGCCCACGGACGTCGGCGTCGGTCCGCGCCAGGCGCTCGCGCACCGCGGCGACGTCGGCCTCCGGCACGATGACCCCGATGGTGCCGGAGCCGATCCGCCCGCGTTCGGCCTCGACGCGCTCGGCGACCGTGTCGAGGAGCGCCGCGCGGGGTACCGCCACGCGGTCGACGGGGTCGCCGTCCCGGACGGCTTCGGTCCGGGTGACCGCCAGTCCGGCGGCGTCGGCGAACGCACCAGCGGCCTGCACGATGGACCGCGGGGTGCGGTAGTTGACCGTCAGCTCCTCGATCCGGTGGTCGAGCGGCACCACGGGCGCACGTCCGCGACGACGGCGTGCGAGCGCACCGACCACGTCGTCCCACGTGCGGGCGGCGGCCGGCGAGGAGCCCTGCGCCATGTCCCCGACGATCGTGAACGACCGCAGCGGGTTCCGGCGGGCCAGGACCCGCCACTGCATCGGCGAGAGCTCCTGGGCCTCGTCGACGACGATGTGCCCGTAGGTCCACTCGCGGTCCTCGGCGGCACGCTCTGCGGTGGTGCGGGGATCGCCGCCCTCGGCGAAGGACCCGGCGACCTGCTCCGCGGTGACGATGCCCTCGACGCCCATGTTCTCGATCGCCTGGCGGGCGTTCTCGATGTCGCGGTTCCGGCTGGCCTTGGCGGCGCGCTTGGCGGCACCGCCGGTCGGGTCGAACGGACCGAGGAGCTCGGCGGCCTCGTCCAGGAGCGGGACGTCCTCGATCGTGAAGCCAGCGCCGCGCGGACGCTGCAGGAGTGCCCGGCGAGCCGGGGTCCAGTCGGGGGTCAGCGAGGCCAGCCAGTTCGGCCGGGCGTACAGGTCCTCGAGGAACTTCTCCGGCGGGAGCGGCAGCCAGGCGGTGTTGAGCAGGACCCGGGCGTCGTACGAGCTGCGGATGTCCTCGCGCAGGACCTTCTCGTCGGCCTCGTCCACCGTGGTCCCGCGGGCCCGGAGCTGGTCGGCGAGCAGCCGCGTCATCGCGTCGAGGGCGATCTTGTTGAAGGTCACCCGGGCGACGTTGTGGGGCTTCCCGCGGTCCTGCGCCCGCTTGAGGGCGTCGGCGACGAGCTGCGGCGGCACCGTGAGCCGCTCCCCCTCGACGTCGAGCACGACCGACTCGGTGGGGACGACCTGGCGGGACCGGACGGCGCGGCGCAGCAGCGGTGCCATCTGCGCCGAGCCCTTCACCGCGGCGACGTCCCCGTGGTCGTGCGTCGTCGCGTGCACGCCCGGGTAGAGCGACCCGAGCGAGGCCATCACCACGCCGGTCTCGCCGAGCGACGGCAGCACCTGCTCGATGTACGTCAGGAACGCCGGCGACGGACCGACCATGAGCACCCCGGAGCCCCGGAGCCGGTCGCGGTGGGTGTAGAGCAGGTACGCGGCACGGTGCAGGGCCACGGCGGTCTTGCCCGTGCCGGGGCCGCCCTGCACGATGAGGACGCCCTCGAGCGGTGAGCGGATGATGCGGTCCTGCTCGCCCTGGATCGTCGCGACGATGTCCGTCATCCGACCGGTGCGCTCGGCGGTGACGGCCGCGAGCAGCGCACCCTCGCCCTGCAGGTGCGTGCGCTCGTCGTCGTACAGCGTCGCGTCGAAGACCTCGTCCTCGACGTTCACGACCGTGCGGCCCTCGAGCGTCAGGTGCCGACGGGCGCGCATCCCCATCGGGTGCGCCGCGGTCGCCTGGTAGAAGGCGCTCGCACCCGGGACGCGCCAGTCGAGCAGGAGCGGACGGTGCTCGTCGTCCCGCAGGCCGACGCGCCCGATGTAGCGGAACGTGTCGTCCGGTGCGTCGGGCTCGGCGACCTCGAGCCGGCCGAAGACCAGGCGGTCACCGACGCGGTCGAGCGTGGCGATCGTGTCCTCGTAGAGCCGCGCGTAGGCGTCGCGCTCGCTGCGGCTCTGGTGGTTGCCGCCGACCGTCTGGCGGCGGGTCTCGGCCAGACGCTGCTCGGCCTCGGCCGTCAGTTCGTCGAGACGGGTGAAGAGACCGTCGACGTAGCTACGTTCGCGGTCGGTCTCGGTCGGTTCGGACACACGCCACCCTTCGGGAAACAGGGGTGTCCAGTGTAGTCCTGCCGGGCGACCACGAGGGGCGTCGTGACGCCGGACGGACGGGAGGCGCGTGGCGGGCCCGCCACGCGCCTCCCGTCGGTCCTACATCTCCTCGTGCGTGTCCGGGTCGCCGTCCCAGAGGCGACCGCGCTCGAGCCCGGAGATCGCGCGGACCTCGTCGTCGGACAGTTCGAAGCCGAACACGTCGAGGTTCTCGCGCTGCCGCTGCGGGTCGCCGGACTTCGGCACCGGTACGGCACCGAGCTGGACGTGCCAGCGGAGCACGACCTGGCCAGGCGTCACGCCGTGTGCGGCCGCCGCGTCGAGCACGGGCTGCTCGGTGAGCAGCTCGGACTGCTTCGCGAGCGGGCTCCAGCTCTCGGTGACGATGCCGTACTCGGCGTGCACCTTGCGGAGCTCGGCCTGCGGGAAGTACGGGTGCAGCTCCACCTGGTTCACGGCCGGGGCGACACCGGTGGCGTCGATGATGGCCTTCAAGTGCTCCGGCGTGAAGTTCGAGACGCCGATCGAGCGGACCTTGCCGCTGTCGCGGAGGTCGACGAACGCCTTCCAGGTGTCGACGAACTTCCCGACCGACGGGTTCGGCCAGTGGATGAGGTACAGGTCGACGCGGTCCAGCCCGAGGTTGCCGAGCGTCTCGTCGATCGAGCGGTGCGCCTCGTCGTAGCCGTGGTGCCGGCCGGGGAGCTTCGAGGTGACGACGAGGTCCTCGCGGTCCACCTCGGCCTCGCGGACGGCACGGCCGACGGCGTCCTCGTTGCCGTAGTTCAGCGCCGTGTCGAGCAGCCGGTAGCCGCTCGAGATCGCCGCGCCGACCGCCGCGGTGCCCTCGTCGCCGTTCAGCCCGTACGTGCCGAGGCCGAGCTCCGGGAAGCGGTGGCCGTCGTTCAGCTCGATGGTGGGCGCGCCGACCTGCATCAGCGGACCCCGAGCAGGTCGATGATGAAGATCAGGGTCTTGCCGGACAGGAAGTGGCCGCCGCCGGCCGGGCCGTAGGCGAGCTCCGGCGGGACGGTCAGCTTGCGGCGACCGCCGACCTTCATGCCGGGGATGCCCTCCTGCCAGCCGCGGACGAGCGCCGCGAGCGGGAAGTCGATCGGCTCGCCGCGGTTCCACGAGCTGTCGAACTCCTCGCCGGACTCGTACTCGACGCCGGCGTAGTGCACCTTGACGGTCGAGCCGGGCTGTGCGACGTCGCCGTCACCCTCGACGATGTCGGTGATCACGAGCTCGGTGGGGGCCGGGCCCTCGGGAGCGTCGAACTCGGGCTTGCTGTTGAGGTCAGTCATGCTCGTCAGTCAACCAGGTGGGGTGCAGGGGCATCCCCGGCGGCGCGGACGTCTCGCTCCCCGCGAACGGGACCGGTCCGTCACGCGCGCTGCGCCGAACGGGCGAGATCGGTCACGCGGGCTGCGCCGAACGGGCGAGATCGGTCACGCTCGGCGGAGGAACGCGACAGGTTCCGCCCGCTCGCGACTCCGGAGCCCGCAGATCCCGCCCGCTCGCGACTCGGCAGCGCGCAGATCCCGCCCGCTCGCGACTCCGGAACCTGCAGATCCCGCCCGCTCGTGCTCGGCAACCCGCAGAATGGTTCCACCGTGACACGACCTGACACCGCCCCCCGCCGCCGCCTGCTCGCCGACCTCACCCCGCTCCGCCGCTCCCCCGCGTTCGCACGCCTCTGGGCCGGCACGGCGATCGCCGGCATCGGCACGCAGATGACCACCGTCGCGGTCGGCCTCGAGGTGTACGAGATCACCCGCTCGACCTTCGCGGTCGCGCTCGTGGGTGTCATCGCCCTCGTCCCGATGATCGTCGCGGGGCTCTACGGCGGGATGCTCGCCGACGCGTTCGACCGGCGGCTCGTGGCCCTCGTCTCGGCGATGGTCGCCTGGGTCGCGGTCGCGCTCATCGCCACGCACGCCTGGCTCGGACTGCAGAGCGTGGCGCTCCTCTACGTCCTGGCGACGGTCAACGCCGTGGCCGCGACCGTGAGCAACGCCTCGCGATCGGCGATCGTCCCCCGCCTCGTCGGGACCGACCTGCTCCCCGCGGCGAGCGCCCTCGGCGGCATCGCGTCCGGGTTCCAGGTGACCGTGGGCCCGGCGATCGCCGGTGTCCTGATCGCGAGCGTCGGGTTCGCGCCGACCTACACGATCGACGTCGTGCTCTTCACCTTCGCGTTCCTCGGCGTCTTCACCCTGCCCCGGATGGCGGCGGACCGCGACGCCCTGCGCCCCGGACTGAGCTCGCTGATCGAGGGCGCGCGCTTCCTGAAGCGGTCCCGCAACATCACGATGACGTTCGTGCTCGACATCGTCGCGATGACGTTCGGGCAGCCCCGGGTGCTCTTCCCCGCGATCGGCGCGCTCGTCATCGGCGGCGGTTCGATCACGGTCGGCACCCTGACCGCCGCCTACGCCATCGGTGCCCTGCTCTCGAGCGTGTTCTCCGGTCCGCTCGGGCACGTGCGCCGCCAGGGCGAGGCCGTCGGCTGGGCGATCGCCGCGTACGGCGGGGCGATCGCGGCGTTCGGTGTCGTCATCGCGGTCGCGCACCTGCTCGGCGGTCGGTCCGGCGAGGCGTTCGGCGTCGAGATCCTGCCGGCGCTCGGGCTCGCCGCGCTGTTCCTGGCCGCGGCGGGCGGTGCGGACAACGTCAGCTCGGTGTTCCGGAACACGATCCTGCAGGCGGCCTCGCCGGACGGCATGCGCGGTCGACTCCAGGGCATCTTCATCGTGGTCGTGACCGGCGGCCCGCGCCTCGGGGACCTGTACGCCGGTCTCGTCGTCGCGGCCGGCATCGCGTACCCGCCGATCATCGGCGGCGTGCTCATCATCGGGCTGGTGGCGCTGCTGCTCCGGCTGGTGCCGTCGTTCCGCCGCTACGACGCGCTCGACCCGCACGCGAACTGAGGCCCGTGCGCCGGGCCTGTGGCCGGGCCATCGAACCCGAGACTCGCGCCACGCGACGTTCCTCGCCGGCAACCCACCGAGAACGGTCGCGGACGCCGAGTCTCGCGCCAGGTGGGACGCGACCGGTGGCGGACGGGAGGCGCGTGGCGGCGGCACACCGCGCCTCCAGGCCGTCACGGGGTCGGGTACCGTACATCGCATGCCCGACAGCGCCTCGCGCGACCTGCAGCGGACCGGCGTCCGCGCGGTCGTCCGGCGCACGTACCACTCGGTGATCCGCCACCGCGTCGTCGACGCCGCGGCCTCGCTGACGTTCTTCGCCCTGCTGACGGTGTTCCCCGCGGCGCTCGCGGTGGTGTCGGCCCTGTCCGTCGTCGACCGGCAGGGCGACAGCCTGACCGACATCATCCAGGTGCTCGGCTTCATCGTCCGGCCGGAGACCGCACAGCACCTCGAGGGGCCGCTCCGACAGCTGCTGACGCTCGACAACCCGTGGGTCGGGTTCACGATCGGGCTCGTCCTGACGCTGTGGTCGCTCTCCGGCTACGCGACCGCGTTCGGTCGTGCGATGAACACCGCGTACGAGGTCGAGGAGGGTCGCCGGATCTGGAAGTTCCGCAGCATGATGCTCCTCGTCACGCTGCTCGTGATGGTGGGCGGGGCGATCGCGATCGTCATCCTGCTCGGCACACCGACGATCTCGGCGGCGATCGTCCGGCAGCTGGGGTGGGCGCTGTGGATCGACGACCTGTGGAACGTGGCGAAGTGGCCCGTGCTCGCCGTCGTCCTCGTGGTGATGGTCGCGGTGCTGTACTACGCGACCCCCAACGTGAAGACCCCGCAGCTGCGGTGGGTGTCCGCCGGTGCCGCGTTCGCCATCGTGACCTGGGCGCTGGCGACGGTGGGGTTCTCGGTCTACGTCGAGACGGTCGGCAGCGGCGGGAACCGGGCGTACGGCTGGCTCGGCGGCGCGATCCTGCTGCTCGTGTACCTGTACATCTCGAACTTCGTGCTCGTGGTCGGCGGGGAGCTCGACTCCGAGGTGATCCGGATGCGGCAGCTGCTCGCGGGCATCGAGGCGGACGAGTCGATCCGGCTGCCGCTCCGCGACGTCACGCGGAACTTCACGCTCGCGCGGTGGCGTGACCAGGACATCGCGGCGGCGCACCGGGTGCGGATCGCCGCCCAGCAGCGCGCCGAGGACGAGGAGTCCTCGCCGACGGAGGAGCACCTGCGGGCGATGTCCCGCCAGGTGCGGGTCGGCGAGCCCCCGCTGCCGTAGCGCGCTCGGCGTCGCACCACGGTTCCGACGTCGAACCAGGCGTCGGCCCTGGTTCGATGTCGGACTCCTGGTTCCATCCGCCGCCGAACCCGCTCCGCCCCGGCGTCGCGTCAGCGCTCGCGCCCGACCCGCTCGGCCTCGGCGTCGAGCATGGCCTCGGTGACGACCGGGATCGCCCCCGTCGCGAGCTCGATGCCCGACAGACGCGCCGGCGACAGCACACGCTGCACCTGGTCCTCGTCCATCAGCCCGGCAGCGGTGACGAGCGTCGCGATCGGCGTCGAGGTCGTCAAGGCCGTGTGCGCGATCGACGCAGCGGCCGCGTACCCGATGTACGGCGTCAAGGCGGTCACGACGCCGACGTTGGTGTCGACCTGCGCGGCGAGCTTCGCCTCGTTCGCCTCGATCCCCGTCACGCAGTTCACCCGGAGCGTGGCGCACCCGCTCGCCATCCACTGCAGCGACTGCAGGATCGAGTGCGTGATGATCGGCTCGAACGCGTTGAGCTGCAGCTGCCCGCCCTCGGCCGCCATCGTCACCGTCGTGTCGGCGCCCGCGACGGCGAACGCGATCTGGTTGACGACCTCGGGGATCACCGGGTTGACCTTGCCGGGCATGATCGACGAGCCGGCCTGGCGTGCGGGCAGCGTGATCTCGCCGAGTCCCGCCTGCGGCCCCGAGGCGAGGAGGCGCAGGTCGTTGCAGATCTTCGAGAGCTTCGCGGCGCTGCGCTTCACCGTGCCGGACAGCGTCATGAAGGCGCCGGCGTCGCTCGTCGCCTCGATCAGGTCGGGCGCGGTGACGATGTCGAGCCCGCTCGCGACCTGGAGCTGCCGACGCACCTCGTCGCGGTACTGCGGGTCGGCCGTGATGCCCGTGCCGATCGCCGTGGCGCCGAGGTTCGTCTCCGCGAGCAGCGGCGAGACGGTGCGGAGGAGCAGGACGTCCTCCTGGATGGTGTGCGCGAACCCGGTGAACTCCTGCCCGAGGGTCATCGGCACGGCGTCCTGCAGCTGCGTGCGGCCGATCTTCAGCACGTCCTGGAACGCACGGCCCCGCTCGGCGAAGGCGTCCGACAGCCGCTCGAGCTCACCGGTGAGCCGCCGGACGCCCAGGATCATCGCCAGCTTGATGCTCGTCGGGTAGGTGTCGTTCGTCGACTGGCTGCGGTTCACGTGGTCGATCGGGTGGAGGAACGCGTAGTCACCCTTCTCGCGCCCGAGGAGCTCGAGGGCCCGGTTCGCGAGCACCTCGTTCGTGTTCATGTTCGTCGAGGTCCCCGCCCCGCCCTGCACGATGTCGACGACGAACTGGTCACGCAGGGCCCCGTCGCGGACCTCCTGCGCCGCCTGGTCGATGGCGTCCGCACGTTCGGCATCGAGCACCCCGATGGCCTTGTTCGCCCGGGCGGCGGCCTGCTTCACGGTCGCGAGCGCCTCGATGAGGTCCGGGTACACCGCGATCGGCACCGACGTGATCGGGAAGTTCTCGAGCGCCCGCAGGGTGTTGATGCCCCAGTAGGCGTCGATCGGGACCTCGCGGGATCCCAGGGAGTCGGTCTCGGTGCGCGTTCGTGGTGCTTCGTTGCCGGTCACCCGTCCGAGGCTAGCCCGTCCGGTCGGTCGGGTCCGGCAACCGGGCGCGCGTGGTGGCCTGCTCTCCCGCGCGTCGGAGACCCTTCCGCGCGTAGGAGACCGTTCCGCGCGTAGGAGACCGTTCCTTCCGACCTGCCTCGCGCGGATCAGCATCCCAGGTCGGATGCGATGGGTCGGAACGTGCGGGGTGACGGACGGGAGGCACGGTGCCAGCTGACACCGTGCCTCCCGTCCGTCGTGTGGTCGGCGACCGTCAGTGGAACTGCGGGACGATCAGGTAGATGCCGTAGAGCACGGCCAGGCCGGAGACGGCGAAGCAGGCGACGGCCAGCGCGCGGAACGCGCGGACCCCGGGCTGCACCGTGCCGGGCTGGGGGAAGCCGGCCGTGGCGGGGCCGACGGTGCCGTCGTCCTTCACGGTGTACTTGCCGGCGCGGGTGTCGGCGGCGCTCCAGAGGCGCAGACCGACCGAGTAGACGAGGACCACGAAGCACGCGGAGACGACCGCGACGATCGCGACCGTCAGGAATGCGAACCAGTCGATGCCCATCAGCGGCGTCCTCCGTTCCGTCCGGCCATGCGGCGCAGGGTGCGCTCGCGGCTCAGCTCCGCGCGGCGCTCGGCCACCTGCGCGGCACGCTTCTTGCGCTGCAGGTCACGGAGCTCCTTGCGGGTGTAGACCGCGTTGGCGGCCACGTCGACCTCGATGGCCGCGGCCTGCTCGTGCGGCTTGCGGAGCGACCACAGGTAGAGCCCGAGGATCACGGCCGCGCCGACGACCGCGTCGACGACGAGTCCGCCGACGCCGAGCCGGGCGATGCCGGAGGCGATCGCGCCCACGGCCGCCGCGGCCGGCAGGGTGATGAACCAGGCGATGACGATCTTGCCCGCGGTCGACCACTGGATCTTCGAGCCGCGTCGGCCGAGACCAGCACCGATGATCGAGCCCGACGACACCTGCGTGGTCGAGAGCGCGAAGCCGAGGTGGCTCGACGCCAGGATGGTCGCGGCGGTGGAGGCCTCGGCCGCGAAGCCCTGCGTCGCGCGGATCTCGGTGATGCCCGAGCCCAGCGTCCGGATGATGCGCCAGCCGCCGGTGTACGTGCCGAGGGCGATCGCGAGCGCACAGGCGACGACGACCCAGAACTGCACGCCCTGGTCGGCGGACTGCGCGCCCGACGCGATGAGCGTCAGCGTGATCACGCCCATCGTCTTCTGCGCGTCGTTCGTGCCGTGCGCGAGCGACACCATCGAGCTCGTGAACACCTGGCCGATCCGGAAGCCGCCGCGCTCGTTCGGGAACACCGGACGGCGGGTGACGCGGTACGCGATCCGGGTCGCCAGGAGCGACACCAGCGCGGCGATCACCGGCGACAGGAACGCCGGGATGATCACGACGGTCAGCAGCGCCGCGTAGTTCACGGACCCGAACCCGGCACCGACGATCGCGGCGCCGATGAGCCCGCCGAACAGCGCGTGCGAGGACGACGACGGCAGGCCGCGGAGCCACGTGATCATGTTCCACACGACCGCGCCGATGAGGCCCGCGAAGATCATCTCCGGGGTGATCGCCACGCCGCCGGGGCCCTCGTTGATCAGCCCGTGCGAGATCGACGTCGCCACGGCGGTGCTGAGGAACGCACCGACGAGGTTGAGCACCGCGGCGACCGTGACGGCCACCTTCGGCTTCATGGCACCCGTGGCGATCGGGGTCGCCATCGCGTTGGCGGTGTCATGGAATCCGTTTGTGAAGTCGAAGAAGAGGGCCAACGCGATGACCAGGACGACTATGAGTGTGATGTCCACCGCGGGCAAGTGTCCCAGGCCCGACCGCTGAGCACAAACCCTGTCGTTCACCCGCCGTTCACCACGCCTGCGCAGTCGTTCAGGTTCGGAACCATCCGGATGGGAGGATTGCTCCCATGGACACCGCGGAACTCCTCATCCTGTTGATCGGTTCACTCGCGGTGACCGGGTTCGCACGGGCGAAGGGACTCCCCGCTCCGCTGCTCGTGACCGCAGTGGCCCTCGCGGCGTCGTTCCTGCCCGGTCTGCCGGAGATGGAGATCGACTCCGAGGTGATCCTCACGGTGATCCTCCCGCCGCTGCTGTACTCGGCGGCGCTCGACGTGTCGTGGCAGAGCTTCCGGCAGTCCATCAAGCAGATCCGACGACTCGGCATCTTCCTCGTCATCGTGACCGCCCTCGCGGTGGCGGTCGCGGCCTACGTGCTCATCCCGGACATGGACTGGCCGGCGGCCATCCTGCTCGGCGCCGTCGTCGCGCCGCCGGACGCCGTGTCGGCCGCGGCGATCGGCCGGAAGCTCGGACTCCCCCGCCGGGTGATGACGGTGCTGTCCGGCGAGAGCCTCATCAACGATGCGGCGTCGCTGACCCTCGTGCGGGTCTTCACGCTCATCGCAGCGGGCACCTCGCTGACGATCTGGCAGGACCTCGGCATCTTCGGGCTCGCGATCGGTGTCGGCCTGGCGGTCGGCATCGTGCTCGGCGTCGCGGTGCACTGGATCCGGATGCGCATCAACGACCCGGTCGTCGAGACGATCATGAGCATCCTGTTGCCGTTCGTCGCCTACATCGTCGCCGAGGACCTCTCCGGCTCCGGGGTCATCGCGGTGGTCACTGCCGGCCTGTACATCGGCTACAACTCGCCGAAGGAGGGCTACGCGACGCGGCTGCAGGAGCGTCCGCTGTGGACGAGCATCGACGTGATCCTCGAGGGGTTCGTCTTCGCCCTGATCGGCCTGCAGCTGAAGACAGTCGTGCAGGACCTGGTGGAGAGCGACCGCAGCCTGACGCAGACGCTCACCGCGGCGGCCGTCGTGCTGGTCGTCGTGATCCTGGTCCGGCCGCTCTTCGTGTTCGAGTCCTACGTGCGGAACCGCATCAACGGCCGGTGGCTGCGGCCGCTGCGCGTGCGGCTGTCCCGTGGGCACCCGTCCCTGCGCTGGCTGCGCGGCTCCGCCGAGCCGAAGCTCAACTGGCGGGAACTCACCGTCATCTCCTGGACCGGCATGCGCGGGGTGGTGACCCTCGCCGCGGCGGTGTCGGTCGTCGGCAACTCGGTCCAGATCAAGGCGCAGGACACCATCTTCGTGATCGCCTTCGTGGTGACGGTCGGCACGCTCCTGCTGCAGGGCCTGACCCTGCCCTTCGTGATCCGTGCGCTCAGGGTGCAGGACCCGGCCGAGGGCGAGGAGGACGTCCGCAGCGAGATGCGCCTCAACCAGCGGACCATCGAGGCCGCGATCGCGCTGCTCGAGCGGCGGCGGCCGGCGTGGGCCGAGCAGTACGGCGCGGAGGCATCGGACAGCGTCGTGAACCGGCTGAAGGCTCGACTCGAGCGGCAGGCCGAGACCTTCCGCCGCGACGCCGAGGAGGAAGAGGTCGAGGACCGGAACGCTCCCCTCCGGCTCCGCGGGGCGCAGATCCAGGACATCCGGCGCGAACTGCTCGACCGGCGGCGCGAGATCGTGCTCGAGGAACGCGAGAAGGGCAACCTCGACGAGGAGGTCATGCGCCGCGTGCTCGTGACGCTCGACGCCGAGGAGCTCGCGATGGACTCGGCCCAGGCGTCCCGCAGCCGGAGCTGAGCTGCCGGCGTCCGCAGCCGTCGTCCGGAGCCGTCGTCCGGAGGAGGCGTCGCGCTGCCCCCGCCCGCAGCGGGAGCTCCGCTGCTCTCGGCGCGCGGTGAGCGCGCGCGGCGTACCGTGATGCTCCGACCAGCAGAAGGAGCAGAGCGCCGAGTGAGCGAGCCGCGGAACGACGTCCCCAGGAACAGCGACCTCCCCGATCGCGACGGAGCGCCGCGGTCGTCTATGCCGAAGCCCCGCCAGACGCGACCCTCGACGCGCGGCGGCTCGCGACCCCGTCGTGGTGCTCCCGTGGCCGGCAGCCGCGGCGGCGGGCACCGGGCGGCACGCGTCCGCCAGGCACCCGTGCCGGAACCGCAGAAGATCAGCCGCTACCGCCGCTGGTACGGCACGCTCCACCCGTCCCTGCAGCTCATCGGCCTGCAGCTCTGGATGCCGCTGTTCTTCATCGTCGGCTTCTGCCTCTGCTACGTCTTCGCGTTCCACGCCCCGCACCCGCACGACGTCCCCGTCGCCCTGGTCGGCAGCGACCCGACGCTCGTCGCCGCCGTCGACAAGGCCCTGCCCGGCGAGTACGTCTTCCACACCTACGACTCGCTCGCCCGCGCGAAGCAGGACGTGCTCGCCGGCACGATGGCCGTCGCGTACGACCCGTCCGCCGACGAGGTCTTCAAGGCCAGCGCCCACCAGTTCCAGGTCGCGTCGCTCGTCCCCGCCACGCTGAGCTCCGTGCTCACCGGGATCGGCGTCGCCGCCCCGACCGTCACCGAGCTCGCACCGCTGCCCGCGTACGACGAGTACGGCACCGTCGCGATGTACGTCATGCTCGCGTGGTGCATCGGCGGCTACATGGTCGCGATGTTCATCGGCATCATGGGCGGCCCGCTGCGGCACCGGACCCGCATGACCGTGATCGTGGTCGGCGGCCTCGTGATCTCCCTCATCACGAACACACTGGCCGGCCCCGTCGTCGGTGCGATCCGGGGGCACTGGATCGAACTCGTCCTCATCGCGTGGGGGTGGATCGTCGCGATCGGTCTCGCGGTCAACGGGCTGAGCTACTTCGTCGGCCGCTTCATCGCCGCTCCCGCCATGATCTGCTTCGTCTTCCTGTCGATGCCGTCCTCCGGCGGGGCGTACCCGAAGTGGTTCATGCCGGAGCCCTTCGCGTGGCTCAACCACGTCGTGGTCGGCTCGAGCATGGTCGACATGATCAAGCACGAGGTCTACGGCATCGGCCCCGGGTTCGGCCGCGGCCTGATCACCATGGGCTGCTACGCCGCGGCCGGGCTCGTGCTCATGTTCTTCGGCAAGCAGTGGTGGGAACGCCGTCGGATCTCCGCGATCGTGAACAACCGCACGACGATGTTCCAGGACGCCCAGAACGCGAACCGCGAGTTCCTGGGCAGGCAGCGGGACGCCGAGCTCGAGCGCCACGGCCTGACCTCGACCGAGACCGGCACGCTGAGCGTGCTGCGCGACGACGACTGGGAGGACGACCGCGTCTCCGGCGACGTCTTCACCGGCGGCCGCGACGGCCTCGAGCAGGAGACCACCCCGACCGGACGCATCCCCGTGGTGCGGCAGGCGGACCGGTCCGGTCCGGGTCGACCGGGAGGCCCGTCCAACGGTCCGCGCACCCGTCCCGTCCCACGCGTGGACGCATCGGGTCGACGCCCGGCCCCGGCGGGATCGCGCACGACGCGCCCCGGTGCGCCCGAGGGGCGCGAGCGCGAGCACGGCCGGCACGCCGAGCGTTGACGCGCGCGTATCCTGTTCCGCATGCAACCGCGCACCGCCTGGCACCGCGTCCTCGTCACCGCCGTCGTCGCGTTCCTCGTGCTCGCGGCCGCGCTCTACGCCGCGAGCGTGTTCCTCGCGCCCGCCGACGGCCGGAACACCGCCGGCCTGTTCGTCGGCTGGGCGATGTTCGCCGTGCTCGGCGCCATCGCCGCGGGCATCGTCGACTTCTTCGTCCGCCCGCTCGGTGGTCGCAGCGGTGACGCGGACGTCCTGGCCGCGGCCGAGGAGGCACGCACCGGCAGCACCCGGGTGCAGCAGGGCCGCGCCGGCGCCCGCTAGACGCCCGCGCCGCTGAACCCCGAGACGGTCGCGTTGTCCTCCGCGAACGTGAAGCGAGCGTGGACGCTCCCGCCGGCCAGCACGCCCGGCAACCAGTAGCGAGCGTCGTCCCACATGGCGTCGTACGGAACCGTGTCGACCGGGATCCAGCGCGGCTCCAGCTCGTCGCTGCCGGACGGTTCGCCCTGCCACCGGCGGCAGACGAAGACGTCCGAGACCTGGGACCAGGACGGGCGGAACGGGAACCGGTAGTCCAACGTGCCGCGTGCCTCCAGGTCGTCCGTGTCGAGACGCAGGCCGACCTCCTCCGCCACCTCGCGCACCGCTGCCGCCACCGGCGGCTCCCCCGGCTCCCGCTTGCCGCCCGGACCGACCACCCGACCGGCACCGAGCCCGCGACGCTTCTCGCCGAGCAGCACCTCGGGGCCGTCGACGCCGTCCCGGAGCAGGTAGACGACCACGACCGGGGCGTGCTGGGACTTCGTCTCGTCGCGTGCGGTCACGGTCCCCAGTCTGGCGGACGTGTCCGGTGGACGCTCCACGCTGGCGTACGATCGCAGGCATGGCAGGCGTGCTGCGGGGGCACCATGGCTGAGCCCCGCAGGACCGGGCGCAGCCTCGAAGTGCTGCGCGCCGAGGCCGCCGAGGAGATCTCGATGATCGTCGAGCACCGGAGCCGCGCGGGCGAGGACCCGTGGGAGTTCATGCCGACGCTGCCGACCGTCGACGAGCAGGTCGTGCTCATCCTGCGCGCGGACGCCGTGGAGCTCGACGCGGCGATCGGGCAGCGGAGCGCGCACTGGGCCGGGCACCCGGCGTCCGGGCAGCGCACCGAGCTCGGCGAGGAGTACCACCGGCTCCGTCGCATCGCCCTGCAGCACCC
This sequence comes from Curtobacterium subtropicum, assembly GCF_030362975.1. Taxonomy (NCBI): domain Bacteria; kingdom Bacillati; phylum Actinomycetota; class Actinomycetes; order Micrococcales; family Microbacteriaceae; genus Curtobacterium; species Curtobacterium subtropicum. Next base: position 93,407 of record NZ_JAUCMM010000001.1, read on the forward strand.
CGAGCTGACGCCCGCGGTGTGGAAGCTCATGGGGTCGCTCCCCGGCCGCGACTGACGTCCGCCCGACCGGCGCTGGGGTTGGATGGACGCATGACCGACACCGTCCTCGCCGTCCTCAACCAGCCCTCGCGCGACGCAGCCCCGCACGACCCGGAGGCCGACGCCTTCACGTGGGCGACGCCGCTCGAGGAGCACCTGCAGGTGCAGGACCTCGGCGCGATCCGCGGCGACGGGGTGTTCGAGACCATCACGGTCGTCGACGGTCGGCCGCAGGCACTCGAGCCGCACCTGGCGCGGTTCGTCCGGTCGGCGGCGATGCTCGACCTCCCGGCGCCGGACCTCGACGCGTGGCGGCAGGCGATCGAGGCCGCGTGCGCCCGGCTCGACCCGGTGCACGAGGCCTTCGCGAAGACCGTCATGACCCGCGGCGTCGAGGGGTCGCATCGCCCGACCGGCTGGGTGTACGCCGCGCCGTCCGGCGACCAGACCCCCGCGCGCACCGAGGGCATCGCCGTCGTGACGCTCGACCGCGGCTACCGGCACGACGTCGAGCGGACCTCGCCGTGGCTGCTGCAGGGCGCGAAGACGCTGTCGTACGCGGTGAACATGGCGGCGCTCCGCGAGGCCGAGCGTCGCGGCGCCGACGACGCGCTCTTCGTCTCCTCGGACGGGTACGTGCTCGAGGGCACGCGCGCGAACCTCGTGGCGTCCGTGGACGGGCGCTTCGTGACGCCTCGGACCGACATCGGGATCCTGGCCGGGACGACGCAGGCCGACGTGTTCCGGTTCGCCGAGGGCGAGGGCGTCGCGACGTCGTACGAGCTGCTCACCCTGGCCGACCTCGAGGCCGCGGACGCCCTCTGGCTGCTGTCGAGCGTCCGACAGGCCGCGCCCATCCGCTCGGTGAACGGCGTCGCGCGGTCGATGGACCTGCCGATGACGGAGCGCATCAACGACTTCCTGCTCTCCCGCGACCAGTAGCCGGCCGGGAGGCCCGTGGCGGGGCCGCCACGGGCCTGCCGGCCGTCACCGGGTCACCAGCGCGGGGTGGTGACGCCCGTCCCGTCGACCCACTCGTAGACGGACGCGCCCTCGATCCAGACGCGCGTCGCGCGACTGGTCGCGGCGAGCGGGTCGCCGTCCCACAGGACCAGGTCGGCGTCGAACCCCGGCGCGATGCGACCGACCCGGTCGCCGAAGCCGAGGAAGTCCGCCGGGTTGGTCGTGAGGGCCTCGATCGCGGTCTGCCAGGGCAGGCCCTCCTTGACCGCGGCGGTGGCCTGGTCGACGAGCATCGCGATCGGCACGACCGGCGCGTCCGTCGTGATCGCCACGCGGACCCCGGCTGCGGCGAGCGCCACGACGTTCGGGATGCCACGGTCGCGGAGCTCCACCTTCGAACGGCTGGTGAAGAGCGGGCCGTAGATGACCGGCACGTCACGTTCGGCGAGCAGGTCCGCGAGCTTGTGCGCCTCGGTGCCGTGGTTCACGACGAGCCGGTAGCCGAACTCGTCCGCCAGGCGGAGTGCGGTCGCGAGGTCGTCGTGCCGGTGCACGTGCTGGTCCCAGGCGAGCTCGCCGTCGAGCACCCGGACGAGCGTCTCCTTCGTCAGGTCGCGGGTGAAGGGCTCCCCCTTCGCCGCCGCAGCGTCACGGGCGGCGCGGTGGTCCTGCGCGGCGACGAAGGCCTCGCGGATGACCTTCGCGACGCCGAGCCGCGTCGACGGCGTCCTCCCCTTCTCGCCGTACACCCGCTTCGGGTTCTCGCCGAGGGCACTCTTCACGCTCACGGCGTCGGAGATGAGCTGCTCGTCGATCGTCCGACCACCCCAGGTCTTGATCGCGACGGTCTGCCCACCGATCGGGTTGCCCGAGCCGGGCTTCACGACGATGCTCGTGATGCCGCCGGACAGTGCGTCGCGGAACCCCTCGTCGTCGATGTCCACGGCGTCGATCGCCCGGACCGCCGCCTGGTTCGGATCGGTCATCTCGTTCGTGTCGTTGCCGGCCCAGCCGTTCGCCTCCTCGTGGATGCCGACGTGGCCGTGCGACTCGACGAAGCCCGGGACGAGCCAGGCGCCGGCGGCGTCGACCACGGGCAGGTCCGGCGGCGGCGTGACGTCGGGGCCGACCGCGGTGATGCGGCCGTCCTCGACGACGACGGCACCGCCGTCGAAGGGTGCAGCGGTGACGGGGACGACGTGCGCCCCGGTGACGACGAAGGAGTTGCGCATGCCACCACGGTACGGCGGCCCGGTCACGCCGCTCGCGAGATACGGATTCCTGGCGTCGGCTCGCCGGATCGTCCTACCGTCTCGGCACCGACGACCCACGCAGGAGGCTCCGTGTCCCGACCCCGACCCCACTGGCCCGCACACGGCACGATCGTCCGCCCCTGGCGCAGCGCCGTCCGCGGTGACCGGAGCGTCCGCCGGACCACCACCGTCACGGCCTCGGTCCCGCCGCGGATCGCCGACGCGCACTGGGAGCCCGACCGGACGACCGCCGCCCTGCTCGACCGCAGCCTCGATGCGCTCACGGCCCTCGACGACGGCGACGGCGGTGCAGCTCCCCTGCACCGGCTGCTCACCCGGTCCGAGGCGGTCGCGACCTCGCGCATCGAGCACGAGGACGCCACCGCCGAGGACGTCGCACGCGCCCTGGTGGGCGTGCGGGCGAACACGAGCGCCACGGCGATGGTGCAGGCCGGCGACGCCCTCGACCGCCTGGTGCGCGCGGCCGGAGCCGGACGCCTCGACGAGACCGCGTTGCTCGACGCCCACCGTGGTCTGCTCCGGGGTGATCCGGTGGACGGTCCGTACGCCGGCCGCTACCGCACGGTGCAGAACTGGATCGGCGGCGGGAGCACACCGCGCGACGCCGACCACGTCCCGCCGCCGCCCGGACTCGTGCCCGCCCTGATGGCGGACCTCTTCGCCTTCCTCGAGCGCGACGACCTGCACCCGGTGGCCCAGGCAGCGATCGCACACGCGCAGTTCGAGTCGATCCACCCGTTCACGGACGGCAACGGCCGGACGGGGCGGGCGCTCGTCGCCGCGGTGCTGCGCGCTCGGGGCGCGTCGCGGCGTGCGAGCCCGCCGGTCTCGACCGTCCTGGTCGCCGAGCGAGCGCGGTACTTCACCCACCTGGCTCGGTACCGCGACGGCTTCGTCGACGAGTGGGTCCGCGACGTGGCGATCGCCGTGGGCACCGGCTCGGACGAGGCGCTCGTGACGGGCCTGCTGCTCGACGAGGTCGCACAGGACCGCGCGGCGACGGTCTGCGCCTCCGGTCCGCACGCGGTGCTCGGACGGGCACTCGAGCAGGACGCCGTCCTGACCGAGGAGCACGCCGAGGACCTCCTCCGCCGCGCGGTCTCGCAGGGCGTCCTCGGGGGCCCGGTCGAGCCGCTGCTCGAGACCACGATCGCCGACCTCTGCCGCGCCGGGGTCCTCCGGCCCGTGACCAGCCGTCGACGGCGTCGCGCGTGGATCGCCCCCGCGGTCGTGACCGAGCTCGACGCGTTCACCGAGCGCGTGCGGGCGGGCGTCGAGGCCCGGGCGCATAGGGTGGCGTGGTGAGCAGTGAGCACGCCCAGGCCACCCCGCCGACCGCCGCGAAGCGGCCCGTCACGCGGACCCACCACGGCATCGAGTTCGTCGACGACTACGAGTGGCTGCGGGACAAGGAGTCACCGGAGACCCTCGCCCACCTCGAGGCCGAGAACGCGTGGACCGAGGCGCGGACGGCGCACCTCGCCGGACTCCGCGACCGCATCTTCGCCGAGGTGAAGAACCGCGTGCAGGAGACCGACCTCTCCGTACCGGTGCGGATGGGCGACTGGTGGTACTTCACGCGCACGGCCGAGGGCAGCCAGTACGGCGTGCACTGCCGCGCGCCGATCAGCGGCCCGGACGACTGGACGCCGCCCGCGGTCGACGAGGGCGCTGCGGCACTGCCCGGGGAGCAGGTCGTCCTCGACGGCAACGCCCTGGCCGAGGGACACGACTTCTTCTCGCTCGGCAGCTACGACATCAGCGACGACGGCACGCGCCTGCTGTACGGCGTCGACGTCGAGGGCGACGAGCGCTACACCCTGCACGTGCGGGACCTCACGACCGGCACGGACCTCGGTGACGAGATCCCGGACACCGGCTCCGGCGCCACCTTCGACCCGTCCGGGCAGTACGTGTTCTACCCGACGGTGGACGAGTCCTGGCGTCCGGACCGCATCTGGCGGCACGCCGTCGGCAGCGCCACGGGCGACGACGTCGTCGTGTTCGAGGAGCCCGACGACCGCTACTGGGTCGGCGTCGGGGTGACGCGCTCGTCGCAGTACATCGTCATCGAGCTCGGGTCGAAGATCACGTCCGAGGCGCTGGTGCTCGACGCGGCCGACCCGACCGGCGAGTTCCGTGTCGTGTGGCCGCGGCGCGACGGTGTCGAGTACGAGATCGAGCACGCGATCGTCGGCGGGAGCGACCGCTTCCTCGTGCTGCACAACGACGGCGCCGAGAACTTCGAACTCGTCGACGTGCCCGCCGACGACCCCACCTCGGAGCACGACCGACGTGTCGTCGTCGCGCACCACCCCGAGCGTCGCATCGAGTCCGTGGACGCCTTCGCCGGGCACCTCGCGCTCGAGTACCGGGCCGAGGCACTCCCCCGCGTCGCGGTCATCCCGATCGAGGGCGACGGGTACGGCGACGCGCACGAGGTCCCCTTCGACGAAGCCCTCTTCGCAGCTGGGCTCGGCGGCAACCCCGAGTGGGAGCAGCCGACCCTGCGCATCGGGTACACGTCGTTCGTCACCCCGTCCGAGGTGAGCGACCTCGACCTGGCGACCGGCGAGGTCACGGTGCTCAAGCGCCAACCGGTCCTCGGCGGCTACGACCCGGCCGACTACGTGCAGGAACGCGACTGGGCGACGGCCCCGGACGGCACGAAGGTGCCGATCTCGCTCGTCTGGCGTCGCGACGCGGTCGACGCCGACGTCCCGGCGCCGCTGCACCTGTACGGCTACGGGTCGTACGAGCACTCGATCGACCCGGGCTTCAGCGTCATGCGCCTGTCGATGCTCGACCGCGGGGTCGTCTTCGCGGTCGCCCACGTGCGGGGCGGTGGCGAGATGGGCCGCCACTGGTACGAGGACGGCAAGACGCTGACGAAGAAGAACACCTTCACCGATTTCGTCGCGGTCGCGGAGCACCTGATCGCGAGCGGCCGGACGAGCGCCGACCGCCTGGTGGCCGAGGGCGGCAGCGCCGGTGGTCTGCTCATGGGCGCCGTCGCCAACCTGGCGCCCGAGCGGTTCGCCGGCATCCTGGCCGCCGTCCCGTTCGTCGATGCGCTGACCAGCATCCTCGACCCCGACCTGCCCCTCACGGTGATCGAGTGGGACGAGTGGGGCGACCCGCTGCACGACGCCGAGGTCTACCGGTACATGAGCGAGTACTCGCCGTACGAGAACGTGCGCGACGACGTGCAGTACCCGCAGATCCTCGCCGTGACGTCGATCAACGACACGCGCGTGCTCTACGTCGAGCCGGCGAAGTGGACCGCGAAGCTGCGGGAGGTCCGCGCTCCGGTGCTGCTGAAGACCGAGATGGCCGCGGGACACGGCGGTGTGAGCGGCCGGTACGACTCCTGGCGTGAGCGTGCCTTCGAGCTCGCGTGGCTGCTCGACGTGCTCGGGCTGGCCGACGTGAACCCGGCGGCCGCCACGGCGGAGCCGATCGCCGCCGGCTGAGCGAGGAGCGGCCAGCGGGCTGCTCGCTGCCGCGCCGGCCGCTACCGCGCCGGCCGCTGCCGATCGTCCCGCGGGAGCGACAGGACTCCGCCGAGGTTCGGTGGAGTCCTGTCGCTCCCGCGGAACACTTGCGCGCAGCTGGGCCACGCGCCCGCGGGGCTCACACGCGGTTGAGCGCGTGTACCGCCTGGTCGTACGAGTCCTCGGCGAGTCGCACCCGGTCCCCCGCGAGCACGCCGTACCCGAACGTCCCCTCGCCACCTCGTTCGGCGATGCCGGAGTGCACCCGCAGCACGTCGAGGGCGTGCAGGGAGCGCACCCGCTCGGTGAGCACGTCCGCGGCGTCGCCGATGCGCTTCCACAACGCGTGCGGGAAGGCGTCGTCGCCCAGCACGTCCATCGCGGCACGGGCACGGGTCGCCGCACGCCAGGCCTCCTCGGTCGCGGCGCGGTCGGCGGCCTCGCGGTCGACGAGCCCGACGCTCTCGTCGTCGTCCCCGACGGCGTTGCGGACGAGCTCGCGGACGCGCGGCTTCTCGACGGCCGAGACGTCCTGCGCCACGTGCTTCGGGGAGCGCAGCACCCACGCCGTCGGAGCCGGCCGTTCGACGGCGTCGTCGAGGGCGTCGAGGAGCTCGAGGTACGGCTCGGAGTCCAGGAATGCCGTGACCTCGCCGACCGCGACGGCGCGGCGCTCGCGGGTCGCGGCGAGGACACGCTCGCGGGTCATGGCGTCGACGAGCAGGTCCTGCGCCGGCGTCGACGCGTACGGCAGCCGTTCCACCAGGTAGTCGGCCAGTGCGGCACGTGCCGTGACGGCGGCCAGGGCGTCCGCGGCCTCGGCGGCGCGGTCGGCTGCCGGTGTGGCGGGGAAGGCCGGACGGTAGGAGCCCAGCACCGCTGCGATGTCGAGGGCGGTCCGCGCGGTGGCCCGGAGGTCGACGTCGCCGCCGGTCCGCAGCTCGGCGTCCGCCGCCAGGAGCGCGGCCCGGAGCTTGCGCAGGCGCTTGGTCAGCGCGCGTGCCGCGGTGTGCTTCTCGGGCTTCTCGGCCGTCCGGAGCCGCGCGGCGGGGGCGCCCTCGAGTCCCCGGGCGAGCTTCGAGGTGACCGCCGCGGGGTGGGCGCCGATGTCGGCGAACCGACCGTCGAGCGCGGCGAAGAGCTCGTGCGCCACCTGCTCGTCGACACCTTCGACCGTCTCGACCTCGACCTCGCGCCAGGTGCGCGGGGTCGCGGGCGCCTGGTCGTCGAGCCGCCGGGCGACCACGCGGTCGTCGGCGAGTTCGGCGACCTGGTCGTCGTCCTCGTCGAGCAGCCGGGTGACCGCCCGCGTGGTGGTGATGCGGACGACCGGGCGCAGGCCGCGGCCCCGGCGCTCGGTGAAGAGCGCGCCGAGGACCTCGTCGGGCACGGTGTCGGCGTCGTCGGTCAGGGGGAAGTGCTGCTCGTGCCGGACGGTGTCCGAGGCGGCGCGCTTGATGTGCCACCCGGCGTCCGGCCCGCCCGTGCGCCGTCGGACGGTCACCCGCGACGCGACGAGGTCGTACCGCTCGGTGTCCCAGTAGGTGGCGTCGAGCTCGAACTGCTCCTGGTGCTCCGTCCGGGCGATGCTGCCGACCCCGATGAGGTCCGGCAGGGCGTCGCCCTCGGGCATGTCGTACGTACGCTCGATCTCGAGGTGGGTGTCCGTCACGCGCTCCTGTCTACCAGGGGTCACCGGGGTTCCCCGAACCGACGGGGTTAGCCTGGTGCCCATGAGCGAGACAGTCACCCGCGACGCGTTCGTGCCCGAGGCCGGCGGCGTCACGATGTTCACGACGACCTGGTGCGGCTACTGCGCCCGGCTGAAGAACCAGATGACGAAGGCCGGCGTGCCCTTCCGCGAGGTCGACATCGAACGGACCCCGGGCACGGCCGAGCTCGTCGCCGAGGTCAACGGCGGCAACCAGACCGTGCCGACGCTCGTCTTCCCGGACGGCAGCACCGCGACGAACCCGTCCCTGGCCGAGGTGCAGTCACGCATCTGACGCCCGCGCTCGGCGCTCAGCCCCCGAGCGCCTCCGTCAGCAGCGCCACCATCGCGTCGAGCTGGATGTCGCCCGAGTCGTCGATCTCCTCGTCGGAGCCGTCGAGCGCGCGGGCGGCCAGGGACGCCTTCGAGTCGATGAGCTCGGCGATCTTGGTGTCGATCGTCTGCGCGGCGATGATGCGCCACGCGGTGACGGGTTCTTCCTGCCCGATCCGGTGCACGCGGTCGATCGCCTGCGTCTGCTCGGCCGAGGTCCACGACAGCTCGGCGAGCACGACGTTCGAGGCCACCTGCAGGTTCAGGCCGACGCCCGCAGCGGTGAGCGAGCAGACGATCACGGCCACGTCGGGGTCGTTCACGAACGCGTCGATCTCGGCGGTGCGCTGCGCGGGCGTCTGGTCGCCGCGGACGGTCGCGGTCTTCAGGTGCCGACGCGCGAAGACCTCCTCCGCCTGGTCCATCACGTCGAGGTGCTTCGCGAAGAACACGACCTTGCCGACGTTGGAGGCGAGCTGCGCCGCGTAGTCCGCTGCCAGCTGTGCCTTGGCCCGACCGATGCGCCGCACCATCGAGAACACGTTCTCGCCGGTCGACGAGGCGTCCTGGTCCTCGAGCTCCCACCGCGCGACCTGGCGGACGAGCCTGTGGTCGATGCCGACGACCGGGTCCTGCCCGGTGCGGGCGTCGAGTGCCTGGTGGTACCGCCGGACGAGCTTCGCGGTGAGCTCGCGCTCGGCGTCGCGGATGGAGCGGCCCTCTTCCCCGTCGAGCTCGACCGGGATGTCGGCGATGCGTCGGGCGGGGATGTCCGCGGCGACGTCGACCTTGCGGCGTCGCACGATGCCCTGGTCGATGACGGCCTTGCGCGCCTCGACGAAGAAGCCGGGGTCGGCGGGGGTGAGCCCGATGTCCTCGAGCTCGTTCATGAGCTTCGCGCGGGGCTTCTTGTCGTCGATCCAGCCGAGGAACTCCCAGATGGTGCGGAAGTCCTCGACCGAGTTGATCAGCGGGGTACCGGTCAGCGCCATGAACAGCGGCGAGGACACCCTCGAGCGGATCTGCTCGGCGAGCTGCAGCACGAACCGGGAGCGCTGCGACTCCTTGTTCTTGATGAAGTGCGCCTCGTCGACGACCATGCCCTTGAACCCGAACGACCCGAGCCACCCGGCGTGCCGGTCGAGGATCTCGTAGTTCACGATGACGATGTCGGCGAAGCCGTCCAGGTCGTCCCCGTCGCCGTGGATGACGGTGGCGGTCCGGTTCGGCACCCAGCGCTCGGCCTCGCGCGCCCAGTTCGTCTTGACGACGTTCGGCACGACGACCAGCAGCGGGAAGGCGTTCGCGGCGTCGGCGGCGAGCAGCGACTGCGCGGTCTTGCCCAGGCCGGGCTCGTCGGCGAGCAGGAAGGTGCGGTGCCCGTGCGACGCGGCGGCGACGAGCTCCGCCTGGTGCTTCATCAGCGTGGTGCCGGACCGCGAGTGCAGCGACGTCGGATCGGGCAGCGGCATCGACGCCGCTCCCCCGCCCGCGCCGTACTCGAACGACTTGAACAGCGGACCGAAGAGCTCCCAGTTCGCCAGACGGCGCGGGTGCGCGACGGGCTGGTCGGCGAGGGCGAAGTCCGGCGGCAGGAACGGGTTCGCGAGCTGCCGCTGCACGACCGCCTGCGGGACGACCGCGCGCACGGGTGACTCGACCACCGGCGAGGGCTCCGCCGCGATGACGAGTTCCTCGGGCTGCAGTTCCATGCCGCCGGCGATCATCATGTCGCGCTTGACCGTCCGCGTCGCCTCGCTCACCGAGGCCTCCTCGGTCAGCAGCTGGATCACGCTGGTGTCCCGCGCCGCGGTCTTCGCCAGGATGGTGGCGACGCCGTCGAGACGCTTCAGCTGCTCGGCCCGCTGCGCGTCGGTGAGCTCCGGGTCGGCCTTGACCCGCGCACGCTCCTCGCGCATCAGCAGGGCCACCGCCTGGAACTTCGACCGGTTGGAGGCCTTGAGTGGTCCGCGCTGCGCCGCCGCCTCGACCTCGCGCACCGCGCGGGCGAGCACCGGGATGACGCCGTCGTTGTCCAGCGGACGGGTGCGGCGCGACGCGGTCCGCGTCCCGCCGGCTGCTCGCCGGGTGCCTGATCGAGCCAACGCTCCTCCTTCTTGCGCCCGTTCCGCACGGGCGGGCCGCCGTCGTGGCGGGAAGTCCTCGACCGGCGTCTGGCGCGACCCCGGTCCACGGGCCACCCTGGCCCGCTCGTGCGCCGGTCCCGTCGAGGGACGTCCGGTGGACTCCCGCGGCCCGTGCGGCCGGCACACTCGGGTGCTCGGCACGACGATCCGCGCCGGGACCCGGCGCCGTCGCACGCACGTGGTGCCCGTCGGACGCCCACGGATCCGGTCCCCACGTCGGTTCGGTGACCGACAGCCGCGTCCGGAAACGACGCGGCACGCGACGACACGGTGCGTGCTGCTCACAGTTTACTCCCGCACCCCCGACGGAGGCGACTCGACGGGACCCGCGCGCGTCGTGCCTCCCGTCCGGTCGGCGGATGGCCGGGACGGACGTCGGCCGGGAGGCGCGGCTCCCCTCCACCCGCTCGTCCACGCCCGGCGGACGGCCGGGTCAGACCTGCGGTGCGGACCGCGGACGGAGCACGCCGTCCGAGGGCACGGTCGGCGTCGGCTCGGCGAGCGCGGCGCGCGTCGCCGCCAGCAGCTGCCGGGCGGTCCGGATCCCGTTCTCCGAGCCGGTCGTGGCCTGTCCGCCCGCGTGGGCGAGGAGCTGCGCACCGATGGCCGGACCGATGCGGTCGGCCTCACCGGGGTTCCGCGCGACCCAGTCGCGGGCGACGGCGTCGGCGAGCCGCTCGGCAGCGGCCCCGCGCTCGGCGTCCCCGCGCGACCGGTGCCACAGCCCGGTGACGACCAGGTGGGCGACGACCGCACCGACGTCGCGGACCGGGAACCCCCAGCCGGCGGTGTCGATGTCGAGCAGGCCGGAGATGCGCCACGGCTCGTCCTCGTCGACGAAGACCTGCTCGAGGTGCAGGTCACCGTGCACCACCTGCTTCGTGGCGGCGCCCCACCCGACGGACCGTCGGCCGATGGCGTCGTAGAGCTCGTCGACCTCGGCGGCGTCCTGCGGCAGCGCGGCCACGAGCGTGCGGCGGTGCCAGTCCGCGTGGTCCATCGCGTCGGCCCGTGCCTGCTGCGTCATCGGGACCGTCGCGATGCGACCGGTCAGGGCGGCGAGCGACGCGACGAAGCGCGGGTCGTCGGCGATCTCGGTGATCCGGCTGCCCGCGGGCACGCCCCGGATGCGCTCGAGGACGAGCAGTCCGTCGCCCCGGCTCGACAGCACCCGCGGGACCGGCAGTCCGGCGGCCACGAACTGCTCGTGGGTCTCGACGATCGGCGCGACGCGGTGCGGGCGGACGATCTTCAGGAAGAGCACGCGCTCCGGGGCGTCGACGCGGACGACCGCCCGTTTGCCCGGGCGGTAGGCGGCGACCGAGAGCACCGGGTCGGTGACCGGCATGCCGACGCCCGCGAGGAGTTCGGCGACGGCGTCGCGGTACGTCACCTGCGGCAGCACCGGCAGCCCGGGGTCGTTCGGGTACGCCCAGACCGAGACCGGCTCACCGGTGGCCGGGTCGGTGACGATCGCACTGTTCTGGTCGTGGGCGCCACCGGTGTCGACGTAGGTCAGGACGGTGGCGCGCTGTCCGGTCCGGTCGACGGTGTCGACCTCGTACCCGTACAGGTAGCCGTTGCCCGACGGCTCGACCGAGTGGGCGCGTGCGGCCACGACGGACGTCCCGGAGCCGGCGAAGGCCTGCGGGATGACGCGCTCGTGGTTGGGCCACACGGGACCAGTCAACCGTGCCGCGGCGGATTCGTCGCCATCGTGCACGGCTCGGCGTGCGGCTGGTGGCTACCGTGGTCGTCGTGAACCCGGTCGCACGTCTCCGCAGTTCCAGCCGTACGCCGTTCCTGCAGGTCGTGAAGACGGCGGTGGCGGTGGTCGCCGCGGTGCTGCTCTGCCGGGTCCTCATCGACGGACCGTTCCCGACCTTCGCCGCGATCGCCGCGCTCCTCGTCGTGCAGCCGAGCATCAACCAGTCGTTCGTGAAGGGCCTCGAGCGCAGCGCCGGCGTGGTGCTCGGCGTCGTGCTCGCGACCGCGTTCCACCTGCTGCTCGGCGACTCGGTGTGGGTCGTGCTCGTCGTCATCGTCCTGGCGATCCTGCTGAGCTGGGCGCTCCGGCTGACCCCGACGTCCGCCACCCAGGTCGGTATCAGCGGCATGCTCGTGCTCACCGCCGGGGTCGTCACGCCGAACTACTCGGCCGACCGGATCCTCGAGACGGTGGTCGGCGCGGTCGTGGCGCTGGCGGTGAACGCCGTGATCGTCCCGCCGGTCCTGCTCGAGCCGGCACACCTCGCGGTCGCCCGACTGGCCCGCGACACCGCGGCAGCGTTCGAGCGGATCGCGATCGGCCTCACCGAGGGCTGGGACGCCGGCCGGTGGGACGAGGCCCTGCGGCAGGCGCGGGCACTCCGGCAGCAGCACGCCCGCGCCGAGGCCTCGCTCACCGCTGCGGGCGAGTCGCTCACGATGAACCCCCGCGGTGGCCGGCACCGGACGATCCTGCAGCGCGACACGGCGATCGCCGAGCACCTGCGCGTGCTGGTCACCCGTGTCACGGGGATGACCCGGGCGATCCGGGACAACACCGCGCCGGACCTCCGGTCGGACCCGGTGGTGGGGAGCATCGCGACCGAGGTCGCCCGGATCGGTGCGGACGTCCGGGCGCTGAGCGCGCGGGTCGAGGCGACGCGGCTGCACCACGTGGAGCGGGACGGCTTCACCGGCACCGGCGGCGAGGACACGGCGGCCACGGACCACGCGTTGACGGCACCGCTCGAGGTCGTCCGGCCGAACTCGCGGCACTGGGTGCTGATCGGCGCCCTGCTCGAGGACATCCGCCGCGTGCGCGAGGAGTTGCTCGGCGAGGACGACTGATCGCGGGGTCGCGGCGCGGGGCGCGGCGCGGGTCGCGGCTCTGGCCCTGGCGACGCTCACGGCGCCGGGCGCGGCTCAGGCCCTGGCGTCGCTCACGGCGCCGACGGGTACTGCAGTCGCCCCGCGACGTGCGGACGCCGGGTCGCGCTCCGTCGGCTCGGCCGCTGCAGCCGCCTCGAACGCGGTGAGCACGAGCCGGTCCCACAGCGCCGGCGCCGACTCGTGGTCGACGGCCCGGCGCTCCTCGAAGCGCCGGATGGTGGCCACCGCCCGGTCTGCGCCTGCCTCGTACGCCGCACGGCTCGCGACGTCCGGCACGGCGCTGAGCAGCTCCGCGACGACCCGCTCGCGCCGGTCGGCCTCGAGCTCGCCGAGCACGCCGATGCCGTCCCGTGCCGCGTCGAGCTCCGCCTGCAACCGGACGATCGCCGGGTGGTCGCTGTCGTCCGGACGGTACGGACGGTTCTCCTGATCCTGCATGGTGCCCCCTCGGGACACTGCGTCGGGTACGCCGTGTCCGGTGCGGAGCCTAGCAACGCGGCGCTCTCCGGGCCGATACCCCCCTCTGCGGGACAGGACGTTCTGCCCTCGTCCGGGTGACGGACCCGTCGCACCGCACGCACGGCGGTCGAGCCGGGGTCACTGTGACGAGATTCAGCGACTTCCCACCGGGAATGGCCCACCGATGCCCGTTCCCTGCCACGATGGGGGCCGAGGAGGTCGATCATGCGCCTGTTGGTGGTCGAGGACGACGACGAGATGCGCGCGCTCATGGAGCGTGGTCTCGCGGCAGAGGGGTACCGCGTCACGGCGGTCGAGAACGGTGTCGAGGCGCTCATCGCCCTCGGCGAGCAGGCCTTCGACCTGGCGGTCGTCGACGTCATGATGCCGGGCATGTCCGGCTTCGAGCTCGCCCGCCGGATCCGCGAGCGCGAGGACCCCGTCCGCATCCTGCTCGTCACCGCACGCGACGCCGTCGACGACCGGGTCTTCGGGCTCGACGCCGGTGCGGACGACTACCTCACGAAGCCCTTCGCCTTCGCCGAGCTGACCGCACGCCTCCGTGCGCTCGGTCGCCGCGAGTCGGCTGCCGGCCAGCGGGTCATCGAGGTCGGCGACGTCGCCATCGACTCCGAGGCCCGACGCGTCGCGATCAAGGGCCAGCGCGTCGCCGTCAGCCCGACCGAGTTCGCCCTGCTCCGGCTGCTCGCCCGTTCCGTGGGCACGGTCGTCGACCGTCCGAAGATCCTCGAGGAGGTCTGGGACGGCTCGCAGCACGTCGACCCGAACGTCGTCGAGCAGTACATCTCCTACCTGCGCAAGAAGCTGACCTCGCACGAGGCGACGGTCGCCATCGCGACGGTCCGGGGCCGCGGCTACCGGCTCGACCTGCTCGGGGCGTGACCGGGACGGCACCCACGACCGGGACGGTCCGCGGCGGACGCGGCCTGCCCCGGCCCCTCCGGGTGCTCTCGCTCCGCGCGCGCATCACCATCGGCTCGACGGCCATCGCCGCGGTCGTGATCCTGCTGCTCGTGCTCGTCATGCGCTTCCAGGTCGTCAGCGTGGTCGCGAGCGCCACCAGGACCCTGCTCGACGCCGACGTCGACCCGTACGTCGCGACGCTCGAGGTCGACAGCGACCCCGACCTGTCCGCGCCGGGGAACGCGCAGCTCGTCGCCGTCGTCGCACCCTCCGGCCAGATCCGGCTGTCCACCATGCCACCGCGTGTCGAACGGGCGCTCGGCAGCCTGGCGTCCACCGAGGCGGGCACGTCGCTCATCACCGTCTCCGGGTCGGAGTACCGCGTCGTCATCGAGCACCCGGTCAACGCCGCCGGACGCTGGACCGTCGTCGCGGCGCGCAACTCGCAGGCGGAGACGATCGTCGTCGACGACCTGACCACGACCCTGTCGCTCACCGGTCTCGCGATCCTCATCGCGTTCGGCATCGCGTCCTGGGCCCTCGCGACGGCCGCCCTCCGCCCGGTGAACCGGATGCGTCGCGAGGCCGAACGGCTCTCGGTCGCTCCCGAGCGCGCCGAGCTGCCGGTCGGCCCGGCACAGGACGAGTTGGCCTCGCTCGCCACCACGTTGAACGCGTTCCTCGCCCGCACCCGCCAAGTGACCGAGCGCGAGCGCCAGATGGTCTCCGACGCCAGCCACGAACTCCGCACCCCCCTCGCGATCCTCACCACCCAGCTCGACCTGGCGTCCCTCGACGGTGACGACGCGGCGGCGCTCGCGGCGCACATCGACCGCGCCAAGCGGAGCGTCGCCCGGCTCTCGCGGCTCGCGAACGACCTGCTCACGCTGTCCCGCATCGAGGACGCCGAGGAGCGCGAGCAGGACGGCACGCACCCGACCACCACCTGGAGCGACCTGGGCGACGAGGTCATGGCCGCCGTCGACCGTGTGCGGCTCATCGCGTCGGCGAAGGACATCACGGTGGACTTCGACCTCGAGCGGAGCACGGACGCGTCCGAGGCGTCGGAGCCGCGCTTCCGCCTCGACACCGGCGGCATGGCACAGCTCGTCACGAACACCGCGAGCAACGCGGTCGCGGCACTCCCCCGCGGCGGCGGCGTCTTCGTGTCGTGGCGGGTCGAGGGCGACGAGGGCGTCCTGCAGGTCACGGACGACGGCCCCGGTGTCCCCGAGTCGTTCATCCCCGTCGCGTTCGACCGCTTCACCCGCCCGGACGAGGCCCGGACCTCACGCCGCGACCCGGACCCGGCGACGGGCGGGGTCCCGGTGCCGGGCGGCTCCGGCCTCGGGCTCGCGATCGTGCGCGCGATCGCGGAACGGTCGGGAGGCACGGCTGCCCTCCGCAACGTCCGCTCGGGTGGTCTCGAGGTCACCGTGCGCATCCCCGCGGTGCGCGAGCAGACCGGGACGTGACCCGTCCTGACCCGTCCCTGCCGGGCACGGCCGGTCGCGGCCGGTCCCGGCCCGTCACGCTCGGTCACTGGAAGTCCCGCGACCGGGTCCGTACCGCCAACGGCAGGTGCTCGATGCGGTCCGCCACCAGGTTCACCACGCCGTCCGGCGACCGCTCCAGGATCCCCCGCACCACCACGGCCGGCGACTCCCGCGCCACCCGTCGGTACCGGCCCCACACGCCCACGCTGCAGATGACGTTCACGAGCCCGGTCTCGTCCTCGACGTTCAGGAACGTGATGCCCGACGCCGTCGCCGGTCGCTGCCGGTGCGTCACGACGCCGCCCACCTCGACCCGCCGTCCGGTCTCCGCCGTCGCGGTGTCCTGCACGCTGAGCACCCCGCGGGCCCGCAGTCGCGGTCGGACGTGGTGCACCGGGTGGTCGTCCGTCGACATGCCCGTCGACCACATGTCCGCGATCAGGACGTCGCCGCTCGTCATCTGCCCGAACAGCGGCGGCTGCACCGTGACCTGCGTGTCGGGCAGCTGGTCGGGGCGTTCCGCCGCGGCCTGTGCCGCCGACCACATGCCGCTGCGCCGGTCGATGCCGAGCCCGGCGAAGGCGTCCGCCGCGGCCAGGGCCTCGAGCTGCGCCGTCGTCAGCCGGACCCGGCGGGCCAGGTCGGACATGTCGGTGAAGGGTCCGTTCGCCTCGCGCTCCGCGACGATCGCCTCGGCGCTCCGCCGACCGAGCGAGGCGACCTCGACCAGCCCCAGGCGGACGGCGAAGGCACCGTCGCGGCGGTGGTCAGCGGTGTCGTCGGGCGACGAGCCGTCGAACGGCAACACGGGGGGCTGTTCCTCGGCCAGGCAGGCGTCGGCTCCCGTCGGACCGGTCTCGCCGTCGGACAGCGGCTCCAGCGTCGCGTCGACCGCCGACCGCAGGACGTCCGGACGCAGCACCCGCACCCCGTGCCGTCGGGCGTCGGCGACCAGGGTCTGCGGCGAGTAGAACCCCATCGGCTGCGCCCGGAGCAGGGCTGCCAGGAACGCCCCCGGGTAGTGCAGCCGCATCCAGGCGCTCGCGTAGACGATGAGCGCGAAGCTGATCGAGTGGCTCTCCGCGAACCCGAAGTTCGCGAACGCCTGGATCTTGGCGTAGATCGCGTCGGCGTCCGCGCCGTGGATGTCGTTCGCCGCCATCCCCGCGTAGAGCTTCTCGCGCAGCCGCTCGATCTTCTCGAGGCCGCGCTTGGAGCCCATCGCCCGCCGGAGCAGGTCCGCGTCGTCCCCGGAGCACCCGCCGACGGCGATCGCCATCTGCATGAGCTGCTCCTGGAACAGCGGCACCCCGAGCGTCCGTTCGAGCACGGGTTCGAGCGACGGGTGGATGTACGTGATCGGTTCCTCGCCCGTCCGACGTCGGATGTACGGGTGCACGGCACCGCCCTGGATCGGGCCCGGGCGGACGAGCGCGACCTCGATCACCAGGTCGTAGAACCGCCGGGGCAACAGCCGCGGGAGCGTGCCCATCTGTGCGCGGGACTCAACCTGGAACACCCCGATCGTGTCCGCGCGGCAGAGCTGGTCGTAGACGCCCTGTTCCTCCTTCGGGATCGAGTGCATGTCCCAACGCTCCCCGCAGTGCTCGTCGGCCAGGTCGAACGAGTACTGCAGCGCCGCGAGCATCCCGAGCCCGAGCATGTCGAACTTCACGAGCCCCATGAAGGCGCAGTCGTCCTTGTCCCACTGCAGCACGGTCCGGCCGTCCATGCGGGCGTGCTCGATGGGCACGACCTCGCCCACGGGCCGGTCGGTGAGCACCATGCCCCCGGAGTGGATGCCGAGGTGCCGCGGGAAGCCGAGCACCTGCTGCGCCATGTCGACCACGGTGTCCGGGATGTCGTGGTCCTGGCTCTCGGTGACCGACCCCCACCGCTCGACCTGCTTCGACCAGGCGTCCTGCTGCCCGGGGCTGTGCCCGAGGGCCTTCGCCATGTCCCGCACGGCCCCCTTCGGCCGGTAGGTGATGACGTTCGCCACCTGCGCCGCGTTGAACCGTCCGTACTTCTCGTAGACGTACTGGATCACCTCTTCGCGACGGTCCGAGTCGAAGTCGACGTCGATGTCGGGTTCCTCGTCGCGCATCGCCGACAGGAACCGCTCGAAGGGCAGCCCGTACCGGATCGAGTCGACCGCTGTGATCTCGAGCAGGTAGCAGACCGCCGAGTTCGCCGCCGAGCCGCGCCCCTGGCACAGGATGCCCCGCTGCCGGGCGTACTGCACCATGTCCCGCACGATCAGGAAGTACCCCGGGAAGTCCTTGTCCGCGATGACGGAGAGCTCCCGCTCGATCCGCTCGCGCTTCTGCGGGTCGACCCCGTCGGCGCTGCCCGGGTAGAACCGCCGGGCGCCCCGCCAGGTGAGCTCCCGCAGCCACGACATCGTCGTGTGCCCCTCGGGGACCTCGACGTCGGGCAGCCCGGGCTTGGCGGTCCGGAGGCGGAAGCCGAGCTCGTCCGCCAGCGCCACGCTCGTCTCGACCGCCCCCGGCCACCGCACGAAGCGCCTGGCCATCTCGGCGCCCGACCGCAGGTGGGCGGTCGGGGCCGCCGGCAGCCAGCCGTCGATCTCGTCGAGGCTGCGCCGGGCCCGCACGGCCGCCAGCGCGGTCGCGACGGGGAAGCGGTCCGGGGTCGCGTAGTGCACGTTCCCGGTCGCCACGACGGGCAGGGCGTGCCGTGCCGCGAGCATCGCGAGGACGTCGTTCCTGGCGGTGTCGAGCGGTTCGCCGTGGTCGGTCAGCTCGACGACCACACCGGCCGTGCCGAACCGGTCGAGCAGCGCCCGCAGGGCCTCGTCCGCCGCCGACTCCCCGCCGCGCTCGAGGGCCTGGCGCACGGTGCCCTTCCGGCAGCCGGTGAGGACCCGCCAGTGCCCGTCGGCCTGCGCCGCGAGCTCGTCGAGGTCGTACTGCGGCCGCCCCTTCTCGGCGCCCGAGGCCAGGTTCGCCCGCGTGACGGCGGCCGCGAGCCGGTGGTAGCCGTCCTGCCCGTCGGCGAGGAGCAGCAGGTGCGTGCCCTCCGGGTCGGGGACGCCGTTCTGCGGCTCGGTCAGCCCGAGGGACAGCTCGGTGCCGTACACGGTCGTCACGGTCGGGTACGCCTCGGCCACCTCGGCCATCCGGGCAGCGCCGTAGAACCCGTCGTGGTCGGTCAGCGCCAGGCCGTGCAGGTGCAGCCGTGCGGCCTCCTCGACCAGGTGCTCCGGACCGCTGGCGCCGTCGAGGAAGCTGAAGGTCGAGTGCGCGTGCAGCTCGGCGTAGGGCACGACGGGGACGTCGTCGTCGGCCGCGGGCGTCGGTGGGACGTACCGGGACCGCTTGCGCGACCAGGCCGGGCTGTCCCCGCCGTCGCCGGCGTGCGCGCTGTCCGGTCGTTTGTCCGACAGGGCGCGCTCGAACTGCGACCACGGGATCGGCGGGTTGCTGTAGCCCATCAGGTCTCCTTCACGTCGCGACCGCCTCGGCCCACCACCGGTGGTCGGCGAGCACCAGGTACCAGGCGCGGCCGTCGTCGTCGACGAGCTGCAGTCGGTGCAGGCGTCGTCCGCCGGCCTCCCACCAGCGCACCACGAGCGGCCACGGCCCCGCCCACGCGGTCACGGGCGCGAACCGGCCGCCCCGCTCGCCCTCGGCGCGGAACCGCTCCGGCACCCCGGTCAGGGCACCGCGCTCGTCGACGTCGACGGTGTCGCCGCCCACCGACACGACGTCCACCGGACGGGGCCGCTCGAGCACGGTCGCCGGCGGCGGACCCGGCAGCCTGCCCGGCCACGGTCGGTCGCGCACGGTCGCCAGCGCCCGCTCGCCACCGGCGGGGGTGTCGCCCCACGGCACGAGCACGACCCGCTCTGCCAGCGTCCGACCGCCACCGATCCGCGGGGTGACCACGCCCTCGTGCCCCACGAGCCCCTGCACCCGGGCGAGGGCGTGGTGCACCCGCTCGTCGGGCCCGGTCCCCCAGAGCCCGCGCTCGTGGTTCGACGCGTCGTCGACCGCGACGGGCTCGAGCACCACCTGGACCACGGGTGCCTCGAGCCCGGAGGGGTCGACGCCGCCGGCGAGCTGCCAGCGCACGCGGTCGACCACGTCGGCCGCGTCGAACCAGCGCGGGTGCACCCAGGTCCGCTCGAGCAGCAGGTCGCGCTCGTCGACGATGCCCACCCGGATCGTGGTCGCGACGAGCCCGGCGGCGCGCAGTCGGGCGGCGAAGTCGTCGGCCGACCGGCGGAAGGCGAACGCGACCTGGTCGGCACGGTCGAGCGGCGGCTCGAAGGACGCCTCGACCCGGAGCTCCGGCGGGACCGCCCGCGCGGCGACCTCGCGCGGGTCGCGGCCGCCCGCCAGCCGGTGCAGGAACGCACCGGCGACCCCGAACCGGTCGCGCACCTGTTCGTCGCCGAGCGCGGCGAAGTCGCCGAGCGTGGCGATGCCGAGCCGCCCGAGCACCATCGCCAGGTCGGGGTCGCCGAGCACCCCGAGCGGCAGGTCCGCCAGGAACGCGGCCGATCCGCCGACCGGCACGATGCGCACCCGCTCCCCCGGCCGCACCGGGCGCGCCCGCGCTGCCTGCTCCGCCGCGAACGGGGTGTCCGCCACCCCGGCACGGACGCCGGGGGCACCGTGGTCGGCGGCGATGCCGGCCAGCGTCGCGGCCGCCGCCCGCTCGCCGCCGTAGTACCGCGCCGGCCCACGGGAGCGCAGGGCGATCGTGCCGGGACGCAGGACCTCGACCCCGGGGACCGCGCCCTCGATCGCACGGATGACCGGCTCGAACGCCCGGTGGTCGAGCGCGTCGTCGTAGGGCTCGACCACGAGCTCCGGGCAGCGGGCCTGGGCCTCGCGCACGCGGAGGCCACGGACCACACCCTGCTGCCGGGCACTGGCCGAGCTGGCGAACACCAGCCCCTTGGCCACCAGTGCGAAGGGGTGCTCGGGCGGTGACCCCGCTGCCCGGGCAGCCGCGATCACCGGCCAGTCCGGGCACCAGAGCACGATCGTGCGGGTGGGCGGCGGTTCCGGCAGGGCACCACCGCGCGCCAGCGCATCGGCACGGACGACTCCGGCACCCGGCACCCCCGCCCCGGCGGTGCCCCGGATCGCGCCGCGCGGCGAGGCGGCACGTGCTCGTCCCCGCGGGCTCACGACGCCACCGCGACCGGACGCAGCACGCGGGACGTCCCGGCGTCGTCCGCCGGTGCGACACCGGGGACGACCGGGGTGGTACCGGGTGCACCGGTGACGCCCGTGTCGGTCCCGCCCGCACGGGTGACGAGGGGCGCAGCGGGTCGCACCGCACCGTCCGCCGCCGGCAGCAGCAGGTCCGCGCTGACGCCCCGCCCCGCCCCCGCACGGCCGGACGCCGTCACCGTGGCCCGGCGCTCCGCCAGGTACCCGTGCCCCTCGCCGATGCCGGTCCACACCGAGCCGCTCACCCGCAGCGTCACGTCGGCGCCCGGCCACGACCCGAGTGCGACGAGTGCTCCACCACGCTGCCGCAACCGCGCGGACAGCCGGGAGACGTCACCGGGCACGACCCGACCGAGCGGCCGCGTCAGGACGATCTGCGCCACGTCGGCGAGGGCTGCGGTCACGGTGAGCCACTGGTCGCCCGGGTCGGGCACGAGCACGAGCCGCTCGAGGTCGATGCCCATCGCCGCAGCCGCCTCGACCCCGAAGGACGGCACCCCGACCACGGCGCACCACGCACCCTCGGCCGAGGCCGCCTGCAGCATGGTCATGGCGAGCAGCACGGACTCCTGCACGGCGTAGGACCCGCCGGCCCGGATCGCACCGCCGGGCAGCAGCGGCTGCAGGGCGTCGGCGGTGGGGAGCCCCTGGACGTCGACGCGGGGCGCTTCCATCTCGGACACCCGGGAGCGCAGCGCCGTGATGCGTTCGAGCGCCGCCCGGGCATCCCCCAGGTGGTCGACGCGCCGGGTCGGACGGGTCGCCCCCGACCGACCGCCGGAGCGGCCAAACTCGTCGGTACGAGCAGGCCCGTCGGGACGAGCAGGCCCGTCGAGCCGAGCAGGCCCGTCGGGCCCGGTCGCCCCCTCGGGCCCGGGCGACAGGAGTGCCGCCGCCGTCTGCATGCCCTCATATTCGAACATGTGTTCGATGATGTCAACCGGGTCCGACATCGGTGGACAACCGGATCGAACACGCGTTCGACACGCCCGGCGGCTCACACGACGACCGGGAACCCGCCCCGTCCCGGTCACCAGCCGGCGGTGACCCCCAGCGCCCCGAACACCGACCGCGTCTTCGTCTCGACCTCGTCCGCCTCGTCCGACGCGACCGAGGACCACGTCACCGCGCCACCGGCCCCGAACGTCCGCGAGCGTTCCACCCCTCGGTCGTCGAGCACCGTCACCAGTGTGCGGATGGCCACCGACAGGTCGACCGAACCGTCCGCCGAGAAGTACCCGACGACCCCCGAGTACACGCCACGGGGCGCCCCCTCGAGCCGGTCGGCGATCGCCATCGCGCTGATCTTCGGCGCCCCGGTCATCGACCCCGGCGGGAACGCTGCGCGCACGACCGCCGCTCGGGACGCCCCGGCCGGCAGCACGGCGGACACCGTCGACACGAGTTGGTGCACGGTCGCGTAGGTCTCGACGTCGCAGAGCCGCTCGACGTGCACCGACCCGGGCACCGCCGTGCGCAGCAGGTCGTTCCGCAGCAGGTCGACGATCATGACGTTCTCCGCGCGGTCCTTCGTGCTCGCCGCGAGCGCCGACCGGGCGACGGCGTCCCGTGCCGGGTCCGCGTCGCGCGGCCGCGTGCCCTTGATCGGCTCCGCGACCACCGTGCCGTCGGCGTCCACCCGCAGGAACCGCTCCGGCGACCGACTGGCGATCCGCAGCGGGCCGAGCCGCAGCCAGGCGCCGAACGGGACGGGGTCCGCACGGCGCAGGCGCAGGTACTCGACCAGGTGCGGATCGGTGGCGGGCGCGAGCAGGGCCTCCCGTCCGGACGCGCCGACCGCGAAGGCGGTCGTGAGGCACACCTGGAACGCGTTCCCGTCTCGGATCTCGGCGCGGCACGCCTCGACCGCGCCCTCGTACGCGGCGCGGGACACGCGACCGACGGCGACGGCCGGGAGGCCCGTGGCACCGTCCGGCACGTCGACCGGCGGCCCTCCCGTGTGCGGCCCGTCGAGCCACGCGCGGTTCGCGGCACTGGCCGCCGGTTCGTCGTCGGTCACCAGGGTGAGCGCCCAGGCGCGGCCGTCGGCGTGCACCAGGACCGCGCGGTCCGCGAAGCGCAGGTCCGCGTCCGCGTGCGCAGCGGTACGGTCCGGACCGCCGGACTCCCGGCCGAGCTCGTGGCCGAGGAACCCGACCCAGCCGAGCGCGAACCCGCAGCCCGGCACCGGGGTGTCGAGCGCCGGTGTCCGCGAGAGCAGGTCGTCGAGCACGGCGAACGCCGGGCGGTCCTCGGAGCGCGACGTCCCGAACCACCGCCGGGCCGCGGGCGGGACCTCGAGCTCCGCGCGTCGGTCCTCGTGCCGGAACCGGGTCGCGAACGGTCCGTCCGTGTGCGCGAGGAGCGACCACCGGGCGCGTCCGCGAGCAGCCTCCGGCGCGCCCTCGGGCAGCCCGGAGTCGAGCCAGACGACGTCGGACCCGGTGGCTGCCGCCAGCGCGCCGAGGTCGGGCGTGACGTCGAGCCGTCGCGTGAGGACCCGCGCTCGGGTCAGACCGCGGCGATCGTCCACGAGGCGGCGTGCGCGGCACCGGGGGCGAGCACGACGAGGCCGACCTCCTCGCCCGCGTTGAAGGCGTCCGGTGCACAGGTCATCGGCTCGACCGCGAGGCCGACACGGTGGTACTCCGGCACGACGTGGTCGGCGGTGTGCACCTGCGCCCAGCCGCACTCCGGCCCGAAGGACACCCGCACGCCGTGCCCGTCCGCCGCGGTGAGCTCGATCGTGGCCAGTCCCTCGGCGTCGCGGTCGAACCCGGTGAACGCGTGGTCGATGAACCGGTCGCCGATCGGGGTCGCCGTTCGGAGGTCGAACTCGTCGTGCACGGGGGCCAGGCCGGTCGGCACGAGGCGGTCCTCGGTGACCTCGAGCACCTCGGCTGCGGGCAGGGTCAGCGTCCAGTCGTCGACACGGCCCTCGCCGGCGACGAGGTACGGGTGCGGACCGGTCCCCCACGGTGCGGCATCCGCACCCGTGTTCGTCCCGGTGACGGTCGTGTGCAGACCGTCGGCGTCCACGCGGTACTCGACGAGCACCTCGACGCGGTACGGGTACCCCTCCTGCGCGGGCACCGTCGTGGCGAGCACCGCACGGTCGGGCTCGTGGGCGACGACCCGGAAGTCCGTCCAGGCGACGAGACCGTGCAGTGCGTGGTGCCGCTTCGGCTCGGTCAGCG
Source organism: Curtobacterium subtropicum (assembly GCF_030362975.1). Classification (NCBI taxonomy): domain Bacteria; kingdom Bacillati; phylum Actinomycetota; class Actinomycetes; order Micrococcales; family Microbacteriaceae; genus Curtobacterium; species Curtobacterium subtropicum. The sequence continues at coordinate 117,531 of NZ_JAUCMM010000001.1, forward strand.
CGAGCTCGTGGTCCTGCCCGCCGAACGCGTACCGGCCGTCGACGACCCGGTTCGGCCAGGGCGCCAGCACGGCCCCGCGGAAGGCCGGACGGACCTCGTCGGCGGAGAACGGGACGACCAGGTCGCGTCCCCCGGCGCGGAGGGTCCGGAGCGATGCCCCGACCGAGGCGACCTCGGCGGTGTACCCGCCTGCGGTGATCGTCAGGGCGGATCCGGACAGCGGGGCTCCGGCCAGGGGCGCGTCGTTGCTCATGCGCAACAGCGTAGTGGGACGGGGAAGCCCGGACGGCCCCGGTTCCGGATGGGTCGCGCCGCCTGGCAGGGTCGGACCCGTCGGGGCCGGACCTGTCCGGCCCGGACCTGCGGAACGACGAAGCACCTGCGGAACGACGAAGCCCCGCCGGATGTCCGGCGGGGCTTCGTCTATTGGGTGGATCTGAGGGGACTCGAACCCCTGACCCCCTGCATGCCATGCAGGTGCGCTACCAGCTGCGCCACAGACCCATGTTCACTTCTTCGGTGTGTTCTCCGTTCCCGGAGGCACCATGGAAGCGTACACCACGCGGACGCCCGGTGACGAAATCGACTCCGTCACCCGGGCGAGTCGCGTCTACGCCGTGTGGTCGACGGGGAGCTCGAGCGGGATCGTCGGGCAGTCCGACCAGAGGCGCTCGAGCGAGTAGTACTGGCGGTCTTCCTCGTGGAAGACGTGCACGACGATGTCACCGAAGTCGATGAGGACCCAGCGGCCCTCCGTCCGGCCCTCGCGCCGGAGCGGCTTGGCCCCGGCTGCGATCAGGCGTTCCTCGACCTCGTCCGCGATGGCGAGCACGTTGCGCTCGTTCCGACCGGTCGCGAGCAGGAACACGTCGGTGAGCTGCAGCGGCCCGGTCACGTCGAGGGCGACGAGGTCTTCGGCCTGCTTCGCGTCGGCCGCCTGGGCGGCGATCTGTACGAGTTCCACTGCGCGTGAGGAGGCGGTCACGGAGTCCTTCCGGTCGTCGGCACCGCACGCTGCGGGTCCGTGTGATGGGTCTTGATCATAGGCCACCCCGCCGACAGCGGCCAGGCCGGTGGGCCGGGACGGACGACGGGGCGGTCGGGTGCGAGGAGTCCGGCGGGCGCTCAGCCGCCGAAGTGGGTGGTGAGCAGGGCGACGATGATGACCCCTGCGGCGGCCAGGCCGACGGCCCCGACGGTGACGCCGAGGATCACCGGCGTCCGGGACTCCTTCGGCTTCGCGGCGGCGAGCACGACCTGACGCGTGGACGTGTGGCTCGAGATCGCACGGCTCGCACGGACGGGGCTGGCGTCGGTCTCCGGCTGCTCGTCGTGCTGCTCGAGCAGCCGGTCGACCTCGGCCCCGTCGATCGGTCGGTGCGACCCGGTGGACGACAGCGAGGCCGGCAGGTCGATCGAGCCGGTGAGGATCACCTCGCCGGTGGCGTTCAGGGCGCCGGTCGGGTCGGCCAGCGCGGAGTTCGGCAGCACGATCGAGTTGGTGTCCTGCACGGCGACGCGGCGGGTGCCCGTCACGTCGTGCACCTCGGCGTCGTCGGCGTCACGCGCCTGCTGGGTCCAGTGGCCCGCCGGGGGCTCGAAGGCCGTCGTGACGGGCTTCGGCTCGGGACTCCGACGGAAGGCCGCCGGGACGCGCGGTGCACCGGCATCCGCGTCGTCGCCCCGACCGGCACCGTCGTCGGACCGACGAGCGGTCGCGGGCGTCGGGAGCTGGATCGGGACCTCGTTCGTGTCGTCGTCGAGCGACAACGGGAACACGACGGGGGTCGACGCCGTCGGCGCCGGGGCGGATGCCCGGGCAGCGTCCTCGGACTCGTTCGTCTCGGTGTCGTCGGTCTCCGGCGGGGCCCAGGTCGTCCGGTGGCGCCGGGGCTCCTCGGCGTGCGCGGCGGCCTCGCTCAGGGGCTCGACCGCGTCCGGGGAGCCGTCCGCCTCGGTCGCCTGCGCCACGGCCGCCGGGTCGAGCAGTTCGGTCTCGGCGGACGGCTCGTCGGCCGGTGCCTCGCGCTCCGGGGCCTGCCCTGCCGCACCGGTCCGGTCGTCGCGGTCGCCCGACGCCTCGGACGCGTCGACGACCGGGGTCGGAGCGAGCGGGAACTGCGCGGAACGAACCGGGTCCTGCGCCGACGTCGGACGCTCGGCCGAGGCCGGGACCGGACGGTCGCCGGCCGGGCGCGGCTGTACCGGTCGTCCCTGGGCCGAACGTCCCTGGGCCGGACGCGCCTGGTCCGGCGACCACGCGGCGGTCGGTGCCGAACGCGGACGCTCGGCGTCCTGGTCGAGGTGGTCGACCGAGCCGATGACGTCCTGCACGGTGCGGTCCGACGACTGCGGGGTCGGCGCCTGCAGCGGAACGGGCTGCACGGCCTGTCCCTCGGCCTCGCGCATCAGGCGGAGCTGGCGGCGGGTGAGGCCACCGGTCCCCGGCACGATCTCGGTCGCCGAGGCCGGAGCCGGTGCGAGGGGGAAGACCGGCCCGGGCTGCTGCTCCGGCTCGGAGCCGCCGGAGGTCGGACGGACGGCCGACCGCGCGGGGCCGCTCGGCGAAGGCGCAACGTGCGAGCCCGGCCGACGACGGGGCTCGGACTGGTCGGAGGGTGCGGCGACGGTCGGCGGCGGGGTGACGGGCTGCCCGCCGGCTGCGGCGGCACGCTCCCGCTCGCGCGCCTCACGCCGCGAGAGTGGCGGCTGCGCGTCGGACGAACTCATGCAACGCTCCGATACAGGTGGTGCTTGGAGATGTACTGGACGACCCCGTCCGGCACGAGGTACCACACGGGGTGACCGCGCCTGACCCGGTCGCGGCAATCGGTCGAGGATATCGCCAGTGCGGGGACTTCGAGCAAGCTCACGTCTCGCTCGGGGAGTCCGGTGATGCTCAGGTCGTGGCCCGGACGGGTGACCGCGACGAAGTGCGCCAGGTCCCAGAGGCCATCGTGATCCTTCCAGTCGAGGATCTGCTGAACGGCGTCCGCGCCCGAGATGAAGACGAGCTGCGCATCCGGTCGCTGGTCGCGCAGGTCGCGCAACGTGTCCACCGTGTAGGTGGGCCCGGGACGGTCGATGTCCACCCGACTGACCGTGAACATCGGGTTCGACGCGGTGGCGACCACCGTCATCAGGTACCGGTGTTCGGCGTCGGTGACGTCCGACTTCATGTACGGCTGACCGGTGGGGACGAAGACGACCTCGTCCAGGTCGAACGCACGGGCGACCTCCGACGCCGCCACGAGGTGCCCGTGGTGGATCGGGTCGAACGTGCCGCCCATCACGCCGATGCGTGGGCGCCCCGTGCTCTCGAGCATCGAGCGGCGGGTCAGAGCTTGGTGTGACCGAACTCGTCGACACCCGTCTCGTGGTGGCGGGTGGCCTCGAACTTGTGCGAGTGACGGTACGCGACGTCGCGGAAGCTCCACGTCACGAACCCGAGGAAGGTGAAGAACAGCGCGCCGCACATCGGGAAGACGAACGCGGGCACACCCGAGGCGTGCTCAGCGGCTTCAGCGAGGAAGGTCATCGGTCCGGTGCTCCGTTCGATCGGGTGGGAAGTCGCCGCCCAGTCTAGCCGCGGATCTGTCCGTGCCCGCGCACGATCCACTTGGTACTGGTCAGTTCGGGGAGCCCCATCGGCCCACGCGCGTGCAGTTTCTGCGTCGAGATGCCGACCTCGGCCCCGAAGCCGAACTCGCCGCCGTCGGTGAACCGGGTCGACGCGTTCGCCATGACGACCGCCGAGTCGACCTCCGCCAGGAACCGCTCGGCCGTGTCGACGTCGTCCGTCACGATGGACTCGGTGTGGTGCGTCGACCACCGCGCGATGTGCGCCATCGCCGCGTCGACGTCCGGGACCACCCGGATCGACAGGTCGAGGTCCATCGACTCCGTCGCCCAGTCCGCCTCGGTCGCGCGGAGCACGCCGGGCACGATCGTCCGCGTGGCGTCGTCCCCGCGCAGGGTAACCCCGGCCGCGCGGAGGCGGTCGGCCAGGACCGGCAGCAGCCGCTCGGCCGCCCGTTCGTGCACGAGCAGGGTCTCGAGGGCGTTGCAGACGCTCGGCCGCTGCACCTTGCTGTTCAGCACGATGTCGACCGAGCGTTCCAGGGGCGCCGACGCGTCGAGGAACACGTGCACGACGCCCGCGCCCGTCTCGATCACGGGTACCTGCGACTCCGTCACGACGGTCTGGATCAACGACGCGCTGCCCCGCGGCACGAGCACGTCGACGAGTCCACGCGCGCGCATCAGGTCGGTCGCGCCCTGGCGACCGAACTCGTCGATCGTCTGCACGAGGTCCGCAGGCAGCCCCACCGAGGCCACCGCCCCGCGGATCCGCTCGACGAGCTCGGCGTTCGTGCGCTGCGCCGCCGAACCGCCGCGGAGCACGACGGCGTTCCCGCTCTTCAACGCGAGCGCGGCGATGTCGACGGTGACGTTCGGGCGTGCCTCGTAGATGGCACCGACCACTCCGAACGGCACGCGGACCTGGGTGAGCTGGAGTCCGTTGGGCAGCCGCGACCCACGAACGAGGTCGCCGACCGGGTCCGGCAGGCCGACGACGTGCTCGACCGCGGCCGCGAGGGCGTCGATCCGTGCGGCGTCGAGTCGCAGACGGTCGAGCAGACCCGAGGACAGTCCACCGTCCTCGCCCGCGACGAGGTCTTCGTGGTTCGCCGCGACGATCGTGTCCGTCCCCGCGCGCAGGGCGGCCGCGACCGCTCGGAGCGCCTGGTCCTTGACCGCGGTCGTGGCCGTGGCGAGCGCGGTGGAGGCAGCACGCGACGCGACCAGCTTGTCGGTGAGCGAGGGGGCGGTGACCGTCGACGACATGGTCCGATACTAGGTCGGCTGCCCGGCGCATGACGCTGACCGCGTCACACCTGTGGACGCGGTCTGGGAGGTGCGCTCGTGTGCAGGAGTCCGCACACGTCCGCCCGGTGTCCGACTCCGGTCCGGGCGGAGGGGATGTGTCCTGCGCATCCTGATGAGCCGCCGTGGGACGCCACCGTCGGCTCGAGACGCCCCGGTTCCACCGAGACGGGCCCGGTTGCGGCGCCGGCGTCTCGACCGCACGCTCGCGTCTCGAGCGCACGCCGGCGTCTCCGAAACACGCCGGCGTCTCGACCGCACGCCGGCGTCTCGAGCGCACGCGGCAGGCCCGACCGCCCACGTCCGCAAGCCGGCGCCAGGGGCCGGCACCGTGCCTGCCGGACGGTGTCCGCGTCGACCGCTGGCCGGCCTGCCGGACCGACGCCGCGCCTCCAGGCCGACAGCAGGCCCGTCGGCAAGCCCGTCAACCCCGGGGCGCCGCCTGGAACCAGGTACCGACGTGCTCGCCGGCCAGCGCCCGGTCGACGAGTGCGGTACCGGTCACGAGGACCGACGTCCCCGCCTCGGCCGCGAGCCGGGCAGCGGCGACCTTCGTCCCCGCTCCCCCGGTACCGACACCGGCCGAGCCGACCGTCCCGAAGGTGACACCGGCGAGCTCGTCGCCGAACGGGACCTCGTCGATCGGTTCCGCGTCCGGGTGCTCCGGCGGCCGCGTGTAGAGCGACTCGACGTCGGACAGCAGCACGAGCGCATCGGCGCCGAGGAGCCGTGCGACGAGCGCCGCGAGCCGGTCGTTGTCGCCGAAGCGGATCTCGTGGGTCGCGACCGTGTCGTTCTCGTTCACGATGGGGAGCACGCGCAGCGCGAGCAGCCGGTCGACGGCGCGCTGGGCGTTCACCCGGTGCGTCGGGTTCTGCATGTCGCCCGCGGTGAGCAGGACCTGGGCCGCGACGATGCCGTGCCGGTCGAGCTCCTTCTGGTACCGGAACATGAGGACGTTCTGCCCGGTCGCCGCGGCTGCCTGCTGGGTCGCCAGGTCCTCGGGGCGTCCCTCGAGCCCGAGGAACGGGAAGCCGGTCGCGATGGCGCCGGAGGACACCAGGACGACCTCGGTCCCACGCGCGTGCGCGGCGGCCAGGGCGTCGACGAGCGCGGCGATCTGTCCGGTGTTCTCACCGCTGACCGACGACGACCCGACCTTCACGACGAGCCGACGCGCACGCGGCACGTCCTGCCGCCGCCTTACGGGGCCGAGGTCGGTGCGCGGGTGCGTGTCGGTCATGCGTCGATCAGTCCTCGTCGTCGCGGTCGTCGTCGGCCCACAGACCGGACACGCGCTCCTGTTCGAGCTCGGCGCGCGCGGCGGCCTTGGCGTCCATGCGCTCGAAGTACTCCTCGCGACGCTCGTTGCGGGTGGGGCGCGACGATCCACCGACACGGGCGTCCGTGCCGCGGGCGCTCGTGATGAGCTCGGCGGTCGAGGTCAGCGTGGGCTCCCAGTCGAAGACCATGCCGCCGTCGCCACCGATGACCACGGTGGACCCGGCCACGGCTCCGGCCTTGAACAGACCGTCCTCGACGCCGAGCTTCGCCAGCCGGTCGGCCAGGTAGCCGATGGCTTCCTCGTTGGTGAAGTCGGTCTGCACGACCCAGCGCTCCGGCTTCGCGCCGCGGACCCGGTAGAAGCGGTGCTCCTCGCCGCCCTCGGCGCGCACGGTGAAGGGCTTCTCGTCGACGGCCTTCGGGCGGAGCACGATGCGCTCCTGCTCGGGTGCGGCCGGACGGTCTGCCCGGGCCTGCTCGACGACCTCGGCCAGGGCGAACGTCAGCTCCCGGAGACCCTTGCGCGACGCGGTCGAGATCGGGAAGACGCGGTAGCCGCGATCCTCGAGCTCGGCGGTGACGAACTCGGCGAGCTCGGCGGCCTCGGGCACGTCGACCTTGTTCAGCGCGACGAGCTGCGGGCGCTCGAGCAGCGGGGTCTGCCCCTCCGGCACCGGGTAGCGCTCGAGCTCGCCGAGGATGACGTCGAGGTCGCTGATCGGGTCACGGCCGGGGTCGAGCGTGGCGCAGTCGATGACGTGCAGGAGCGCCTCGCAGCGCTCGACGTGACGGAGGAACTCGAGGCCGAGGCCCTTTCCCTCCGACGCGCCCTCGATCAGACCGGGCACGTCGGCGACGGTGAAGCGGACCTCGCCCGACTCGACGACGCCGAGGTTCGGCGTCAGGGTGGTGAACGGGTAGTCCGCGATCTTCGGCTTCGCGGCGGAGATCGCGGCGATGAGCGAGGACTTGCCGGCGCTCGGGAACCCGACCAGGGCGACGTCGGCGATCGTCTTCAGCTCGAGGCTGACGTCGCCGGCCCAGCCCGGGGTGCCGAGGAGCGCGAAGCCGGGGGCCTTGCGCTTCGTGGTCGCGAGGGCCGCGTTGCCGAGACCGCCCTGGCCACCTGGCGCGACGACGACCCGCATGCCGGGCTCGGTCATGTCCGCCAGGACCTCGCCGTCCTCGTCGTGCACCACGGTGCCGATCGGGACGGGCAGTTCGAGCGTCTCGCCGCTCACACCGCTGCGCATGTCGCCCATGCCGGGCTGGCCGTTGCGCGACGAGCGGTGGGGCGATCGGTGGTACCCGAGCAGGGTCGTCACCTGCGGGTCGGCGACCAGGACGATGTCGCCCCCGTCGCCACCGTTGCCGCCGTCGGGACCGGCGAGGGGCTTGAACTTCTCACGGCGGACCGACACGCAGCCGTTGCCGCCGTTCCCCGCGGTGAGGTGCAGGGTCACGCGGTCGACGAAGGTCGCCATGGTTCCACTCCTGGTTCTGACTCGGGCGCACGGACGGTACCGCGGCGCACGAGGTCGTGCACGAAAGAACGGGAGGGGCGGGCACGTGGCCCGCCCCTCCCGCAGAGTCTGTCGTCGCTGGTGTTACGCGTTGACGATGTTGACGACCTTGCGGCCGCCCTTGGTGCCGAACTCGACCGAACCGGCCGAGAGGGCGAACAGCGTGTCGTCGCCACCGCGGCCGACGTTGGCGCCCGGGTGGAAGTGGGTGCCACGCTGGCGGAGGATGATCTCGCCGGCGTTGACGACCTCGCCACCGAAGCGCTTCACGCCGAGGCGCTGTGCGTTCGAGTCACGACCGTTGCGAGTGGAGCTCGCACCCTTCTTGTGTGCCATCTTCTACTCCCGCCTTACGCGATCGAGGTGATCTTGACGCGGGTGAGCTCAGCGCGGAAGCCCTGGCGCTTCTTGTACCCGGTCTTGTTCTTGAACTTCTGGATGACGACCTTGGGGCCGCGGAGGTCCTCGAGCACCTGGGCGGTGACGGTCACGTTCGCGAGCTCGGAAGCCGCAGAGGTGATCGTGTCACCGTCCACGAGGAGCACCGGGGCGAGGTCGATGTTGCCCTTGTCGTCGGCCTTGGCACGGTCGATCGTGAGGATCGTGCCGACCTCGACCTTCTCCTGACGGCCGCCGGCGCGCACTACTGCGTAAACCACGTGGAATTCCTTACGTACTCTGCTTGAGGGAAGTCTCGGGTGCCCACTTCTGCACGAGCGGCTCCCGGAGGCCGGGCCCGATCGGCGACGCAGGCAGAACGGCCCGCTGACACCAGGGATCGAGAATACTCGATGCCCCCGGGTCCGGTCAAACGGCGACACACGTACGATGTCTCGCGTGACCGTGTTGATCGACCCGCCGACGTGGCCCGCCCACGACACCGTCTGGTCGCACCTCGTCAGTGATGCATCCTACGACGAGCTCCACGCGTTCGCCGAACGGGCCGGCATCCCCCGCCGCGCGTTCGACCACGACCACTACGACGTGCCACGCTCCCGCTACGACGACCTCATCGCTGCGGGCGCGACGGCGGTCACCGGCCGCGAGCTGGTGCTCCGGCTCATCGCCAGCGGCCTGCGGGTGCCGCAGCGCGACAAGCGGGGGACGGGTCGGCGCGCGCACTGACGCTCGCTCGGGTCGCGGGTCGCGCGGCCGGGGTGCCCGCACCGCGTGCGCTGCGGCGCTCACCGTGGGCGGCTGGCAGACCGCGTGCGCGTGACCGTCGACGGCCGTCCGGGAGGCGCGACCCACCGCCGTCACGCCCCGCACCTCCGGTGCGTTGCCTGCCGGGAGGCACACCCCGCCGCTGCCCCGGCGGGTCGCGCCGGCACACGGCCGACCGGACCAGCCGGGTCCGTCGCGCGTGCTCGGCACGCTCAGCGCGTTCCGCCCGGCGGGCTGCGCAGCTGCCGCGCCGCGCACCTGCCGGGCCGCCCGGCAGGCGGGCTGGCGGGCCGCCCGGTCGGCGGGCAGGAGCGCCCGGGCGCCGTCCGCGGGACGGCGAGCACGCCGCGCCACGGAGATCCGTGGTGCGACGTGCTCGCCGCTGTACCGCGGCCGCTCGGACCACGCGGCCGCCGCTCACTGGTCGGCGGTCGCTGGTCGGCGGTCACTGGTCGACCGGACGGGAGGGATCGGGACGGCGCACCGGCCACCGCGACGTCAGCGCGTCGGCGGCGCCCACCGGTCGTCGGGGCGCTGCGCGGGCTGCTCGCCGGCCACCGGACGCGCGCCGAACGGCTGGCCGTACGGCTGCTGCTGGCCGTACGGCTGCTGCTGCTGCGCACCGTACTGCTGCGGAGCGGGCTGCACCGTCGACGGCGGGACCGCATCAGCGGGACGGACCGTCCCAGGCCGTCCGGCGCTTCCCTGCGCCGCGCGCCCGCCACGCGGACGCCCGAGCCACAGCCACGCAGCCGTCGAGGTCGCGAGGAGCATGAGGGTGAACGGGATCCCGTTCTGCAGGGGCCCGGTGAGCACGTCGATCACGAGTCGCGCCCCCGATCCGGTGCTGACCGCCGCGTAGGACCCCGTGAAGACCCCGACGAGCGCCAGGGCGACCGTTCCCGCGGCACCGGCGAGTACGGCACGCAGGAGCACTGTCGGCAGGGGGCTGCGTCGCGCGATCGGCGTGAGGAACGCCAGGGCCAGGAACGCCCCCGCGTAGAACGGGAACGGCGCGGCGAACACGCCGGACACGAAGCTGCCGAGCAGGCTCGCACCCGTTCCGTACGTCGCGAAGGGGTGCACCACGAGGGACGTCCCGAGCAGCCCGAGGACGCCGGAGACCACCTCGACGAGCACGATCGACACGACGGCGATCAGGGCACCGGTGGTGTTGGCCACGGACGTTCCCGGCGCGAACGCCCGACGCGGGTCCGGCGTTCGTGAGGCACGTGCGCGGAGCCGCCCCTGGTCGCCGGAGGGCCGCTGCGGCTGGCCGTACGGCTGCTGCGGCTGGCCGTACGGCTGCTGCTGCTGGCCGTACGGCTGCTGCCCGAACTGCGGCTGCTGGCCGGACCACGCCTGCCCACCGGGCTGCCCGGCCGCGGGCGGTGCGGGCTGCGACCAGCCCGCACCGTAGTACCCGCGGTCCTGCTGCCGACCGTGCGGGTCGCCCCCGTCGGTCACGTCAGTTCCCCACGATCACGGAGCCGTCGTCCTGCCCGTCGCCGTCCGACGACGCCGGTGCACTGATGCTCGGCGACGACACCCGGCGCGATCGCGAGCGGCCCTGCCCCGGCTGCTTCGGCTCCGGCAGCGCCTGCAGCACGGAGTCGAGCAGCGACTCGGCGTCGTCGCGGGACGGTCGCGGCTCGCGCTTGGTCACGGCCACCGGGATGTCCAGGATCGCGACGGTGTTCTCGGTCGGGGTGACGGGAGCGCTCGAGCTCACGCGGCGACGGGTCGGCGCGGTCTTCGCGGGAGCCGGGTCCTGCGCGGGCGCCTCGGGAGCGGTCCCCTGCGACGGAGCCGCCCCGGATGCGGAGGCCACGCCACGACCGTCGCGGTCCGGCACGGCGCCGTCGGAAGCGCGCTCGACGGCACGCTCCTCGGTTCCGCGCTCGGCCCCGCGCTCGTCGGGCCCACGCTCGTCGGCCCCGCGCTGCTCGGGTGCGGCGCTGCCGGCACCACGACCACCACGGCGGCGACGGCGCTTGGAGCCGGACGGCTGTTCGCCGTCACGGTCTCCGCCGCCGGTGGCACTCTCCGACCCGCGCTCGGGCGCGGAGACCGGGGAGGCGCTCGACGCGGGTCCGTCGGCAGCCGAGGACACCCCGGCCTCGGCCTCGGGCGTCGCGGCACCGCCGCGCGGCGACGCCACACCGGTCACCGGCGCGCCGGACAACGCCTCGTCGTGCGGCAGCGTCGAGGCCGCGATGCGGGACAGCGCGTTCTTGACGTCCTCGGTGATCTGGTGGGCCTGCGACGACTGACCGGCCGATCCGTTGCCGGAGCCGCCGTTGCCGGCGTGCCCGGTGCCTCCCTGGCCGTTGCCGTTGCCGCCGGTGGAGCCGCTGCCACCGCGGCCCTTGCGCCGCGACTTCGAGGGGCCGGGGTCCGCGTTGTTGTCGTTGACCTTGGCGTTGACCTCGTCGAGCGACTCGCGCAGGCCGACCCCGATCTTCTTGCGGGTCATCTGCACGAGCCCGAGCGAGGTCACCTCGGCCACCTGGTGCTTCGTGCGGTCGCGGCTCAGGCACTCGACGAGTCGACGGAGCACCAGGTCGCGGTTCGACTCGAGCACCATGTCGATGAAGTCGATCACGATGATGCCGCCGATGTCGCGCAGGCGGAGCTGCCGGACGATCTCCTCGGCCGCCTCGAGGTTGTTCTTGGTGACGGTCTCCTCGAGGTTGCCGCCGGAGCCGACGAACTTGCCCGTGTTGACGTCGACGACCGTCATGGCCTCGGTGCGGTCGATCACGAGCGACCCACCCGAGGGCAGCCAGACCTTGCGGTCCAGAGCCTTCTCGATCTGCTCGTTGAGGCGGTACTCCTCGAACGAGTCCGGGCCGTCGTAGATCTCGACGCGGTCCTTGAGGTCGGGCGCGACGGCGTCGAGGTAGTCCTCGATCGTCCCGCGGGCCGCGTCGCCGTCGATGATGAGCTTCGTGAAGTCCTCGTTGAAGACGTCACGGACGATCTTGACGAGCAGGTCCGGCTCCGAGTGCAGCATCACCGGGGCGTGCCCGTTCTGCACCTTCTTCTGGATCGCCTCCCACTGGCTGGTGAGGCGCTGCACGTCGCGGGTGAGCTGCTCCTCGGTCGCACCCTCCGCCGCGGTGCGGACGATGACGCCCGCGTGTTCCGGCAGGACCTCCTTGAGGATCTTCTTCAGGCGCGCGCGCTCGGTGTCGGGCAGCTTGCGCGAGATGCCGTTCATCGAGCCGTTCGGCACGTAGACGAGGTAGCGGCCCGGCAGGGAGACCTGCGAGGTCAGGCGCGCACCCTTGTGCCCGACCGGGTCCTTCGTGACCTGCACGAGGACCTTGTCGCCGGGCTTGAGCGCGGCCTCGATGCGACGGCCGTGGTTGCCGGTGTCGACCGAGTTCCAGTCGACCTCGCCGGCGTACAGCACGGCGTTGCGGCCGCGACCGATGTCGACGAACGCCGCCTCCATCGAGGGCAGCACGTTCTGCACCTTGCCGAGGTAGACGTTCCCGATGAGCGAGACGTTGTGCGACTTGGTGACGTAGTGCTCGGCGAGGACGTTGTCCTCGAGCACGCCGATCTCGATCTTCGACGAGCTCGACCGCACGATCATCTGGCGGTCGACGCTCTCGCGGCGGGCGAGGAACTCGTCCTCGGTGATCACCGTGCGACGGCGACCGGCGTCACGGCCGTCGCGACGACGCTGCTTCTTCGCCTCGAGTCGGGTCGACCCCTTGATGCGCTGCGGCTCGGTGATGAGCTCCGGCTCACGGCGACGCGGCTCCTGGTGGTCGCGGGGCTCGCGGACGCCGCGCTCCTGGCGGTCCGCGCTGCTCCCCCGGCGGCGCGAGCGACGGCGGCTGCCGCCCTGCTCGTCGTCCTCGTCGTCGTCCTCGTCGCGCGCGGCGCGCACCGGCAGGTCCGGCAGGACCGGCGCGTGGAAGATCAGGCTGAGGGTGCTGGTCGCCTTCGGCACGAAGGGCTCGTCCGCCTCGGGCGCGGAAACGGGCTCCGGCCGGGAGGCACCGCTCGCGTCGTCCGCGTCCGTCACCACCGCGGCAGCGGGCTCGGACACGGTGGTCACCTCGTCCGCGTCGGCCGACGCGGACGCGCCGGCTGCCTCGGCAGCGACGTCGTCCGTCGGTGTCGTGACGCCCGCCTCCTCGACGACGGGCAGGCTGCCCGTGACCGTCGACACGTCCTGGGGCTCCGCAGCGGCGGCCGGGACCTGCTCGACCGCGACCTCGACGGCGCCGTCCGCCGGCGCGGTCTCCTGCTCGACGGTCTCGTCAGCCGCGGTCTCGCCAGCCGCAGCGCTCTCCGCGTCCGGTGCGTCACCGGTCAGCGCGACCGTCTCGACACCCGAGGTGTCGGTGTCGACGTCACCACGGGCCTCCTGGCCGGTGGACCGGGCGCGACGGCTGCCGAACAGGCGGCCTCGGCGCTTCGGTGCGACTTCTTCGTTGTTCGGGTTGTCGGTGTTCTGCTCCACCATGGATCTGGTGCACTCCTCGGCCCCACTCGCGTCCTGTCGGACGGCGGGAATTCTGTGGTTGTCACGGGTGGCGTCCACGCCCCCGCGTTCGTTCTCGTGACCGTGTGACCCTGCGTGCGGTCCGGTGTCGTTCCGCGTCGGGCACCCGGCCCGACCGGCTCGGCACCGGAGGTGACGCGAGTCCCGGTCACGGCACGCTCTCACCGCGCCTGATCGTCCGGGCTGCGCCCGGAAAGCTCTCTCGCCGCACGGATCGGCCGCGCGACTGCTGTCATTGTCGCACGAGGTGCCAGGAAAGGTCCGGAACGGTCGTGCGATGATGACGCCGTGAGCACGAGCGCAACCACGCCCCGCCGCCCGGTCGCGATGGCGGTCTTCCTCATCGTCACCGGAGCAGTCGGCCTCTTCGCCGCGTTCAACCTGGTGCTGGACGAGTTCGCGAAGTACGAGAACCCCTCGAAGGCGCTCAGCTGCGACGTCAGCCCGTTCGTGAACTGCTCGCAGGTGATGACGAGCTGGCAGGGCTCCCTGTTCGGCTTCCCGAACCCGCTGCTCGGCGTGATGGGCTTCGTCGCCCCGATCGCCGTCGGTGTGATGCTCCTCGCGGGCATGCGCAACGGGCACCGATGGTTCTGGGTGCTGTTCAACGCCGGGGTGTTCCTGGCGTGGGTGTTCGTCACCTGGCTGTTCACGCAGACGGTCTGGGTGATCGGCTACCTCTGCCCGTGGTGCCTGCTGGTGTGGAGCGTGACGATCCCGATGTTCTGGATCTTCACGACGTGGAACGCGGCGCAGGGACGCTTCGGTGCCGGACTCCAGCGGCTCGGGCGCACGCTGCTGCCCTACTCGTGGGCGTTCGTGCTGGCGAACTACGCCGTGATCGTGGTCTGCATCCTCATCGTGTTCCCGCGGGTCCTCTCGACGCTGCCGTTCTGACGCTCCCCCTCCCCCGGCCGTCCTGACGTCGGCGGGCCGCTGCTGGGCGCACGCCCCGGTCGTCCTGACGCCACCGGGCCTCTGTGATGCATCTGTCCTGATCCCGCGAGCGGGCCAGATCTGTCACGCTCGACGTTCTCCCGCGACGGATCGTGCCCTGGCCCGGACCGCCGACGGCGTGTCCTGCCCACCCGGGAGGGCCCGCCGGATCGGTCCCGATCGGCACAGCACGCTCGGCGCGTCTCGACGGGCGGGTCCGAGGGCTGCGGCGCTCGGCGTGCGGCATGCAGGCGTTTCGTCCCATAACAGCTGCGATCGGATGACGATCCGCTCGTAGGAGGACGGAACGAACGACCTCCAACGCGCGGAACGACCTCCAACGCGCGGAACGACCTCCAACGCGCGGAACGACCTCCAACGCGCGGAACGGTCTCCCACGCGCGGAACGGTCTCCCACGCTCGACGGCCGCGCCCGCCGCACCCCCGGACAGCACGCAGCCCCGCGCTCCCGGGGAGGGAACGCGGGGCCGAGTGCCGCGGGGCCGACTACTTCGCGGCCGCCTCGATGGTCGGGACGACGTCGGTGAGGGTGCTCACACGCTGCCCGTTGACCAGGATCGTCGGCGTGCCGAAGCCCTGGGGACCGGCGACCGCGGGGTCCGAGGTCACCTGGTTCGTGATCTTCGTCACCCAGCCCTTGTAGGTCTCGTTCGACAGGCACTCGGACACGTCGGAGCCGGTCGCTCCCCCGGCCTTCACCAGGTCGGCGATCTCGGCGTTGGTCAGGCCCTTCGTGCCCTCTTCCGGCTGCTTCTCGAAGAACTGCGTCTGCACGTCGAGGAACTTGTCCGGCGCGTAGTTCGCGACGCACATCGCGGCGTTGGCGGCACGGCTGGCGTAGCGCGAGCCGAGGTAGCTGCGGTCGAGGATCGACACCGGGTGGATCTCGAGCGTCGCCTGCCCGTTCTTCACGAAGTCGGTGATCTGGTCGGCGTAGGCGCCCTCGAACTGCTTGCAGACCGGGCAGGCCCAGTCGACGTACTCGACGACCTTGACCTTGCCGTCGCTGTCCGCCGTGGCGACCGGCGACGGGGTGCCGTCCGCCGAGACCGCTCCGGTCGTGACGGGCGTGATCTTCCCGTCGCCGCCGGTGAACTGGATGCCCCCGGTCACCATGTTCTTCGGGCCGGCGGCCGAGGTGGTACCGCCGCTGTTCACGTTCACCACGACGATCGCGATGATCGCCGCGACGGCCACGATGCCCAGGCCGATGCCGCCCTGCAGGAACCACTTGTTGCGGCGCTTGCGGCGCTTCTCGGCGTCGGCCCGCTGGCGGGCGACCTCACGGGCGTGCTGGCGACGCTCGTTCTTGGAGGGACGGTCGTTGTTCGTCATCGCGTCTGTGCTCCGCTTCCGTCGATCAGGCGAACCAGAGCGCGAGCTCGCGGGCGGCCGACTCCGGCGAGTCCGAGCCGTGCACGAGGTTCTGCTGCACCTTCAGGCCCCAGTCGCGGCCGAGGTCACCGCGGATGGTGCCGGGCGCTGCCGAGGTCGGGTCGGTGGTGCCGGCGAGCGAGCGGAAGCCCGCGATGACACCGTTGCCGGCGACGCGCACGGCGACGACCGGGCCGGACTGCATGAACTCGACGAGGGGCTCGAAGAAGGGCTTGCCCTGGTGCTCCTCGTAGTGCTGGTCGAGCAGCTCGCGCGACGCCGTCACCATCTTCAGGTCGACGATCTCGTAGCCCTTGGTCTCGATGCGACGGAGGACCTCTCCGGTGAGCTGGCGGGCGACGCCGTCGGGCTTGACGAGGACGAGGGTCTCTTCGAGGTCGGACACGCAGTTCTCCTGTGGTTCGGTGGTGGTCAGTCCTCGGCCTGGGCGGCCCGGAACGCGGCGTTCTGCCGGTCGAGCTGACCGCCCTTGACGAAGCAGAACACCCACAGCGCCAGGAACACCGCGCCGACCGCGAACATGAACGGTTCAATGAACCCGGTGGCGAGGATGGCCGCCTGCAGCAGCCACCCGAACCATACACCGGCCGGCTTGCCCGTCAGGCGTGAGGCAGCTGCGAGGACGATGATCGCCAGGATGCCCCCGCCGAACGCCGCGAGGGGCGGCAGCGTGCCCTTCCCGTAGACGACGAGCATCGGGAAGAAGAACATCACGGCCTCGAGCCCGAGGGTGATCGAGAGCAGGCTCTCGCGGGCTCCGCGCTGCGGGCGCGGCTTCCGCACGCGCGGCTGTCGGCCCGGCCGGGAGGCCCGTGGTGCGTCCGTCACGCTGCCCCGCCTTCCGCGTGGACCAGGTCCATGACCTTCCCCACCATCACGATGGACCCGGCGACGAGCACGAGGGCGTCCTCGGCGTCCGCCTCGTCCGCCAGGTCGCGGGCCTCCTGCAGTGCCTGCTCGAGCGCGGGCTCGACGACGACGCGGTCCTCGCCGACCTCGGCGACGACGATCCGAGCGAACGCGTCGGCGTCGAGCGCCCGGTCCCCCGGGGGCTGCGTGACGACGAAGGTCTGCACGGTGTCCTTCAGCGCCCGGACGAACCCGCGGGCGTCCTTGTCGCCGAGGATCCCGACCACGCCGACGACGTGCTCGGACGGGAACGCGACCGGCAGCGCCTCGGCCAGGGCCCGTGCCCCGTGCGGGTTGTGCGCCGCGTCGACCACGACGGTCGGCTCCTGCGCGATCGGCTGCAGTCGCCCGGGGCTGGTCGCGCTGGCGAGCCCCTCGGACAGGACGTCCTCGTCGAGGGCCTGGGACCCGCGCCCGAGGAACGACTCGACCGCGGCGATCGCGACGGCGGCGTTGTGTGCCTGGTGCTGCCCGAAGAGCGGCACGAACAGGTCGTCGTAGCGTCCGGCGATCCCCTGCACGGAGACGAGCTGCCCGCCGACCGCGGGGGTGTCGGACACGACGGAGAATCCCTGCGAGCTCGGCCTGCCCGCCGCTTCGCGACGGTCGGGCACCGGCTCGGAGGGGCCCACGGTGCCCTCGACCGCGAGCGTCGACTCGGTGAGCTCCGCGGCGCGCTCGAGCTCGGCGAGCGCCTCGGGCGTCTGCGCGCTCGACACGACCGCCGAGGACGGCTTGATGATGCCCGACTTCGTGCGGGCGATCTCGGCCACCGTGCTGCCGAGTTGCTTGGCGTGGTCGATCGCGATCGGGGTGAACACCGCGACCTGGCTCTGCACGACGTTGGTGGAGTCCCACTCGCCGCCCATGCCGACCTCGATGACGGCGACGTCCACCGGCGCCTCGGCGAAGCACGCCAGCGCGAGGACGGTGAGCGCCTCGAAGAAGGTCAGCGGCTGCTCGCCCCTCGCGGTGAGCTCCTGGTCCGTCATCTCGAGGATCGGGCTGACGTCGTCCCAGTTCTCCACGAAGCGGTCCGCCGCGATCGGCTCACCGTCGATCACGATGCGCTCCCGGATGGACACCAGGTGCGGGCTCGTCATCAGGCCGGTCCGGAGCCCGTGGGCGCGGACGATGCTCTCCGTCATGCGCGCCGTCGAGGTCTTGCCGTTCGTCCCGGTGACGTGGATGACCGGGTAGGCCAGGTGCGGGTCGCCGAGGAGCTCGACCGCGCGGCGCGTGGCGGTCAGCCGGCGCTCGGGTGCCTGCTCGCCGATGCGTGCGTACAGTGCCGCCTCGACCCGGCGGACCTCGTCGTCGTCCCCGCCGTAGGGCAGGGCCTCGGTCGGGGCCTGGTCGCCGGACGGTCCGACCGGGATGCGGACCCCGGCCGTGTCGTCGAGCGGACCGAGGTCCTCGATGCCGTCGTGGTCGTCGTACTGCTCGCTGTCGCTCATGCGCGTGCCACCTCCACGGACACCTTCGCACCGTCGCCGACGTCCGAGCCCTCGCCGGGAGCGAACGTCGTCGTGGTCACCTCGACGCTCGTCGCCAGGGTCTCCCCCGCGATGAGCTGCTCGTGCGTGCGGACGGCCGCCTCGGCGCCGTCCGACACCCGGAGCGTCAGCGCGATGCGGTCGCTGACGTCGAGGTCGGCGTCACGACGGGCCTGCTGCACGGCTCGGACGACGTCGCGCGCCAGACCCTCGGCCTCGAGCTCGGGGGTCGTCACGGTGTCGAGCACCGCGAAGCCGCCGCCGTCGAGGAACGCCACCGCGACGGACTCGTCGGCCACGGTGAGGTCGAGCGTGTACTCGCCCTCGACGAGGTCCACGCCGCCGACGGTCACACCGGACTCGGTCGCGACCCAGTCGCCCTTCTTGGCGGCGGGGATCACCTGCTGCACCTGCTTGCCGATGCGGGGACCGGCCGCGCGGGCGTTGACCGTGAGCTTCCGCTCGATGCCGTAGCGGCCGAGCGAGGACTCCTCCTGCTGCTCGAGCACGACCCGCTTGACGTTCAGTTCGTCGCGGAGGATGTCCGCGAACGGCTCGATCGCCGACGGGTCGGGCACGACGAGGGTCAGCGTGGCGAGCGGCAGGCGGACACGACGGCCGGTGGCCTTGCGGAGCGCGAGCCCCTTCGACGCGACGTCCCGCACGCGGTCCATCGCGGCGACCAGGGCGTCGTCCTCGGGGAACTCGGCGGCGTCCGGGAAGTCCTCGAGGTGCACGCTGCGCCCGCCGGTCAAGCCCTTCCAGACCTCCTCGGTGACGAGCGGCGCGAGCGGTGCGGCGACGCGGGTGAGCGTCTCGAGCACGGTGTACAGCGTGTCGAACGCTGCGCGGGCCTCCGGCGAGGACTCCGCGCCGAGCCAGAACTTGTCGCGCGACCGACGGACGTACCAGTTCGTCAGCACGTCGGCGAAGTCGCGGACGGCCTGCGCCGCGAGCGGGGTGTCGAGGGCGTCGAGGTGCTGCTGCACGTCCGCCACGAGCACGCGGGTCTTCGCGAGCAGGTAGCGGTCGAGCACGTCGGTGCTCGC
Organism: Curtobacterium subtropicum; assembly: GCF_030362975.1. Classification (NCBI taxonomy): domain Bacteria; kingdom Bacillati; phylum Actinomycetota; class Actinomycetes; order Micrococcales; family Microbacteriaceae; genus Curtobacterium; species Curtobacterium subtropicum. The sequence continues at coordinate 136,720 of NZ_JAUCMM010000001.1, forward strand.
CGTGCTGCGGGACGCCTGGTAGCCGGTGTCGCCAGATGCGTTCGCGTAGAGGGTGAAGAAGTAGTACGTCGACCAGAGCGGCAGCAGGAACTCGCGCACGCCCTGGCGGATCCCCTCCTCGGTGACGACGAGGTTGCCGCCGCGGATCACCGACGACGACATGAGGAACCAGCGCATCGCGTCGGCGCCGTCGCGGTCGAACACCTCGGAGACGTCCGGGTAGTTGCGGAGCGACTTCGACATCTTCTGGCCGTCGGAGCCGAGCACGATGCCGTGGCTGATGACGTTCCGGAAGGCCGGGCGGTCGAACAGCGCGGTGGAGAGCGCGTGCATGACGTAGAACCAGCCGCGGGTCTGCCCGATGTACTCGACGATGAAGTCGGCCGGGCTGTGCTCCTCGAACCACTCGCGGTTCTCGAACGGGTAGTGCACCTGGGCGTAGGGCATCGACCCGGAGTCGAACCAGACGTCGAACACGTCCGAGATGCGGCGCATGGTCGACTGCCCCGTGGGGTCGTCCGGGTTCGGCCGGGTCAGCTCGTCGATGAACGGGCGGTGCAGGTCGACCTCGCCGTCGGCGTTCACCGGCAGGCGGCCGAAGTCACGCTCGAGCTCCTCGAGCGAGCCGTAGACGTCCTGGCGCGGGTAGGCCGGGTCGTCGGACACCCACACCGGGATCGGCGTGCCGAAGTAGCGGTTGCGGGACACCGACCAGTCGATGGCGTTCCCGACCCACTTGCCGAACTGGCCGTCCTTGACGTTGTCCGGCACCCAGTTGATGTCCTGGTTGAGCTCACCCATCCGGTCGCGGAACTCGGTGACGCGGACGAACCACGACGAGACCGCCTTGTAGATGAGCGGCTTGCGGCAGCGCCAGCAGTGCGGGTAGCTGTGCTCGTACGACGCCTGGCGGAGCAGTCGGCCCTGCTCGCGCACGGCCCTGGTGAGCGGCTTGTTCGCATCCGACCAGAGCATGCCGGCGACCTCGCCGAACTGCGGGGTGAACACGCCGCCCTCGTCGAGGGAGAGCACGACGGGGATGCCCGCGGCCGCGCAGACCTCCTGGTCGTCGGCACCGTAGGCCGGGGCCTGGTGCACGATGCCGGTGCCCTCACCCGTCTCGACGTACTCCGCCACGAGGATCCGCCACGCGTGCTCGTAGCCCTCGACCTCCGCCAGGAAGTCGAACAGCCGCTCGTACTCGACGCCGTCGAGCTCGGCGCCGACGACCGTGCGGAGCACGGCGGCGGTGGCGTCGTCCGCGCTCTCGTAGCCGAGGTCCTTCGCGTGGGCGGCCACGGTGTCGGACGCGAGCAGGTAGGTGGCGGAACCGGCGGCGCCACCGTCAGCCGCGCCTCCCGGCCCGGCCGGCACGACCGCGTAGGCGATCTCGGGACCGACCGCGAGCGCGGCGTTCGTCGGCAGGGTCCAGGGGGTCGTCGTCCAGGCGAGCGCGCGGACACCCGTCAGGTCGAGCGACGCAGCGCGCGATCCCTGCAGCGGGAAGGCGACCGTGACCGACTGGTCCTGACGCGTCTTGTAGACGTCGTCGTCCATGCGGAGCTCGTGGTTCGACAGCGGCGTCTGGTCGTTCCAGCAGTACGGCAGGACCCGGAAGCCCTCGTACGCCAGACCCTTGTCCCAGAGCTGCTTCCACGCCCACAGGACGCTCTCCATGAAGGTGACGTCGAGCGTCTTGTAGTCGTCCTCGAAGTCGACCCAGCGCGCCTGGCGGGTGACGTAGGCCTGCCACTCGTCGGTGTACTGCAGCACGCTCTTCTTGGCGGCGGCGTTGAAGACGTCGACGCCCATGTCGTCGATCTCGTGCTTCTCGGTGATGCCGAGCTGACGCATGGCCTCGAGCTCGGCGGGCAGGCCGTGCGTGTCCCAGCCGAACCGGCGGTGCACCTGCTTGCCCCGCATGGTCTGGTAGCGCGGGAAGACGTCCTTGGCGTACCCGGTCAGCAGGTGACCGTAGTGCGGCAGACCGTTGGCGAAGGGCGGGCCGTCGTAGAAGGTCCACTCGGGGCAGCCCTCGCGCTGGTCGATCGACGCCTGGAAGGTGTCGTCGCCCTTCCAGAAGGCGAGAATCCCCTGCTCGACGGCGGGGAAGGACGGGGACGGCGTAACGCCGTCGGCATCGGAGTTGAGCGGGTAGCGCACCTGGGGGCTCCTGTGGGTCGGTTCGTCTCCACGAGGACGGAGCGTGCTCCGCGGTACCACCTCGCTTGCCGATCGCTGCTCGCGCTGCGACCGACCGCTCGTTCGCCGGATGAGGGTGCGGTCCGGTCCGCCCGGGTCTACTGACGGCGGTGGGGCTGCCGCGTTCTTCCGGAGGCTCGCCGGTGATGGCCGGGTCGACGCCTGATGGGACGAGTCTACAAGAGTCGGAGCATGCTGGAGCGATGCCCTCGTCCGAGAAGCAGGACCGTCCGGAGTCCCTGCTCACCGTCGTCATCGCGTTCGCCGCCAACCTGCTCGTCGCCGTCGCCAAGACCGTCGCGTCCCTGATCTCGGGGTCGGCGTCGATGACCGCGGAGGCCGCACACTCGTGGGCCGACACGGGCAACGAGATCTTCCTGCTCGTCGCCGAACGCCGCGGTGCGAAGCAGCGGGACCGGAAGCACCCGCTGGGCTACGGCCGCGAGACCTACATCTGGTCGATGTTCGCCGCGTTCGGGCTCTTCACCGCGGGCGCCGTCGTGTCGATCTGGCACGGCATCACCGAGCTCGGCGAGACCGGTCCCGCCGAGGACGTCGTGCTCAACTACGTCGTGCTCGGCATCGCGTTCGTGCTCGAGGGCACGAGCTTCCTGCAGGCCTACCGCCAGGCGCACGGAGCCGCCACGAAGCGCCGCGTCCCGGTGCTCCGGCACGTGCTGCAGTCGTCGAACCCCACACTCCGGGCGGTCTTCGCCGAGGACGCCGCCGCGCTGATCGGGCTCGTGATCGCGTTCCTCGGCGTGCTCCTGCACCAGCTGACCGGCCTCGCCGTGTTCGACGCGATCGGGTCCATCGCGGTCGGCCTCCTGCTCGGGATCGTCGCGATCGTGCTCATCGAGCGCAACCGCCGGTTCCTGGTCGGCGAGGCGACGTCGCCCGAGCTCGAGGACGCCGTGCTGACCGAGCTGCTCCGTCGCGACGAGGTCGACCGCGTGACCTACCTGCACCTCGAGTTCGTCGGGCCGTCGCGGGTGTTCCTCGTGGCCGCCGTCGACCTCATCGGCAACGAGCTCGAGGACCACGTCGCGGTGCGACTCCGCCGGGTCGAGGCCTCGCTCGAGGAGAGCCAGTACATCGAGGAGGCCGTCCTCACGCTGAGCATCCCGGGCGACGCGTCGCTCGTCGCCCGTGGTGACGGCGAGGTGCCGGCGACCGTCCGAGACGGCACGGTCGAGGACGTCGCGGCCGGCGGTGCGGGCACCCTCCGGACGGAGTAGCGGCAGCGCGGACCCCGCTCAGCGCGCGTCGAGGCCTGCGGCCACGGGTGTCAGCGCCGCGCCGACGTACTCGACCAACGAGCGCCGGGCGACACCGTCGGCGACCCAGACGCCGAACGCCGCCGCCGCCGCACCGAGCATCGCCCCGGACACGGTCTGCGGCCAGAGCGACGTCGGGTGCTCCCCGGTCCGCGACCCCACGAACGCCGAGACCGCGCCGTGCTGCGCCATCACCCGGGCCGCCACACTGGCGACGAGCTCGGTGCCGATGTCCATCACCTCGGCCTGCGCGATCGCCCACGGCACCCGCTCCGGGTCGTGCGCCCGAGCGGCAGCGACCAGGGCCTCCTCGACGGCGCGGACCGGCGAGGACTCCGTCGACGCGGCGAGGAACGCCGGCAGGTCGGCGACCGCGGCGTCGAGCTCCAGCCAGAGCACGTCGGACTTCGCCCCGAAGTAGTTGAAGAACGTCGCCCGGCTGACCCCGGCCCGTGCGGCGATCTGGTCGACGGTCGTGCGCGCGTAGCCCTGCTCGAGGAACAGCTCGGCGGCGGCGTCGGCGAGGACCTCGGCGCTCGATCGACGGGGGCGGCCTCCGCGGCGCATCGTCTCGTCCATCCGCTCAGTAAACCGCTAGACTCGTTCAGCCATGATCTTGGACCGAGTACAGAAAACAGGCGCCCGCGCCCTCCTCACCGCCGCGGGTGCCACCGCGGTCCTGCTGGCCCTGACCGCCTGCACCGGCGGCGGCACCGCCACGGACGCGCGCACGCCCGTCAACGGCGGCACGCTCACCTACGCCTCCGGCGACGCCGAGCCGACCTGCCTCGACCCGCACGTCGGCGGCAACTACCCGCAGGCCCTGCTGTCGACGCAGTACATCGAGATGCTCACCGGCCTCGACCGGAACGGGCAACCGAGACCGGCGCTCGCCACGAAGTGGACGACGAGCGACGACGGCACGACGCTGACGCTCGACCTGCGCACGGACGTGCGGTTCTCCGACGGCACCCCGTTCGACGCGGACGCCGTGGTGGCGAACATCGAGCACGTGCAGGACCCGACGACGGCGTCGAGCACGGGGTACCTCGCCCTGCAGTCGATCACGAAGGCCACGGCGACCGACGACCACACGGTCACGCTGACGCTGAGCCGTCCGGACAGCGCACTGCTCGAGTCGTTCTCGCAGCCCTGGGTCGGCATGGAGTCGCCGAAGGCCCTGCAGCGCCCGCAGGCGACGAACTGCGCCTCGCCCGTCGGTACCGGCCCGTTCACCGTCACCGAGTGGCAGCGGGGCGACCGCATCACGCTGGCGAAGAACGAGTCGTACACGCCGCTCTCCGGCTCGACGGGACCCCGCCTCGACGGCATCACGTGGCGCTTCCTGCCCGACTCCACCTCGCGCTACGCGGCGTTGCAGGCCGGTCAGGTCGACGTCATCGACAACGCCCAGCCCGACCAGCTGAAGAGCGCGTCGTCGAACGGCGCGATCCGCGACCTCGACGCCCCGCGGCCGGGTGCCTCGAACCGCCTCGAGCTGAACTCCGGGCACGGGGTCTTCCGCGACGAGGCCGTCCGCAAGGCGTTCATCGCCGGCGCCGAGATCGACCCGGGGCTGCAGAGCCTGTTCCTCGGCACCGCGAAGCGCTCGTACTCGGTGCTCTCGAGCATCGAGCCGGACGGGTACTCCGACCCCGCGCTCTTCGAGTACTCCCCGTCGACGGCGAAGCGGCTGCTCGACGAGGCCGGCTGGAAGGTCGGCAGCGACGGGGTCCGCGAGAAGGACGGCCAGCGGCTCACGGTCACCTTCCCGGTGTCGACGAACCAGTCGGTGCCCGCGGAGCGCAGCCTGTTCCAGCAGGTCCAGGCCTCCGAGAAGGCCGTCGGGTTCGACGTCCGGCTCGAGGAGCTCGACCTGTCGAGCTGGTACGCCGCGCTCGCCGCGAACGAGTACGACGTCGTGAGCGCGCCGTACACGAAGGTCGGCCCGGACGTCCTCCGCATCCTCTACGACAGCGCGAGCATCGAGCCCGCCCCCTCCGGCTACTTCGCGAACCTCGCGCAGCTGGACGACCCGACGGTCGACGAGTTGGTCGAGCGCGCGGCGCGCACGTCCGACGCCGACGAGCGCCGTGACCTGTACCGGCAGGCGCAGCAGCGGATCCTGGCCAGCGGCACCGTCCTGCCGCTGTACGACCAGCAGAACCACTTCCTGTACCGCTCGTCGGTCCACGGCATCGAGACCACGTCGGTCTCCACCCCGTGGTTCGGCACCGCGTGGGTCGCGCGCTGACGGGCGACCCGGCCGGGAGGCCCGCTCCACCCCCGCCACGGATCGGCACCCGTCGCGGGTGGTCGGGCTGGGCCCTGTGGGGACTCCGGCGGCTCGCCGGCGGCGTCGGGGTGCTGTGGGCGGTCGCCACGATCGTCTTCGTCGCGATCCGGCTGATCCCCGGGGACCCGGCGCTGGCGATCCTCGGCGGCCCCGGGTCGCAGGCCTCGGCCGAGGCCGTCGAGTCGGTCCGTCGCGAGTACGGGCTCGACCAGCCGGTGCTCGCGCAGTACGCGGTGTTCCTCGGCCGCCTGTCGACCGGGCACCTCGGCGACTCGTACGCGTTCCGCACGCCGGTGTCCGAGCTCCTCGCGCAGCAGGTCCCGGTGACGCTGACGCTCGCCGTCGCCGGGCTCGTCGTCGCCTGGGTCCTGGCGATCGGCGCCGCGTGGTGGTCGACGCAGCGGGGTCGGATCGCCGCGGCGCTCACGGGAGCGATCACCGTCACCGCGAGCGTCGTGCCGCACTTCTGGCTCGGCAGCGTGCTCATCGTGGTCTTCGCGAGTGCGCTCGGGTGGGTGCCGGCGGTGTCGGACGGCAGCCTGGGCGGCTGGGTCCTGCCCGTGCTCACGGTCGCCGTGCCGGTCGCCGGGTACCTCGCCGAGACGGTCCGCGACGGCGTGGTCGACGCCCAGCGCTCCGCGTTCGCCCTGGCGGCGCGCGGTCGTGGCGAGTCCCGGGTCGGGCTGTTCGGGCGGCACCTGCTCCGGCACGCCGCGCTCCCCGGCATCGCCCTGTCCGCCTGGGCCTTCGGGTCGCTGGTGTCCGGCGCCGTGGTCGTCGAGTCGGTCTTCGCGCTGCCCGGGATCGGCCGCGCCCTGGTCACCGCGGTCACCCAGCGGGACATGCCGCTCGTGGCCGGGATCGCGCTGGTGTCCGCCGCCGCCTACGTCGTCGTGCTCGCGGTCGCGGACCTCGTCGAGCAGGCGGTGGACCCGCGCACCCGCGACCGACGTCGGAGCGGACGTGTGCGGACCGGACCGGCGCAGCGGGGGCGCGCGCACGTGCGGACGCAGCACGGGGCGGACGCGCGGTGAGCGGGGTGCTGGACCCGGTCCTCCAGGCCGGTGCGCCCGAGGGACGGACCCGACGGTCCGAGCGGTTCCGTGGGGGGACGCTCGGCCCGGCGGGCACGGCCGCGGCGGTCGTCGTCGCGGTGGCGGTCGTGGCTGCGGTGTGGCCGGCGCTGCTCGGCGGCGGCGACCCCCTCGCGGTGCACCCGACCGACGCGCTGACGCCGCCCGGAGCGGCGCACCCGTTCGGGACCGACGAGTCTGGGCGCGACGTGCTCGCGCGCGTGGTCGCAGGGACGCGGGCCTCGCTGCTGGTCGGGGTGGCAGCGACGCTCGTCGGCGGGGCCACCGGGGTCCTGCTCGGCACGCTCGCCGGGCTCGGCGGACGGCTCGTGGACGCAGTCGTCGGTCGGGTGACCGAGGTGGCCTTCGCGCTGCCGCTGCTGCTCGTCGCACTCGTCGTCATCGCGGTCACCGGCCCCGGACCGGTGCCGGCGACGCTGGCGGTGGGGTTCGCGACCGCGCCCGGGTACGCCCGGATCGTCCGCGGCCTGGTCCGGAGCGCGCGGTCGTCGCAGGTCGTCGAGACCGCCGTGCTGCAGGGCCGCTCCCCCGGTCGGATCCTGGTCCGCCACGTGCTGCCCGCGGCACTCTGGCCCGTCGTCGCGGTCGCCACGCTCGGGGTCGGTCAGGCGATCGTGTGGGCGTCCGCGCTCAGCTACCTGGGCGTCGGGACCCCGCCGCCCGCACCGGAGTGGGGCGCGATGCTCGCGGACGGCCGGACCTACCTGCTGACCGCGCCGTGGATGAGCACCTTCCCCGGTCTCGCGATCGTCGTGCTGGCGACCGCCGTGACGGTGCTCGGCCGCGCCCTGCGTCGGACGGGGGCCGCACGGTGACGCGCGCGGACGGGGCGTCCGGCGACGTCCCGACGCCGCCCGGGCCCGTGCTCGCCACGGGGACCCGCGTGCTCGACGTCCGGGGGCTCTCGGTGTCGATCGACGGCACGTCGGTGGTGCACGACGTGGACCTGCACGTCGACGCCGGCGAGTGCGTCGCCCTCGTCGGGGCGTCCGGCTCCGGCAAGACCGTGACCGCCCGGGCGGTGCTCGGGCTCTCCGCTGCCGGGGCAGACGTCGCCGCCGACCGGCTCGACCTCGTCGGAGCGGACGTGCGCGGCCTTCCCGAGCGTCGCTGGCGTCGACTCCGCGGACGGTCCGTCGGCTACGTCGGCCAGGAGGCCCTCGGCGCCCTCGACCCGTTGCGCCCGGTCGGCCGCGAGGTCGCCGATGCCCTGCGCCTGCACACCGACCTGCGAGCAGCCGAACGGGTCGACGCCGTCCGCGCGGCCCTGTCCGGCGTGGGACTCGACCCGGCGATGGCGACCGACGGCCGACGGTCCGGCACGCTCTCCGGCGGGATGCGGCAGCGGGCGCTCATCGCGGCGGCGACCGTGGCCTCGCCCGCCCTCGTGGTCGCGGACGAGCCGACCACCGCGCTCGACGCGGCCGTGGCCGTCACCGTGATGGAGCAGCTCCGGGCGGTGCAGGAGCGCGGTGCCGGGCTCCTCGTCATCACGCACGACCTCGGGCTCGTGACCGGCTGGGCCGACCGCGTGCTGGTCGTCGACGCCGGCACGGTCGTCGAGCACGGACCGGTCGCCGACGTCCTCGGCGCGCCCGAGCACCCCGTCACGCAGGCGCTCGTGCGCGCGGCTCGAGCGGGCGACGTGCGGCCCGTCGCTCCCGCTGCGCTGCCGACCACGGCAGACCGGGAGCCGGTGCTGCACGGGGTCGGGCTGTCCCGGTCGTTCGACGGCACACCCGCGGTGGACGACGTCTCGATCGCCGTCCACCCCGGCCGGGTCGTCGGCGTGATCGGCGCCTCCGGGTCCGGCAAGACCACGGTGGCGCGCATGTTGCTCGGGCTCGAGGCGCCCGACGACGGGACCGTCACGCTCGACGGGCAGCCGTGGGTCCCGTCGCCCGAACGCGAGCGCCGGGGCAGACGGCACCGGGTGGCGGCCGTCGTGCAGGACCCCGCCGCGACGTTCGACGAACGGTGGACGGTCGACCGCGTGCTCGCCGACGCCCTGACCGACGGCCGGGAACGTCGGGCGCAGGGTGGGCTGGCCGACGCGGTCCACGCCGCACTCCGGCAGGTCGGACTCGACCCCGCGCTGCGGTCACGCGCGCCCCGCACGCTCTCCGGCGGGCAGCGGCAGCGGCTGGCGATCGCACGGGCGCTGGCCACCTCGCCCGAGGTGGTCGTGCTCGACGAGCCCGTGACGGCACTCGACGCGACCGTGCAGGACGCGGTGCTCACGCTGCTCGAACGGCTGCGCGACGAGACCGGCGTGGCGATGGTGTTCGTCTCGCACGACCTGCGCGCCGTCCGGCGGATGGCCGACGACGTGCTCGTCGTCGACCGGGGCCGTGTGGTCGAGCAGGGCCCGGCGGAGCAGGTGCTCGGCGCGCCGGAGCACCCCGCGACCGCGCGCCTGGTCGGCGCTGCCGCCCGGCTCGCCCGCGGCGCCTGACCGCGGGTTGCGCGCTCCGCTCCGGGCTCCGGGTTGTTCCGCGAAAGCGACAGTGTTCGGCCGAACGACGGCGGAACACTGTCGCTCTCGCGGAACAGACGAGAGGCACGGTGCGCGTCCGTGACGGACGTGCACCGTGCCTCCCCGCCGGCCGTGGTGGCTACGAGCCGGCGGGCTCCCTGTCGGAACCAGGCGTCGGGGCGTCGCCCGAGACGATCGGGATCTCGCTCGTCGAGAAGTCCTTCGCCCAGTCGGACTGGGCGAGCTCCGAGGTCGGGTCGTTGTAGTCCTCGATGACGCCGGCGACCTCGTCCTCGTGGGCGACCGTCGGGCCCGAGCCCATCAGCGGGGTCGCAGCGGTCTCCTTGGTGAAGAACACGGCGACGAGGCCGATCACGGCGGCGAGCATCAGGTAGAAGGCGGGGATGTCCTCGGCCCACGACAGGCCGGCGTCCTTCGCACCGGCGATGAGCGCCTGCGTCGCGAGCGGGGTGGTGCCACCGAACAGCGAGACCGACACGTTGAACGCGATCGCCAGGGCGCCGTAGCGGATGATCGTCGGGAACAGCGCCGGGAGGGTCGACGGCATGGTCGAGGTGAACGTCACGAGCACGAGGCCGAGGATCAGCAGGCCGAAGAAGACGCCCGCGCCGCTGCCGGTCTGGACGAGCTTGAGCGCCGGCCAGGACAGCACGATGAACCCGATGCAGCCCGCGGCGAGGACCGGTCGACGGCCGAACTTGTCGGACAGGCGACCGCCGAAGGTGATGACGACCATCATGAGGATCATCACGATGACGATGAGGATCAGGCCGAACGTGGCGTTCTGCCCGAGGTTCGTCTCGAGGTAGGTCGGCATGTACGACAGCAGCATGTAGTCGGTCACGTTGAACACGAGGACCAGGCCGATGCAGATGAGGAGCGAGCGCCAGTTCTCGGCGAACAGCTTGAGGAACGGGGTCTTCTGCGACTCGCGCTCGGCGGCCTGCTCCTGCTGCTTCTGGAACGCCGGGGTCTCCTCGAGCTTCAGGCGGAGGTAGAGCCCGATGAGGCCGAGCGGACCGGCGATCATGAACGGGATGCGCCAGCCCCAGCTGAGCAGGGTGTCCTCGGGCATCGCGTACTGCAGGATCGTGACGATCGAGGCACCGAGCACGTAGCCGGCGAGCGTGCCGAACTCGAGCCACGAGCCCATGAACCCGCGGCGCTTGTCCGGCGAGTACTCGGCGATGAAGGTCGCGGCGCCGCCGTACTCACCACCGGTCGAGAAGCCCTGCACGAAGCGGGCGACGAGGAGCAGCACCGGCGCCCAGAAGCCGATCGTCGCGTACGACGGGATCAGGCCGATCATGAGCGTGCCGGCGGCCATCAGGATCATCGTCAGCGCGAGGACCTTCTGTCGGCCGATCTTGTCGCCGATCGGACCGAAGACGGCGCCGCCGATCGGACGGACGATGAACGCGGCCGCGAAGAACCCGAAGGTCGCGACGAGGTTCGAGGTCGGGTCGCCCGCCGGCAGGAACACCTTCGAGATGGTGACCGTCAGGTAGGCGAAGATGCCGAAGTCGAACCACTCCATCGCGTTGCCGAGGGCCGCCGCGGCGACGGCACGCTTGAGCAGCGACTCCTCGACGACGGTGACGTCGTCCTCGGTCAGCTTGCGGCGCGCGCGCTTGGCCTGGGCCTTGGTGCGCAACGGCCGATCGCCGTGCTGGTGTGCTTCGTTCGGTGCCACGTTCGTTCCTCCGGTAGTGCTGTGTCTTGCCTTCGGGCATCCGGCGGAGAGCGACTGTGCAGTCCCTGCGAACACCGCGTCCGCCGGACAAACTCCGACAGCCTACCAGATGGAGCGCTCCCACGCGGTGGGCCGCTACGATGAGCCCACCGCGTACAGTACGCGCGACACTCAGGCACCTCACCACGGACTCGGTGCCGCACACATCGATCGAAAGGCCCCGCCATGACGAAGCCCATGCCCGACAAGCCCACGGTGGACGGCCTCGAGGACGTCTGGGGTCCGGTCTGGGAGCAGGACGGCACGTACCGCTTCGACCGCGACAGCGCCACGAAGGACGCGGTGTACTCGATCGACACCCCGCCGCCGACCGCCTCCGGCTCGCTGCACATCGGCCACGTGTTCTCGTACACGCACACCGATCTCAAGGCCCGGTACGAGCGCATGCGCGGCAAGCACGTCTTCTACCCGATGGGCTGGGACGACAACGGCCTGCCGACCGAGCGCCGTGTGCAGAACTACTACGGGGTCCGCTGCGACCCGCAGCTCCCCTACGACCCGGCCTTCGTCCCGCCGTTCGAGGGCGGCGACGGCAAGTCGAGCAAGGCCGGCGACCAGCTGCCGATCTCGCGCCGCAACTTCATCGAGCTGTGCGAGCGCCTCACCGTGCAGGACGAGCAGCAGTTCGAGCACCTCTTCCGCACGCTCGGCCTGTCGGTGGACTGGACGCAGTCGTACCGCACCATCGACGACACCTCGCGGGCGAGCGCGCAGCGTGCGTTCCTCCGCAACCTCGAGCGCGGTGAGGCGTACCAGGCCGACGCCCCGACGCTGTGGGACGTCACCTTCCGCACCGCCGTGGCCCAGGCCGAGCTCGAGGACAAGGAGATGCCGGGCGCGTACCACGGGCTGGCGTTCCACCGCACCGACGGCGGTGACGACGTCGTGATCCAGACCACCCGCCCCGAGCTGCTGCCGGCCTGCGTCGCCCTCGTCGCCCACCCGGACGACGAGCGCTTCCAGGACCTGTTCGGGAAGACCGTCCGCTCCCCCCTGTTCGACGTCGAGGTCCCGGTGCTCGCGCACCACCTGGCGCAGCAGGACAAGGGCGCCGGCATCGCCATGGTCTGCACCTTCGGCGACACCACCGACGTGGTCTGGTGGCGCGAGCTGCAGCTGCCGAACCGCGCGATCATCGGCTTCGACGGGCGCGTGCGCTCGGACGAGCCCGCGTGGATCGAGTCGGCCCGCGGCAGGGAGCTCTACGCCGAGATGGCCGGCAAGACCGTGTTCTCGGCGAAGAAGGTCCTCGTGGACGCCCTCAGCGAGTCCGGCGAGCTGGTCGGCGACGTGAAGACGATCAACCACCCGGTGAAGTTCTTCGAGAAGGGCGACAAGCCGCTCGAGATCGTCTCGACCCGCCAGTGGTACATCGTCAACGGTGCACGCGACGAGCGGCTCAAGGAGACCCTGCGGCAGCGCGGCGAGGAGATCGCCTTCCACCCGGACTTCATGCGCGTCCGCTACGACAACTGGGTCGGCGGGCTCTCCGGCGACTGGCTCATCTCGCGCCAGCGCTTCTTCGGTGTGCCGATCCCGGTCTGGTACCCGCTCGACGCCGACGGCAACCCGGTCTTCGACCAGCCGATCGTCCCGACCGAGGCCCAGCTGCCCGTCGACCCGGCGTCCGAGCCGGCCCCCGGCTACACGGAGGACCAGCGCGGCGTCGCCGGCGGTTTCCAGGGCGAGCTCGACGTGATGGACACGTGGGCGACCTCGTCGCTCACGCCGCAGCTCGCCGGCAAGTGGGAGACCGACCCGGCGCTGTACGACCTGGTGTTCCCGTACGACGTCCGGCCGCAGGCGCAGGACATCATCCGCACGTGGCTCTTCACGACGGCGCTGCGCAGCCAGCTCGAGGCCGACGTCGCGCCGTGGAAGCACGCGAGCATCTCGGGCTTCATCGTCGACCCCGACCGCAAGAAGATGTCGAAGTCGAAGGGCAACGTCGTCACCCCGCTGTCGATCCTCGAGCAGCACGGCGCCGACGCGGTCCGCTACTGGGCGGCCTCGTCGAAGCTCGGCACCGACGCGGCCTTCGACCCGCAGAACCCGAAGCAGATCAAGGTCGGCCGTCGTCTGGCGATCAAGGTGCTCAACGCGGCGAAGTTCGTCTACGGCTTCGAGCTGCCGAGCGGCGCGACGAGCGTCACCGAGCCCCTCGACGTCGACGTGCTGGCCGAGCTCGGCTCCGTGATCGAGCAGGCGACCGCGGCCTTCGACGGCTTCGACCACGCCCGTGCACTCGAGGTCACCGAGCGCTTCTTCTGGACCTTCTGCGACGACTACCTCGAGCTCGTCAAGGAGCGCGCGTACGGCACCGCTCCGGACGCGACGCACGAGACCCAGGCGAGCGCGGTCCTGGCGCTGCGTGCCGCGATCGACGCGCTGCTCCGTCTGCTGGCACCGTTCCTCCCGTTCGCGACCGAGGAGGTCTGGGCCTGGACCCACGACACCAGCGTGCACACGGCGGCGTGGCCGACGGTCGCGGAACTGCCGACGCAGGCCGAGCCGACCGGGCTGCTCGCGGCCGTCGGCCAGGCGCTGATCGGGATCCGCGGCGCGAAGACCGCCGCCAAGGCGTCACAGAAGACGCCGGTCACGCGGGCCGTCGTCGCGGCCCCGGCCGACCAGCGCGCGCTCATCGAGCGCGCGGCGGTCGACCTGGCCGCCGTCGGCCGCGTCGAGAACCTGTCGTTCACGGACGGCGAGGAACTCGCGGTGACCGAGATCGAGCTCGCCGAGCAGCAGGCGTAGCGTCGGTTCCTGCGGGCCGGTCGCGTCGCCGACGCGGCTGGCCCGCACACGGACTGGAGGCATGGATGCAGTTGGGCACACGCTGGAACGTGGGTGGGCAGCCGCCCGAGCGACTCCCCGACGCGGTGGTCGTCGCCGTCCGCGGCGTCGAGGAGGAGCTGGCGACCGAGTCGGTCGACGCGTCGACCTGGCGCTGGACGCTGACGTACCTCGAGGGCAAGCCGATCGTCGAGCTCGACGACGGCACGTCAGTCCACCTCGACCCCGCCGGCCGAGCGCAGGTGACGAACCCGGACGACGCGCCGGAAGAGGACTGACGAGTCCCTGCGCGACCGGGCCCCGGCCCACGGAACGGCGTGGACCGGGGCCCGGTCGCGCGCGGCAGGCCTCCCGAGGCACTGCCGCATCGCCGGGGGATCAGGGCCCGGCGAGCACGAGCCGGTGAGAACGACCGTTCTCTCCGACTGCGGCCTAGACTAGAGAACGTTGGTTCCCGCCGCAAGCCGGAGCCGGCGGACACACAGCGGACAAGGGGACGCATGGCCACCACGAACAGCACCGTGGACCCGGAGGTCCGGTCGCGGATCGTCGACGCCGCGGACGCACTGTTCTACGCCCGCGGGTTCCAGTCGGTGGGCATGGACGAGATCCGGACGACCGCCGGCGTCTCGCTGAAGAAGCTGTACGCGGTGTTCCCCGGCAAGGAGCAGCTCGTCGCGGCGGTGCTCGGCGGCCGGCACGCGTACTGGGAGCGCGGCATCGAGCAGGCCGTCGCCGCCGCCGATTCGCCTCGCGATCGGTTGCTCGCGATGTACGACTTCCTGGAGCAGTGGTTCGGCGACGACACCTTCCGCGGGTGCGGCTTCATCAACGCGTTCGGTGAGCTCGGTGCCACGTCACCCGCGGTGGCCGAGATCGCGCGCGAGCACAAGGACTCGTTCCAGCGCTACGTCGCCGACCTCGCCGGCGCAGCGGTGCCGGACACGGACACGGCCGAGGAGCTCGCCGCACAGCTCGCCCTGCTCGCAGAGGGAGCGCAGACGACCGCGGCGATCGCCGGAGACGTTGCGCCGGCCCGCCACGCGCGGCGCGCGGCGGAGACGCTCATCGACGCGGCGATGCGCGAGGCCACCCGTCGGGAGCGCTGACCGGACCACCCGGCGGACGGGAGGCTCGTGGCCGTACCCGCCACGAGCCTCCCGTTCGGTGTCCGGCCCGGTCCGTAGGGTGGGGCCATGGACACCCCGTTCGACCAGCCGAGCACCCTCCCCTACGCCCTGCCGCCGTTCGACGACGTCCGGCTCGAGCACTTCCGCCCCGCCTTCGATGCCGGCATCGCCGAGCAGCGCGCCGAGGTCGAGGCCATCGCCACCGATCCCGGCGCACCGTCCTTCGAGAACACCCTGGTGGCGCTCGAACGCTCCGGGCAGCTGCTGACCCGGGTCTCGCACGTCTTCTTCACGCTGTCCTCGGCCGACTCGACGCCGGAGCTGCACGACCTCGAGGCCGAGGTGTCGCCGCTCCTCGCCGCCCACCGTGACGCGATCACCCTCGATGCGCGCCTGTACGCGCGGGTGGACGCGGTCCGTTCCTCGCTCGGTGAGCGGACGGACCTGACCGACGAGGACCGGCGGCTCGTCGAGCGCGTCCACACCGAGATGACCCTCGCAGGAGCCGGCCTCGACGACACCGGCAAGGAGCGCCTGACCGCGATCAACCAGGAGCTGTCGACGCGCACCACGACCTTCGAGCGGAACCTGCTCGAGGACACGAACGACCTCGCCGTGCACGTCACCGACGAGGCTGAGCTCGCCGGCCTCGACGACGGCGCGAAGTCCGCCGCCGCGGCAGCTGCGCAGGACCGTGGGCTCGACGGCTGGCTCGTGACGCTGCCGCTCTACACCGGCCATCCGTGGCTGGCCGCACTGCACGACCGCGGGCTCCGCGAGCGGATCATGCGCGCGTCACTGTCGCGCGGTCGCCGCGGCAACGCGCACGACAACCGCGAGGTGCTCCTGCGCATCGTGCGCCTGCGGGCCGAGCGGGCGGAACTGCTCGGGTTCCCGAGCCACGCCGCGGTGGTCACCGCCGACGAGACCGCCGGGACACCGGAGGCGGTCGACGGGCTGCTCTCGTCGCTCGTCCCCGCCGCCGCAGCGAACGCCGAGGACGAGCGTGCCGTGCGCTCCCGCACCGTCGGCTTCGACGTCGAGGCCTGGGACTGGGCCTACGCCACCGAGGTCCTCCGCGGCGAACAGTTCGCCGCCGACAGCTCGGCACTGCGCCCCTACTTCGAGGCCGACCGTGTGCTGCACGACGGGGTGTTCCACGCCGCCGGCGCCCTGTACGGGCTGACCTTCACCGAGCGCCCGGACCTGCACGGCTACAACGCCGAGGTCCGCGTCTTCGAGGTGCGCGACGAGGACGGCGCCGAGGTCGGGCTGTACCTCCTCGACCTGTACACGCGGGACGGCAAGCGCGGCGGCGCGTGGATGAACCCCGTCGTCGAGCAGTCGCACCTGCTCGGCACGCTGCCCGTCGTCGTGAACAACCTCAACGTGGCCAAGCCCGCCGCCGGCTCGCCCACGCTGCTGATCCAGGACGAGGTCGAGACGCTCTTCCACGAGTTCGGGCACGCGCTGCACGGGCTCATCGCGCGGACGACGTACCCGCGGTTCTCGGGCACGAACGTCGAGCGTGACTTCGTCGAGTTCCCGTCGCAGGTGAACGAGATGTGGGTGACCTGGCCGTCGGTGCTCGCGAACTACGCGAAGCACCACGAGACCGGCGAGCCGCTGCCGCCGGAACTCGTGCTCGGGCTGAGTGACTCCGCCGGCTTCAACGAGGGCTTCTCGACGACGGAGTACCTCGCAGCGGCGCTGCTCGACCAGGCCTGGCACCGACTGTCGGCCGCCGAGGCCGCCGCGGTGACCGACGTCGAGGCGTTCGAGCGGGATGCCCTCGCAGCCGCCGGTGTGGACGTCGCAGCGGTCCCGCCGCGGTACTCGTCCACGTACTTCGCGCACACGTTCTCGGGCGGGTACGACGCGGGGTACTACGGGTACATCTGGTCCGAGGTGCTCGATGCCGACACGGTCGAGTGGTTCCGCGAGCACGGCGGGCTCTCCCGCGACGCCGGCCGTCGATTCGCGTCGCGCGTGCTCGGCGTGGGCGGCGCGCAGGACCCCCTCGAGGCCTACCGGGCGTTCCGCGGCCGCGATGCCGAGGTCGGGCCGCTGCTGCGGCGCCGCGGGCTCGAGTAGCGCGGCGGCGCGGCGCGGCGCCACGCAGCGCGACGCGGCGCGACGCGGCGCGATCGAACCAGGTTCCCGACATCGAACCAGCGGCTGAGGCTGGTTCGACGTCGGATTCGTGGTTCGATCACCCGCCCGCACGCCCGCACGCCCGCCCACTCCCCGCACACGAGGACGGCCCGACCCCCACGCGGGGACCGGGCCGTCGGCCGGCGAGCGTCGGACGCTACGCCGACTTCTCCACGCGCTTCGCGCTGGGCCGCGGGACGATCGTCGGCGCCGCGTTCTCGAGCACGGACTCACGGGTGATCACGACGCGCGCGACGTCGTCGTCCGAGGGGACGTCGAACATGACCGGGCCGAGGACCTCCTCGAGGATGGCCCGGAGCCCGCGGGCACCGGTCTGCCGCAGCACGGCGAGGTCGGCGATCGCCTCGAGCGCACCCCGGTCGAACTCGAGCTCGACACCGTCGATCGCGAACATCCGCTGGTACTGCTTCACGAGCGCGTTCTTCGGCTCGGTGAGGATCTGCATGAGCGCTGCCTGGTCGAGCTGCGACACGGTCGTCACGACCGGCAGGCGCCCGATGAACTCGGGGATGAGTCCGAACTTGTGCAGGTCCTCGGGCAGGACGTCGGCGAACAGGTCCTGCTGGTCGAGCGGGCTGTGCAGCGGAGCGCCGAACCCGATCCCGCGCTTGCCGACGCGCGACGACACGATGTCCTCGAGCCCGGCGAACGCACCGGCCACGATGAACAGCACGTTCGTCGTGTCGATCTGGATGAACTCCTGGTGCGGGTGCTTCCGACCGCCCTGCGGTGGGACCGAGGCCGTCGTGCCCTCGAGGATCTTGAGCAGTGCCTGCTGCACGCCCTCGCCCGAGACGTCGCGGGTGATCGACGGGTTCTCCGCCTTGCGCGCGATCTTGTCGACCTCGTCGATGTAGATGATGCCGGTCTCGGCACGCTTGACGTCGTAGTCGGCGGCCTGGATCAGCTTGAGCAGGATGTTCTCGACGTCCTCGCCCACGTAGCCGGCCTCGGTCAGTGCGGTGGCGTCGGCGACGGCGAACGGTACGTTGAGCCGCTTGGCCAGGGTCTGCGCCAGGTAGGTCTTGCCGCACCCGGTCGGCCCGATGAGCAGGATGTTCGACTTCGCGATCTCGACGTCGTCGCGGTCCTCGGCAGCGGTGATCTGCCCCTGCGCGCGGATGCGCTTGTAGTGGTTGTAGACGGCCACGGCCAGGGCACGCTTCGCCGGGTCCTGCCCGATCACGTACTCCTGCAGGAAGTCGAAGATCTCGCGGGGCTTGGGCAGTTCGAAGTCGCCGCTCGTGGTGTCCTCGCCCGCTTCGGCGAGGCGCTCCTCGATGATCTCGTTGCACAGCTCGACGCACTCGTCGCAGATGTACACCCCCGGTCCGGCAATGAGCTGCTGGACCTGCTTCTGGCTCTTGCCGCAGAAGGAGCACTTCAGCAGGTCAGCGCTCTCCCCGATGCGTGCCATGTCGGTGCCCTCCTTGGATGACCGGTCCGGTCGGCCGATGCAGGCTGGTGACCCGCCCGATGTGATCGACTCTAACCGCATCCGGTGACAGCCACCGCGACGCCGCCCGGCCTGTCCCCGCCCGTTCGCCCAGGGCGTGCACACCTGGTACCGTTGCCCCGTTCCTCTACAAGTTGTAGAGAACCGGAAGGACCCCATGACGAAGCGCCTCGCCCTCCTCGGCACCGGAACCCTCGGCGTCACCGCCGCGATCGTCCTCGGCACCGCGGCGGCCGCCAGCGCGCACGTCGAGGCCGACGCGACCTCGACTGCGGCGAACTCGTACACCACGGCGACCTTCTCGGTCCCGCACGGCTGCGACGGCTCCCCCACGACCAAGCTCGTCTTCCAGGTGCCCGAGTCCGTCATCGAGGTCACGCCGACCGTGAACCCGAACTGGACGATCACGAAGGCCACCGAGCCGTACACGGCCCCGTCGAGCAGCGCCGCGAGCGACGAGGAGTCCGAGGCCGGCGCCGAGCGCGTCACGAGCGTCACCTACACCGCGAAGACCCCGCTCCCCGCCGACGAGCGCGACACCTTCTCGCTGTCGTTCTCGCTGCCCGACGGCAAGCCCGGCGACCGCGTCTCCTTCCCGGTCGTGCAGACCTGCGAGCAGGGCTCGACCGACTGGGACCAGGTCCAGGAGAGCGGGAAGGCCGAGCCCGAGCACCCCGCGCCGTCGATCGTCCTGACCGCCGCCACCTCGGCGAGCGGTGACGACGACGACGCCACCACCGCGACCGCGAGCGACACCACGACCACCGCGGCGCAGCCCGACCTCGTCGGTCGGTTCCTCGGCCTCGGCGGCCTGGTGGTCGGAGCGGTCGGCCTGGTCGTCGCCGTCGCCGCCACCCGCCGCCGGGACGCAACGAAGTGACCCGGCACGCACGTCCCACGGGCAGCCGTCGGCCCGACGAGGCCCGCCGCTCGGCCTGGAGGCCCGTGGCTGCGACCGCCGCGACCCTCGCCGTCGCGGGCGGTGCGGTCCTCGGGCTCGCCGCCCCCGCCAGCGCGCACAACTACCTGGTGTCCTCGACCCCGGCGGTCGGTGGGACCCTGACCGAGCTGCCGGACCGCTTCGACATCACCACGAACGACCGGCTGCTGGCGATCGGCGGGTCGGACTCGGGGTTCGCCTTCCGGGTGATCGGCCCCGACGGGCGGTACCACGAGGACGGCTGCGTCTCCGTCGACGGTCCCTCGATGACCACGAAGGCGGCCCTCGGCGAGTCGGGGAAGTACGAGGTCGAGTGGCAGATCGTCTCCGCCGACGGCCACACCGTCTCCGACCGGTACGACTTCACGTGGAAGGCGCCGACGGGCTTCTCCCCCGACCGCGGGACGGCGGCGCCGGCGACCTGCGCGACCGGCGACGGCGGCGGCTCGGGATCCGGCGCGGGGTCAGGCGCGGGGTCCGGCGCACCCGACGCCGCGGCCGGTGACACCGGCGGCGACTCGAGCGCGACCGACGCCCTGTTCATCGGTGCCGGCGGCATCGTGCTCGCCGGCGTCGTCGTGGCGGTCCTGCTGCTGCTCCGACGCCGACCGGCCGAACCGGCGACCGACGACCACGACGAGGGCTGACGCTCCCGTCGGGAACCAGGTTCCGGACACCACACCACGCGGGAGCGCGGTGCCGTGTCCGGAACCTGGTTCCGCGAGCTCCGCGCGGACACGACGAAGGCCCCGCACCGATCGGTGCGGGGCCTTCGCGCGTGCAGCGCTACTTGACGAGCGCCGGCAGGTTCTTGCGGCTCGTGAGGACCTGGTCGATCAGGCCGTACTCCAGAGCTTCCTCGGCGGACATGATCTTGTCGCGCTCGATGTCGTTGTTGACCTGCTCCGGCGTGCGGTTCGAGTGCTTCGACAGCGTCTCCTCGAGCCAGGTGCGCATGCGGAGGATCTCCGCCGCCTGGATCTCGATGTCCGACGCCTGACCACCACCCTGCTGGGTCGCCGGCTGGTGGATGAGCACGCGGGCGTTCGGGAGCGCCAGACGCTTGCCGGGCGTACCGGCGGCGAGGAGCACCGACGCCGCCGAGGCAGCCTGACCGAGGCAGACCGTCTGGATCTGCGGACGGATGTACTGCATCGTGTCGTAGATCGCCGTCATCGCGGTGAACGAGCCACCGGGCGAGTTGATGTACATCACGATGTCGCGGTCCGGGTCCATCGACTCGAGCACGAGCAGCTGGGCCATGACGTCGTCGGCCGACGCGTCGTCGACCTGCACGCCGAGGAACACGATGCGGTCCTCGAAGAGCTTCGCGTACGGGTCCTGACGCTTGAAGCCGTAGGCCGTGCGCTCCTCGAAGCTGGGGAGGATGTAGCGATCGGACGGAGCCGGGACGTTCTGCGCGCCACCGAGCATGGGGAGGTGCATTCTCGTTTCCTTCTCTTCGGTGGTGGTCAGTTGGACTCGGGCTCGGCAGCCGCGGTCGGCGTTTCGCCGTCGCCCACGGTGCCGCCGCCGCCGACGACCTCGTTCGAGGACGCGCGGAGGTGGTCGACGAAGCCGTACTCGAGGGCTTCCTGCGCCGTGAACCAGTTGTCGCGGTCGTTGTCCTTGAGGATCTGCTCGATCGACTTGCCGGTCTGCTCGGCCGTGAGCTCCGCCATGCGCTGCTTCATGTCGAGGATGACCTTGGCCTGCGTCTGGATGTCGGCGGCGGTGCCGCCGAAGCCACCGGACGGCTGGTGCAGGAGCACGCGGGCGTTCGGGGTGATGTAGCGCTTGCCCGGCGTGCCCGACGAGAGCAGGAACTGCCCCATCGAGGCCGCGAGACCGATGCCCACGGTGACGATGTCGTTCGGCACGAACTGCATCGTGTCGTAGATCGCCATGCCCGCGGTGATCGAGCCACCGGGCGAGTTGATGTAGAGGTAGATGTCCTTCTCAGGGTCCTCGGCGGCGAGCATCAGCAGCTTCGCTGCGATCTCGTTCGAGTTCTCGTCGCGGACCTCAGAGCCGAGCCACACGATCCGGTCTCTCAGAAGGCGGTCAAAAACACTGGGGTTCAGTGTCGCTTCGGCCATGGAAAAGCTCCCGTTCAGTTGTCGCTTGATGTCGAACTTATCGGGTGCAACGCGGCAGTTCGCGCCTGTTCGCTGTGGGCGGTGCGTTGGCGCGGGAAGTGCGCAGACGACGAACGGGAGGCACGGTGCCAGCTGGCACCGTGCCTCCCGTCCGTCAGCGCGTCGCGTTACTTCGCGTCGGCCTCCGTGGCCTCGTCGGCGTCGGCCGACTCGTCGTCAGCCGACTCCTGCGCCACACCGGCGGTGAAGGCGGAGAGGTCGACGACATCGCCGTTGGTGTCCTTGACGGTCACCTTCGACAGGACGGTCGCGACGGCCTTGGAACGCGCGACCTCGCCGACCATGCCGGGGATCTGGCCGTTCTGGTCGATGACCTTGATGAACTCGGCCGGCTCCATGCCGTACTGCGCCGCCGCCTGGATGAGGTACTGCGTGAGTTCCTCCTGGGAGACCTGGATCTCCTCCTTCTCGGCGATGGCGTCGAGGAGCAGCTGCGAGCGGAAGGCCTTCTCGCTGGACTCGGAGACCTCCTTGCGGTGCTCGTCGTCCTCGAGGCGGTTCTCCTGCTCGAGGTGACGGTGCACCTCGTCCTCGATGAGCTGCTCCGAGATCGGGATGTCGACGTCCTCGATGAGCTTCTCGACGAGCTTGTCGCGAGCCGCGGCGCCCTGACCGAAGGTCTTGGACTTCGCGATCTGCTCCTTGAGGTCGCCCTTGAGCTCGTCGATCGTGTCGAACTGGCTGGCGATCTGCGCGAACTCGTCGTCGGCCTCGGGGAGCTCGCGCTCCTTGACGGCGGTGACGGTCACGGCGATCTGCGCGGTCTCGCCCTCGCGGTCGCCACCGACCAGCGTGGACTCGAACGTGGTCGACTCGCCCGCGGTGAGCGACTCGAGCGCCTCGTCGATGCCCTCGAGCAGGTCGCCCGAGCCGATCTCGTAGGAGACGCCGGTGGCCGAGTCGACCTCGTCGTCACCGATGGTGGCGGTCAGGTCGATCTGGGCGAAGTCGCCGGTCTTCGCCGGACGGTCGACCGTCACGAGCGTGCCGAAGCGGGTGCGCAGGTTCTGCAGCTCCTCCTCGACCTCGTCGTCGGAGACCTCGACGGCGTCGACCGTGAGCTCGTACTCGTCGTACGCGGGCAGGTCGAACTCGGGACGGACGTCCACCTCGAAGGTGAGGACGAGGTCGCCCGAGAAGTCCTTGACGTTGGGGAGCTCGGCGACGTCGGCCTCGGCACGGCCGAGGATGCGCAGCTCCTGCTCCTCCACCGCCTGGCGGTAGAAGGTGTCGATGGCGTCACCGACGGCGTGGTTCAGGACCTCGCCGCGGCCGACGCGCTGGTCGACGATCGCCGGCGGGACCTTGCCCTTGCGGAAGCCGGGGATGTTGATCTGCTCGGCGATGTGCTTGTAGGCGTGGTCGATGCTCGGCTTGAGATCGTCCGGCGTCACGTTCACGGTGAGCTTGACGCGGGTGTCGCTCACCTTGTCGACGGTGCTGGTGGCCAAGGGATGTACTCCTGTTGGTTGACGTTCGAGTGGACCTGGTCGGGGCGACAGGATTCGAACCTGCGACCTCCCGCTCCCAAAGCGGGCGCTCTACCAAGCTGAGCTACGCCCCGTGACTGGGCCAGGTGGCCGCGCACGCCCGAGGGCACGCACGACCGCAACGAGTCTAGCGGTCCCGCGGTGGCTGCTTCCCGGGAGGCGTGCCGGGTGTGGACGGTTCCTGCTCGGCGCTGCGTCGGAGACCCTGCCGCCACCGCACCCCGACGACGACCTGCACCCCGAGTGCGGCGACCATGAGCGCGACCCCGAGGACGATCCGCCAGACGTGCAGCAGGGCGTGCCAGGGCTGGGCCGGCGGGTCGCCGAAGGCCTCGGGACGGAGCGAGAACACCACGGCGGCGACCGCGAGGAGCACGAACGAGAGCACCCGGGAGCGCTTGATCCGCCGCGTGTCGGAGCCGTCCGGCTGCGGCAGCACGTTCGATGGCATGTCGGGGGCCGTTCGTCCGCTACGATGGTGGCGCTGCGGACTCGTGCCGCAGTGCGGGGATGTAGCTCAATGGTAGAGCCCCAGTCTTCCAAACTGGCCACGCGGGTTCGATTCCCGTCATCCCCTCCGTTCCCGTCGCCCCCTCTGTGCCCGTCGCCCGTCCGTGCCCGACGTTCTCGTCGTGTGCTCCGCCGCCAGCCGGCACTGCGCCGGTGCGCGGGTCCTCGCCGGCGGGAGGACCGTCGAACCGGTCGTGCCGTGACGATCCCGGTTCGCCGGAGCCGGGATCCGTGCACCGGGATCGTCACGAGCACGACGGCCCGTCCGAACCCGCCGACCCGGCCCGACCCGGCCCCGCCCGAGGCCCGCGCGACGACGCACCGCCGCGCACAGGAGCACGAGGTAGCCGCCGTCCTTCGGGAAGCGCGACGTCGTCCAGCATCGGAGGACTCAGGCGGTGGTCTTCGTCAGGCCGTGCTCCGTCTTCTCCCAGTAGTGCGGCCGGGTGATCAGCTGCCACAGCCCCTTGTACGCGGCGACCGAGTGCAGGATCCAGTAGAGCGGGTTGACGAGCGCCCAGCCCATCAGGTCGAACCGCCCGCGTTTGTACGGCCCCATCATCGTCAGGTAGATCATCGTGGCGTTGCCGAGCAGGAAGTCGAGCACGCAGAGCCACAGCACCGGCGCCGGGAACAGCGGCGCGGTCCAGTCCGCCGGCAGCACGAGCGTGGCGATCGTCACGAGGACGCCGGGCAGCATCCCGAGGAACGTCAGCGGCGTCCCCGCGATGAGCAGGGCGAAGGCGGCGGCCCGTCGCGGACCGATCTCCCGGACGAGCGCACGCGGCCGCCGGGCGTGCACGAGCGCCGTCTGCATGTAGCCCTTGATCCAGCGGGAGCGCTGCCGCACGAAGTTCGGGATCGAGGTGTTCGCCTCCTCCATCGTCGTGGAGTTGACGACGGCGACGCGGTACCCGACGGCGGACGCCCGGATGCCGAGGTCGGCGTCCTCGGTCACGTTGTACGGGTCCCACCCGCCGAGCTCGCGGAGCAGGTCGGTGCGGAAGTGGTTCGACGTGCCGCCGAGCGGGATCGGGAGCTGTCGGGCGTCGAGTCCGGCGAGCATGTAGTCGAACCAGTACGAGTACTCGAGCGTGAACATGCGCGTGAGTGCGTTCTCGTCGGCGTTGAAGTAGCTCAGCGCCGCCTGCACGCACACGGTGTCGTCGCCGGCGCGGTCGAAGGTCAGGAACACCTTCTTGAGCTGGTCGGGGTCCGGGCGGTCCTCGGCGTCGTAGATGACGACGTACTCCCCCTGCGCGATCGCCAGTCCGACGTTGCAGGCGCGGGGCTTCGTCTGCGGTGACCCCGGCGGCACGATGACGATGCGCATCCACTCCGGTGGTGCCGCGTCGATGACGGCCTCGCGGGTCTCGTGGTCCTCGGCCTCGACGAGCACCAGGACCTCGAGCCGGTCCTTCGGCCAGTCGAGCACCTCGAGGTT
This sequence comes from Curtobacterium subtropicum, assembly GCF_030362975.1. NCBI lineage: Bacteria > Bacillati > Actinomycetota > Actinomycetes > Micrococcales > Microbacteriaceae > Curtobacterium > Curtobacterium subtropicum. The sequence goes on from NZ_JAUCMM010000001.1 coordinate 161,939, forward strand.
CCGGACGAGGTCGTGCACGATGTTCGCCTCGCGGAAGACCGGCACGAGCACGGTGTAGGTCGGCAGGGCGTCGTCGTCGAGCGCGGCGACGTCGTCCGCGGAGACCTGCTCCACGAGGTCGAAGCGGGCGCCGACCATCGACACCCAGAACTTGAAGAGGATCCCCGCCAGGAACCCCAGCGAGACCACCGCCGTCGCGGTCGCGACGGCGGTGCCCGGCGCGAGGACGAGGCACGCCGCGAACACGAGCAGGGCGATCCCGCCGCCGACCTGCTGCCCGCGCGACAGGACGGTCCGTGCGGACAGCGCGGGGTTCGTGCGGGCGAGGCCGTGGGCCGCGAGGTCGGCGACCTCCTCCTCGAGCTCGTACGCGACCCGTTGTCGCACGTCCGCCTCGGACGCGCTGCGGAGGACGACGGGCTCGCCGAACTCCTCGGTGAGCGCTGCACGGAGGACGTCGGGGTCCGACCGGCCGCTCGTCAGGACGAGGACGCCCTCGCGGATCCGGGCCGACGCGACCCAGCCCTCCTCGACGTGCCGCTGCACGGAGCACCGGTGCCGCGGTCGCCAGTCGGTCTCCTCGCCGCGGTGCCGACCGACGGGCACGACCACGGTCCGTGGGCCGGGCGCGGTCACCGGAGCACCACCGCGGTGACGGCGTGCATCCACTCGACGACGACCTGACGTTCGGAGGCAGCGGCCCACGCGAGCGGCACCTGCAGCACGGCGAGGACGACGACGAGGGTGCTGGTGACCCGGCCCTCGACCGGCGGCAGGATCGCGATCGCCACGCTGAGCATGGTGACGAAGACGTTGCCGGCCGTCGCGACCGGTACGAGCCCGATCGCGTACCCGCCCATCGTCCCGACGAAGAGCGCCGCGACGAGGGCGATCGCGCCGGGGCGCCGGACGAGCAGTGCGAGGGTCGCCCCGGCGACGAGCATCGCCACGAGGAGCAGGCCGTCCGCCGTGGCGAACAGGTGACGCAGGGCACCGAGTCGTTGCTCGGACACGTGGATCGTCCCGCGCAGCGCCGCGAACGGGTCGTGGAGCACCATCAGGTCGAGGACCGCGGTCGAGAGCGCGACCGCGAGGCTCGGGAACACGAGGACGAGCACGTTCGCCCGACGGATGCCCCGCTGGTCGTGGCGCGCCAGGTCGAGCAGCGGCGCGGCGAGCGCCGCGATGCCGACGTAGACGAAGCCCATCGGGTCGATCAGCGTGGACAGCATGAGCGCGAGGCCGGCGCGGAACCCCGCCTGCGTGTCCCCCCACGCGAAGAACCGGACCATGTCGACGACGGCCAGGGCGAAGAGGGCGATGCCGAGGAACGCCTGCAGGTCGTCGAGGGCGAGGAAGGCGTACAGCGGGTTGGCGCCGAGGGCGATCGTGAAGGCGACGACCTCGCGCATCCGCAGGCCGCGTCGCAGCATGTCCTGTGCGAGGAGCTGGAGCAGCACGCCGGCGACGATCCCACCGAGCACCGCGGCACCCTGCACGCCGAACGGCATGAACCGGAGCAGCACCCCGGAGAGCAGCGGCCAGAGCTGCCCGATCGCCTGCACGACACCTCCGTCGAGCGCGGCCGTCGCCCGGTCGAACGTGACCTGGTTCCCGGTGAGTCCGAGGGAGAGCGTCGGCGTGCCGCGCGCCGCGACCAGTGCGAGGACGACGTACGGCAGCGCGAAGGCGGCGCGGAGCACCCACCGGAGGGCGACGGGCGGCAGGGGCCGCAGCGTTGCGGGTGCCGGCACTGCACCGGTCGGTGCCGGGGGTGTGCGAGCGAGCGTGACGGTCATGCGGCTCCTCCGGGTGAAGCACGCAGGGGGTGTCCTGCACCGTCCATTCCACCCCGTGTCCACGGAGCGCGACAGCCCACGAACGGGGTACAGCCCGGTCCCCCTCGTGGCGGACCCGCCGTGCCCGGCGGTGCGTCAGCCCCGGTCGGCCGCGATGAGCTGCAGCTGCGTCAGCACCACGGGGGTGGCGGCCGCGAGCGTGAAGGTCCCGTCGGTGACCGCGCCGCCGTCGAACCGGAAGACGCGGGTCTGCCCGGTCCAGCTGAACGCCGCGTCGTGTTCCTCGACGGCGTGCACGACGGTGCCGTCCGCGTCGCGGAGCACCGTACGCCACGACACGGTGACCGGCTCGGCCACCGTGACGGCGACCAGGGACGTCCTCGTGGCGGTGACCGGCACGGAGACCGACTCCCCCGCGGCGAGCGCCACCCGGGTCAGCCCGGTGTCGTCGGTGAGCGGCGACGCCCCGACGGGCAGGACGTCGTCCGGGGTGTCCTGGAAGCCGTGCAGCTCCGACGCGGAGACCGGACGGGTGTCGGACGCCCACCCGGTGGCGGTCGCCGACAGCTCCACCACGATCGACGATGCCCCGACGACGACCGCGTGCGGGATGCTGATCGACGTCCACGGGTGGCCGTCGACCGTGACGGAGGCGATGAACCGCCCGTCGCCGGCGGTCTCGATGACGGTGGTCGCGCCTCCCGGCCGTCGCAGGACCGTCCGCCGGACCGACGGCGGGACGAGCACGTAGGTCCCGGTGGCCGGCGCCAGCGGGTAGAGCCCGATGCTGGCGAAGACGTACCAGGCGCTCATCTCGCCGTTGTCCTCGTCACCCGGGTACCCCTGCCCGAGGTCGGACCCGACGAAGAGCCGGTCGAGGCACTCGCGGACGATGCGGTGCGCGTCGTCGTGCCGTCCGGTGAACATGGGGAAGAACGGGATGTGGTGCGCCGGCTGGTTCGACATGCCGAGCATCCCCATCCGGACGTCGCGCGCCTCGGTCATCTCGTGGATCGCGAACCCGTACGACCCGGAGCGCTCGGTGCCGCCGGTCTCACGGCGCTCGGTGAAGCGGGTGAAGGCCGCGTCGAACGCGGCCCGCCCGCCGTGCAGGTCGACGATGCCGGCGCCGTCGTGCGGTGCGGTGAACATCGTTCCCCAGGCGTTGGTCTCGGTGTGGTCGCCGCCCCAGACGTCGGGGTCGAAGTCGTCCCCGGCCCGCCAGGCGCCGTCCGGCGTGCGGCCGATGAAGAACCCTCGCTCCCGGTCGAAGACGTTCCGGTACCGGAGCGAGCGGCGGGCGAACCACTCGTGCTCGGCCCGGTACCGTCGCTCGCCGTCCGGGTCGTCGGCGGCCGCGGCTCGGGCCGCCATCGCGTCGGCCAGGACGGCGACGCCCCAGTCGTTGATGGCCGCATCGAGGGTCCAGGACATCCCCTCGCCGGTCGCCGTGTCGACGTACCCGCGCAGGTCGCCCGGGAGGCTCCCCTTCCGTCCGACGCGCCGGTCCGGCGACGGGACGGTCGCGTTCCGCACCGCGGACCGGTACGCCTGCTCGACGTCGAACCCGTCGACGTCCTTCGCCACGAGGTCGGCGAACACGGTGTCGCTCGTGGTGCCGGTCATGACGTCCTCGGCCCCGGGGGCACTCCACCGCGGTGTCCAGCCGCCGTCGGTGAAGTGACCGACGACCCCCTCGGCGAGGTCGGCGGCGGTCTCGGGCGTGAGCAGGGCGAGCAGCGGCCAGGCGGTCCGGTAGGTGTCCCAGAACCCGTTCGTGGTGGTGAGCGGGCCGTCGACGACCTCGGGCCCGGGCTCGTCGCGGATCGGCTCGGACAGGACCTCCCCGTACGGCGACCGGTGCCGTGGTGCCCCGGTCAGCGCGGTCTCCCCCGCACGCGTCGGGTACAGGAAGGCCCGGTACAGCCCGGAGTAGAGCGAGACGAGCTGGTCCTCGGTGGCGCCCTCGACCTGCAGCGTGTCGAGTGCGGCGGTCCAGCGTTCCTCGGCGTGCCGACGCATCCGGTCGACGTCCCCCGCGACCTCGAGGTTCGCGATCGCGTCCTCGGTGGAGACGGTCGAGATCCCGAGCAGGACGTCGGCGTCCCCGCCGACCTCGATCCACCCGCGGAGCTCGCCGTCGACGAACGTCGTCCGGTCGGCGAGCGCGTTCCCGATCCGCACGTGCACGTGGTGCGGTGGTGTCTCGGCGCGGTCGTCGAGCAGGACGTCGACGACCGCCGTGCCGTCCTCGATGCGCACCGTGCACGAGCGGAGCACGCCGTGGTGGTCGAGCACGATGCTGCGGACCCCGGTGAACCGCCACCCCAGGGCGAACTCCCCCGCGGTCATCTCGGCGGTGACGCCGTCGTCGAGGGCGACCCGGTAGCGGTGCGGTCCGTCGAGCTCGTCGACACGGTCGAAGCCGAGCGCGCGGGCGGTCCGGTCGACGTCGGGGTCGGCGAGCGGCGACGGCATCACCTGGAAGACCCCGCGGTCGCCCATCCAGGGTGAGGGCAGGTGGCTCGTCGCGAACGCCTGGATCGCGGGTCGGTCGTCGCTCGGTCGGTTGTGCTCCTGGTAGGCGTACGGCCACCGGCTGTCGGAGGCGTCGGTCATCGGCAGGCCGAGGACGCCGCCGTGCGGGAGCCCGACGAGGGGCGCGGTGTTGCCGCGGGAGAACCGGCCGGACGAGTGCGTGCCGCGCGTGGTGCGGACGTGGTCGAGCGGTCGAGCGCCCTGCGACAGGTGACCGGTCGCGCGCCCCGCGGGTGCGATCCGGACGTCGTCGAGCCAGCCACGGACGGTCCGGCCGGTGTCGTCGTCGGGCGTGGGCCGGTCCGCCCGGCCGAGCCGCGCCTCCAGACGGTCCACCGTCCGGCCGGCGTGCGCCGACAGGTCGACGGTCCGCCGGTTCCACTGGTCGACCCACTGCTTGCGGGCGTCGTCCTGCGCCCGGGGCGTGACGGGGTCGCCGTACTGGTCGCGGGCGCCGCCCGCGCTGAGTCGGGTGCCGTCGGTGAAGACGACGTCGAGTGCGAACGCCGTGGCGGCCCAGAACCGGTCGAGGTCCGCGACCGTCGGCTCGATCCGCCCGTCGGGCAGCGACCGTTCCGGGAACCAGACCCAGGTCAGGACGTCGGTCGGACCGACCTCGTGCCCGTGGTACCCGTCGAGGACCTGCACGGTTCCGGTGCGGTCGGTCTGCTCGACCAGCGTCGCCCGGCGCGAGACGAACCCGACCCCGTTGCGCGCCGCGACGGCGGTCTCGGGGCCGGTCGGGCCGCCACGGCGTTCAGCACTCATCGGTCGGTCGTCCTCACTCGTGGATCGTGGTCTGGCCGTAGAGCACGTTCGTGAACCCGGAGACGTACGAGCTCACGTCGCCGTCGGGCAGGTTGTACGTCATGAAGACGCCGTACCCGTCGGCCTTGGAACGCTGCGCGAGCGACACCGCCGTCGACCGCGGGGTGTTCTGGATGTCGACCGCCGCCGCCGAGAGCCGGTCCTTGCCGAGCCCCGGGATCGAGGGCGCCGAGTACGTGCCGTAGTACGGGTTCCAGGCGTAGTCGAGCTGCGACCCGATCGTGCTGCTCGACGACGACAGGGCGTCGGACGCCGGGCCGATGTCGTAGAACGAGATGAGCTTGCCGGGCATGTCCGCGCGCAGGGCGCTGACGAGCCAGCCGATCGACTGCTGGTTCGGCTGCGGGGTGCCGTCCGTGCCGTAGTCGGAGTACTCGTCGTCGAGGTCGACCCCGTCGAGGCCGTACCGTGCGACGGTCGCGGAGACCTGCGCCGCGAAGTCCTCGGCGGCTGCCTGCGTCGGGAAGTTCGCGATGCCCGTGCCCTGGTGGTTGCCGAGGATCGACAGCGACACCTTGATGCCCTTCGCCTGGAGCGGGCGGATCTGCGTGGCGGCGTCGTCCAGCGTCCGCTGCACGTTCTCGTTGGCGTACAGCACCGCGTCACCGTCCGCGTCGCGGTTGATGTTCGCGGCGAAGATGATCGCCACGTCGAAGGCGTTCGCACCGTTCGCGAGCCGGTAGTGGCCGACGTTCGCGAGCTGGTCGTTGTTGACCTCGACGTAGGCGATGCTCGTCGGGCCGGACTTCGTCGCGGACGCGGTGGACGGTGCGGCGGATGCTGCCGCGGGGATCATCGGGGCTGCGAGCACCGCGGCGAGCGCCGCCAGGATGCCGATCTGCGTCTTCTTCTGCATGACACTCCTCATCGAGTGGTGGGCCGGACGGCTGCTGCCGCCCAGCACCGGACGGCTGCTGCCGTCCGGCTCCGGACGGCACGAGCCGTCCGGCTCCGCCGCCGGGACATCCGAGCGTCCCGACGGCGGGGTCTCAGCCGCGCGGGTAGCGGAAGGTCCGGACCTCGTACGCGTCCACCGGGAACGCGGCGACGCCGTCCGTGACCGCTGCGACACCCGGCAGTGCGTCGTCGGCATCCTCGAGCAGGGTCACCTCGGCCGGTTCGCCGAACGGCCCGTCGACGGCGATGCCGCCGGTCCCCCGTCGCCCGCTCGGCTCGTAGACGCGGACGATCAGGTCGCCCGAGCGGTCGTCGGCGAGCTTGACGCTCGACAGCAGGACGTCCCCCGACACCTGCACGAGCGGCTCGAACCCGTGGGCGCCCGTGACGCGCCGCGCCGGGGCGTTCATCACGATGCCGGCCGCGGTCGCACCGAGCTGGTCCGTCCCGACGACGATGCCGTACCGGTGCGTCTGCACGCCCTGGTCGGTCTCCGGGTCGGGGAACCGCGGCGCGCGGAGCAGCGAGAGCCGCACGGTCGTGGTGACGTGGCCGTCGACGGCGTCCCGGGTGGTGTCGAACCCGTGGATCGAGGAGTTCACGAGCGCGACACCGAACCCGGGCTCCTCCACCAGCACGTAGCGGTGCATCGACGTCTCGAACTTCGCGGCCTCCCACGAGGTGTTCGTGTGCGTGACGCGCTTCTGTGCGCCGAACTGCGTCTCGGCGATCGTGTGCTCGGCGCGGACGTCGAGCGGGAACGCCACCTTGAGGAACTTCTCGGTCTCGTGCCAGTCGGTCGTCTGGTCGAACTCGAGGGTGCGGGAACCGGGCGCGAGCACGATCTCCTGCGTGACGGAGGAGTCACCGAACGAACGCGACACGACGACGCGAGCAACTCCGGCGGCGTCAACCGATGCGTCGAGCGAGTCGACGGCGACCAGGTCCTCGACCCGGTTCCGGTAGTACCGGTCGACGTCCCACGCGTCCCACATGTTCGGGAAGTCCCGGTGCAGCTGCAGCAGGTTGGCGGCCCGGCCGGGGGCGATCGCGTCGCGCCCGGTGGTCAGGTCGACGGCGCTCGTGACGAGGCCCTGCGCGGTGACGACGACCCGCACCAGGTCGTTGGTGAGCACGTACCTGCCGTCCTGCTGGACCAGCGAGACCGGCTCCGCGGTGGGCACGTCGGTCGCCGGGAGCGCGCCCTGCGCGGGAGCACCGGCCTGGAGGACCGGGGCCGGGTTGACGACGACGGTCTCCGTCCCGGGGCCGGCGAGCGCCGACAGCGCGTCCTCGATGATCGCGGTCAGGGCTGCGGCGGTCTCCGCGTACTTCGCGACCGCCTCGCGGTGCACCCAGGCGATCGAGGTACCGGGGAGGATGTCGTGGAACTGCTGCAGCAGGACCTGCTGCCAGAGCGCGTCGAGCTCGTCGTACGGGTACACGAACCCGGTGCGCGCCGCGGCGGTCGCGGCCCAGAGCTCGGCCTCGATGAGCAGCTGCTCGCACCGGCGGTTGCCCTGCTTCGTCTGGTGCTGGCTGGTGAGCGTGGCGCGGTGCAGCTCGAGGTACAGCTCCCCCACCCAGACCGGCGGGTTCGACAGCTCCGACTTCGCCCGGTCGAAGAACGCGTCCGGGTGCTCCCACCGGACCTTCGCGCTGCCTTCGAGGTCCGCGAGCCGAGCGGCCGTGCCGGTCATCTCGCGCGTGGTGCCACCACCGCCGTCGCCCCAGCCGACCGGAGCGATCGACCCGGTGGCGAGGCGGTTCTCCCGGAACTGCCGGGAGGCCTTCGCCACCTCTTCTCCGGAGAGCCGGGAGTTGTACGTGTCCATCGACGGGAAGTGCGAGAACACCCGCGACCCGTCGATGCCCTCCCAGAGGAAGGTGTGGTGCGGGAACTTGTTCACCTGGTTCCACGAGATCTTCTGGGTGAAGAACCACTCGAAGCCCGCGCGGCGCATGAGCTGCGGCAGTGCCGGCGAGTAGCCGAAGCTGTCCGGCAGCCAGACGCCCTTCGGCCGGATGCCGAACTCCCGCTCGAAGAAGCGCTGCCCCTGCGAGAACTGCCGCACGAGGCTCTCACCCGTCGGCATCACCGTGTCCGACTCGACCCACATGCCGCCGAGCGGCAGGAAGCGACCCGCCTCGACCGCGGCACGCACCCGGGCGTAGACCTCGGGCCGGTGCTCCTTGATCCAGGCGTACTGCTGCGCGCTCGACATGCCGTAGAGGAAGTCGTCGGTCTGGTCGATGAGCTCGGTCATCGTCGAGGTCGTCCTGGCGACCTTCCGGATCGTCTCGCGGACGGGCCACAACCAGGCGGAGTCGATGTGGGCGTGGCCGATCGCCGAGATCGTGTGCGCCGAGGCGTCGGCGGGCGCCGCGAGCACGTCGGCGAGCGCAGCGCGGGCGTCCCCTGCCGTCTCGGCGACGTGCTGCAGGTCGAGCCGGTCGAGAGCGTCGTCGAGCGCCTGCAGGATCCGCATCCGCCGCGGGCCGTCCGCGAGCTGCGCCTGCAGTTCGAGGAGCACCTCGAGGTCGAGCGACAGCTCGTGCACCTCGGACGCGAACACCGCGAGGTCCATGCGGCGACTCGTGTACAGCCGCTTCGACGACGAGGTCTGCACGTCGCCCTCCTGCGTCGGCAGGAAGGGGTGGTAGTCGAGGAGCACCGGGTTCGACGCGGCCTCGACGAACAGCTCGACGGTCTCGCCGCCCTCGGCCCGCTCCGTGACGAGGACCCACTGGTTCCGCGGGTTGATCGACTTCACCGGCGTGCCGTCGGCCAGGTACACGAGCCCCTCGCACTGGAACCCGGGCATGTTCTTGTCGAAGCCGAGGTCGATCACCGCCTCCACGCGTTGCCCGGCGTACTCCTGCGGGACCGTGCCGGACAGCCGGAACCACGTCGTGCCCCAGGCAGCTCCCCACGCCGTCCCCACCTCGTACGGCGTGAAGTCGAGCTGCAGACCGGCGGCGGGCGGGACCGGCTCCCCGGGCAGCTCGTGCCAGGCGGCCGTGAGCGGCACCGCGGTCGCGTGCACCGCGGGCAGGATCCGCTCGTCGAGGACCCGTCGGGCGCGTCCGGTGGTGAGGGGGATGTCGTCGTGCATGGGGTCCTTCCAGGTGGACGGATCGGGGCGTGGTCGGGCGGGCGCGGTCGGCCGGGGTCGGGCCGGGGTCAGGGCATGGTCGCGGGGTGCGCGACCGAGAGCGCGGTGCCGGCGAGGTCGTCGGGCACCTCCACGGTGCTCCTGATGCCCCGGGCCACGGTGTGCGCGGTGTCGGACAGGCGGGAGCGCAGGACGACCTGGGGACCGCGGCCGTCCGCCGAGGACTCGGCGCAGGCGAGCCACGCGGTGGCGAACCGGCCACCGGGGGCACAGTCGGCACGGACGCCGTACCGGGGTGCGCCGTCGGGCAGTACGTCGTCCAGCACGACCGCGGTGGACGGCGGTGCCGCGGGTGCGGGCAGACCGGACCGGGCGAGGGCGGCGAACGCCTCCCCCGCGGGCTTCAGCCGACCGTCGTTGGTGAACAGCCCGAGGTCGTACTCGAGCTCGGGGAAGTCCGCGAGCGACCGGGCGACGTCGTGCGAGCACCACCAGGTCACCCCGAGGACGTCCTGCGCCCCGGCGACGTGCCGGATCGTCTGCTCGGTGAACGCCGCGGCGTCGGCCGGGTCGACGACGTTCGTCGGGGCGCCGACCTCCTGCAGCCAGTTCGGCCGCCCGGGCTCGCGGTTCCACGCCGCCGCGAGCTGGAGCAGGTACTCGCCGTGCCGCACCGAGCCGGCGCCGAGCGCGCCGTGCAGCGCCGCGGACCCGTTGAACACCCACGAGTGCGTCACCGTCGCGTCGCCGTGGTCCGCCGCGTGCTCCGGGCCGAAGGGCTGCGCGTCGTCGTACCAGGCCGCGTCGTACTGCGCGACGGTGACCAGCGGGGCGGAGCCGCGCCGTGCCTCCCGGCCGGACGTTTCCCGCGCTCCGGACAGGCCCCGCCGGGCGGCGGCGACCATCGCTGCGGCCCACGCGTGCCCTTGCTCCGCCGTGGTGTCGTGCGGAGCGGGGTGCGGTGCGTGCGCGAACTGGTTGACCTCGTTGCCGATCGAGATGCCGAGCAGGTTGGGCTTGTCGGCGACCGCCGCTGCGAGCGCCTCGACGTAGGCCGCCGTCGACGCGACCACCTCCGGGTCGGTGAACATGTTCCGCCGGTGCCAGCTGTCGAGCCACGACGGCACGAAGTCGAAGCTCGACAGGTGCCCCTGCAGCGCGTCGACGTTGACGTCGAGGCCGAACGACCCGGCGATGTCGACGACGGTCGCGACGTCGTCGAGCGCGGCCCGCCGGATGAGCGTCCGGTTCGGCTGGACGACCGGCCACAGCGGGAAGACCCGGATGTGGTCGGCCCCGAGCGACGCGATCTGCTCCATGTCCCGCGCGGTGTCCGACGGCGAGAAGTCGAGCCACGAGTGGAACCAGCCGACCGACGGGGTGTGGTTGACCCCGAAGCGCATCAGCCCTTCACCCCGCCCTCTTCGACGCCCTTGAAGAAGAACCGCTGCAGGACGGCGAAGATCACGGCGATCGGGATGAACGCGATCATCGTGCCGGCCGCGATCATCCGCTGGTCCGTGGCGAACGTGCCCTGCAGGTACTGCAGACCGACGGTCAGCGTGAGGTTCTCCGGCGACTGCAGGACGATGAGCGGCCAGAGGAAGTCGTCCCACGCGCCGATGAACGAGAAGATCGCGATCACCGCGATGGTCCCCTGCACGGCGGGAAGGGAGATGTACCGGAGGCGCTGCATCGCGTTCGCGCCGTCGACGACCGCCGCCTGGTCGATCTCCTCGGGGATCTGCCGGAAGGCGTTGAACATGAGCAGCACGTTCAGCGCGGCGATCATGCCCGGCAGCGCGACGCCGACCAGGTTGTCGGCGAACCCGAGGTCCTTGACCGTGACGAACTGGCTGATGATCGTCGCCTCGCCCGGCAGTACCAGGGTGGCCAGGAAGAGGCCGAGCACGAGCTTCCGGAAGCGCCACTGCAGACGGGCGAGGGCGAACCCGGCGAGGGTGGCGAACACGATGTTGCCGAACACGTCGATCGCGGCGACGAGCAGCGAGTTGCCGATGTACCGCCACACCGGGATCGCTGCTGCGACCTTCAGGTAGTTCTCGATGGTCGGCTCGCTCGGGATGAACGACGGGTTCGCGGTGTAGATGTCCTCACCCGCACCCTTGAGCGAGGTGGACAGCTGCCAGAGGAACGGGCCGATCGTGATGAAGAGGACCAGCACGAGCAGGACGTACCGGACGACCTTCTCGCGCGTGGACATCACGCCCCACACCCGACGGCGGCGGCGTCCGCTTCGTCCGTCCGGCCGGGAGGCCCGTCCAGCGGAGGTCGCGCCGGTCACGTCCGGTGCGGGTGCGGCGACGCCGGCGGCGCCCCCGATCACGGGTTCCGTGGTGCTGGTCGTGTTCGTCACTTGTCCGCCTTGCTGTTCATGCGCGCCAGGGCGAGCATCGGCACCAGCGTCACCACGAAGAGCAGCAGGCTGAGCGCGGACGCGTAGCCGAGGTTGCCGGTGAAGCCGCGGGCGTACTGCTGGATGAGCATGACGAGCGAGTTGTCCTGCCCGCCCGGGCCGCCGGTGCCGTTGGTGAGGATGTAGAGCTCGCTGAACACGCGGAGCGCGCTGACGCACACCAGGATGCCGACGAGTGTCATGGTGCCGCGGACACCGGGCATCGTCACGGACCAGAAGCGGCGGACCGCCCCGGCACCGTCGAGCGCGGCGGCCTCGTGCAGGTCCTTGCCGACGTTCCCGAGCGCCGCGAGGAAGATGATCATGTAGTAGCCGAGGCCCTTCCAGACCGTCAGGCTGATCGCGCTGATGAGCAGCAGCCACCGGTCGGTGAGGAACGGGATGCCCGCGCCACCGAGCGCCTTCACGATCTCGTTCACCACGCCGCGGTCGTCGAGGATCCACGTCCAGATGAGCCCCACCACGACGGCCGAGGCGATCACGGGCGTGTAGTACGCCGTGCGGAAGAACGCGATCCCGGGGATCTTCTGCTGCACGAGCACCGCGATGAGCAGCGGCAGGACGGTGAGCAGCGGCAGGCAGATCGCCATGTAGATGACGCTGTTGAGCAACGCCTCCCACACCTGCGGGTCGGCGAGCAGGGTCTGGAAGTTGCGGACGCCGACCCACTGGCTCACGCCCCCGAGCGGGCTGGCGTTCGTGAACGACAACCGGACGGTGTTGATCGACGGCCAGAGGCTGAACGCGAGGAGCCAGACGAGTGCCGGCAGGACGAGCAGCCAGGGCGTGAACCAGCGGTTGGCGCGCATCAGCCGTTGGCCAGGAGCGAGTTCATCTTGTCCTGCGCGGTCTGCAGGGCCTTCTCCGGCGAGACCTGCCCCTTCATGGCGAGGGCGATCTGCTGGTCGAGGAAGTCCGTCATCGCGGAGTTCGCCTCGACCGGGTTGAGGACCTTCGCCTCCTTGAGGGCCTCGTTCGCGAGCACGCGGGCCTTGCCGTTCACGGTGCCGTCGTCCTTCGAGAAGTACGGGTCGGACTGCGACGAGACGGTCGACGGGAAGATGTTCACCTGATGGGCGAACGCCTCCTGGTTCTTCGCGTTCGTCATGTACTGCGCGAACGCCTCGGCGGTGGCGAGGTGCTTCGACTTGCTGGACACCGACAGGCCCTGCACGTACAGCGGCGGGGTGTCGAGCGCCGGGCTGACGGTGACGTTGCCCTCGAGCGACGGATTGCTCTTCTCCATGTCGGCGAGCGCGGTCGCACCACCGGTGGTCCAGGCGACCTTGCCCTGCGTGAAGAGCGTCGAGTTGCCGAGGTAGTCGCTGTTGAGGACGTTCGACGGCATGTAGCCGTCCTGGTAGGCGGTCTTGTAGCGGTCGATCAGGTCGGCGGCCTTCGACGAGTCCGCGAACGTGAACTTCGTACCGTCCCCGTTGACCACCTGCACGCCGGCGAGGGTGAAGTCGCCGAGGCCGGGCTTCCGGCTCATCAGGTAGTCGTCCGGGCAGTTCTCGTGCATGGTCTTCGCCTGCGTGAACAGCTCGTCGGTGGTCTTCGGCGGGTCGTTCGCGTCGAGCCCGCACTTCGCGAACATGTCGCTGTTCCAGTAGTCGACGTCGGTGTTGAGGTACCAGGGGTAGCCGTAGGTGCCGTCGAGCCCCTTGTACCGGTACGAGTCGAGCGCGCCGGCGACGTACGTCTTCGCGAGCCCGCTGTCGTCCTTCGACACGTCCTGCAGGAACCCGCGCTTCGCGAGCGGCAGGGCGATGTCCGGGGGCAGGTTGATCACGTCGGGCAGCGAGTTCGACGACGCCTGGCTGAGCACCTTGTCCGCGTAGCCGTCGCCCGGCTGGTCCTGCAGCTTCACCTTCGCGCCCGGGTGCTCCTTCTCGAAGCCGTCGATGACGCCCTGCAGGTAGTCCGTGTAGGTCGGCGTGAGCGCCCAGGTCTGCAGGGTGATGGTGCCCTCGACCTTGCCGCTCCCCCCGCCGGTCGCGCCGCTGCTGCCGCTCGAGCAGCCGGTCAGGACGAGGGCGGTGGCCGCCGCGGTCGCGAGCAGCGCTGCCGCGCGGCCCCTCGTCGGTCGTGGTGTGGTCCTCATGGCGTTGTGACTCCTTCGTCATCCTGCTCAAGCGGTTCAGCTGTCGTGTGCTGCAACCGCGTTGGGTGCCACTGTGCGGGACTAAAGCGTTATAGTCAACCCCGTGCAACCGAAGCGTCGGACGACGATCGCCGACATCGCCGCCCGTGCCGGCGTGTCCATCAGCGCGGTGTCGTTCGCGCTCAACGACCGACCGGGCGTCTCCCCGGAGACCCGTCGGCGGGTGCAGGAGATCGCGCGCGAGCTCGACTGGCAGCCGCACACCGCGGCACGCGCCCTCGGCGGCGCCCGGGCAGGCTCGATCGGGTTCGTGCTGAACCGACCGGCGCGCACCCTGGGGACGGAGTCGTTCTTCGGCGACCTGATCTCCGGCATCCAGCTCGGCCTCGCGGGCACGCACGTCGGTATGACCCTCCTCGTGGCGCGCGACGCGGACGAGGAACTGCAGACCTACCGGGACTGGTGGCGCGGACACCGGGTCGACGGTGTCGTCGTGATCGACCCGCGCCGGCACGACGACCGGCTGGCCCTGCTCGCCGAGCTCGGGATGCCGGCCGTCGTCGTCGGGTCCCACCCGTCACCGGAGGGAGCGGCGCCGAGCGTGTGGATCGACGACTCCGACGCCACGGAGACCGTCCTGCGCTACCTGCACGCACTCGGTCACCGGCGGCTCGCCCACGTGGCCGGGCCACCCGAGTTCGAGCACACGGCGATGCGCACCGCCCGCGTCCGCGCCTTCACCGAGGCCGAGGGGCTCGAGCAGCCGATCACCGTCCCGACGGACTACTCCGCCGACGCCGGTGCCCGCGCGACACGGACGCTCCTGTCGGGGTCCGACCGCCCGACCGCGATCGTGTACGACAACGACGTGCTGGCCGTCGCGGGCCTCGGCGTCACGAGCGAGATGGGCGTCGCGGTCCCCCGGGCGGTGTCCCTCGTGTCGTTCGACGACTCGGCGATGATCCGCCTCGTGCGGCCCGCGATCACGTCCCTGACGCGCGACACCGTCGAGCTGGGGCAGCGTGCGGCCGTGCTCCTGCGCGAGCAGATCGACGCCGGCGCGGTGCTCCCCTCACGCCCCGGACCCGCACTGACGCTCAGCGTGCGCGACTCGACCGGCCGGGCACCGACACGCCCGCCCCGGGGCCGCTCCACGCACTGACCGCGCGGACGACTTGACGACGGTTCGAACACACGTTCGAATACCCGTGTGGGACGGCGTCGCGAGAACCGGTGGCAGCCCCCGGAACACCCGGAGGTCGAACGCCCGCGCGCCTACTCCCTGTCGGAGGACGCCCGCGGGCCCGACGTCTGCCATGCCGTCACGCCCGCCCCGGTGTGGGCCTGGGTCCAGTTCCCGACCTTCCACATCCGCGTGAAGGGCTTCGCGAAGAGCTGGACCCGTGACGCCGTGCTCGTCGAGTGGGCGCAGTTCGGGCAGCAGGCCGACGCCTGGGTCTGGCGGTCCGCCGTGAAGCACCGCACACTGCGGGCCGACCACGCGGAACGGCATCCGGGGAACGCACCGCATTGACTTCCACCCCGATCCCGAGGATCGTTCCTCACACGCCGGTTCGACGAACTACTCGATCATCGAGAAGTTCGTCTGCCACGATCCGAAGGCACGATCCGATGGAAGGAGGCACGATGAAGAAGAACGAGGTGCCGTCCTGGGTCGCGCACGTGCTCACCCCGCCGGAGGTCATCGCGGCCTACGTCGAGCGTCGGGTCAACGACCCGGCCCTGCTGTCGGGTGTGCAGGCCGAACCCACGTACGCAGACTTCCTGCGCGCCGAGTAGGCGGTCGGCCGGGAGGCACGGCGGACGTCCCCGACGTCAGGGAACCTGCCCCGCGCCTCCCGTCCGTCCCGCGTCCGGTCGCACGCGACCACGCCGCGCCGACAGGGTGACCCCGATGCTCGCGACGCTCACGCACGCGAGGGCGACGACCTCCTGGGCCGCCAGCGCCTCGTGCAGCACCACCAGGCCCGCGAGGGCCGCGATCGCCGGCCCCAGGCTCTGCAGCACCCCGAACACCCGCGTCGGCATCCGGCGCAGGGCGAGCATCTCGAGGGCGTACGGCAGGACGGTCGACAGCAGGGCCACGCCCGCGAACACGAGCAGCAGCGACGGGTCCCCCGCCACACCCGCGACGGCCGGACGCAGCCCGGTCGGCAGGGACACGAGCATCGCGACGACCATCGACACCGCGAGCCCGTCGACGCCGGGGATCGCCGCACCGACGCGACGGTTCATCACGATGTAGCCCGCCCAGCACGCGGCGGCGGCGATCGCCGCGAGGACGCCACCGACCGCGGTGACCGCAGCCGGACCGACGCCGAGCAGGACGACCCCGGCGAGCGCGAGGGCCGCCCAGGTCACGTCGCGCCAGCGGCGGGTGTGCGCGAGCGACAGGGCGAGCGGCCCGAGGAACTCGATGGTCACCGCGACGCCGATCGGGATGCTCGCGAAGGCCACGTAGATGAACACGTTCATCCCGCCGAGCGCCAGGCCGAGCAGCACCGCTGCCGTCCACTGCGCACGGGTCCAGTGCCGGACGCGCGGGCGGACGACGAGCACGAGCACGAGCGCGCCGATGACGAGCCGGAGCGCGGCCGCGCCGACGGACCCGACCTCGTCGAAGCGGGTCTTCGCGAGCGCGGCGCCGATCTGCACCGAGAGCATCGCGGTGAGCGCCAGGAGCGGCGCGGGGACCCGGGTCACGGTGCGGTCGCCATGCTTCGGGTCACCCGAGGTACGCGAGCACGGCGAGGACGCGGCGGTGGTCCTCGCCGGTGTCCTCGAGGGCGAGCTTGCCGAAGATGCTCGACACGTGCTTCTCGACCGCACCGGTGCCGATCACGAGGGCGCGGGCGATCGCGGCGTTCGTGCGGCCCTCGGCCATCAGCCCGAGGACCTCGCGCTCGCGGGGCGTCAGGGCGGCGAGCGGGTCCCGGCGACGGCCCATCAGCTGCGTGACGACCTCGGGGTCGAGCACGGTGCCGCCGGCGGCGATGCGGCGGACGGCGTCGTCGATCTCCTCGAGCCGGGTCACGCGGTCCTTGAGCAGGTAGCCGATGCCCGTCGCCCCGGCGGCCAGGACGTCCTCGGCGTAGGTGGCCTCGACGTACTGCGACAGCAGCAGGACACCGGTGCGGGGTGCCACGCGGCGGGTCTCGACGGCGGCGCGGACCCCTTCGTCGGTGAAGGTCGGCGGCATCCGGACGTCCATCACGACGACGTCGGGGGCGTCGTGCGGCAGCGTGGTGAGGAACGAGTCGGCGTCGGCGTACTGACCGACGACGTCGATGCCGGCCTCGTCGAGCACCCGGGCGAGCCCCTCGCGCAGGAGCACGGCGTCGTCGACGACGACGGCCCGGATGCGTGCTGCACCCGGGCCGTCGCTCATGCCGACCAGCCTAGTGGGAGCGGTCGCGCCGGCCGCGGCGCCCGACTGCTCCCGGACCGTCACCCGCGGGCGACGGGGACCCCGTTCAGGGCGCCGAGCGGGATCCGGGCTGTGGCCTCGGTCGGGCCACCCTCGGGGCTGTTCACGACGAGCTCGCCGTCCAGGGCGCGCATCCGACCCATCAGCCCCTCGATGCCGTGGCCCTCCTGTGGTCGGGCGCCGCCGCGGCCGTCGTCGGTGACGCTCACCGTCAGGTACCAGAGGCCCGAGGCGTCGACGATCAGGCCGAGGTACACACCGGCCGTCGTGGCGCCGGCGTGCTTCGTGGTGTTCGTCAGGAGCTCGCTCACCGTGAAGTACACGTTGCGCTGGATCTCCGTCGCGAGCTCGAGTCCCTCGGGCAGGCGGACGTCGAGTCCGACGGGGATCGGGGTGCGGGTGACCAGGGCCTCGAGCGCGGCGACCAGACCGCGGTCGAGCAGGATCGGCGGTGCGAAGCCCCGGGACAGGGCGCGGAGCTCGTCGAGGGCGTCCTGGGCGTGCTCGGTCGCCTCGCCGATCAGCTGCTTCGCCTTCTCCGGGTCGCGGTCGAACGCGCGCTCGGCGGCTGCGAGGTCCATCCGCAGCCGGACGAGTCGCTGCTGGGGGCCGTCGTGCAGGTCGCGCTCGATCTGTCGGAGCGCCTGACCCTCGGCGGTCACGGCACCGGCGCGCGAGGCCTGCAGCCCGGCGACGCGCTGCTCGAGCTGCTCGGCACGGAAGCCGCCGAGCAGGCCGAGGTCGATCCAGTAGTGCGCGAGCACGGCTCCGCGTGCCCAGAGGGGCAGGAGCGCCACCGACGCGGCCATCGACAGCAGGCCGAGGAGTCCGATCGCGAGCAGTGCGCCGCTGTCGGAGCTGGGCAGGTACATGCCGCCCACGCCGAGGAAGCCCCACGCGACGGCGACCACGAACGGCCAGGCGAACCCGGCGAGGAGCACGACGCCGACGCCCACGGTCACCAGGGACGCGAGCGGGTACACGACCGCCGCGTGCAGCAGGTACAGCCAGTAGTGCGGGTTGGCCACCGCGGACCCGGTGCGCGTCCACCAGTTCTGCTGCCACCGCGGTGTCCAGTCGACCGGGCGGATCGGCCGCGGGTCGGCCCAGCCGATGCGGAGCTTCTCGAACTGGCCGAGCCACCGTGCCACGAACAGCGCGATGAAGAACATCAGGAGCACGAACGGGTTGAACAGGTCCCGCAGGCCGCGTCCGAACAGCGCCGCGGGGAACGCCGCGTAGAGCGTGCAGAGGAGCACGGCCGTCAGCGCCATGTACCCGAAGTCGCGCGGCAGGCGGCGCCAGGCCTCGCGGTAGAACCGACCAGCGGTCATGCCGGATCCGGTGCCGCCCCCACCCGTCGGAGCACCTGCCGCGGGCGTGGCGCTCCAGCCCGACGACGCGGTCGACGGACCGGAGGCGGGCGTTCGGGGCTGCTCGGGCATCGGCTTCGTGGCTCCCTGGGGCACGGCTCCGTCGAGCGGGACGGTCTGTGCGCGATCTGCGGCGAGGTCGTCCAGCGGGACGGTCTGTGCGCGATCTGCGGCGAGGTCGTCCAGCGGGACGGTCTGGGCCTGGTCGAGGCGGTCGGTGTCGGTCATGGGTCCAGCCTCTCGGAGGCCGTCCTCGCGCCCCATCCTGCCGTCTCCCGGATCGGGGGTGGGGTTGTCCCCACCCCCGATCGCCATCCACAGGTCACCCGGTGCCGCCCCGACGGCGAGCTCGGAGGTGACACGGTGGCGTCGTGGATGCGCTCGCCTGCCTGCTCGACACGGTCGGACTCGATGTCCGGGACGGCCGCGCGATCGTCTCCGCGACGCCGGACTGGACCCTCGACCTCGGGACCAGCGACGGGTACGTGTGGGTCGCGTCGCGGGAGACGACCGTGTGGGTGTGGTCGGGGCCCGACCACGAGGTGGTCCGCGCGGGCAGTGCCCTGCTCGTGCGCGCCGCGGCCCCGATCACGATCGGCACGAACCCGGACCGCCACGAGCCACCCGACGGCTCGCCGACCGATCCGTTCGACGCGACGGGCGTCCATCTCGGTACCGCACGCTTCGGCCCCCTCGCTGCAGGAGCCCTCCACCTGCCGGACACCCTGCGGACCCGTCCCCGCGACGCGCTGTCGGACGACGTGCTCCGCGCCCTCGGGCACCTCGACTCCCTGACCGCCGCCCCTCGAGCGTCCGCGCACCGCGACGCACTGGCGCGCACCATCGTGCTGACGGTGCTGCGCGACGAGCAGCCGCCGTTCCTCGCGGACGGCAGCATCGCGCAGTGCGCCGATGCGTTGTTCACGGCCGAGCGGAGTCGAACGACCGGCGACGTCGTGTCGGCGACGATGCGGTGCTCGCGTCGCACGGCCGAGCGTCGGTTCCGCGAGAGCACGGGCCGGACGCCGGACGAGCTCCGACGCTGGTACCGCTCGCTGCAGGTCAGGCAGGCGCTCCTCAACGGCGCGGACGAGCACGAGGTCGCGCGCCGTTTCGCGTTCGCCAGCGTCGGGTCGCTCCGCCGAGCACTCGCTCGCGCACGCCCGCCGATCACGGCGGACGCGCACGATCCCCTCGCGTCGTGACGATCCCGGTGCTCGCGAGCCGACAGTCGTGCACCGAGATCGTCACGGCGGGCACCGGACCCGACGGACGAACCCGGACATGCGTGCCACGGCGGATCCGGTGCTGCACGGTCGCACCGACGATCGCCCGACCGCGCCCGACAACCCGGAGCACCGCGACGGATCCGCTGCCACGCGGTCCCGCCATCGATCGCCCGACCGCGCCCGACCGCGCCCGACCGCCCTGGACTCCGCACCGGCTCGGTGCCGCACGGTCGCGCCATCGATCGTTGCACCGCGCGCAGCCGTCCGGAACGGCACGGCGGCGGACCAGCACGACCACTCCGTGCCGTGACGATCCTGGTGCCCGGACATCGGGATTCGTGCACCGCGATCGTCACGGCGCGGATCGAGATCCGCCTTGGCCGCCGCGCTGGGACGGTGTCTCCGGAGTTCCCGCCGGTGTCGGGAGAGCGGGAGACCGCGAGACCGATGGGAGGAGTACGACCAGCGACGGTCAGCGGTCAGCGGTCAGCGGTCAGCGGTCAGCGGTCAGCGGTCAGCGGTCGACGGTCGACGGCCAGCAGTCGACAACGACGAGTGATGGGCGTACGGTGTTTCACATGCAGAGTCGCGCTCAGGAACCTCTCGTCGTCGGCGGCGCGGTGCTCGCAGCCCTGCTCCCTGCACTCGCCGGAGCAGTCCACGCACTCCCGGTCGTCCCGGGCGACGTCTCCCCGCGGACCCTCGTGGTCGGTGCCGTGGTGTCGGGGATCGCCGCGCTGGTGGTGCTGGTGCTGAGCACGCGGCGGCGCGACCCCGTGCGGTCGGCCGTCGCCCTGTCGGCGCTCGCCCTCGCGGTGTCGTGGTTCGTCTCCGGGGTGTTCGTCGTCGTGCTCGTGGCAGTCGCCCAGGCTGCGCTGCTCGCCGCGGGCGTCCTGGCTCGTCGAGCGCACCGCACCGGACCGGCGCGATCGGGACAGGGAACGCTCGGGCTGCTCCTGGGCGTACTCGCCGCGCTGTGGTTCGTCGCCCTGCTGGCCACGTCCAGCGTGCCGCTCGGAACGGACTCGCAGGTCGTGCTCCTCACCTGGTTCGCTGCACCGAACGTGTTCCAGGCGGCCGCCTACCTCGTCGCGGTCGTCCTGGTCGCCGGACCGGTCTGGACGGGGATCGGCCGGGGCGTCCGGTCCCTCCGCGAGTCGGCCGAGGTGCGCTGAGACGGGATCGCGCCGCGCGACCACGCCCGCTGCCGTGCCGTCCCGGTCAGACCAGGGCGGCGGCGACCTCCGGCGACTCCTCGGGCACCGACCACGGACGGTGCGTCATGCCGCTGTCACCGCGGAACGAGACCGCCCGACCGGAGTCGTCGCGCGTGTAGACGATCCGCTCGTCCACCGAGCCGAAGCGGTTCCCCGCGGCCATCACGAGCGTGTCCTCGTCGACGACCCGGAGGCGCACCGGCGACTCGGTCGGCACCGGCTGCGTCGGGTCGATCGCGAGCAGCCGGTCCCCGACCCGAGCGACATCGGTGATGCCCTCGAAGGTCGTGAAGCGCCCTGTGTACCGGCTGGCGTCGACACCCTCGGGCAGCTCGGGACCGGGAGCCTGCTCGTCGGCCGCGGCATCGAGCAGGTGCACGATGCCCGTTGCGATCATGCCCGCGGGACCGGTCGCGCTGCTCGTCAGGACGGACACGACGAGCGACGACGCCGGGTCGAACACCGTCTGGGTGATCTGGCCGGGGAACCCGCCGGAGTGGCCGCGCACCTCGCGTCCGCCGATCCGGTCGACGATGAAGCCCGCACCGTAGCCACGTGCTGCCGGGTCGGTGTCCAGCGCGCTCCAGGCCTTCCGCTGCGCCAGCCGCTTCGCGTGGTCGGACAGCAGCGAGCCCTGGCCGGGCACGTGCGCCGAGAAGTACCGGACGAGGTCGGACGCGGTGCCGTGGAACCCCGTCGCGGCGGCGAGCGCCCCCGTCGTGACGTGCGGGACGCGTTGGCGGGTGCGGGCGGTGTGCAGGCCGGTGTACCCGACGACGAACTCGTCCTCGCGGGAAGGGTCGAACTCCGGCCCGGTCCCCGTCAGGCCGAGCGGCTCGACGATCGCGCTCCGGACGTGCTCGGCGTAGGTCGTGCCGGTGACCGCCTCGATCACGAGCCCGAGCAGGCCGTAGCCGAGGTTCGAGTAGTTGAAGGCCGACCCGACGGGCACCTTCGCGCCACCCTCGACCACGAGTGCGACGAGCTGATCGGCGTCCGGGAACGGGTGGTCGAGCGCCCAGTGGTCGCCGTCGGCACCGTCGCGGACGACTCCGGCCCCCATCTCCATCAGCTCGCGGACCGTCGCGTCGGCGATCGGCGAGCCGGCCTCGACCAGTGCGGGGACGAACGACCCGACGGTGTCGTCGAGCCGCAGCGCCCCGGCGTCGGCGAGCTGCAGCAGCGCGGTCGCGGTGAACGTCTTCGAGTGCGACGCGATCCGGAACAGGTCGTCGGTCGTCAGGCGGCGGCCGGCCTCGACGTCGGCGTACCCCCAGGCCTCGGAGAACAGCACCTCGTCGTCGAAGCCGATCGCGACCTGCACGCCCGGGAGCCGGAGCTGCCACACCTTGTAGTCGATCCACTCACGGACGTAGGGCAGGACGGACTCGTACGCGGCGCGCTTCTCCATGCCGACCAGCCTGGCATGTGCCACGCTCGTCGCATGCGCCACACACCCCACTTCCTGATGACCGACGTCGACGAGGTCCGGCGCCTCATCGACGGGCACCCGTGGGCCACGATCGTGTCGCACACCGCCTCCGGGCTCGTCGCCTCGCACTACCCGTTCCTGCTCGAGGCACCCGCGCCGGGCGACGATCCCGACGCGATCGTCCTCGTGTCGCACGTCGGCCGGCCGGACGAGGTCGCGCACGAGCTTGGGCAGCACGAGGTCCTCGTGGTGTTCCAGGGCCCGCACGGGTACGTCTCCCCCGCCTGGTACCCGCCGGAGCAGTTCGTCCCGACCTGGAACCACGTGACGGCGCACTGCTGGGGCACGCCGGAGATCCTGTCCGACGACGAGAACTTCCGCGTGCTCGGCGAACTGGTCGACCACTTCGAGCAGGTCATGCCGGAGCCCGTGTCCCTCGAGGTCGACGAGGACACGGCCCGGCGCATGGCGAAGGGCACCGTCGGCATCCGCATCCGGGTCGCCCGGTTCGACGCCCGCGCCAAGCTCTCGCAGAACAAGGCCCCCGAGGTGGTCGAGCGGATCGTCGCGGGGCTCCGCGGCGACGGCCCCTACGCGTCGCCGGCGCTTGCCGACGCCGTCGAGCGCGCGCAGGTGGACCGCGCGGGCAGCCGGGAGGCATCGTGACCGACCTCCTGCTCCGCACCGTCCGCCGGGTGGGCACCTCCGGCGCTCCGTGCGACGTCCGCATCGTCGACGGCCGCATCGAGGCGGTCGCCCCCGCCGGCACCCTCGACCCGCCATCGAGCGCCGACGCCGACGTGGTCGAGACCGACGGCGCGTGGCTCGGCCCCGGGCTCGTCGACCACCACGTGCACTTCGACCAGTGGGCCCTCGTCCGCCGACGCGTCGACGTCTCGGCCTGCGCGTCGGCGGAGGCGACGGCCGATGCGCTCGCCGCGGTGGCGCGCACCGGGGTGGCGGACCTGGTGCTCGTCGGGCACGGCTACCGCGACGGCACCTGGCCACGCCCTGCGCGTCGTGGGCTGCTCGACGGAGCCGCACCGGGCCTCCCGGTCGTCGTCATCAGCGCCGACCTGCACGCCGTCTGGTGCAACGCCCTCGCGCTCGCCCACTGCGCGGCGCTCCTCGGACGACCGCTCGACGCCGGCGACGACGGGGTGCTGCGCGAGCAGGACGCCTTCGACGTGACCGCGGTGCTGTCCCGGGTGCCCGACGACGTGCTCGACGGCTGGGTGGCCGAGGCGGTCGACGCGGCGGCGGCCCGCGGCGTGACTCGCGTCGTCGACCTCGAGATGGTCTTCGGCCTCGACCGCTGGACCCGGCGCGTGCACGCGGGGACGGACGACCTGCGGGTCGACTCCGGCGTGTACCCGGGCGAGCTCGACGCGGCGATCGCGCGGGGCCTCCGCTCCGGCGACGTCGTGGACGGCACCCGCGGGCTCGTCCGGATGGGTCCGTTCAAGGTGATCACCGACGGCTCGCTCGGCACCCGGACGGCCGCGATGGCGTCCGGCGAGGGTGTGCTGGCGTACCCGTTCGCGGACCTCGTGGCGATGGTCCGGCGCGCGGTCGACGCCGGGTTCGTCCCCGCGGTGCACGCGATCGGCGACCGGGCGAACACCCTGGCGCTCGACGTGTTCGAGGCCGTCGGCGCCCGGGGCAGCATCGAGCACGCGCAGCTGCTCCACGGCACCGACGTCGACCGGTTCGCGCGGCTCGGCGTCGCGGCGTCGGTGCAGCCCGAGCACGCGATGGACGACCGGGACATCGCCGACCGGTACTGGGCTGACGTGACCGACCGTGCGTTCCCGTTCGCGTCGCTGCACCGGGCGGGCGCCGAGCTCCGGCTCGGGTCGGACGCTCCCGTGGCACCGCTCGACCCGTGGGTGTCGATGGCGGCGGCGGTCGGGCGGGACCGCGACGGCCGCGCGCCGTGGCACCCCGCGGAACGGTTGTCCGCGCTGACCGCGTGGCGCGGATCGACCGAGGGCGGCCGGGTCGGGGTGTCCGTCGGGGACGTCGCCGACCTGGTGCTGCTCGCCGCGGACCCGCTGGCGGTCGCCGACTCGGCGGCGCTGCGGCACGCCGAGGTGCTGGCGACGGCGATCGCGGGGCGGTTCACCCACCGGGACCTGTAGCCGACGCCCCTACTTCTGGTCCCCGGTCTACTTCTGGTCTGTCGGGCACCAGTAGAGCTTGCGCCCGGCCATGTCCGCCATCCGGATCTCGGTCCCGCACACCCGGCAGGGTTCCCCCTGGCGGTGGTACACCCAGTGCCGGTCCTTCCGCGAGCGGAGCGCCTTGGCGTGGTCCGCCTCGGACAGGTCGTCCATCGTGAGCATGAGGCCGTCCCGGACCCCCGCGTGCAGGAGCTTCGACCAGTCCTGCCACAGCGCCTTCGCCTGCTTCACCGTCAGCTTCTTGCCGGGCTTGTACGGGTCGATGCGCTGCCGGAACAGCAGCTCGGCGCGGTAGATGTTGCCGATGCCGGCCACGACGGACTGGTCCATGAGCAGCTGACCGATCGCGACGTTGCGCTTCCGCACGTTGTCGACGAAGGTCTTCTCGGCCTCCGGGCCGTCGTCGTTGATCGGGTCCGGCCCCAGCTTGTCGAGCGCACGCTGCACGCCCGCCGGGTCCTCGACGACGCAGGCGGTCGGTCCGCGGAGGTCGGCCACCGTGTCCTCGGTGAGGATGCGGACGCGCACCTGGCCGACCGGGTCCGGCGGGAAGGACTCGATCGGGTCCTCGGACTTCTCCTGCTCGGCCATCCGGTACCGGGCGAGCCGCGGGGCGCCGATCGACGACAGGGACTCCTCGCCGTCGCCGTCCTCGGACAGCGCCTCGGCGGAGGAGATCACGCCCGCGAAGTCCCACGCACCGTAGAGCCCGAGGTGGACGCGCAGGAACAGGTCGTCCTCGAACTCCAGGAACATCTGCTTCGCCACGGCCCGCGCAGCGACCATGCGCTTGCCGTCGAGCTGCGCGGCTCCGTCGGCGAACCGTCCCTGCGGGCTGGACACCTCGCACCGCTTGCCGACGAAGTGCCGGGAGAACTGGTTCGCGATGCGGTGGACGGAGTGACCCTCTGGCATCGGTCCTGTCTACCCGGCCTACTCGTCGATCTGCCGACCGACGATGTGCCCCGTCGTCTCGTACTCGGCCAGCTGCGCGATGCGGCGGGCGTGGCGCTCCTCGCCCGAGAACGGCTCGGCGACGAACAGGTCGACGAAGTGGATCGCCTCGTCCTCGGTGTGCTGGCGCGCGCCGATCGAGATCACGTTCGCGTCGTTGTGCTGTCGGGCGAGCAGCGCCGTGGACTCGTTCCAGACCAGCGCGGCGCGGATGCCCTCGACCTTGTTCGCGGCGATCTGCTCACCGTTGCCGGAGCCGCCGAAGACGACACCGAGCGCCTCGACGCCCGCGCGCTGGTCCTGCACGACGGCGTGCGCCGCGTTGATGCAGAACGAGGGGTAGTCGTCCAGCGCGTCGTACTCGGTCGGACCGTGGTCGACGACCTCGTGCCCCGCGTCGGTCAGGTGCTGGGCGAGGGTCTTGGTGAACTCGAGGCCGGCGTGGTCCGTTCCGAGGTGGATGCGCATGACTTCGATCCTATTCCCGGCCTCGCGCGGCCCGGACCACCACCACGACGTACCGCACGGGCTCCGAGCCCGGGTTCCGGTAGACGACGTCGGCCGGTTCGCCGAGCTCGATGCGGTCGCCGGCACTCAGTCGCGTCGGCTCGTCGCCGACGACGACCTCGAGAGCACCGTCGACCACCCAGATGCAGTGCCGCAGGAACGCGTAGGCGGACGCCGGGTAGGCGACCTCCTCACCGGCCGGGAGGCGCACCTCGGTGACGTCCGCGGGGAAGTCGGCACTCGAGACCGGACGCCGACGGTACCCGGTCTCGGGATCGGTCCAGGAGTCGGCGGTCGCGCCGCGTTGGACACCGCGCGCCTCGTCGGGATCGGTCGCCCGGGGCACCTCGTGGTCGAGTGCCTCGTCGAGGAGCTGCGAGATCGTCAGGCCGAAGGCGCCGGACAGTCGCCCGAGGATGGTCGCCGTCGGGCTCGACACCCCGCGCTCGACGCGGTTGATCATCGCTCGGGAGACGCCCGACTCCTCGGCGAGCTCGGTCAGGCTCCACTTCCGTTCGGTCCGCAGACGCTGCAGCCGCTCCCCCAGGCGGCGCTGGTCGGCGTCGTCCGGGTGCTCGGCACCGGGTTCCGCCGCCGGCTCGACGTCGTCTACGATCTGAGACATGGCGACAGCATATGCGACGGAGGAGGCGTCTCCGGTCGTGGTCCGAGACTGCGAGCCGCGCGACCTCGACGTCGTCCACGCCCTGCACGTCGACGCCGTGCTGCACTCGACGGCGATCTGGCAGGAGGAGCCGCACCCGCGGGAGTACTTCGACGGGTGGCTCGCCGAGCGTCGTGCAGCCGGGTTGCCCGTGCTGGTCGCCGAGGTCGGCGGGGTCGTCGCGGGCTACGTCACCTACAGTGCGTTCCGGCCACACCAGGGGTACCGCCACACGGTCGAGCACAGCGTCTACGTCGTGCCGGCGTTCCGCGGCCGGGGCATCGCGACCGTGCTGATGGACGCCCTCGTCGCACATGCCCGGGCGGCGGACGTACACGTCGTGATGGCCGGCATCTGCTCGTCGAACACGGGCTCGATCGCCCTGCACGAGCGGCTCGGGTTCGTCACCGTCGGGGTGGTGCCCGAGGTCGGCCGGAAGTTCGACCGGTGGCTGGACCTGACGCTCATGCAGTTGCGCGTCACCTGACACACACGATCCGGACGGGTCACTCGTCGCCGGGGAGCGGAACCTCGATCGGCGGTGGAGACGGGCGGAACGCCGGGGCCGTGTCGCCGTGCGCAACGGCACGATGGGTGGCGAACCAGTCCCACGCGACCGCTTCCTCGGCTTCCGCACGGCTCTCCGCGAGGCAGTCGTTGCACCGCGCGTGCCACCCCTCGTCGTCCTGCCAGCGGTGCGGGTGTCCCTTCGGGACCCAGTTCGGCGACCACGTGACGTCGAAGGCGTAGACGATCTCGGCGGCGACGCCCCACGCCACCTTGCGCAGTGCAGCGTCCTCGATGCCCTGCTCCCACGACAGCCAGCCGTTCCGGAGTTCCTCGAAGACGTTGTCGGCCAGGAGCGCGTGGTGCCGGTTGTCCCACGCCTCGCCCGACGAGCGCACCACGACCGCCGGCGCACCCGCGGTCTCCGTCGGCTCAGTTTCGCTCGCTCGGCCGGTCTGGCCCGCCTCGGCGCCGTGAGTCCGGGCGTACCGCTCGCCCTCGGTCGTGTTCATCAACCACACCGAGTCGGCGAGGTCGTCGTCGGACTCGCCGGCCTCTGGCGCGCTGACGTACCGACCGCGGACGGTCGCGACCCGGTCTGCGAGGCTCCGCTCGGGTTCGACGAACGCGAGCTCCGGACCGCTCCGGACGAACATCCCGCTCGTCAGCAGCCCCCGGCGGATGCCGATCTCGACGGAGCGCAGCGCCATCGCCCGCGCTCGGGGACCGTCGAGTCCGTGGTCGATCCGCGTCATGCGGTGCAGCGCGCGGAGGTCGGTCGCGCACCCGTTCCGGTTGAACTCCGTGAGGGCCAGCAGGAGCAGTTCCTCGGGAGTCCGCGGCGCTGGCTCGGTGCTCGGCGGCAGGCCCGGGTCGCGCCGAACGCTGCGTCGCTGCACCCGGGGATCCTCGGCGTCGACGTGCGGGACGACGTCGATGTACTGCTCGTGACCGGGCAGCGGCTCGCGGAGCGCTGCGATCGAGCCGTCGGGCATCGCCCGCACCTCCACGGTCGGGAACGCCACGTACTGCAGGTCTGCGTCAGACAACGACCTTGTCCCCGTCCGGCTCGATGACGTTCCCGTCGGCGTCCCAGATCCCCTCGAAGTAGTGGTCCACGTGCGCATCAGGATCGAGGCCCGCTGCCTCCCGGCGACTCCGCTCGGCCTCGTAGAGATCCATCCCTCGAGGAGTGTCGGTCGCGAAGACGTTCCAGAGCGTGCCGGTTGCGCCGTACCGTGCGCCAGCACGCTCGAGACGATCGCCCACCGGGCCGTCCCAGTTCGACCACCGTCCCCGCCCCTCCTCATCAGGTTCGAGAGACCCGAGCCCCATGATGTCCTGCTCGACCGAAGCCCGGATCCAGCCGAGCACGCGAGAGCGCGTGGTCGCGTCGTCCTCGCCGGTGCGGTGCGCAACGGTCGTGTGCCATTCGGAGAGGTCTGTACCCAGTCCGTCCGCGACGTCCGCGAGGAGTTGGTAAGTCAGTTCGTTCATCAAGCGTCCCTCGATGGGTCGTGTGAATCCGATCCTCCCGGGAGACGGATCTCGATCTTGTCCCGCGAGCTCGCACGGACATCAACGATCGGGTCGCCGGATCTGCTGTCTGAGCGGGTTCCCGGGTCGGCGTCAGACAACGATCTCGTCACCAAGTGGCTCGATGACGGTTCCGTCGGCGTCCCAGACGTTCCGAAGCCGTGGGACCACGTCCCGACCGGCGGACAGACGCCGGGCACGTTCCCGCGCGTACAGCTCCGAGCCGTGCTCCGTCCTCATCAGGTAGCAATCCCAGAACTGCACCTCGTCAGGCTCGACATCAACGGTGTAGATCGCGGCGACGCGTTCGACCAGGGAATCGGGATCACCGGGCCATGGCCGCCAGACGGCTCTGTCAGAGTCGCCGTACTCGAAGTTTCCGACCGACACCAGATCGCCTTCGAGGAGCTGCTGGAGCCGTCGGAGGAGCCACGAGCGGGTGTCCTCGAGAGGGCGGTGACGACCCTTCTCCACGTTGCCGGACCACGCCCACAAGTCGTCTCCCGTCCCGTCTTCCACACTGGCGAGGCAGTAGTAGGTGAACTCGTTCATCGTCAGTCCTCCGGGAAAGCGTCATCGGGTAGATCGTGCGGACCAGGTCGATCGATCCGCTCTGGCAGGTGCACCTTCACGTTCTCCCACTCCGACGATTTGGGGTTGTGCACCTCGACCACTGGTCCCCCGGTTCCGCTGTCACGCCGGTACTGCACCCTCGTGCCATCCGGAAGGACCACCTGGATGCGATCTCGAGCGGCCCCGGTGACAAGCTTTCCGCCACGACTCAGGTCACGCCACGCCGCCACGACTTCTTCGGGCGTGTCCACCTCTCGGTGCGGCTCGGTCTTTCCCGGCCGACCGATCGAGCGGATGTGCTCGTTCGCCTCCGCCCCGGTCATCGGCCCGATGACGTCGGTCATGATGCCAGCGCCGCCGGCGACCTCGCGCGGCTTGCCGGTGAGTGGATCGTGTGTCCAGGCCCAGGCGTCCCGGTCGGCCTGCGCCATCCGCTGCCGCATCGCGTCCGCGGGAGTCTGCTTCGCGGTGTCGCCGCTCAGTCCGAAGAGGATCCCGAGGAGCCCGAGCGCGGATGCTCCGGCGGCCGCGCTCCCTGCTCCGGCTGCTGTTCCCCCGGCTGCCCCGAGCCAGGGCCAGGGGAACTGGAACGGCGTCGAGGGGAACCCCGGGAGCGGCATCGGCGCCACGAGGCTCGCGGTGCGGACGTCGGTCTCGTCGATGGCGAGTCCGTCCGTCGAGTCTCCACCGTCGATCCGCCGGATGCGCGACGCCAGGTCCCGCTGCCACTCGCGCCACTGCTCGTTCCACGCCTCTGCCGCCGATCGGAGCGCGGTGTCCTCGGCGGCGAGGCCGGGGACCTCCCGCCACGGCGTCGCCGCCGCCGGCGGGTCGGCGAGCGCCGCGTCGTGCTGTGCGACGGCATGCCTGATCCCGTCCGTGAAGGACGCGATCCGTTCCGCCAGCGCGGCCCGCCGAGAGCTGAGGTCGGCGAACTCGAACGAGGCCGCGTCGAGCAGGCGATGCAAGGCCGTGACACTGTCGGCCAGGCCGTCGGCTGCGTCGCTCGACCGGCGGGTCATCGCGGGCATCGCCTCGCTCACACCGGGCATCGCGAAGGCGGACGGCATGGCCGCCCAGGACCGCCCGCCGTCCGCGGCAGCGGTCCGGACGCGCTCTGCAGCAGCGCTCGCCGCACCGGCCGCGGCCACGACCGCGCCCATGTCGAGCCGGATCTCGTCGAGGAGCCCCGTGGTCACCGGTGCACTCACCGGACGGCGCCCCGCTCGGCCCGGACGGCCATCTCCGTGTCTGCTTCGTCCACCGCGGCCAGGGCGACCCGGCCGACCGCACTCACCGCTGCGAGGTGCGCGCCGATCCGCGGTGCGGTGGCCGACCGCGCAGCGGCGAAGGACGCGACGGCCGAGGCGATGACGTCCGAACCGCTCGCTGCCGAGGTGACGGTGTCGAGCGCCTCGGTCAAGGCCGCTGCCCGTTCGGCGACGTCGGACGCCGCGTCGCGGACGTCCGCGACCGTCCGTTCGGTCATCCCCCGGTCGACCCGGTACTGCTCCCCCACCGAGACCCCCGTGCTCGTGATGTTTCAGCGTTCGGTCAGCACCGTAGCAGACAGGAGGTCCGGGGCGGCGCCGCACCGTGCCTCCCGTCCGCCCGCTGGTCGCGCCCGCGACGCGGGCCGGTCTACGCGACCGTGTCGAAGATCGGGCCGACCGTCCGCGAACGCTTGAGTTCGAAGAAGCCGGGGTACTTCGCCACCGCGACGACGCCGTCCCACAGGTCGAGCGCCTCCTGGCCCTTCGGCGCCGGGGAGATGACGGGGCCGAAGAAGGCGGTGCCCTCGACGGCGATGACCGGGGTGCCGACGTCCTGACCGACCCGGTCGACGCCGTCCTGGTGGCTCGCGCGGACGGCCTGGTCGACCTCGTCGGTCCACGCGTACTCGAGCAGGTCCTCGTCGAGGTCGAGCTCGCGGAGCACGGCGGGGACGACCTGGTCGGGGTCGGACTCCTGGCGGTGGTGGACGTGCTCGCCGAGCGCGTCGTACAGCGGCTTGACGATGTCCTGGCCGTGGCGGAGCAGCGCGGCGCTCACGATGCGCGGGTAGAGCTGCCCCTTGTGGATGCGCTCCCGGTACTCCTCGGGGATGTCCTGGTCCTCGTTCAGGACGAACAGGCTCATCACCCGCCAGGTCACGTCGATCGGGCGCTGCTGCTCGACCTCGCCGACCCAGCGGCTGGTCATCCAGGCCCACGGGCAGTTCGGGTCGAACCAGAACTCCACAGCGGTGCGGGCGGTCTCGGTGTTGTCCACAGTCGTCTCGGTCACGCTGCGAGCGTACGCGCGCTCGCTAGGCTGATCCCATCGTCCCGACGGCGCACGACGCCTGCCGGGAACCCCTCACCGCGGACCTCGATCGTCCGCGCCGCAAGCGAAGTTGGAGCGTCCGTGCCCGGAGAGAACCTCACCAGAACCGAAGCCCAGGAACGTGCCGCGATCGTCGACGTGCAGACGTACGACGTCGAGCTGGACCTGACCCGCGGGGCCGAGACCTTCGGCAGCACCACGCGCGTCCGGTTCACCGCGACGGCCGGTGCCTCGACCTTCATCGACGCGATCACGAAGACCGTGCACTCGATCACGCTGAACGGCACCGCGCTCGACGTCGCGGCCGTGAACGACGGCGTCCGGATCCAGCTCGACGACCTGCAGGAGCAGAACGAGCTCGTGGTCGTCGCCGACGCGATGTACACGAACACGGGCGAGGGCCTGCACCGCTTCGTCGACCCGGTCGACGACGAGGTCTACCTGTACTCCCAGTTCGAGGTCCCGGACTCACGGCGCATGTTCGCGGTGTTCGAGCAGCCCGACCTCAAGGCCGAGTTCACCTTCACCGTCACGGCGCCGGCCCGCTGGCAGGTCGTCTCGAACTCCCCGACGCCCGAGCCGCACGTCGACGGCGAGGTGGCGACCTGGTCGTTCACCCCGACCGCGAAGATCTCGAGCTACATCACCGCGCTCGTCGCCGGCCCGTACGAGGTCGTCCGCGACGAGCTCACGAGCCGCGACGGCCGGACCATCCCGCTCGGCGTGTTCGCGCGCCGCTCGCTCGCCGAGTACCTCGACCCCGAGTACGTGTTCGAGACGACGAAGAAGGGCTTCGCCTACTACGAGGAGAAGTTCGACGTCCCGTACCCGTTCGAGAAGTACGACCAGCTCTTCGTGCCGGAGTTCAACGCCGGCGCGATGGAGAACGCCGGCTGCGTGACGTTCACCGAGACCTACGTGTTCCGGTCCAAGGTCACCGATGCCATCAAGGAGCGCCGGGTCGTCACGATCCTGCACGAGCTCGCGCACATGTGGTTCGGTGACCTCGTCACCATGAAGTGGTGGAACGACCTGTGGCTGAACGAGTCGTTCGCCGAGTGGGCGTCGACCATCGCCACGGCCGAGGCCACCGAGTGGACCGAGGCCTGGACCACGTTCCAGGCGATGGAGAAGTCCTGGGCCTACCGCCAGGACCAGCTCCCCTCGACGCACCCGATCGTCGCGACGATCAACGACCTCGAGGACGTGCAGGTCAACTTCGACGGCATCACGTACGCCAAGGGCGGCTCCGTCCTGAAGCAGCTCGTCGCGTGGGTCGGCATCGACGCGTTCTTCGCGGGCGTCTCGCAGTACTTCAAGAAGCACCACCACTCGAACACCGAGCTCCGTGACCTGCTCGTCGAGCTCGAGGCGACGAGCGGTCGCGACCTGTCCGAGTGGTCGGGGCTGTGGCTCGAGACCGCCGGCGTGAACACGCTGCGCCCCGAGATCGAGGTCGACGAGTCCGGTGTGATCACCTCGTTCGCCGTGTTGCAGGAGGCTCCCGCCGACCACCCGACGCTCCGCCCGCACCGCCTGGCGATCGGCGTCTACGGGTTCGCCACGGACGAGTCGGCGCCGTTCGGTGCCGACACCGCGTCGGCCGGCGGCAAGCTCGAGCGCATGCACCGCGTCGAGATCGACGTCGACGGCGCCCGCACCGAGGTCCCCGAGCTCGTCGGCGTGCACCGCGGCGACCTCGTGCTCCTCAACGACGACGACCTGGCGTACGCCAAGATCCGTCTCGACGAGCAATCCCGCCGCACCGCGATCGAGCACCTCGCCTCGATCGCGAACCCGCTGGCCCGCTCGATCGTCTGGGGTGCGATGTGGGACGCCACGCGCGACGCCGAGTCGCCCGCGAGCGACTACGTCCGCCTGGTGCTCGGCAACATCGCGACCGAGACCGAGTCGACGACCATCCGCACGACGCTGTCGCAGCTGCTCCTGACCACGCGCAGCTACGTCGCGCCGGCGAAGGTCGACGCCACGGTCCGCACCGTCGGCGACACCCTCTGGCAGCTGGCGTCCTCGGCCGAGGCCGGGTCCGACGCCCAGTTCCAGTTCGTGAAGTTCTTCGCGCAGATCGCGTCGACGCCGGAGCACGTGGCGACGCTGCAGGGTCTGCGCGACGGTTCCGTCACGCTGCAGGGCCTGGAGATCGACACCGACCTGCGCTGGGAGCTGCTCGAGGGCCTCGTGCTCGCGGGTGCCGCCGGTGACGCCGAGGTCGACGCCGAGCTCGCGGCCGACAAGACGGCCTCGGGTGAGCAGGCCGCCGCTCGGGCGCGCGCGACGATCCCGACCGCCGATGGCAAGCTCGCGGCGTTCTCGTCGCTCGTCGACTCGTCCGAGGCGCCGAACGCGATCGTCCGTCAGACGACCGTCGGGTTCCAGCACACCAACAGCCCGGTCGTGCTCGAAGGGCTCGTGTCGAAGTACTTCGACGTGCTGACCCGCATCTGGGCCGAGCGGAGCTACCACATCGCCGACACGATCGTCAGCGGTCTCTACCCGGCGCCGCTCGCGTCGGTCGAGCTCCGCGACGCCGCGAACGCGTGGCTCGAGGCGCACCCGGAGACCCCGGCGCTCCGCCGCATCGTCACCGAGAACCTCGCGGGCACCGAGCGTGCGCTGCGAGTCCAGGCGGCCGACGCCTGACACCGGTCGGACGACCACGCAGGGGCGGGGCCTCGGTGATCCTCAAGGGTCACCGAGGCCCCGCCCTCTAGCATCGTTCGGATCATGAACTCGGCAGCGAACACGACCGACGACGTCTCGAAGTGGGCGTCGAACGCCTTCACCCAGTTCGTCGACACCTGGCAGATCCCGATCACGATCGTCATCACGATCATCGCCGCGATCCTCGTGCGGCTGATCCTGCGTCGCGTGATCAAGGGGATCGTCGACCAGGTGGTGAACGGCGCGAAGCGTCGTCAGAACGTCGACGACACCCAGGCACTCATCGCGTCACCGGTGCAGACCGCCCGCGTGGTGCAACGGACGCGGACGCTCGGCAGCGTGCTCGAGAACCTGGCGACCGTGGTCGTCGTGGTCATCGCGCTGATCGTCATCGTCACCGCGGTCTGGAAGGGCGCAGCCGTCGGCATCGTGGGCGGCGCCTCCCTGATCGCCGCCGGGCTGGCGGTGGGCGCGCAGAGCATCGTGAAGGACCTGCTCTCCGGCATCTTCATGATCCTCGAGGACCAGGCCGGTGTCGGCGACGTCGTCGACACCGGGCCGGCCACTGGCGTCGTCGAGAACGTCGGTCTGCGCGTCATGCAGATCCGCGACGTGAACGGCATCCTCTGGTTCGTGCCGAACGGGCAGATCCTGCGCGTCGGCAACCTGTCCCAGGGCTGGTCGCGCGTCCTCGTCGACATCACCGTGCCCTACGACACGGACATCGACGCCGTGCAGGACGCCCTGCTCCGTGCCGCCGTCACGATGTCGCAGGAGCCGCGCTGGCGTCAGCGGATCGTCGAGAAGCCGGAGATCTGGGGCCTGCAGTCCATCACCGACACCGGGATGGTGTTCCGTCTGGTGGTGAAGACGCGGGCGTCGGAGCTCGACGTCGTCGGGCGCGAGATGCGGGTGCGGCTGAAGCGCGCCGTCGATGAGCTCGGGGTCACGCTGCCCGCGATGGCGATGATCATGCCCGAGGGGTGGGAGAACGCCACGTCGATCAACGGGCTCCGCTCGGTCCGGACCCAGCCGACCCCCGCACCGACGAAGTCCCGCGGCGGGAAGCGTGCGAACCTGTTCGGACGGGCGATCCGCACGGACGAGCCGGGGCGCGACGAGGACCGCGGGCAGCAGCCCGGGAAGGACCACCAGTGAGCGATCTCACCCCTCCGGCACACGGCGGTGTGCCCGCGCAGCCGATCACGCTCCGGGTCGGTGTCGGCGGCGCCGCTGCCACCGGGTCGCTGTACGACCGGATCGGCGGCGCACCGACCTTCGATCGGCTCGTCCGACGCTTCTACGAGGGTGTGCAGCAGGACGAGGTCATCTGGCCGATGTACCCGGCGGACGACCTCGAGGGTGCGATCTGGCGGCTGTCGGCGTTCCTGCAGCAGTACTGGGGCGGCCCCGCCACCTACAGCGAGGAGCGTGGGCACCCCCGCTTGCGCATGCGCCACAACCCGTTCCGCATCACGTCCGAGGCCCGGGAGCGTTGGCTGCACCACATGCACGAGGCGGTCGAGTCACTCGACCTGGCGCCGCTCGACGAGGCCGAACTCTGGGCGTACCTCGACCGGGCGGCGCACGCGATGACGAACACGTTCGACTGACCGGTCCACGGCGGCCGGGCCACGGACGGGAGGCGCGTGGCGGGGCCGCCACGGGCCTCCCGTCCGCCCGGAGCGGGACTACCGGACGGAGGACCCGTCCGCCAGCTCCTCGACCAGGGACGGCCGCGTCGGTGCCCAACCGAAGGCGGCGCGCGCATGCGCTCCGGAGGCCTCCTGGTGCAGCAGCAGGGCGTCGGCGAAGGTGCGGCCGAGCCGCTCGCGACTGTCCTCCACACTCTCCGCGACGACGGACGACCCGTGGGCGCCCGCCTCGGCGATCTCGCGGACCGTGGGGTTGTCACCCGTCGCAGCGACGACGTAGCCGTCCTGCTCGCCGCGCTGCAGGGCGAGGACGTACAACTCGGCCAGGTCGTCGACGTGCACCGTCGTCCACCGCTGCGATCCGTCCCCGACCAGCCGGACCTCGTGTTCGCCGTCCCCGACGAACATCATCGGGATGCCCGCGCCGCGGCCGTACACGATGCCCGGAGCAACGATGGTGGTCCGGGCCGCACTCGCGCGGACCCGCGCCTCGATCGGGGCGCGCCACGCCGTGAGCTCAGGCGGGGAGACGGGCGACTGCTCCGAGATGTCGGTCGAGTCTCCGAACGTGAAGATGCCGCCGGTGTGCACGAACGGCTTCGAGGTGTCGGAGAAGGCCTGTGTCACCGTCGCCGTGAAGTCCGGGTCGACGGACTCGGCCGAGGCGGTGTGCACCACGGCATCGCTCTCGTGAGCCAGACGTCGGACGAGGTCCGTGTCGGTCAGGTCGCCGACGATCGCGTCTCCCCCGGCGTCGCGCACCGCCGCGCCCTTCTGATCGGAACGGACGACCGCCGTGACCCGGTGCCCGTGGGCGACGAGTGCGCGGAGGACTGAGGACCCGATGTACCCGGATGCGCCGGTGAGGAAGACGTTCATGATGCAACCCAACCACGCCGATGACGGAGCCGGGTGGGCATCCCCGGAGCCTGTGGACGACCGCGCTGACCTGGCCCGCTGTGCAGGGACGAACCCGTGCCGGGGCTACCGGTCGAGGTTCCAGCTGCGCCGCTTCACCAGGATGTGCCCACGCGACGACGTCAACCGGCTCCACGGACCCGTCTCGAACAGCCGCACCGGGTCGTGCCCGAGGAACCCGAGGCTCTCCCCCGCGAAGCCGGCAGCGGCCGGGACGTGCTCGATCCCGGGGACGGGTCGGCCCCACACCTCGGCGCGGATGCGACGGACGATGGCCTCACCGGCGTTCGACGGGACGGCGTCCGCGACCTCGGCGATGCCGTCCCGTGCGGCGCGGCGGAGCAGCTCCGGGGAGACGTCCGGCAGCGGGACCCAGCCACCGCGGGGCGGCGAGATCGCGGCCCACGTCACGGTGTTGACCTCGTGCGGGAGCTCGACCTCGATCGGGGTCGGCCGCGTCGGATCGGCTCCGTCGGCTCCGGCCGCGTCGTGCTCCTCGGCCAGCACGCGCAGTCGCTCCTGCAGCGAGGCGAGCGGCACGACCGCGTCGATCGTCGTCGGCACGGTGAGCGAGAAGGTGCGCAGACCGAGCACCGTCGGGAGTTCGTCGAGCAGTCCGATCGGGTACAGGATCGCCGTGTAGACCGCCAGGACGCCCGAGTCGGCGATGAGCCGCACGGAGCCGTCCTCGATCCGGGCAGCGCGTCCGAGGTAGGTGCGGAGGTCGCCGAGCGAGGCGGCGTCGGGAAGCGTGAACGTGGTGCCCATGTCGACACCGATCCTACCGGTGGCGGGTTCGTAGACTGCGGGGGTGAACGGCGAACCCGACTTCCTCAGCACCCTCCGCCTGCAGGACACCGGCGCGAGCACGGGCGAGACGATCCTCACCGGCGCGAGCCACTGGTCCCCCGGCGGACGGGTCTTCGGCGGGCAGGTGCTCGCGCAGTGCATCGTCGCCGCGCAGCACACCATCGCGGACCGCGTGATCCACTCGATGCACGGGTACTTCCTCCGACCGGGCGACATCGACGTGCCGATCACGTTCGCCGTCGAACGCATCCACGACGGACGGTCCTTCGCCACGCGGCGCGTCCAGGCCTACCAACGCGGTGTCCCGATCTTCTCGATGATCGCGTCCTTCCAGCGGCCGGACGACGGGCTCGAGCACCAGGACCCGTTCCCCGTCGACACCCCGGATCCGGAGTCGCTGCCCTCGGCCGCGTCGATCCTGTCGCGGATCGACCACCCTGTGGCGCAGGCCTGGGCCGAGCGCTCGATCGACCTGCGGCACGTGGAGGGTCCGGTGTTCGTCGACGTGCAGGGGGAACGGGTCCCGCACCAGGCCGTGTGGTTCCGCGTCGACGGCGACCTGCCGGAGGACGCGGCACTCCACCGCGCCGTGCTCGGGTACGCGAGCGACCTGTCGATCCTCGAGCCGATCATGCGTCGGCACGGTGTCGCGTGGGGGACGCCGGGCGTGAAGAGCGCGAGCCTCGACCACGCGATGTGGTGGCACCGCGACGGTCGCGCGGACGACTGGGTGCTCTACACGCAGGAGTCGCCGAGCGCGCAGGGCGGCCGAGGGCTCGCGTTCGGCCGGATGTTCTCCCGCGACGGCCGTCTGCTGGCGTCGGTGGCGCAGGAGGGCATGATGCGCGTCCCGCGCTGACGCTCCGCGCTACGGGCGGGAGAACTGCACCGCGGGTTCGACGAACGGCGCGCAGGCGGCTCGCTCGGCCTCGGAGAGGCGCCGGGGACGGTTCGTCACCGCGTCGACCATCACCAGGGCGGTCGTGGCGCGGGTGTACAGCACCAGCGGCTCGACCCCAACCGGCGACCAGATCTCGTAGGACACGTCGATGCTCGCGCCTCCGATCCGCCCGATCCACATCTGCACGTCGAGCGGTCGCCGGAGGTACGGGATCGATGCGAGGTACTCGAGACGCTGCGCGGCGATCACCGTCATCGTGCCCGAGCCGGGGCGGCCGTCGATGATCGGGTCCGACAGGTCGTCCTCGGGCGCGACGTCGGCGGGGTCGTGCCCCCAGAACCCCGCGATGCGCGCCTCCTCCAGGAGACGCAGCATCGCGGAGTTGTTGACGTGGCCGTACGCGTCGATGTCGCTCCACCGGATGCGGACGGGGACGTGCAGCCTCGCCACGGGTCAGTCGCGCGTGAGCTTGCGGTACGTCGAGCGACCGGGCTTGTTCGCGTCCGGGCCGAGGCGCACGAGCTTGTTCTCCTCGTAGGCCTCGAAGTTGCCCTCGAACCAGTACCAGTTCGGGGTGCCGTCCTCGTTCAGGCCCTCCCACGCGAGGATGTGCGTCGCGATGCGGTCCAGGAACCAGCGGTCGTGGGTGATCACGACGGCGCAGCCCGGGAACTCGAGCAGGGCGTTCTCGAGGCTGCCGAGCGTCTCGACGTCGAGGTCGTTCGTCGGCTCGTCGAGGAGCAGCAGGTTGCCGCCCTGCTTGAGCGTGAGCGCGAGGTTCAGGCGGTTGCGCTCACCGCCGGAGAGCACGCTGGCCTTCTTCTGCTGGTCCGGGCCCTTGAAGCCGAACTGCGACACGTAGGCCCGGGACGGGATCTCGGTCTTGCCGACCTGGATGAAGTCCAGGCCGTCGGAGACGACCTCCCAGAGGTTCTTGTTCGGGTCGATGCCGCCGCGGCTCTGGTCGACGTAGGAGATGTCGACCGTCTCGCCGACCTTCAGCTGCCCGCCGTCGAGCGGCTCGAGGCCGACGATGGTCTTGAACAGCGTGGTCTTGCCGACGCCGTTCGGGCCGATGACGCCGACGATGCCGTTGCGCGGCAGGGTGAAGGACAGGCCGTCGATGATGACGCGCTCGCCGAACTGCTTGTGGAGCTTCTCGGCGTCGATCACCTGGGAGCCCAGACGCGGGCCGACCGGGATCACGATCTCCTCGAAGTCGAGCTTCCGCGTGCGCTCGGCCTCGGCAGCCATCTCCTCGTAGCGGGCCAGGCGCGCCTTCGACTTCGCCTGGCGCCCCTTCGAGTTGCTCCGGACCCACTCGAGCTCGCTCGACAGACGCTTCGCGAGCTTGGCGTCCTTCTTGCCCTGGACCTCGAGGCGCTCTCGCTTCTTCTCGAGGTAGGTCGAGTAGTTGCCCTCGTACGGGTAGAGACGGCCGCGGTCGACCTCGGCGATCCACTGCGCGACGTGGTCGAGGAAGTACCGGTCGTGGGTGACGGCGAGCACGGCGCCGGGGTACTTCGAAAGGTGCTGCTCGAGCCAGAGCACGGACTCGGCGTCGAGGTGGTTGGTGGGCTCGTCGAGGAGCAGCAGGTCGGGCTTCTCGAGGAGCAGCTTGCAGAGCGCGACGCGGCGCTTCTCACCGCCCGAGAGGTTGGCGATCTGCGCATCCGCCGGCGGGCACTGCAGTGCGTCCATGGCCTGCTCGAGCTGGGAGTCGAGGTCCCACGCGTCGGCAGCGTCGATCTCCTCCTGCAGGGTGCCCATCTCGGCCAGGAGCGCGTCGAAGTCGGCGTCCGGCTCGGCCATCTGCGCTGAGATCTCGTTGAAGCGGTCGAGCTTGCCCTTGATCGCGCCGACGCCCATCTGGACGTTCTCGAGCACGGTCTTGGACTCGTCGAGCTCGGGCTCCTGCATGAGGATGCCGACGGAGAAGCCGGGGGTCAGCTTCGCCTCGCCGTTGGACGGCTGGTCGAGACCCGCCATGATCTTCAGGATCGTCGACTTGCCCGCACCGTTCGGCCCGACGACGCCGATCTTGGCGCCGGGGAGGAACGACATCGTGACGTCGTCGAGGATCAGCTTGTCGCCGACCGTCTTGCGGGCGCGGACCATCTGGTAGATGTACTCAGCCATATCGGCGCAAGTCTACTGACCCCGGCGCGCCACCGCTCCCCCTGCGCCGCCACCGGACGGACTGGGTACCGGCGGTGCACGGCACGCTCGCCGATCCTCGCCGACGACCGGTCCTGCCGCGGTCCGCTCACGCGACGGCACGCGGTCCCTCGTCGGGGAAGGGCGCCCGCAGCGCGGTGGCGGCGGCGTCGTCCCCGTCGCCCGCTGCCGCGACGCGCGGATCCACGTCGCCGTCGCGCTCGACCCTGTCGAGCGACGGCGCCGATCCGTCGGCCGGGACGGGCACCGCGTGGTCGCCGGGCTCTCCGGGGACGCTCGCCAGGTGGTCGTCCTCCGGGACCGTGCCCGTGACCTCTCCCGTGTCCGGGTTCACCGTCGGCACCCCCGGCGGGACCCCGGGACCGGCGTTCGAGTCGCCGACGTGCCGCGGGACACGGATCCAGTTGCTGATGCCCCACGCGAGGTCGTGCCCGATGCCGTCGGCGTCGATCTCGACGGAGGTACCACCCCGTCCGTCGCGCTCCCACGCCCGGATCCGGACGCGCCCCGTCACGACGATCCGGTCACCCTTCTTCAGGGACTTGTGGACGTTCGCAGCGAGGGAGCGGAACGCGGTGACGGTGTACCAGTTGGTCGGGCCGTTGGTCCAGGACGAGGTGCTGCGCTCCCATCGTCGCGAGGGGGACGCCAGGCGCAGGCTCGAGATGGCGATGCCGGTGTCGGTGACGAGGTGGCGGGGTTCGGTCGCGACGATGCCGCAGACGGTGATCGTGTCGTTCATGACTCGATCGTGCGCGAGCCCCGGGACGCGGACGCGGCCCGGGGCTCGATCTGTGACCGACCATCTCGTCCAGGTGGGCTGTGGAGGAAGAGTCCCCCGAGCCTCCCGTCCGACCCGATCAGTGCGCGCGGAACTCGGGACGGTCCGCGAGGGGTCCGAGGGCCGCGTGGACCGCGCCCTTCGCGGACTCGAGCGACGGGTACGTCCCGCCCCTGCCACGCCGCCCGTAGAGCTCGACCTGGTACCCGTCCGGCGCGCGGTGGATGCTGCCGACCGCGCCCGCCGGACCGACGGCCACCCAGGTCCCGGTGTTGTCCATCATCGTTCGACCACCTCCTCGTGGCCCCGGCGCCCGCGTCTCAGGACGCCAGGATGTACTGACTGTAGGCCTTGCGGACCTTGTTCACCTTGGGCAGCGCGACCGCGAGGCAGTAGCCCTGTCCGGGGTTCTTCGCGAAGAAGTCCTGGTGGTACTCCTCCGCACGGAAGAACGTACCGAGCGGCTCGATCGTCGTCACGATGCCGCCGTCCCAGATGTCGGCTGCGCGCTGGACCGCCCGCTCGAACAGGGTCCGCTGCTCGTCGTCCGCCGGGAACATCGCCGAGCGGTACTGGGTGCCGACGTCCGCGCCCTGACGGTTCAGCTGCCGCGGGTCGTGGAGCGTGAAGAAGACGTCGAGCACGACGTCGGCCGGGATGACCGACTCGTCGAAGGTCACCGCGACCGCCTCGGCGTGACCGGTCGATCCGGTGCAGACGGCCTCGTACGTCGGATCGTCCGTCGCGCCGCCGGTGTACCCGGAGACCACGTCCTGCACGCCCTGCAGGGTCCGGTACACGGCGTCGAGGCACCAGAAGCATCCGCCAGCGAGCACGAAGGTCGTCATGTGCGACACGCTACCCTCCGTCGCTCCGGGCGCACGTCGGCGGGGTACGGCTCCTGCACAGGATCGGTCCCGTGTCGCCCGTCCCCGGACGGTCCATCACCCCCCTGCACTGTCGGTGGTCGGCCGTACCGTCGAACCAACGAGATCACGACAGACCAGCAGGAGGCACCCGTGCAGACGAGCACCGCACCAGCGTTCCGGATCCGTTCCACGCCGGTGGCACGCAGCCGTGGGGACCTCCGCGTGCTCGACGTGCGGGACGACCTCAGCCGGGTCACCCGCGCCAACGGCGAGATCGTCGGGTACGTCGACCGGGTGGACGTCGCCGGTGGCACGGCGTACCGTGCGCGTCGGTACGTCGCGACGGAGCGTCGGTTCGTCGAGCTGCCGAACGTCTGGTCCGCCGACGACGCCGTCGACTGCCTCCGCTGGGGCTGAGCCGCCGGGGACGGCCCACCGGAGACCGACCCGGCGAGGTCCGACTGGCCGACGTTCGACCCAGCGAGGTCCGACCCGCTGGCGTCCGACCCAGCGAGGTCCGACCCGCTGGCGTCCGACCCAGCGAGGTCCGACCCGCTGGCGTCCGACCCGGCGAGGTCTACCCGCCGACGTCCGACCCGGCGAGGTCCACCCGCCGGAGACGGACCGGTCGGAGACGGCCGGAGCGGCTCGCCGGACCGTCCGGCGGACACAGCTCGACGGAACGCCGATCGGCCTCCGCGGATCCGGGCCGAGCGCTGCGTAGGGTTCGCGCATGGACTGGTGGAACGACCTGACCGACTGGAGCGCATCCGACGAGGGCTGGCGCGTGCTGTCCGGCGCGATCATCCCCTTCGTCGCGATCGTCGTCGCCGGAGTGATCGCCGCGCTCATCGGGCGTGCGGCAGCGAAGCGCGTCGTCGCGCTCCACGATCGAGAGAGCCGCAACTCGGCGGTCGCGGGTGTGGTCAGCGCGGCGCGCAAGGCCTCGCGCTGGGGAGCGCTCGGACACGAGGAACGTGCCTACGCCGACCACCTCGCCGAGGACGCCGACGTCCGACTGCGCCTCCTGCCGGTGAGCGGTGCCCCGCTGGCCGCCGACTGGGTGCAGCACGAGCTCACCGACATCAAGCGGAACTCCTCCACCTTCACGTCGCAGGCGGACCAGTCCGTCGCCGAGCTCCGCGACCGCCTGCTCGAGTGGAACGCCCGCCCCGGTCGCGCCAAGAAACTGTTCAAGGCCGACCTCGAGCGGTGGAAGTTCGACTCGCCGGATCCGGACGCCGAACTCATCGCCCGCCAGCAGGACTGGAACGCCGGTCAGCAGCAGCGGTCGGCCGACACCGACGCCACCCCGTCACGCGCGACGCCGACCACGACCTCGCTCCGCCCGGCACCGCAGCAAAGCGGCGCTCCCGCCGGGGCCACGGCTCCTGCGAGCTCGGCGCCGGGAAGTCCGGCTCCGTGGTCGTCCGGCGCGACCACGGCCACGACGACCGATCAGGACGCCACCACCCCGATCGACGACGTGCGTGGTTCGTCCGACAACCGCACGCGGCCCTACGGCGATCGTGAGACCGTGCCGCTCGACGGCACGCCCGTGCGCCCGCAGCTGGGCTCGCCGATCGCGTCCGGACGCCCGGGCGCGGGCACGGCGCAGAACGCTCGGAACGACCTCGGCACCCGCGGCGTGGACACCTCCGATTCCGGCGAGGTCGACCCGACAGATCGTGACCACGGGGATCGCTCGGACGACCGGCCCTCTGCAGCGCCGAGCGTCGCGAGCCCGACCTCCGCCGACGCGCACGTGAACCGCGCCTCCGCTTCGGCGAGCGGGCTCGACCGTTCACCGGCGTCGAGCACGTCGTCAGGCGCACGAGCGGACGAGGACGAGGACGGGCACGAGGTTGCCTCGCCCTACACGCAGCCGATCAGCGCGAGCGAGCTCCGTCGGCGGGCATCCGACGACGACTGACCGTCCGACGCCACGACCACGAGAGGCCGCCATCCCGGGGGATGGCGGCCTCTCGTCGTGTGTGCCCCCGGCAGGAATCGAACCCGCGACACGGAGGGTAGAAACCACCTGCTCTATCCACTGAGCTACGGAGGCGAGCGGCGACGATT
Organism: Curtobacterium subtropicum; assembly: GCF_030362975.1. Lineage (NCBI taxonomy): Bacteria > Bacillati > Actinomycetota > Actinomycetes > Micrococcales > Microbacteriaceae > Curtobacterium > Curtobacterium subtropicum. The sequence continues at coordinate 206,482 of NZ_JAUCMM010000001.1, forward strand.
CTACCGCTGTCGGTCGACGGGCCGCTGCACCGGGCGGTCTGCACCGAGGACGCCCGGCGAGCAGCACGTCGCACATCCGGCACGAGCGGGCGGAACCGGCAGCACCCGACCGGCAGGGGCAGCAGGGAACGCCCGCCCGCGTCTCGCGAGCTCAGGCATGCGGACGCCGGCCCGACCCCGACCGGGCGAGTCCGCACGAGCGGGCGGAACCGGCAGCGCCCGACCGGCAGGGGCAGCAGGGAACGCCCGCTCGCGTCTCGCGAGCTCAGGCATGCGGACGCCGGCCCGACCCCGACCGGGCGAGCCGGCACGAGCGGGCGGAACCGGCAGCGCCCGACCGGCAGGGGCAGCAGGGAACGCCCGCTCGCGGAGCGAGGTTCTCCCGCTCGCGCCCGGCCGGGCTGTGAGCAGAGAGCGCCCTTCCGCCCGCGAGCAGCCGCTCGGACAGCGCGACCGGTCGGAACAGGTCAGGTCGGGTCGGGTCGGGCCGGGTCGCAGAGCGTTCGACGTCCGTCTGCCTGTCGTTCGTCTCAGGGTCACCGCTCCTCCGTACGGTCCGGGACATGCACTCCCGCGGACCAGGACCAGGACCAGGGGCAGGACCAGACCCCGGCCGCGGCCCCGGCGCCGTCGTGGCCATCGTCCCGGCCCGCGCGGGGTCGAAGGGGATCCCGGGCAAGAACCTCCGCACCGTCGGCGGTCGCTCGCTGGTGCGCCGCGCGGTCGACACCGCCCGCGCGACCCCGACGATCGACGCCGTGGTGGTCTCGACCGACGGTGACGCCATCGCCGAGGCGGCCCGCGACGCCGGCGCACTCGTCGTCCGACGTCCGCCCGAGCTCGCCGGCGACGAGGCCTCCTCGGAGTCCGCGCTCCTGCACGCGATCGACGCCCTGACCGCGGACGGCCGGACACCCGAGGTCGTGGTGTTCCTGCAGGCGACCTCCCCGTTCATCGACCCCGCCGACCTCGACGACGCGGTCCGACGTGTGCAGAGCGGCGTCGCGGACGTGGTGTTCGCGGCCACTCCGTCGCACGCCTTCCTCTGGCGCACCGCTCCGGACGGCAGCGCGCGCGCCGTGAACCACGACGCCGCCACCCGACCGCGCCGCCAGGACCGCGAGCCGGAGTACCGCGAGACGGGCGCCTTCTACGCCTTCCGCGCTGCGGCCCTGCGCGCGCACGGTCACCGCTTCCACGGACGGGTGGAGCTCGCGGTCACCGACCCGCGGACGGCGATCGACGTCGACGACCTCCACGACCTCGAACTCGCCGACGCCCTCGCGGTCGAGCACGACGCGGCGCACATGCACGAGCACCAGCACGACGCGGCGCGCATGCACGAGCACCAGCACATGCACGAACACCAGCACGCGCACGCGCACGCGCACGACGCGGCGCACACGCACGAGCACCAGCGCGAGCACGAGCACGAGCCGACACCCACGCACGAACACCAGCGCACGCCCGCCCCCGCACCCGAACCCGCACCCGCACCGAACGGAGCACCATGACCGTCACCATCGGCACCTCGACCATCGGCGCCGGCAACCCCGCCTACCTGATCGGCGAGATCGGGCTCAACCACAACGGCGACGTCGACATAGCGAAGCGACTCATCGACGTCGCCGCCGACGCCGGCCTGCAGGCGGTCAAGTTCCAGAAGCGCACGCCGGAGATCGCCACGCCGGAGCACATGAAGGCCACCACGCGGAGCACCCCCTGGGGCGAGATGACCTACCTGGAGTACCGGTACCGCGTCGAGTTCAACCGCGAGCAGTACATCGAGATCGGCGACCACGCCACGCTCCGCGGCCTCGACTGGTTCGCCTCGCCGTGGGACGAGCCGAGCGTCGACTTCCTCGAGGACCTCAACGTCGTCGCGTACAAGATCGCCTCGGCGTCGGTCACCGACCTCGGCCTCCTGCGCGCCGTCGCGGCGACCGGCAAGCCGGTGATCCTGTCGACCGGGATGTCCACGCTGGAGCAGATCGACCGCGCGGTCGAGACCCTCGGAACAGCCCGGCTCGTCCTCATGCACGCCACGTCGACCTACCCGATGCCCGCAGAGGAGGCCAACCTCCGCATGATCGACACCCTCGCCCTGCGCTACGCCGGTGTGCCGGTCGGCTACTCGGGGCACGAGCCCGGTCTGCAGATCTCGCTCGCCGCGGTGGCCCTCGGCGCCTCGGCCGTCGAGCGGCACATCACCCTCGACCGCACCATGTGGGGGTCGGACCACGCGGCGTCCCTCGAGCCGCACGGACTGCAGACCCTGGCCCGCGACGCGCGCGTCATCGAGACCGCGCTGGGCGACGGGATCAAGCGGATCTTCCCCGGTGAGCAGGCTCCGATGGCGAAGCTCCGCCGCGTCGGCGCCTGACCCGTCGCGTGCACGAGCGGGCAGAACCGGCGGGGACCGCACCCACACGAGCGGGCAGGACCGGCGAGCGGGCGGAACCGGCGGAGGCCGCACCCACGCGAGCGGGCAGAACCGGCGAGCGGGCGGAACCAGCGGGGACCGCACCCACGCGAGCGGGCAGAACCGGCGAGCGGGCGGAACCGGCGGGGACCGCTCGACGCGGGTCGACGGTCGGACGGGAGGCGCGCCTCCCGTCCGACCCGCCGCCCCGCGCCCGTCGCGTGGTCGGCCTGGTCGACACCGACTCCTTCGCGAAGTGGGGTGCACACCTGCTCGCCACGGCTCCGGCGCACTGGCGCCTCGAACTCCTCGTCGTGGCGACCCCGCGGTCGGCGAGTCCCACGCAGCTGACGGCGGCCTTCCGCGGGCTCGATGCGCGACTGCAGCACCTGGCCGCACGGCCTCCCGAGCCGGTCCCGGTCGATGCGATCGTGCGACAGCTGCGCGACGACCCGCCGGATGCGGTCCTCGTGGCGTGCATCGGACCGGTCGCCGAACTCGTGATCGACCAGGTCCACCGGCGGGTCCGGCGCCGGCCGGTGCTGCTGACCGGCCTGCCGGGGATCTCGTTCCCGGCGAAGTGGAAGGGCGTGTTCTTCCGCGCACGGGCCGACCTCTTCGTGCTGCACAGCCACCGCGAGGTGCGTGCCTACCGCGACCTCGCCCGAGCGGGCGGAACCGACCCCCACTTCGCGCTCGCGACGCTCCCCTTCGCCCGCTCGGCGGTCGGTGGCGCAGTCGACGGGCGCACGGACGGCGTGCGTGACGCGGTGGTGTTCGCCGCGCAGCCGAGCGTCCCCGCCGACGAACTCGATCGGCGCCGGATCGTCGGCTGGCTCGTGGAGACGGCGCTGCGGCACCCGGAGTGGCGCGTGGTCGTGAAGGTCCGGGCGGCGTCGGGCGAGCACCAGACCCACCGCGAGCAGTACCCCTACCCGGTGCTGCTCCCCGCCGACGCTCCGCCGAACCTCGTGGTCGCGAGCGGGCCGATGGCGCAGCACCTCGACCGCGCGGTCGCCCTGGTCACGGTGAGCTCGACCGCCGTGCTCGAGGCGGTGGCCCGCGGCGTGCCGGCGCTCACCCTGACGGACTTCGGCGTCTCGAGGACGCTCATCAACGAGGTCTTCGTGGACAGCGGCCTCGAGGGCGACGCGACCGACCTGGTGGCGGGGCGCTTCGGCACCGTCCGACCCGAGTGGCGGCACGACAACCACTTCCACCCGCCCACCGACGACGACTGGGTCGACCGGGCGGAGTCGCTCATGCGCGCCCGGGACGACGGGACGCTCGTGGACCGACCGGCCGCTCGGCGGAGCCGGGGCGGGGCGCTCCGTCGGGCCTGGGAGCGGAAGAACGCCCTCGGGTCGGACGATCGTTCGGTGCTCGGCGTGGTCGCGCTCGGGCTCGGGACCCCGGTGCGGGCGGCGAAGCGCGTGCTCCGACGGCTCCGCGGACTGGTCCAACCGACACCGGTGTCGACGGCGGTCGTCGGGCCGCCGCGGTCGCAGCGCGACCGAGTGCCGGCCGAGCCGTCGCGGTCGCAGCGCGACCGAGTCCCGGCCGGGCCGCCGCCGCGGGGGTGAGGCACCCGGACCGCCCCGCACCACGGACGTGTCCGGTGCGCCGGTAGGCACCCGCCTGCCTGAGGCGAGCACCGTGGCGGACGCACGCCGCGCCGCCCGGCCGGCGAGGGCAGCAGCGCGACGGGCGGGGCGGAGGGGGCCGCGCCTCCAGTCCGGGTCAGAGCGCCTTCGCGACCGCCACCAGCAGCTGGTCCCGCGAGGGGACGCCCGGCGAACGGAAGACCTCGGCTCCGTCGTCGCGCCGCACGATGATCGTGGGGGTCGAGCGGATGCCGAGGTCCTCTGCGGTGTCGGAGTGGGCCGCGACGTCGCGTTCCGTGACCCGGAGCCCGGGGACGAGCGCCGCCGCCTCACCGGTCACGCGGCGGGCGGCTGCGCACGGGGCGCAGAAGGCGGAGGTCCAGAGGTCGAGCTGCACGGGACGGTGCAACGCGCGCGGCCGGGGGTCTACTCCCGGTCGAACTCGCCGCTGCGGTCGCCGCGGTCCTGCAGGTCGTCGACCGGGTCGGAGTCCGCGGCGTCGTACTCGTACTCGACGGAGGTCTGGTCGAGCACCTGCCGGGTCTTCGTGGCCTTGTAGGTGAAGGCCGTCTGCAGGCCCTCGACGTCCGCGTACACCGTGACCTCGTCGTCGACCGCGTCGCTCGTGGCGGTACGGGTGTCGGTCGTGCCGTCGAAGGGACCGCCGTGGAAGATCGCGGTGTACTCGTCGCCCTCGTGGATGGTGATGTCGCTCATGCGTCCCTTGTACCAGGGGCGCCCTGTTGACGGATGCATAGCACCGCTATATAGTTCAGCTATGGAACCAACACGGGCGCAGGCGCTGGAGACGCTCGTCGTCTCCGTCAACCGCCTGGTCCGCGCTGCGGCGCGGGCCTCCGGAGACGCGACCTCGGCCGCGGTCTGGCGCACGCTCGGCATCCTCGAGACCGAACAGCCGCTCCGCCTCGGTGAACTCGCCGCCGCGTCGCGTGTGGCCCAGCCCACCATGACCCGGATCGTCTCCGGGATGCTCGCCGACGGACTGCTCACGCGTACCGTCGACCCCGACGACTCCCGCGGCCAGCTCATCGAGCTCACCGACACCGGGCGCGAGCGGCTCCTCACCTGGCGCGCGACCATCGCCGACTCGGTCGGGGCGGTCTTCGCCGACCTCGACGACGACGACTGGGACGTCCTGCGTGACGCCGCCGCGATCATCGCCTCGCGCACCAGCACGAACCCCACCAGAACGGAGATCCCCGCGTGAACGCCCACGCACCCGCTGCGTCCGGCAGCATCCTCAAGCAGTCGTCCGCCGTCTGGGCGATCGCGTTCGCCTGCGTCGTCGCCTTCATGGGCATCGGCCTCGTCGACCCGATCCTCCCCGCCATCGCCACCTCGTTGCAGGCAACGGCAGCGCAGACCGAGCTGCTCTTCACGAGCTACCTCGCCGTCACCGGCGTCGCGATGTTCTTCACCAGTTGGGTGTCGAGCCGCATCGGCGCGAAGAACACGCTGCTCATCGGCCTCGCGCTCATCGTCGTGTTCTCCGTGCTCGCGGCGACCTCGGGCAGCGTCTGGAACATCATCGGCTTCCGCGCCGGGTGGGGCCTGGGCAACGCGCTCTTCATCTCCACCGCACTCGCGACCATCGTCGGGGCGGCATCGGGCGGCACGGCCTCGGCGATCATCCTGTACGAGGCAGCGCTCGGTCTGGGCATCGCCGTGGGACCGCTCGTGGGCGGGCTGCTCGGATCGGTGAGCTGGCGCGGGCCGTTCTTCGGCGTCACGACGCTCATGGCCGTCGCGTTCATCGCCGTCGTCACGCTGCTCAAGTCCTCGGGGCTCGAGAAGCCGACGCCGACGAAGCTCTCGGCACCCTTCCGGGCGCTCGGACGGCCGGCACTCGCTGCCCTCGCCGTGACCGCGCTCTTCTACAACATCGGCTTCTTCGTGCTGCTGGCCTACACGCCGTTCCCGCTCGGCTTCGGCGCGCTCGGCATCGGCTTCACGTTCTTCGGCTGGGGTGTCGGCCTCGCCGTCACCTCGGTGTGGGTGGCCCCGATGCTCACCGCACGGCTACGCCGCACGACCGTCCTGAAGATCGCGCTGCCGCTGCTCGCCCTCGACCTGTTCGCCGCGGCGGTCGTCGTGACCTCGCAGGTCGGGCTGATCATCTGCGTGATCATCGGTGGGCTCGTGCTCGGCGTCCTGAACACGGTGCTCACCGAGTGCGTGATGGAGGCGACCGACCTCCCCCGCTCGGTCGCGTCGAGCGCCTACTCGGCGGTCCGCTTCATCGGTGGTGCGATCGCTCCGCCAGTGGCGACGCTGCTGGCGGACGAGTTCGCCCCTTCGGCGGCGTACGTCTTCGCCGGGGTGTCCGTCGCGATCGCGTTCGTGGTCGTGGTGCTGACCACGAAGGTGCTGCGGCGGGTCGATGACGGCGCGGAGCCGGAGCGCGTCGAGGCCGAGGCGATCTCTGCGGGCGAGATGGTCTGAGCGCTCCCCGCTCGCGCCGGGCGGGAACTGCGAACGGACTCCGGTCCGGTCGTGGTTCCCGCCCGTTCGTCGTGTGCGGCGGGGCGGAGCGGCGTCCGTCCGGCGGGGTGGGCGGTGGCGGACCTGAAGCTGGTGCTGGTGCTGGTTCGGGATTGGGCTGGGCTGGGGCTGGGGCTGGTGCTGGGGCTGGGGCTGGGGCTGAGTCGGTACGAGGAGCGCCGGTCGGGCGCGTGCCGGCGATCGGGCGGAATCCCCGGGACGGCACGGGGCGGCACGGGACGGCACGCCTCGGCGAACGGGCGGGATCGGCAGGGCCGGGCGGCGCGCGCGACCGGTTCCGCCCGCTCGACCGACCCGAGGGCGTCGTTGGCCGACCGCCGGACCATGGGCGAGCCTCCAGTCCGAGTGGCGCACCAACGCCGGGGTCGGCGCTGGGGCGCGAGACGCCCACGTCGGTGAGCGGGCGGATCCGGCACTCGGGACTCCCTGTCCGAACCCGTTCCGCCCACTCGCAGGGCCCGGACCGACCAGCTTGGCCCGGCGGCCCGGATCACGCCCGGCGGACGAGCCCCGTCACGAACGGGCGGAACCGGGCACCTCTGCGGCGCACGCCTGCAGGTTCCGCCCGCTCACGGCACGCGCTCGTTCCGCCCGCTTGCAGGACCCGGCCCGACCGGCCCGGAGGCACGGATCACGCCCGGCGGACGAGCCCCGTCGCGAACGGGCGAATCCGGGCACCTCTGCGGCCCACGCCTGCAGGTTCCGCCCGCTCGCGGCGCGCGCTCGTTCCGCCCACTCACAGGGCCCGGACCGACCGGCCTGGCCCGGCCTGGCCCGGCCTGGAGGCACGGATCACGCTCGGTGGACGAGTCCCGTCGCGAACGGGCGGAACCGGGCACCTCTGCGGCGCACGCTTGCCGGTTCCGCCCGCTCACGACACGCGCTCGTTCCGCCCGCTCGCAGGGCCTGGATTGGCCCGGCTTGGCCCGGCCTGGAGGCACGGATCACGCCCGGCGGACGAGCCCCGTCGCGAACGGGTGGATCCGGATCCCCTGTGCGGCGCACGCTTGCAGGTTCCGCCCGCTCACGGCGCGCGCTCGTTCCGCCCGCTTGCAGGACCCGGCCCGACCGGCCCGGAGGCACGGATCACGCCCGGCGGACGAGTCCGGTCGCGAAGGGGCGGAACCGGTCCCCCTGTGCGGAGCACGCCTGCGGGTTCCGCCCGCTCACGGGCGCCGGGTGAGCAGCCCTACCGTCCCACCCCGCCCCTCCACAGCCGCGCACCGAGGGTCGGGAGCGTCACAGGCGCGGAATAGGATCGGGGGCATGGCAACTGCGAACGACCGCCTCGTCTGGATCGACTGCGAGATGACGGGCCTCGACCTCGGGGTCGACGAGCTCGTCGAGGTGGCCGTCGTCATCACTGACTTCGACCTCGTCCCCGTGCACCAGGGCTTCGACATCGTGATCAAGCCGGACCAGTCCGCGCTCGACAACATGAACGAGTTCGTGACGAACATGCACACGACGTCGGGCCTGCTCGAGGAGATCCCGCACGGCGTCTCCCTCGCGGACGCCGAGTTCCAAGTGCTCGAGTACATCCTCCAGCACGTCCCGGCCGAGGGCAGCGCTCCGCTGGCGGGCAACACGATCGGGACGGACCGCGCCTTCCTGTCGAAGTACATGCCCCGCGTCGACGGGCACCTGCACTACCGCAGCGTGGACGTGTCGAGCATCAAGGAACTCTGCCGTCGCTGGTTCCCGCGCGTGTACTTCAACGCACCGGAGAAGCACGGCGGTCACCGCGCCCTCGCGGACATCCTCGAGTCGATCCGCGAGCTCGAGTACTACCGCCGCGCGGGCTTCGTCGCCGAGCCCGGCCCGACCACCGAGGACGTCCGCGCCGTCGCAGCCGAGGTCGTCGAGCGCTGGGAGCCCCGACTCGCACAGCCGACCGCAGAGTAGGTACGGGCACGACCACCCGGCAGTGATGAGTCGGCGCGTCAGCACGGAGGTGACGGCGACACGCCTGGTCAGAGGAGCCTCCGGCATGTACTACTATTGAGTGGTCGCGCCGGTCCGCCAGCGTGTACGTGGTGGGTATAGCTCAGTTGGTAGAGCGCCTGGTTGTGGTCTAGGAGGTCGCGGGTTCGAGACCCGTTACTCACCCCAGTTCGTGAAGGCCCCGTCCGAGAGGACGGGGCCTTCGTCGTTCTCCGATACCGATGTGTCACGATCGACCTCGTGATGGAGATGTCCGCCGATGCGTTCGAGCAGCTCGTGACCGACGAGCTCGACCTGCTGCCCGACGAGATGGTCGACGGGCTCGACAACGTGGTGTTCGTCGTCGAGGACGAACCGGAGGACGGCTCCGACCTGTTCGGCATCTACGAGGGGGTCGCCGCGACCGAGCGCGGGCAGTACGGGTTCGGCGAGCTGCCGGACCGGATCGTGGTGTTCCGGAAGCAGCACCTGGAGGAGTGCGACACCGTCGAGGAGCTCCGCGACGAGGTGCACACCACGCTCGTCCACGAGATCGGGCACTTCTACGGCATCGACGACGCCCGGCTGCACGAACTCGGCTGGGCGTAGCGCAGGGGTCGACCGAGTCTCGCGCTGAGCGACGCTTCGCGGGCGAACGAGCGCCAGAACCGTCGCTGAGCGCGAGACGTGCGGCAGCGCCAGACTCGCGGCAGCGCCGGACTCGCGGCAGCGCCAGACTCGCGGCAGCGCGAGGCTCGGTGGGCAAGCAGCACGCAGCACGCAGCACGCAGCACGCAGCACCCGCGTCCGCCCCGCCCCGCCGTCAGAACCGCGTCGGTCCCACCTCGTGGTACCGCTCCCACGCATCGACCGGCCCCCGCCCGTGCAGCACGTACTCCCCCACGAGCCGCTCCTTGTACACGGCCGGGTTGTGCGACGCCACGACCCGGGCGTTCCGCCAGTGCCGGTCGAGCCCTCGGGTCCGGTCCGCCGCCGAGGCCCCGCCGACCTCGAACAACTCCGTGGCCGCCCGCAGCACCCGCGGCCCGACCTCGACCTGCGCCTGGTACACGGCGTTCTCCGCCCGGTCGAGCAGCGCGTGGTCGACGCCGACCCCCGGCACGTTCGTCGCCAGGACCCCGTCGAGCAGCCCGGCCGCCGCCACGACGAGCGACCGAGCCGTGAACGCCCCGGCCGACAGGCGCCCGAGCACGGCGAGCACCTGCGGGTCGTCCCCCGGCACCGCCGCGTTCGCGTGGATGTACGTCCGCGTCCGCGGCCGGACGAACGCCACCGCATCGTCGACGACGGCCTGCCCGATCCCCGCGAGGACCGCCAGCAGGTACAGCTGGTAGAAGGCCTGGATGTGCGACAGCGGAGCGTCCCGGTACGCCGAGATCACGGACTCGTCGACCGCGACGCCGTCGAAGACCGTCGTCCCCGAGGCGGTGAGCCGCTGCCCGAACCCGTTCCAGTCGTCGATCCCGGTGACGCCGGGCGCGTTCGTGGGCACCGCGAAGGTCACCCGCTCGCCGTCGCGGTCCGCCGCCAGGCAGATCCAGTCGGCGTAGAGGGTGCCGGTCGAGTAGAACTTCCGCCCGTCGAGCCGCCACGTCCCGTCGGCGTCGGGCGCGACGGTCGTCGAGATGTCGGCGAGCGTGGTTCCGGTCCGCTCCGAGGTCGCGTTGCCCACGACCGCCCCGTCGACGATCCGCTGCAGCCACTCGTCACGACCGGGCGAATCCGGACGCAGGAGCACGAGTTCGGTGTACCCGAAGTGCCCGCGCCACAGATGCGCGATGTTCGAGTCCGCCGCCGCGAGGTCCGCCACCAGGTGCGCCAGCTCCACGAGCGTCACCCCGGACCCGCCGCGGTCCTCGGGCACGCGGAGTCGACCGAAGCCCGCTTCCGCCAGCGCCCGCACCTCGGCGTGCGGCAGCTCCCGCTCCCCCGGCGTCCCGGACGCCAGCTCGCGCCCGACGGCCCCCTCGCGGATGCGGTCGAAGACCGGGGCGAAGTGGTCCCGCAACGTCGCGAGCCGGTCGGTCTGGAGGCGCGGAGCAGCCCCGCCGGTCGTCGTCGCGTCGGTCACGCGCTCACCTCCACGGCGTCACGTGCGTCCTCGCCGCCCGTCACGCCGGTCCCGCTGGCCCCGCCCGAGAACGCGCCACGCCAGCGCCGGGCCGGGTGCGATCCCGGCAGCTGCGCGTGACCGAACAGCTTCTCGCGGAGCGTGCCCTCCCGGTACTCGGACTGCATGAGCCCACGCTCCTGCAGGGTCGGCGCGATGTGGTCGACGAACTCCTCGTACGAGCCGGGCAGCGTCCAGTTGATGACGTTCACCCCGTCGACCCCGACGCGCTGCCACGCGGCGAGCTCGTCGGCGATCTGCTCGGGCGTCCCGACGACGCGGGCACGGAGCTTGGCGGACAGCCGGGCCAGGTCGGCGATGGTCGGCTCGCGGTCGCCGGCGGCCTCGCGGAGCCACTGCAGGTGCGACTGGCCGGCGTGGGTCCGGACCTCGGACAGCGGCGTCGCGGGGTCGAGCGGCTCGCCGGTGTCGGGGTCGAAGCCGAGGTTCGAGTGCACGAGGAAGCCGTCGGCCGCGAGGTACTCGTCGATCTCCGCCTCCTTGGCCTTCGCCTCGGCCTCGGTGGCCCCCGTGACGAAGGTCAGGCCGAGGAAGAACGCGATGTCCTCGCGGCGTCGACCGGCTGCGGCGGCGAGGTCGCGGGTCTCGCGGATGAGCTGCTCGGTGGCGTCGCGGTTCGACGTGAGGATGAACTGCGCCTCGGCGTTCCGCGCGGCGAAGGCCCGGCCGGCCGGCGAGGACCCCGCCTGGAACAACACCGGCGTGCGCTGCGGCGACGGGGCGCTGAGGTGCGGCCCCTGCACGTCGTACCGCTTCCCGTGGTGGTCGATGCGGTGCACCTTCTCCGGGTCGGCGTACCCGCGCACCGGGTCCTTGAGGACGGCGCCGTCGTCCCACGACCCCTCCCAGAGCTTCGCGCAGACCTCGAGGTACTCCTCGGCCCAGGCGTAGCGCTCGTCGTGCTCCTCGAGCCGGTCGGCACCGAAGTTCCGGGCCGCGCTGTCGAGGGCGCTCGTGACGACGTTCCAGCCGATGCGGCCGCGGGTGATGTGGTCGAGGGTCGAGACCTTGCGGGCGAAGTCGAAGGGGTGCGCCTGGATGACGCTCGAGGTGAACGCGAGGCCGAGGTGCTCCGTGGACACGGCGAGCGCGGAGAGCAGCACGGACGGGTCGTTCGAGGGGATCTGCAGGCCCTCGCGGAGGTTGGTCGCGTAGTCGCCACGGGCGGGGCCGTACGTCCCGACTACGTCCGCGAAGAACATCGCGTCGAACTTCCCGCGTTCGAGCGTCTTCGCGAGGTCGGTCCACAGCGTCACGTCGTCGAAGTCGGCCTGGCGCGCGTCCGGGTGTCGCCAGAGGCCGTGCTGGATGTGCGACGTCGTGTTCATGACGAAGGCCGCGAAGCGCAGCGGACGGGTCGGTGCATCGCTCATGCCCCCATGCTCCCCGGGGAGGCCGCTCCGACGGTCATGACGTGACCTCGCGTTACGGGCGGTGTTCCGTCGCGGCCGGGCGGCGACCATGCTCCTGGGTCATGCCGACCCAGACGACCGCAGCCGCGCCTCCCGTCCGTCCCACCGATCCGTCGACGAACGCGACCCGACGTCGCGTCGCCCTCGCGTCGTTCGTCGGGACGACCGTCGAGTACTACGACTTCTACCTGTACGCGACGGCCTCGGCGCTCGTCTTCGCCCCCACCTTCTTCCCGTCCGTGACGCCCGCCGTGGGCGTGATCGCGTCGTTCGCGACCTACGGCGTCGGGTTCGTCGCACGGCCGCTCGGCGGCATCGTCGCCGGGCACCTGGGTGACCGGATCGGGCGGAAGAAGCTGCTCGTCGCGTCGCTCGTGCTCATGGGGATCGCGTCGACCCTCATCGGGGTGATCCCCTCTGCGGCGACGATCGGCGTCGGGGCGGTCGTCGCGCTCGTGGTCCTGCGGCTGCTGCAGGGTGTCGCCGCGGGTGCCGAGTGGGGCGGGTCGGCGCTGCTGTCGGTCGAGCACGCGCCGGTGCGGCACCGAGGGCTGTTCGGCGCGTTCACGCAGATGGGGTCGGCGGGCGGGATGCTCCTGGCGACCGGGGTGTTCACGCTCGTCCGGACGGTGCTCGGCAACGAGGCGTTCCTGGCGTGGGGCTGGCGACTGCCGTTCCTGTTCTCGGCGGTGATCGTCGCGGTCGGACTCGTCATCCGGCTCGGTGTCCAGGACGCCCCGGTGTTCCAGGAGCTGCGCGCGTCCGGTGGTGTCGAGCGCTTCCCGGTGTGGCAGGCGGTCCGCCGACACGGGCGGTCGATCCTGGTGACCGCCGGGCTGCGACTCGTGCAGCCGGCGCTGTACTCGATCCTGACGACCTACTCGCTGACCTACCTCGGCGCGAAGCGCGGCGAGGAGGGCTCGGCGGCGGGCCTGCAGACGGTGCTCGTGATCTCGGCGGTGTCGCTCGTGTCGACGCCGTTCTGGGGGTGGCTGTCGGACCGGATCGGGCGCCGGCCGCTCGCGATCGGGTCGGCGGTCGGGATCGCGGTGCTGATCTGGCCGTTCTTCGCGTTCCTCGACGCGGGGCCGCTCGTGCTGCTGCCCCTCGTGGCACTGATCGGCATGAGCGTGTTCCACGACAGCATCTACGGGCCGCAGGCGGCGTGGTTCGCGGAGCAGTTCCCGACGGGCCGGCGCTACTCGGGGATGAGCCTCGGGTACCAGATCGGGTCGATCTTCTCGGTGGGGCTGACGCCGTTGCTCGCGGCGGTGTTCGTCGAGGTGGGCGGGGGCTCGCCGTGGATCCTGTGCACGTACCTCGGGGTGTACGCGGTGCTCTCGGTGGTGGCAGCGGTGTTCGCGGAGGACCCGGTGCGCGACGCGCGGCGGGGCTCGCCCGGTGCCGGTGCCGAAGTCGGGAGCCGAGTCTCGGGCTGAGCGACCGTGCTTACGCTCCCGGCCGCGAGGAGTGTCGGTGAGCCCGAGTCTCGCCGGCAGCGGCGCGGGCGCGCGGGCGGGCGGGCGGGCGCGGGCGGGCGCGCGCGGGCGCGGACGCGCGGCTAGGTCCGCACGACCACGTCGGCGAGCGCACGCGGTTCCTCGGCGGCGATGAACGCCCGCTCCTGCGCCGCCCAGCGCTCCCACTCGCGGGCGAACACCTCGCCGTCGCGGCCGATCGCCCGGTCGCGTCGGACCTCGTCGTCGGCCTCGAGCCACACCCGGAGCGTCGCGAGCGGTGCGGACGCCCGGGAGACCGCGCCGCACCCCTCGACCACCAGCGGCGCGTCCGGCTCGATCGACACCCACGAGGTGGGCTCGGACCGCTCCCAGTCCCACCGCCGGTACCCCGACGGCGGCCCGAGCACGTCCGACACCACCGCGTCGGAGGCCGCCCGCAGCCCGTCCCACCCGGGGTAGACGTCGTCGAGGTGCACGACTCCGGCGCCGAGCCGTGCCGCGAGGGCATCACCGAGCGTGGTCTTGCCGGTCCCCGAGCGTCCGTCGACCAGGACGACGAGCCGACCTCCGGTGGCGGCAGCAGCCCCGGCGGCGGCAGCGGCGAGCCCCTCGACGAGCGCCGCGTCGGGTGCCGAGGGCCCGGTGGGGCCGGTGGTCACGAGTCCGCCGGGTCCCGAGCCGAGCGCCGCCGCCCCGGTGGTCACGACGGGTGCGGGCCGCCCGTCCTCAGGCACGCCAGCTCCTGAGAGCCACGGCGACGGCGATCGACACGACCCCGATGCCCACCAGAACGGCGAGCACCGCCCACTCCGGTCCCGCGAACCGTGCAGGCCGCGCCCACGTCCGCGGACCGGGAGCGCCGAACCCGCGCGACTCCATCGCCACCGCCAGGGTCGTCGCCCGTCGGAGCGCGAGCACGAGCAGGGCGAACGCCATCGACGCCCCGCGCCGCAGACGTCCGTGGTCGGCGAGCCCCCGCGCTCGTCGCGCCATCGCGAGCTGACGCCAGTCCTCGCCGAGCAGGGTCGTCATCCGGACCGCGGCCAGGGCCCCGAGCACGAACCGCGCCGGCAGCCGCAGCAGCTGTGCGAGCCCGTCCGCCAGATCGGTCGGGTCGACCCCCACGAAGAGCAGGACCGCCGGCAGCCCGACCGCGAGCACGCGCAGCGCCGTCGCCAACGCGAGCGTCAGTGACCCGTCGGTGACGTGCGCGAAGCCGAGGTCGAACCACTCCCGCCCGGAGGGCCGTCCGTACAGCGCGATGCTCAGCGCCGTCAGGGGCACGGCGACGAGCACCGGCGACGCCCGCAGCAGCAGGGTCCGCGGTGGGATCCGGAGCACCGGCAGGAGCAGCAGCTCCAGCGCGAGCGCGACCGTCGCGGACACGACGTCGAGGCTCGTCACGAGGCACACACCGAGCGCGAGCACGCCGAGCATCGCCGCCACGGGTTGGATGCCGGCGATCCCGCGTCGGGTCCGGCCGGGAGGCGCGGCTCGGCCGCCCCCGTCGGCCTGCGTGGTCGCGGTGGTCACCGGGGCACCTCCGTGGTCGGTCGGGTCAGGTCGGCACCGTCCGCCGTGTCGGCCCGAGCGTCCGCCGACGACTCGTCGCCGCCACCGCTCGTCCCGGGTTCGGCCCGAGCGTCCGCCGACGACTCGTCGCCGCCACTCGTCGTCGACGCGGGGTGCGCGCCGTCTGCGGCGAGCACGACCTCGTCCGCGTCGAGCGCGCGGACGAGGTCACGGTCGTGGGTCACCACGACGAGCGCCGTCCCCGCGTCCGCCGTCGCCCCGAGCAGGTCGACCACGGCCTGCCAGGTCGCGCGGTCCTGCCCCGAGGTCGGCTCGTCCAGCACGACCACCGGCGGCCTCGAGGCGACGACGGCGCCGATCGCGAGCCGCCGCTGCTCGCCACCGGACAGCGTGAACGGGTTGGCGTCGGCGAGGTGCCGCAACCCGAACCGGTCGAGGAGGTCCTCCACCCGTTCGTCCGCGTCCGGCAGGCCGAGCGCGCGCGGACCGGCGGCGAGCTCCTCGCGGACGCTCCGTGCGACGAACTGGTGTCCGGGGTCCTGGAACACCGTGCCGATCCGGGACGCGAGCTGTCGACTCGTCCAGCGGTGCGGCTCGGCACCGGCGTCCCCGGCCAGCGCCGGCGTCGCCCGGAGTGTGCCGCCCGCGGGTCGCAGGAGTCCCGCGAGGGTGAGGCCGAGCGTCGACTTGCCGACGCCGTTCGGTCCGGTGACCGCGAGGACCCGGCCGCGCCGCACCCCGAGGTGGATGTCGCTGCCGACGCGGGTGCCGCCCGTGCGTCGGAGGATGCTCCCGCGCGCGGTCGCGAGTCCCAGTGCCTCGAGCAGCACCGCTCCCCCGTCGAACGGGCGGAACGTGCCATCGTCGAGCGGTGCACCCGGTGCGGTTCCGCCCGCCCGCGACGGACGGAGGTCCGCGCGCGACGGATGGACGTCCGATCGAGACGGAGCGCCGGCCCCTCGCGACGTGCCACCACCCCCTGGCGTCGCACCTCCGTCGCGCGACGGACCGCCGCCCGCTCGGGACGAGCCCCGGGCCGGTCCGGCGCCCGGCACCCAGACGCCGGCCGCGGTCAGGGCAGCCCCGTGCTCGGCGAGCACCGTCGCCGGAGCACCGTCCGCCACGACACCGCCGCCCGGCGCGAGCAGCACGAGGCGGTCGACCAGGTCGAGCCAGGTTCCGATCCGGTGCTCGACCACGAGCATGGTCGCGCCGGTCGCATCGAGCAGTGCCCGGACGGCGCTGTGGACCTGCGCCACCCCCTCGGGATCGAGGTTGGCGCAGGGCTCGTCGAGCACGAGCACGCCCGGACGCATCGCGAGCACCCCCGCGAGCGCCAGACGCTGCCGCTGCCCGCCGGAGAGTCGGCTCGTGGACCGGTCGAGCGGCAGGTCGAGTCCGACGACCCCGAGCGCGTGCCTGACCCGTTCCCAGGTCTCGGCTCGGGGCACCCCGGTGTTCTCGCACCCGAACGCGACGTCGTCGCCGATCCGCGACATCACCGTGTGGGCCTCCGGGTCCTGCATGACGAGGCCGACGCGCCCGCGGACCGCGCGGGGGTCGGCGTCGTCGACCAGGACCGAGCCCTGCACGGCGGCCGCGGTGTCGTCGTCGGGGTCGGGCTCGTCGGCCAGGACCGCCGCCACCGCGCGGAGTACCGTCGACTTGCCGGCGCCCGAGGGACCGACGACCGCGACCCGCTCGCCCGGCTCGACGACGAGGTCCAGGCCACGGACCGCCCAGGCGTCCCGCCCGGCGTACCGCCAACCCCAGTCACGGAAGGCGACGCGCGCCGCCCCCGAGGACGACACGGTCGTCACCGGGCGGCGCGGGACCCGCGCTCGGCCTGCTCGGCGGCAGGCGTCGTGGTGTCGGTGGCCACCGCGTCCGCCGAGGTCGTCCGCGAGTCCTGCGACCGTCGGGCGTGCTCACGCCCCGCTGCGAACGAGGAGAGCACCCCGGTCGCGGCGAGCGCCCGCACGAGCAGCCACGAGCCGAGTCCGGCGATCACGGCGCCGGACACCACGGCGGACACGACGTAGACGGTCTTGAAGGCCGCGTCGAGCCCCGGGTACCAGAGCACCGTGTCGTTGATGCCGAGGGCGAGGCCGGCGGCGGCACCGGCGAGCACGACGACCGGCAGGCGGTACGCCCGGTACAGGAACAGTGCGAGCACGAGCTCGGCACCGAGGCCCTGCACCAGACCGGCCTCGAGCGTCAGCCACCCCCACTGGGTGCCGAGCAGCGCCTCGACACTGGCGGCGACCATCTCGGCGTAGAGCGCGGCGCCGGGCTTCCGGACGACGATCGCGACGACCGGTCCGGCGAGCAGCCAGACCCCGCCGAAGAGCGCCTGGGTGCCCGGCAGGACCAGACCGGCGACGGCGCTGATCGGCTCGTAGCCGAACTCCCAGAGCTTGAAGACGACACCGATCGCGACGGCGAGGACGCTGGCGACGACGATGTCGACGACCCGCCAGCGCAGCGAGCGCTTCGGAGCGGTGGACGGTACTGCGGACTGCGTGGTTGCAGGCATGGTTGCTGACTCCTCCCTGCGCCGGCATGACCCGGATCAGGTTCGACGGTCGGAGCGCCGTTCGCTCCCTCTCAGCCCGGCGGTCCCGGACTCCCGTGTGTGTGGCAGCAGTCTAGACGCGGTCACGTCCCGTGACGCGCCCACGTGACGGACGGGAGGCCCGTGGCGGCGTCGCCACGAGCCTCCCGTCCGGTGGGTCACTTCTTCAGGGCGCGGATCACCTTGCTCAGGGCCTTGCCGGTCACCCAGATGGTGGGGATGCTCACCGCGAGCAGCGAGACGAGGTTGGGCTCGAACTGCAGGTCCTGCCCCGGGCGGCGCACGTAGGCGCCGACGGGAATCGATGCGCCGCCA
Source organism: Curtobacterium subtropicum (assembly GCF_030362975.1). NCBI lineage: Bacteria > Bacillati > Actinomycetota > Actinomycetes > Micrococcales > Microbacteriaceae > Curtobacterium > Curtobacterium subtropicum. Next base: position 224,401 of record NZ_JAUCMM010000001.1, read on the forward strand.
CCGCCGCCACCGCCGTTCTCGTCGTCGCCGCCGGCGCCGAAGCCGAACCAGCCGATCGACACCGGGATCAGGGTCTGGTCGCCGACCTCGACCGGCTCCCCGTAGTTCGTCGAGACGCCCACCGGGCGCACCTTGTCTGCGATCTGACTCACGATGTTGGCCATGCGCGCGAGGCTACTCGGCGGTTCCTCCACAGGCCGGGGTCGGGCCCGCGGTGTCCACGGCTGTGGCTTGTCTGCGGACGCCGGAGGCTGGCGCCGATATGTTGACGAAACCCAGACCTGGAGGACCGTTTGCACACCTGGCCCGGCAACCCGTACCCCCTCGGGGCGACCTACGACGGCAGCGGCACGAACTTCGCCCTGTTCAGCGAGGTCGCCGACCGTGTGGAACTGTGCCTCTTCGACGACGCGGGGAACGAGGAGTGCGTCGACCTGGTCGAGGTGGACGCCCACGTCTGGCACGCGTACCTGCCCAACGTCGCCCCTGGGCAGGAGTACGGCTTCCGCGTGCACGCCCCGTACGACCCGGCCAACGGGCTGCGCGGCAACCCGAACAAGCTGCTGCTCGACCCGTACGCCAAGGCGACGAGCGGCGACATCGACTGGGACCAGGCGCTGTTCTCGTACACGTTCGGCGACCCGGACTCGACCGACGACCAGGACTCGGCGTCCCACATGATGAAGGGCGTCGTCATCAACCCGTTCTTCGACTGGCAGGGCGACCGGGCTCCCCGGATCCCGTACGGCGAGACGGTGATCTACGAGGCGCACGTCAAGGGCCTCACCGAGACGCACCCCGACGTGCCCGAGGAGCAGCGCGGTACCTACGCCGGCGTCGCCCACCCGGCCGTGATCGAGCACCTCAAGCGGCTCGGGATCACGACGCTCGAGCTCATGCCCGTGCACCAGTTCGTCAACGACTCGACGCTGCAGGAGAAGGGGCTGTCGAACTACTGGGGCTACAACACCATCGGGTTCTTCGCCCCGCACTCGCACTACTCGTCCTCCGGCGACCGCGGGCAGCAGGTGCAGGAGTTCAAGGCGATGGTCCGCGAACTCCACCGCGCGGGCATCGAGGTGGTCCTCGACGTCGTCTACAACCACACGGCAGAGGGCAACCACCTCGGCCCCACCCTGTCGTTCCGCGGCATCGACAACGCCGCCTACTACCGCCTGGTCGAGGACGACAAGCGGTACTACATGGACACGACCGGCACGGGCAACTCGCTCAACGTCGGCCACCCGCACTCGCTGCAGCTCATCATGGACTCCCTGCGCTACTGGGTCACCGAGATGCACGTCGACGGGTTCCGCTTCGACCTCGCCGCAGCGCTCGCCCGCGAGTTCTACGAGGTCGACCGACTCGCGGCCTTCTTCGAACTGGTGCAGCAGGACCCGATCGTGTCGCAGGTGAAGCTCATCGCCGAGCCGTGGGACGTCGGCCCCGGCGGGTACCAGGTCGGCAACTTCCCGCCGCAGTGGTCGGAGTGGAACGGCAAGTACCGCGACACGGTGCGCGACTTCTGGCGGGGCGAGCCCTCGACCCTCGGTGAGTTCGCCTCACGCATCTCCGGGTCGGCGGACCTGTACGAGCACGACGGCCGGACGCCCAAGGCCAGCATCAACTTCATCACCGCGCACGACGGCTTCACGCTGTACGACCTCGTCGCCTACAACGAGAAGCACAACGAGGCCAACGGCGAGGACAACAACGACGGCGAGAGCCACAACCGGTCGTGGAACTCCGGGGTCGAGGGACCGACGGACGACCCGGACGTCGCGGCGCTCCGGCTCCAGCGTCGGCGGAACTTCCTCGCCACGCTGCTGCTCAGCCAGGGTGTACCGATGATCGCCCACGGCGACGAGCTCGGCCGGACGCAGCACGGCAACAACAACGTGTACGCGCAGGACTCCGCGATCAGCTGGATCGACTGGGAGCACGCCGACGACGAACTCGTGCAGTTCACCGCCGACGTCGTGAAGCTGCGGCACGACCACCCGACCTTCCGCCGCACCCGCTACTTCAACGGCCGCCCGGTGCGCCGGGGCGAGGGCGAACCGCTGCCCGACGTCGTGTGGCTGACCCCCTCCGGCGACGCGATGGACCCGGAGGACTGGGACTCCGGCTTCGGCAAGAGCGTCGGCATGTACCTGAACGGCGAGGGCATCCGCGGGCGCGACCGCTGGGGCGAGCGCGTCACCGACGTGGCGTTCCTGACCTACTACAACGCCCACGACGACGTCGTGACGTTCACGCTGCCGCCCGAGGAGTACTCCCCCGGGTGGACCGTGCGGATCGACACGGCCGAACCCGGGGCGCGCGAGACCGTGCTCGACGCGGGGACCCCGCTCGACGTCCCGGCGCGGTCGATGATCGTGCTCCGCGCGGAGCCCGACCACGAGGTCACCACCACCGAGGTCGAGTCGGTCGAGGGCGGGCGGCAGTCCACCCCGACCAACCCTGCGGCATCGACCGCCGCGTCCGCGACCGATCCCGGGTCCGACGCGGCCCAGTCCTCCCCGTCCGCACGCGCCGCGGGCCCAGACTCCCCCGACACCGACTCGCCCGACACCGAACCCGAACCCACAGGAGCCACCGCGTGAGCGCTCGCCGCGTCCCCACGTCCACCTACCGGCTGCAGGTCACCGCCGACTTCGACCTCGCTACCGCCCAGGGCGTGGTCGACCACATCCGCACCCTCGGTGCGGACTGGGTCTACCTCTCCCCCGTGCTGCAGGCCGAACCCGGGTCCCAGCACGGTTACGACGTCGTCGACCACTCGCACGTCGACACCGAGCGTGGCGGCGACGCCGCGCTCCGGGCGCTCGCCGAGGCCGCGCACGCCGCCGGGCTGGGCGTGCTCGTCGACATCGTGCCGAACCACGTCGGCGTCGCCACCCCCGAGGCGAACCCCTGGTGGTGGTCGCTGCTCGAGTCCGGCCAGGGCTCCCCCGTCGTCTGGGCCTTCGACGTCGACTGGCAGGCCGGCGACGGTCGCATCCGCATCCCGGTGCTCGACGACCGGCTGCTCGACGCGGTCGAGCTCCGGGACGATCGGCTGTACGTCGGTGAGACCGCCTACCCGACCGCCGAGGGCACCGTGCACGACGGCGACGACGTCGAGACCGTGCACGCCCGCCAGCACTACGAGTTCGTGCACTGGAAGCGTGCCGACCACGACCTCAACTACCGCCGGTTCTTCGCCGTGAACACCCTCGCCGCCATCCGGGTCGAGGAGCCCGAGGTGTTCGCGTCCTCGCACGCCACGATCGGCGGATGGTTCCGCGACGGGCTCGTGGACGGCCTGCGCATCGACCACCCGGACGGCCTGTACGACCCCGCCGGGTACCTGCAGGACCTGCACGAGCTGACCGGCGGTGCGTACACGCTCGTCGAGAAGATCCTCGAACCGGGCGAGCAGCTCCCGTCGTCGTGGCCCGTCGACGGCACCACCGGCTACGACGCCCTCGCGGTGGTCGACCGGGTGTTCGTCGACCCCGCCGGCGAACAGCCGCTCACAGCCGCCTCCGGTGCCGAGCCGACCGACTGGCAGCAGCTCACGCACGACACCCGACGTGGGATCGCGGACGGCATCCTCGGCAGCGAGGTCCGTCGGCTCGCCCGGCTCCTCGCCCCGGTGGCGCCCGATGTGCCCGAGGACCGGATCGTCGACGCGGTCGCCGAGATCGTCGCCTCGTTCGAGGTCTACCGGACGTACCTGCCCGAGGGCGTCCACCACCTCATCGACGCCCTCGAGCGCGCAGCCGAGGCCCGTCCGGACCTCGACGACGTGATCGACCGCATCGCCCCGGCGCTCGTCGACCCGGGTCACGCGGCGGCCGTCCGGCTGCAGCAGACGTCGGGCATGGTGATGGCGAAGGGCGTCGAGGACACCGCGTTCTACCGCACGTCGCGCCTCACCACCCTGAGCGAGGTCGGCGCGGACCCGAGCCTGTTCGCCGTGTCCGTCGATGACTTCCACCAGGCACAGCGCGACCGCCAGGGCAGCTGGCCGCACACCATGACCACGCTCACCACGCACGACACCAAGCGCAGCGAGGACACCCGCGCCCGCATCACGGTGCTGGCCGAGCTGGGCTCCGAGTGGACCGCTGCACTCGAGCGCCTGCAGTCGCTCGCGCCGCTCGACGACGCCGTGTTCGCCGACCTGCTCTGGCAGGCGATCGTCGGTGCGCGGCCCGCCAGCCGCGAGCGCCTGCACGCCTACGCCGAGAAGGCCTCACGCGAAGCCGGCGACAGCACGACGTGGACCGAGCCGGACGAGGCGTTCGAGCGCCAGATGCACGCCCTGGTCGACGCGTCGTTCGACGACCCCGAGGTCGTGGCGGTGCTCGACGAGCTCGACCGGGTGGTGGACGCCGCCGGCTGGTCGAACGGTCTCGCGCAGAAGCTCGTGCAGCTCACGATGCCCGGCGTGCCGGACGTCTACCAGGGCACCGAGGGCTGGGACCGTTCGCTCGTCGACCCGGACAACCGTCGACCGGTCGACTACACGGAACTCCGACACGTGCTCGCCGGGCTCGACGGCCCCGAGGACGACGGCCCGGAGCACCTGCCGGCCATCGGGCTCGACGGTGCCGTGAAGACCCTCGTGGTCAGCCGCGCCCTGCGCCTGCGCCGTGACCACCCCGAGCTGTTCACCCGCTACCTGGGGCTCGAGGCCTCGGGGAGCGCAGCCGACCACGTGCTGGCGTTCGACCGCGGCGGTGCCGTGACCGTCGCGACCCGCCTGCCGGTCGGGCTCGAACGGGTCGGGGGCTGGGGCGACACCCTGGTGCACCCGGTGCCGCTCGACCGCGTCGACCTGCTCACCGGTCGTCGCTTCCCGGCATCCCGCGGCATCGCGCTCGCGGAACTGCTCGCCGACCTGCCGGTCGCGCTGCTCGTCCCCGCCGACCTCACCGACACCACGACGGCGGACGGTGCGGCAGCCGCCGCCTCGTCCACGTCGTCGACCACGCCCGCGCCCGCAGGGTCCGACGGCGCCGCCGTCTCCGACCAGCAGGCCGAGATCGAGATCCTGGAGGGTCACGCATGACCGTTCCCGCCCGCTACGCCGTCTGGGCGCCGAACCCCGAGCGCGTCCGCCTGGTCGTCGACGACGTCGAGTACGCGCTGACCCGCGGTGACGACGACTGGTGGAGCACCGACGAGATCGCCCCGGTGGTCGGTGCACGCTACGGCTTCCGCATCGACGACGACGATGACGTCCGGCCGGACCCCCGCAGCCGCTACCAGCCGGACGGCGTGCACGGCACGTCCGAGGTCGTCGACCCCGAGCGCTTCGCGTGGACCGACGAGGCGTGGACCGGTCGTCCCGCGCGCGGGGCCGTCATCTACGAGATGCACGTCGGCACGTACACCCCCGAGGGCACGCTCGACGCCGCCGCCGCCAAGCTCGACCACCTCGTCGAACTCGGCGTGGAGTTCGTCGAGCTCCTGCCGGTCAACGCCGTCAACGGCGAGTGGAACTGGGGCTACGACGGGGTCGGCTGGTTCGCGGTGCACCACCCGTACGGCGGTCCGGACGCCTACGACCGCTTCGTCGACACCGCCCACGCGCTGGGCCTCGGGGTCATCCAGGACGTCGTCTACAACCACCTCGGTCCGAGCGGGAACTACCTGCCGCTGTACGGTCCGTACCTGCTGCAGGGGCTCGGCAACACGTGGGGCGACTCGGTGAACGTCGAGCACCCCGAGGTCCGCCGCTACGTGCTCGACAACGTCCGCATGTGGTTCCGCGACCACCACGTCGACGGGCTCCGGCTCGATGCCGTGCACGCGATCCGGGACACCACCCGCCCGCACGTGCTGCAGGTCATGGCGTCGGAGACCGAGGCCTACAGCGAGTTCGTGGGCCGCCCGCTCTCGCTCATCGCCGAGTCCGACCTCAACGACCCGGTCATGTTCCGTCCGCAGGAGGCCTCGGGCTACGGCCTCACCGGTCAGTGGTCGGACGACTTCCACCACGCCGTCCACGTGGCCGTCACCGGTGAGACGAACGGCTACTACGCCGACTTCGAACCGCTGTCGGCGCTGGCGAAGGTCCTGGAGCACGGGTTCTTCCACGACGGCACGTGGTCGTCGTTCCGGGGCAAGCGACACGGACGACCGATCGACCGCGGCACCTCGCCCGCGACGGCGCTCGTCGTCGCGAACCAGAACCACGACCAGATCGGCAACCGCGCGGCGGGCGACCGCCTCGCCGCGACGCTCGACGACGAGTCGCTCGTCATCGCCGCGGCACTGACGCTGCTCGGCCCCTTCACCCCGATGCTGTTCATGGGCGAGGAGTTCGCGGCGACCACGCCGTGGCAGTTCTTCACCTCACACCCGGAGAAGGCGCTGGGCGAGATCACCGCGAAGGGTCGCATCGCCGAGTTCGCGGAGCACGGGTGGGACGAATCGGTCGTGCCCGACCCGCAGGACCCGACCACGTTCACGAACTCGAAGCTCGACTGGGCGGACGTCACCTCCGACCGGGGTGCGCGCATCCTCCGGGCCTACCGCGTGCTCGTCGCGCTGCGCCGGACCGAACAGGCGTTCGTCGACCACCGTTACGAGGCGAACGCCGTCCGCTTCGACGGGGACGACCGGTGGCTGGTGCTCACCCGCGGCCTGCTCGGACCCGACGCGACGCCGGTGCACGTCGTGGTGAACTTCGCCGACGACGCGGCCGAGGTGCCCGTGCCCGACTCCACCGGGGAGGAGCTCTACCGCTTCGGCGAGGCCACCGTCGAGGCGGGCGTCGTGCAGTTCTCGTCGCGGGGCGTGGTCGTCCTGCGCTGACGCCCGCTCCGCGACGGCCGTCCTCGACCCGTCCGCGAACGCTACAGTCCCCCGTGGAACCTCCACGGGGGACTGTCGCGTTCGCCGATCAGACCGGGCGAAGACCGGGCACGGACCGGGCACGCAGATCGTGCGTGTGGCTACGTCCGGACAGCGCGACCGGGCACGGAGCAGCCGGCTCAGGCCGACTGGTCCGCCACGGCGTGCGCGTTCTTGCGGACCGAGGGCAGGCGGCGGTGGTTCTTGACGACCGACCGGACCTCGCGCAGACGTCGGTCGATGCCCCACTTCGTCACCAGGGTGAGGCTCTCGCGGACGATGTTGCCGCTCATCTTCGAGACGCCGAACTCACGCTCGGTGAAGGTGATGGGCGTCTCGACGACGCGGAGGCCGGCCTCGAGGGCACGCCAGCACAGGTCGACCTGGAAGCAGTAGCCCTTCGACGCGACCCCGGCCAGGTCGATGCGCTCGAACGCCGTCGACGTGAAGACCCGGAAGCCGCCGGTCGCGTCGCGGACCGCGATGCCGAGGGCCATCCGCGTGTAGAGGTTCCCGCCGCGCGAGAGCAGCTCGCGGTACCACGGCCAGTTCTCGACCTCGCCGCCCTTGATCCAGCGTGACCCGAGGACGAGGTCGTTCGAGTCGGCGAGCTCGAGCATCCACGGCAGGTACTCCGGGTGGTGCGAGCCGTCGGCGTCCATCTCCACGAGCTTGTCGTAGCCGTGCTCGAGCCCCCACGCGAAGCCCGCGAGGTAGGCACCGCCGAGACCGTCCTTCACCGTGCGGTGCATCACGTGCACACGGTCGGTCTCGCGCGCGATCTCGTCCGCGATGTCACCGGTGCCGTCCGGGGAGTTGTCGTCCACGACGAGGACGTGGACGCTGTCGTCGGTGGCAGCCAGGGTGCGTGCGACGATCGGGCGGACGTTCTCCGCCTCGTCGTAGGTCGGGATGATGACCAGGGACGTGCTCATGGTGCTCCTTGCGCTTCGCATCGAAGGGTATCGGGTCGCTCCTGCGTCAGTCCGACGAGAGGTCTGCGAACACGATCAGATTGTCTGTGTAGTGGCCGGTGGCGGTGTCGAACGTGCCGTCGCAGGTGATCAGCCGGAGCTGCGGGGTGGGCGCGCTGCCGTAGACGTCGCTCGTGGGGAACGCCGACTTCGCCGCGCGCTCCGACCGCTCGACCGTGAAGGTGCGGGTCGTGCCGTCCGACATGGCCACGTGGATCTGGTCCCCGGCCACGAGTTCGTCGAGGCGGAAGAACACGGCGGCACTCGTCGGACTGTCGACGTGCCCGGCGATCACGGCGGGGCCGACCTGACCCGGCACGATGCCGTCGGCGAACCACCCGGCGCTGTCCCAGTCCTTCGGCGGGTCGAGCTCACCGGCTGCCCCGCGTCCGAGGTCCTCGAGCCCCGAGGAGACCCCGATCGCCGGGATCTCCACCCGAACGGGCGTCGCGGACGAGCGAGCCGCCGGAGCAGCCGGGTCCTGGAAGCCCGACGTGTCCCCGGCGCCGGAGCCGTTCGCGGCCGCACCGGGATCGGTCGACGCGGACGCGCTGCTGCCCGCTGCCGGTCGTGCGGCGGTGCCGCCGTTCCCCGTGGTCGCGACGGCCACCCCGGCGATGCCGCCGCCGACCAGCACCGCGGCGAGCACCCCGCCGACGACCGCACCGCGGCGGCCGGACCACCAGCGGGTCGGCCCCGTCGCGGCGCGACGCCCGGTCACGAGGCACCTCCCGCCTCGGTCGCGCAGCCACCGAGGACGTCCGACGTGAGCATGGTCGCGCCGAGCGCCGCCCACGCATCGCCGTAGTAGGTCGGCGTGGTCGCCGCCGTCCGGTCCATCCGGCGCAGGTCGGCGGCAGCAGCCGAGGACGATCCCGCGGCGTGCTCCGCGGCTGCCCGGGCCGCGTAGGCCAGCCCGCTCGTGTCCCCGGTCACGGCCGTCCCGCCGAGGTCGAGCTGCGCCGCGAGTTGCGTGCTCCGCTCGAGCGTGGGCGCGACGGAGCCGGCGAGGGCACGGTCGTCCGCGGAGCAGGCCTCGGCGTAGCGCAGCGGCAGACGCATGGCCTCCCACCCGTAGACGACGCTCCCCTGGTCGCCCGTCGCCGGCATCGGGTCGACCGAGCCGTCCGCGTGCACCTGCGACCAGTCGCTCGGCAGGTCGCTCTCGTCGAGCACGGCAGCCGTCGCAGCCGACGAGCCCCGCTCGAGCTCGGTCCACCGCGGGTCACCGGTGGCCCGCTCGAGGATCCGGAACGCCGCTGGCGACGCGTACGAGGCGTTGTACCGGTACGGCTCGCTGTCCGCCCACGGTCCGGGCAGCAGGATCGTGCCGAGGTCGGTCGTCGCGGTCTCGTGCTCGAGGATCGCCGACGCCACGGCCTTCCCGGCCCTCGTGTACCGCTCGTCGCCCCAGCGCTCCCCCGCGAGCACGAGGGCCCGGGCCGCGTCGAGGTCGGCGTCGCTCGCGGACTGCTCGTCGGCGACGCCGTCCTCGGGGGTCCACCGCCACGCGAGGAGGTCGTCGTCGGTCACCAGGTGCCGCTCCGTCCACGACCAGATCTCCCCGAAGGTCTCCCGGTCGTCGTTGGCGTACGCGATGAGCAGGCCGTACGCCTGCCCTTCGCTGACGGTGTCGCCGCCCTGGTCGGTGCGGACGACACGGCCGTCCCGGACGTAGTCGTCGAGGAACTCCGTGCGGAGCTGCGCCGCGCTGCGGTCGACGTCGGGTGCCGGCGACGAGGTCGCGCTCGACGTCGCCCCGGCCTGCGGCACGGTGTCGCTCCACGGGCGGACGGCGACGAGGGCGACGCCCACGGCGACGACGACCGCCGCCGCGGCGGTGATGGGGATCCAGGTCCTGCGGGTCATGCCGGCACCTCTTCCGGGGTGGTCGGGGACGGTCGGACGGGAGGCGCGGTGCACGCGGGCGGACCGGCTGCGGTGATCCGCGCCTCCAGGCCGGACCGACGGGTCACGCGATCCGTCGGCGGCCCGTCGGTCAGTGGAACAGCGAACGGACCGCCGCGACGACCGCGTGCGTGAACTCGGTGAACGGACGGTCGGCGGCCGCGCCGCCGCCACCGGTCTGCACGCCGCCGGACGGGGTCGCTGCCGTGGCGGCCGCGTCGGTGACGGGCACGACGGTCAGGTCGCCCTTGCTGTCGTCGAGGACGAAGAGCGTGGAGACGGTGTTGCCGGCGAGGTCGACCTCGGCGGTCCCGCGCTGGCCGCTGCCGGAGACGTCGAGGTCCCACTTGCCGGCACCGACCGTCGCGTACTGCGTCGCGGTGCCGAAGGCGGCGTCCTCGGCGATGGCGGTGCCGTCGGTGGTGCTGACGTCGACCTCCTTCGCGGTGGTCGCTGCCTGCACGAGCCGGAGCTTCGCCTTGCCGTCGCCGGGCTGCTGCAGGTCGTCGGTGAACGCCGTGGTCTTGAGGTCGGCGTTCTTGCCGTAGGCGACGACCGTGTTCGCGTTGCCCTCCTGCACCTGGACGTCGGTCGAGATCACCGGGGTGGAGTCGGGGGCGTCGGCGGCGCGCATCGACAGGACGTAGGTGCCGACCGGGAGTTCCTGGTAGGGGCTGACCTGGCCGTAGGTGACGTCGTCGAGCTCGAAGACCGTCTTGCCGCCCGACAGGCTCGTGAGCTCGACGTCGACGCCCTTGGTGTCCGGGGAGAGGTGGCCGACGCGGAGCCAGCCCTCGTCGGTGCCGGTCGCGGCCGAGGCGGTCTGCGGTACGGCGAGGCCGACGGTGGCGGCGACGACGGCCGCAGCGATCCCGGCGACGACGAGCGGACGGCGGGCGGTGGTGCGTGCGGTGGTGCCGGTGGTGGTGCGTGCGGCGGTGCCGGTGGTGGTGCGTGCGTGCATCGTGGTGCTCCTTCGGTTCGGGAGGTGCTGCGTGGTGCTGGCGGGTGCTGGTCGGCGTCGGCGGCGGTTGCACGAGCGGGCGGTTCCTGCTCGGGCTCGGGACCCGCGCTGCCGGTTCCGCCCGCTCGGCCCCGGACGAGGGACGGGAGCGCGGGGCGGTTGCGCGAGCGGGCGGTTCCTGCTCGGACCCGGGACCCGCGCTGCCGGTTCCGCCCCCTCGGCCCCGGACGAGGGACGGGAGCGCGGGGCGGTGGCGCGAGCGGGCGGTTCCTGCTCGGGCTCGGGACCCGCGCTGCCGGTTCCGCCCGCTCGCACGGGGTCCGGGTCAGGTCGCGCTGGTCGGCGTCGTCGTGGGGTCGGACGGGGCGTAGGTCACGACGACACGATCGCCGTCGCGCTCCACGTCGGTCGGGCGGATCCCGTCGCTCATGGCGTCGAACGTGGCGACGGCACGAGCAGCATCTGCCCGGTCGGCGGCCTGCACGATGAGTCGACGGAAGGGCTGGCCGTCCTCACCCGTGAGCGGGCGGAATCGTTCGACCGTCACGGACCGGTCCGCGAGCACCTGACCGAGGGCGAGCATCGCGCGCGAGTCGACCTGCCCGGCGCGGAACTGCGACTTCGTGCCCTCGTCGGCCCGCAGCGCAGGGTTCTGCGCAAGCTCGGTGCCCATCGCCTTCCGCCCGTTCGCCGATGCGGTGATGGCCTCGTCGGCAGCGGCGAGTCCCTCGGCGTGGATGCGCCGGACGTCGACCTGCTGGTCGCCGGTGCCGAACGTGGCCACGCTCGTCGAGTTCCGGATGGCCTGCGTCACGTCCTGCGAGGAGTTCCCGCCGGTGCGCATCGAGTCCGTCGTGACGACGTAGTCCGAGTCCTTCCACCCGTTCGGCGACTGACGCTGCACGGCGGCGTCGGTGTCGAGCTTGTAGTACCAGATCACGTTGTTCCTGGCGAAGCCGTCGCGCACGAGGTCGACCCACATGGCGTCGTCCACGAGCAGCCGCGAGGACTTCGGGACGTTGTCGCCCACCCACTGCTCGGCCTGCTGCATCGGCAGGTCGAGGTTGCTCGACAGGAACCCGCGGAGCTGTGCGCCCCACAGCGGGACGGCGACCACGAGTGCTGCGGCGGTGACGACGGCCCACGTCGCACCGAGGCTCCGACGGGCGACGCCGCGGACGCGGGTCCGTGCGTTGCTGCGCGTCCGGCCGGCCATGGCGAGGACCGCCCGCTCGGCGGTGTACGCGACGAGCAGCGCCGCGAAGGGCACGAGCATGATCACGTACGGCACGGGCAGGTACCCGTTCGGGCGGAACATCATCGCGAGCAGGAACACGAGCATCGCGGCGATCGGGCGGACCCGGCGCAGGAAGAGCCCGACGACCGCGGCGACCGAGCCGAGCACGATGAACACGGGGTCGAGCGCCCACCACTGGGCGGCGGCCTGGTTCGCCAGGCTGCCGGCGTCGAACACCGAGCCGGAGGCGGTGCGCGACCCGAGCTGGTACGTGATGCCCTCGAGCAGACTGACGCGGCCCGCGCCGGGCAGGAGCTCGCCCTTCACGGCGGCGAGCAGCAGGTACCCGCCACCGATCACGACGAGCACGGCCCCGGCGACGCTGAGCGTGTAGCGCCGGGTGCTCCGGTCGGCGCGACGGACCGCGATCCAGATCAGGAACGGCAGCGCCAGCAGGTAGGTCTCCTTGGAGAGCACCGCGATGCCGAGGCAGGCGGCGGCACCGGCGAACCCGGCGAGCTGCTGCCGACGGCTGAGCACGAGGACGAACGCGGCGAGGAGCCACGGCGTCGCGACGTTGTCGATGTAGACCGTGCGGTGGTACTGCAGGGCCAGCGGCGAGAGGGCGAAGACGAGCCCCGCCACCGCTGCCGTCGCGCGACCTGCGCCCAGTCGGCGCGCGAGCACGAAGAGCAGCAGGCTCGAGACCGCGGCGAAGAAGACCATCGCCTCACGGGCGGCCTCGACGGCGAACGGGTAGCGCGTGAACGCGCCGGTCAGTGCCGTGTACGCCGCGATCTGGATCCAGCCCAGCGGCGGGTGGTCGTACCAGTACGTGTAGTGGGTGATCTCGCCGAGGTTGGTGATCGCCCACGCCTGAGCGGTGTAGGTCCCCTCGTCGTCGATGCGCTGCGGCGTGCCGGACATGTTCCAGAGCTGCACCGTGACGGTGACGGCGAGCACGGGGAGCAGCCAGGCGAGGCTCGCCGCGTGGACCCGGAACCAACCGCGGACCCCGGAGAGCGACCCGGCGCCCCGGACGGGGATGCCGGTGGTGTGGGTGAGGCTGGCGGTCATCGGGCACCTCCCGCGGACGAGCCGGCGAGCTCACGCTCGGACGACGACGACGACGAAGCAGCAGCCGAACCGGTCAGCTCGGATGCGAACCCGACGACCTCGGACTGCCCGCCACCGGTGCGGTGCTGTCCGGTGTGCTCGGTCTTCTCCCACCCGTTCTGCCCCTTCACGTGGCGGACGACGGCACGGACGGCCGCTGCGGCGAGGAACACCTGGTACGGCACGAGGCCGAGGACGAGCTTCACGTAGTCGCGGATGCGGACCTTCTCCTTGTAGATGCGGCCGAACTCGTTGAGCCCGACGACCTCGACGGCGAGCAGCATGAGCGTCGGCGCCACCGGGATGAACGAGATGAGCGCGACCGGGGTCGGCACCTTGACGAAGAGGATCATCAGGACACTGAGCGGGATGAGCAGCCCGGTCGCGGCCTGGATGAAGGGCATCGTCAGCATGTAGCGGGCGAAGAAGCGCTGACGGAAGGACGGCAGCTTCTTCCACTCCCCCTTGCCGAGGACCTGCAGGAACCCCTGGTTCCACCGGGTCCGCTGCTTGAGCAGGGACGCGAAGGTGGGCGGGGTCTCCTCGCGAGTGACGGCCTCGGGGCTGTAGGCCACGACGACCTTCGCCCCGTCGGCGGAGAGCCGGACGCCGAGCTCGCAGTCCTCGGCGAGGCAGTGCGCGTCCCAGCCGTTCGACCACTCGAGCCGCTCGCGGGTCACGAACACGGTGTTGCCGCCGAGCGGGATGAACTTCGAGCCGGCGTGGAAGTGGAGGCGCGAGCGGAACCAGAAGTAGTACTCGAGCACGTTGCGCAGCGACCACCAGCTCGACTTGAAGTTCATCAGCTGCACGCCGCCCTGCACGACGTCGGCGCCGGTCTCCTGGAACCGCGAGTCGACGAGCGACAGGAGCTTCGGGTAGACCTCGTCCTCGGCGTCGAACACCCCGACGACGTCACCGGTGGCGTACTGCAGCGCGAGGTTCATCGCCTTCGGCTTGTTCTTCGGTGCGGTGTCGTCGACGACCACTCGGATCAGCTCCGGGTGCCGGGCGGCGGCGGCGCGCACCACGGCGTCGGTCTCCGGGTCGTCCTCGCCGACGATCGCGATGATCTCGAAGTCGGGGTGGTCCTGCTTCGCGAGCATGTCGAGCGTCTCGCCCATCACGTCCTGCTCGTGCCGACCGGGCACGAGCAGCGTGAAGCGGTGCGCCGCGGGACGCGGCGTCTGGCTGAAGCTCGTCGACTTGAGCGCGTCGCGCGACCGCCAGGCGTGCAGCATCCACCACAGCGTGGTGAGCGCGATCACCGTGAGCAGCACGGAGACGGCGATGAGCGCGGAGTACCCGATCCACTCACCCAGCGACCAGGCGACCTGCGGGGCCTGCCCCGAGCCTCCCGTCGGGACGTCCGTGGTCCCGCGGTTCGGGAGGTTCCCGGCGGGCCCGGTCCCCTCGTTCGGCTGCAGCAGCGGCCCGGCGGCCGTCAGCAGCGTGGCGGTGATGGTCATGCGGCGTGCTCCTTCGCGTGAGCGTCGGTGGAACGGAAGACGAGGGCCTTGTACGCGACGAACCGGAAGACGGTGCCGAGGACGAGGCCCACCCCGTTGCCGGCGACGTTGTCGGCGAGGGTCGAGGTGAAGCCGAGGACGTAGTGCGAGACGAACAGGCAGGCCGCGGCGATGCCGAGGCCGACGACGTTCGTGACGGCGAAGAGGAGCCCCTCGCGGAGGGTCTCCTTCCGGCCGACCTGCCGCTGCGAGCGGAACGTGATGGAGCGGTTCGCCAACCAGGCGACCGCGGTGGCGACGACGGCGGAGACGATCTTCGCGGCGATCGGACCGTCGGGCAGGACGGTAGCGCGCAGCAGGTTGTAGACGCCGAGGTCGATGAGGAAGCAGACGGCGCCGATGGTGCCGAACGAGGCGAGCTGCGTCGCCGTGGCGCGCAGGCCGGAGGCGACCGTCGGTCGGGTCACGGTCGCCGCAGGGCCGGCGGGCGCCGCTGGGTGGGCAGCGCGTGCAGCGGGGACTGCAACGGGGGTCGGCACCGACCCGGTGCCGGGTGGCACCAGAACGGGGGTGTCGGTTCGGGTCATGCCCCCTCTTCGGGGGCACGCAACGGGGTGGTTTGGGTGGGGTACAAGGTCTGCCAGGACCCTGCCAGTTCCGCGACACCTGCTGTTCATCCGTGAACATCTGTCAGCGTTTCGGCTGATCAGGGCTGAGGTGCACAGTCCGTCTGGACGGTCGCCGATGACGGGTGACGACTGGACGACGGACGGGAGGCACGGTGCCAGCTGGCACCGTGCCTCCCGTCCGTCGGTCGGTCGCGCGTTACGCGGGGCGCTTCTCCGGGCTGACCGTCTTGCTCGCGTCGCGTTCCGGGATGTCGCCGAGCGCGTCGTCGATCGCGGCCAGCGCGTCGGCGTCGAGGGTGACGCCCGCTGCCTTGACGTTGTCCGTGACCTGCTCGGGGCGGGACGCACCGACGATCGCGGAGGCGACGTTCGGGTTCTGCAGCGTCCACGCGATGGCGAGCTGGGCGAGCGTCAGGCCGGCCTGGTCGGCGACCGGCTGCAGGCGCTGCACGGCCTCGAGGACCTCGTCGCGCATGAACCGCTTGATCATGTCCGCGCCGCCCTTCTCGTCGGTGGCGCGGGAGCCTTCGGGGGCCGGCTGGCCCGGCTTGTACTTGCCCGTCAGCACGCCCTGTGCGATCGGCGACCAGACGATCTGGCTGAGGCCGAGCTGCTTCGACGCGGGGACGACCTCGCCCTCGATGACGCGCCACAGCATCGAGTACTGCGGCTGGTTCGAGATGAGCTGGAAGCCGAGCTCCTTCGCCAGTGCCGCACCGGCGCGGATCTGCTCGGCGTTCCACTCGCTGACGCCGATGTAGAGCGCCTTGCCCTGGCGGACGACGTCCGCGAAGGCCTGCATGGTCTCCTCGAGCGGGGTCTCGTGGTCGTAGCGGT
This sequence comes from Curtobacterium subtropicum, assembly GCF_030362975.1. NCBI lineage: Bacteria > Bacillati > Actinomycetota > Actinomycetes > Micrococcales > Microbacteriaceae > Curtobacterium > Curtobacterium subtropicum. The sequence continues at coordinate 240,387 of NZ_JAUCMM010000001.1, forward strand.
GCGCCTGGTAGAGGTCGACGTAGTCGGTCTGGAGGCGCTCGAGCGAGCCGTCGATCGACTCCATGATGTGCTTGCGGGAGAGGCCGACGTCGTTGTGCCCCTTCGGCCCGGTCGGCCAGTACACCTTCGTGAAGATCTCGAGCGACTGGCGGCGCTCGGCCTTGAGCGCCTCGCCGAGGACCGTCTCCGCCGCGGTGTTGGCGTAGGTGTCGGCGGTGTCGAACGTGGTGATGCCCGCGTCGAGCGCTGCCCGCACGCACTGGGTGGCGACGTCGTTCTCGACCTGCGAGCCGTGCGTCAGCCAGTTGCCGTAGGTGATCTCGGAGATCTTGAGTCCGGAGTTGCCCAGGTACCTGAATTCCATGGTCCTGACGCTAGTGGAGCGAGCGCTCTCGTGAGGGGGTGTGGGAGTACCTGTGGACAGCGAGCGGGCGGAAGGCGCCGGACGGGCCGCGAGTCCATGGCCGGTTCCGCCCGCTCGCCCGGACCCGCCTCACTCGGCCGGTTCCCCGTCGCTCGGCCGGACTTCCGTCGCTCGGCCGTGGGGTGCTGCGTGTCGTCACCACCCCGTTCGTGAGTGGGCGGATTCGGGGCCACGCGCCTCCCGACCCCGTCCGGATCCGCCCGTTCGCGCGAGAGAGCGGAACGGTCACCACCAGCTGCCCACGCCGGCCCGGACCTGCCCGTTCGTGAGTGGGCGGATTCGGGGCCACTCGCCGCCCGGCCCCGTCCGGATCTACCCGTTCGCGTGAGTGAGCGGAACGGTCACCACCAGCTGCTCACCCCTGCCTGGACCCGCCCGTTCGTGAGTGGGCAGATTCGGGGCCACGCGCCGCCCGGCACCGTCCGATCCTGCCCGCTCGCGCGAACGGGCAGCACCACCCGATTCCTGCACAGCGAGCCGCGCGCCGCGCCTGTCCACACTCGAGCAGCTCGCGCCCCGACCGACAGGAGAACGCTGCCACGCTCGCTGCATGCCCATCGCCGATCGCTTCCCACCAGCCCTCCGCGGACGGCCGTTCCGCGTCCGCGAGGCACTGCGCCGCGGCGTCCCGGCCAGCCGGCTCCGCTCGAGACGGCTCAGCCACCCCTTCCACGGCACACGCTGCTGGACCCCTCCCGCCTCCCACGCGGAACGTGCTCGAGCAGTCGCCCCGCGGCTCCGGCACGATCAGGCCTTCAGCCACACCACGGCCGCGCAGCTCCTCGGCATCCCGCTCCCTCGCAGGCTCGAGGCCGACCAGCGCATCCACGTGACGACCATCGGGAAGGACCAGGCGATCCGCGTACGCGGGACCGTCGGGCATCGCACGCGAGCACACCTGGCGAGCATGGTGCGGTCAGGGACGACGCGGATCGTGGACCCGGCGACCACCTTCGTCATGCTGGCGGCGTTCCTCACCGTCGACGAACTCGTCGTCGCCGGCGACGCCCTGGTCGGCTGGTTGAACTGGTGCACCGTCGACGAGCTCGCAACCGTCGTCGATCGACACCGTGGCGGGAGGCACATCCGCAAGGCGCGCGCTGCTCTCATCGAGGTGCGACCGGGCTCACGGAGCCCCGGAGAGACACGCCTCCGACTGGCCCTGCTCCGGCGTGGACTCCCCGAGCCGACACTGAACCACGACGTGGTCGCCGCCGGAAGGTGGATCGCGTGCGTCGACCTCGCGTACCCGGATGCTCGGGTGGCGATCGAGTACGAGAGCGACCTGCATCGGTCCGACCCGCGAACGTTCCGCAAGGACCTGACACGAGGCGAGCACCTGAAGGACGTCGACTGGTGGCTGGTGCGTGCGACCGCGGAGGACGTCGGCCCGATGGCCGACGCATTCGCGCAGCGCATCCGGAAGCTGCTGACGACCGGCACGGCCGGGAGGCACGACACGCGTTCACGACATCTCCTGGCGTCGATCTCGTGAACATTGGTTGACGCTTCAACCAATCAGGTGCAGAATGGGCTACAGTTCATTTCGATGCAGGCGCATGCAGTTGCTCGCCTGCTCGGGGACCGCAGACCAACGCTCTCGTAAGGAGTCACCATGACGCTCACCGCCTCCGCCATCCCGGGCTACCAGACCGGTACCTGGAAGATCGACCCGACCCACTCCGAGGTCACCTTCTCGGTCCGCCACCTCGCGATCAGCAAGGTCAAGGGCTCGTTCGAGCGCTTCGACGCGACGCTCGTCACCGCCGACAACCCCCTCGACTCGACGCTCGAGGCATCGATCGACGTCGCGAGCATCAACACCAACCAGGCACAGCGCGACCAGCACCTCGCCACCGGTGACTTCTTCCTCACCGAGGAGCACCCGCAGATGGTCTTCAAGTCGACCGGCATCCGCGAGGACGGCGACGACATGCTCATCGACGGCACGCTGACCCTTCGCGGTGTCACCAAGGACGTCACCCTGAAGACCGAGTTCGGTGGCGTGACCACCGACGGCTACGGCCAGGTGAAGCTCGGTGCCGAGGCGACCACGAAGATCGATCGCACCGAGTTCGGCGTGAACTGGAACGCGGCGCTCGAGGCGGGCGGCTTCACGCTCGGCAACGACGTCACGATCAACCTCGACGTGCAGTTCGTCCTCCAGGCGGCCTGACCTCCGAGTCCCTGACCCACGGTCGCCCTCCCACCCCGAGCGGGAACGACCGCGGACACCGAACGAAGTACCTGCAGTACCCGGCGAACGGCCCGGCTCCTCCCCCACGGAGCCGGGCCGTTCGGCGTTCCCGTGTGCGTCCGTGCGGGGCGCAGAAAGTGACGTCAGCCGACTGGTCAGTCGTCCAACCGGGCGCAACCACGAACGGGCCTCTTCCGCGCACACTGTGCCTGCTCCGCGCTGGTTCCGCCAGCCCGAGCGCGAACGAACCTCCTCGTGCGACTCGCCCCCACCTCGTCCTCTCCCGGTCCGAGGCACCGACCACGGCACCGACCACGAGCGGGCCTTCCCTGTGGATGACACCGCCGCTGACGACTTCTCCTGCCCGATCGCCAGCGACTTCCACCTCGACTCGATGAGCTTTCGTCCCGGGGCGCGAGCGCCCGCGCGTGCTGATCCCGAGCGGGCGTACCTTGTCACCTGTCACAGCACGGGAATCGCCCACTCGTCAGTCCCGTTGCACCCCGCACCCCGCACCACGCACCGACCGAAGAGGAGCACCACATGGCCACCGACTGGATCCGGCTGCAGTCGCTCGCCGTCGCCGAGTTCGGCCGCCGCGTTGCTGCCGTGAGCGACTGGGATGCATCGACGCCCGACTCCGAGTGGACCACGCGCGATCTGGTGACACACGTCATCGACGAGCAGCGCTGGATCCCGAAACTCCTGACGGGATGCGACTACGCCCAGGCCGAAGCCGACCTCGAACCGATCGGCGACGACCTGGCGAGCGAGTGGGCGAAGTTCGCAACCGCGGCGTCCAGCGCGTGGCAGAACGCGCCCGCTGACACCCCCGTGCACCTCAGCACTGACGTCGTCCGCGCCGACGAGTACCTCACCGAGCAGACGAGTGACATCACGATCCACACGTGGGACCTCGCACGTGCCACCGGTACGGACGAAGCACTGCCCGACGAACTCGTCCGTGCGGTCTGGGAGTACTTCGAGCCGCAGGTCCACGACCTCGCGGCGACCGGGCTCTACGCCGCGCCCGTCCAGGTCGACGACGACGCGCCACTGCAGGTCCGCCTGCTCGCGGTCACAGGTCGCGATGCCAGGGTGAACGTCTGACGTTCGACGCCTCCGTCCGATGCCAGCGGGCGGATCCGGAGCCGGACACCGCGGAGACGAACAGGTTCCGCCCGCCCGACGACCCGGAGGGCGGAAACGCCGCCGGACCGACCGTCGACCAGCAGGAACCGCCCGCCCGACGGACCGGAGGGCGGAAACGCCGCAGGACCGACCGTCGACCAGCAGGAACCGCCCGCCGGACGCCCGGCGGGCAGGAACGATGAGGGAGCCATCACGGACACGACAGCAAACGCCCGCCCGACCAGCACGGACGCAGCAGAGAACGCCCGCTCGGCCCATGCCGACGCCGACAGTGACGCCACGGCCGCGCCCGCGGTGGGCACCACCCGCCTCGGGCACACCGGCCTCGAGATCAGCCGGATCGTCCTCGGCATGATGTCCTACGGCAAGCCGGACCAGGGCGCCCACCCGTGGAGCGTCGACATCGACGACGCCCGCCCGTTCGTCCGCCGCGCCTACGAGGCTGGCATCACCGCGTTCGACACCGCCAACGTCTACTCCGCGGGCTCGAGCGAGGAGATCACCGGCCAGCTCCTCAAGGAGATCGCCCCGCGCGAGGAGGTCCAGGTCTTCACGAAGGTCTTCAACCGCATGCGGCCCGGACCCAACGGCGCGGGGCTCTCGCGCGCCGCGATCATGCACGAGATCGACGCGTCACTCACCCGGCTCGGCACGGACTACGTCGACCTGTACCAGATCCACCGGTTCGACCCGCACACGCCGATCGAGGAGACCATGGAGGCCCTGCACGACGTCGTCAAGGCCGGCAAGGCCCGGTACATCGGCGCGAGCAGCATGTGGACGTGGCAGTTCGCGCAGATGCAGCACGTCGCCGCGCTGCACGGCTGGACGCCGTTCGTCAGCATGCAGGACCAGTACAACCTCCTCGAACGCGAGGAGGAGCGCGAGATGCACCCGTTCGCGCAGGCGACCGGCGTCGGCGTGATCCCGTGGAGCCCGCTCGCCCGCGGCAAGGTCACCCGCCCCTGGGACGCGCAGGGCTCGGGCAGCCGCTCGGACACCGACGAGTTCGGCAAGACGCTCTACCGCCAGGACGAGGACGCGAACCGCGCGATCGTCGACGCGGTCCAGCAGGTCGCCGAGGGCCGCGGCGCGAGCATGGCCCAGGTCGCCCTGGCATGGGTGGCAGGCAAGCCCGCGGTCACCGCGCCGATCATCGGCGCGACGAAGGAGCACCACATCGACGACGCGGTCGCCGCGGCCGCGATGGAGCTCACCGACGACGAGGTGTCGCGACTCGAGTCCGCCTACACGCCCCGGGTGCCGTCCGGTTTCTGACGCGACCGGGCGACGGACGGGAGGCGCGGTGCCGGCTGGCACCGCGCCTCCCGTCCGTCCTGGGCACATCACGGACACGGGCGCACGTCGCGCACGTCCCGCACGCCGCGCACGTCGAGCACGTCGCGCACGTCCCGCACGCCGCGCACGTCGCGCACGTCGCGCAGGTCCCGCACCTCGGTCGTCCACCGCAGACGGTCCGCCCACCGGTCGACCGCCCCTCCGGTCGAGCACCGCGGCCGGGATCCGGTCAGGCGGTGGCGTCCTGCCGCGACTCCTGCTCCAACCGGGCGATCCGCACGAGGGCCGCGCGCTCGGTGCCCGGGGTCGTCCCGAGCACCGCACCGATCCCGTCGAGCACGACCCCCGCGACCTGGCGGACCGGCAGCTGCACCGGACCGACCCCCGGTGTCCGCAGCCCGAGCATCGACCGGTGCCGCGGGTCGAGCGACGCGACCGCCCCGTCGAAGAGCGCACGGTAGCCCGGTCGGAGGAGCCTGGCGAGCGGCGGATCCTTGATGAACCGGACCACGTCGTGGGTCCGGGCGTCGGCCTTGAGCTCCCCGCGGTCGAGGTACCCGTTCATCTGCGCGCGGAGCTCGGCGTCCGACTCCGGAGCGTCGTCGACCCCCATGAGACGTCCCGCGATCGCCCACTCGCGGACGTAGGCGTCGGCTCCGCCGGGGATCGGCTTGCCCCAGACCTGGGCGCTCCGCAGGAAGGCGTCGGTGAACGCGAGGTGCACCCACCGCGCCAGGTCGGGGTCGTTCGCGGCGTACGGCTTCGTCACGCCGTGCCCGTCGACGTACTCGCCCACGACGCGCTCGTGCAGCTTGCGGACCCACCGGCTGGCGTGCGTGGCCTGCTGCGTGTCACCGTGCGACACCGTGTAGATCCACCGGATCGTGCCGGCGAGGCGACCGAACGGGTCCTCGCGGTAGCGGGAGTGGTCGGCGACACCGGCGAGTGCTCCGGGGTGGAGTGCCTGCACGAGCAGCGCCCGGACGCCGGCCAGCACGGTGTGGTTGCCGCCGTGCACGGCCCAGGTCGCGGAGCCCGGACCGAAGAAGCCCGCGTCGGAACCCTGTTCGAGCTCGTCGATCCAGGCGGGACGCTCGGTCGCGCCGTTGGTGAAGGTGTCGTTGAGGCGGGAGCGGAACGCGTCGGACACGGAAGCCATGCACCCATCGTCCGTCGTGCCCCTGACAGTGGGCCCTGACAGTGGGCCCTGACGGTGGGCCCTGACGATCGGCCCTGACAGTCGGCCCTGACAACGAGCACGGCTCCGCCGGTAGGTTGGCCGAGTGAGCATCGACACGCCTCGTCCCTGGCTTGCCTCGTACGCCCCGGGGGTCCCGCACGACATCGACGAGCCCACGGGCTCGCTCTCCGACATCGTGGAGCAGTCCGCGGACCGCTTCCCGGGGAAGGTGGCGCTCGAGTTCTTCGGCAGGACGACGTCGTACGCCGACCTGCAGGAGCAGATCCTCCGCGCCGCGAACGGTCTGCGGAAGCTCGGCGTCGGCGCCGGTGACCGCGTGGCGATCGTGCTGCCGAACTGCCCGCAGCACGTCGTCGCCTTCTACGCGGTGCTCCGGCTCGGCGCGATCGTCGTCGAGCACAATCCGCTCTACACGGCGCGTGAGCTCCGCCACCAGTTCGAGGACCACGGCGCGAAGGTCGCGATCGCCTGGGACAAGTCGGTCGCCACCCTGCAGGATTTCCCCGCGGACCTGCGCCTCGACGCGATCGTGTCCGTCGACCTGACCCGCGCGATGCCCCGGGCGACCCGCCTCGCCCTGGCGCTGCCGGTCGCGAAGGCACGGGAGTCCCGCGCGAAGCTGACCACGAGCGTCCGCGGCACGACGAAGTGGGACGACCTGGTCTCCACTCGGAAGCTGTCGAAGCGCCATCCGCGCCCGACCACCAGCGACGTCGCGCTCATCCAGTACACGTCCGGCACGACCGGGGTGCCGAAGGGCGCCGTGCTCAGCCACCGGAACCTGCTCGCCAACGCTGCGCAGGCCCGCGCGTGGGTACCGACGATCCGCCGTGGGGACAACACCGTCTACGCGGTGCTGCCGATGTTCCATGCCTACGGCCTGACGCTGTGCCTGACCTTCGCGATGAGCATGGCCTCGCGGCTCGTGCTCTTCCCGGCCTTCGACCCGGCACTCGTCCTCAAGGCGATGAAGAAGCACCCGCCGACGTTCCTGCCGGCCGTGCCGCCGATCTACACCCGACTGCAGCACGCGGCGGACTCCGCGAAGGTGTCCCTGCAGGGCATCGAGATCGGCATCTCCGGCGCGATGCCGCTGTCGCAGGACGTCGTCGAGCCGTGGGAGGCCCGGACCGGCGGCTACCTGGTCGAGGGCTACGGCCTGTCCGAGTGCTCCCCCGTGCTCATGGCCAACCCGGTCTCACCGGAGCGACGCCTCGGCGCGATCGGCCTGCCGCTGTCGTCCACCGAGGCCCGCGTGGTCGACCCGGACGACCAGACCAAGGTGCTCGGCACGGGCGAAGCCGGCGAACTGCAGGTCAAGGGCCCGCAGGTGTTCCGCGGCTACTGGGGCAAGGCCGAGGCCACCGACGAGGTGTTCACGCCCGACGGTTGGTTCCGTACCGGTGACGTCGTCTCGATCGACGCCGACGGCTTCGTCAGCATCGTCGACCGGCTCAAGGAACTCATCATCACCGGCGGCTTCAACGTCTCACCGTCCGAGGTCGAGGACGCCCTGCTCAAGCACCCCAGCGTCCGCGAGGTCGCCGTCGTCGGCATCACGCAGGGCGGCAACGAGCAGGTCGTCGCCGCGGTCGTGCCGAAGGACCCGGGGACCTTCGACGCCGAGGCCCTCCGCGCGTGGTCGCGGGACCAGCTCGCCGCCTACAAGGTGCCGCGGCGCATCGTCGTGGTCGAGGACCTGCCGCGCTCGATGATCGGCAAGGTGCTCCGGCGCAAGGTGCGGGACCAGATCACGGCGAAGTAGCGACCGCGGCAGCGGCTCACGACGGAGCAGGGCCGCAGTACCAGCTCACGACCGAGCAGCGTCGCGGCGCCGGCTCACGACGGATCAGGGCCGCGGCGCCGTCTCACGACCGGCCAGGGCCGCGGCCCCGTCGCGGGAGCGCGAGCAGCCCGAGGCCGACGACGACGAGCGCGATGCCGGACCACCCTGCAGCGCCGAGGTGTTCCCCGACCACGAGCACGGCGAGCACCGCGGCGACCACGGGCTCGAACAACGACAGCAGCGTCGCGACCGAGGCGCTCACCCGCCGCAGTCCGACAGCGTAGAGCGAGTGTCCGAGCACCGTCGGCACCAGCGCGAGCCAGACGAACACGGGCCAGTTCGCCCCGACGGTCAGGGCGTCCCTGCCGGCGACCAGCGCGAGCACGACGAGTGGGAGCGCTGCCAGCCCGAACACGGCACCGACCACACCGCGCCCGGCTGCTGCTCCGCTCGTGGTGCCGGACACGGAACCCGACAGCGGCACCGTCAGCGGAACCGACAGCGGCGTCGACACCGGCTCCGGCACGGGCCGGGACGCCGCGTGCATGCCCCGCGCGACCGCCCAGGAGTACGTCGCGTACGTGAGCCCGGCCAGGAGGGCCGCCCCCAGACCGAGCGGCAGCGACCCGCTGCCCGGTGCCTCGGACCGCGCGAGCGTGACGACCACCATGCCGACCACGCTGACCAGCGTCGCGACGACCCATCGACCCGTGACGCGCCTCCCGTCCGCCACCCACTCCACGAGCCCGGCGAACACCGGCGACGACCCGATGGCCACCGTCGTGCCGAGCGCGACCCCCGCGTCCGCGAGCGCCGCGTAGAACGCGACCGCGTACACGACGAGCGAGACCGCTCCGAGCAGCACCCACCGCCGGGCACCGGGACCGACGACGGCTCGCACGGCGGCGCGTCCACTCGTCGCGGCGAGCACGAGCCCGCCGAGACCGAACGTCACCGCACCGAACACGAACGCCGGCACCCCGGGCGCGAAGTGCGTTGCGGTCCCCGTCGTCCCCCACACGGCGGCGGCGACGAGGACCGCCACCGCCCCACCGACCGGCGAGGAGGCGCGGTCCTCGACCGCCCCGCGCGTCACGACACGTGGACGGTCGGCCGCCGGTGCACGTCCGGCTCGGCCTCTCGAAGGACCTCACGCGTCACCGGGGCGACGTCGCCGACACCGGTGAAGACGAACCGCAGGGCGTTCTGGATCGGACTGCCCTCGTTCCACTCGAAGTAGATGCTCGGCACGACGCCGGCGATGTCCCGCACGGCGAGCAGCGTCGACGCGATGGTGTTCGGCACGTTGCCCGACCGGACGCGCAGCACGCGGTGCCCCTGCACGACGTGCCCCTCGACGACCAGGTCCTCCTCGAAGTCGGAGGAGTCGGCGGGCAGCACCTCGAGGAACATCGTCGGCACCCGAGCGGGGATGCCGGAGTCACGGCGTTCCTCACGCCCCTTGGACCGGTACGCCTCGGCCGTGCCGGCGCCGGGCTCGTTCGCGATGATGCAGACCGAGCTGAACTGGTCGGCGTCGGCCTCGATGAACTGCCGGGCGACGGCGTCCAGCTCGATCGACGACGCGCGGAGCTCGAACGACCGCCGCACGCGGGAGACCAGCGAGACGACCACGATCGCGACGATGAACACCGCGGCGATCCGGACGCCGTCCGGCCGCTCGATGACGTTCGCGACGGTCGTGTAGACGAACACGACGGTGATGACCCCGAAGGCCACCACCCGCTTCCGCTGCTGCTTCCGACGCGCGGACAGCGTCACGGCGAGGGCGGCGCTCGTGATGAGCACGAGGACACCCGTGGCGTACGCCCCGCCCTGCGCGTCGACGTTCGCCTCGAACAGGATCGTGATGGCGAAGGCGATGAGCGTGAAGATGATCACGAGCGGCCGCGTGGCACGGGCCCACTGCGGCGCCATCCCGTAGCGGGGCAGGAACCGGGGCACCAGGTTGAGGAGGCCCGCCATCGCACTCGCACCCGCGAACCACAGGATCGCGACCGTCGAGAAGTCGTACACCGAGCCGAAGACGTTGCCGAGGTACTCGTGCGCCAGGAACGCCAGGGCTCGGCCGTTCGCCTGCCCGCCGGGCTGGAACTCACGCTGCGGGATGAGGAACGTCGTCGCGATCGACGAGGTGATGAGGAACGAGCTCATGATGATCGCCGCCGTGGTGAGCAGACGACGGGTCCCGCGGATGCGGCCCTCGGGGCGTGCGCTGGTGTCGTCGGCGGCGTCCCCGCGGACCTGCGGCATCACTGCGACGCCCGTCTCGAAGCCGGACAGGCCGAGCGCGAGCTTCGGGAACACCACGAGTGCGATGCCGATCATCACGAGGGGGTTGCTGTGCTGGGTGGTGAGGCCGGTCCACCAGTCGTCGACCACGACGGGACGTTCGAACACGTGCCAGAGCGCGACCGCCACGACGACGGCGTTGAGCGTCAGGTAGACGGCGACGAGCCCGACCGCGATGCCGATGGCCTCCTTGAAGCCGCGGAGGAACACGATGCCGAGCAGCAGGAGCAGCGCGAGCGTCAGGGGCACCGGGATCTCGGTGAACCAGTGCGGCGTGAACGGGTTCTCGGCGATGTGCGCGGTGGCGTCGGCCGCCGAGAGCGTCATCGTGATCATGAAGTCGGTCACGGCGAACCCGAGCAGCACGAGCACGAAGAGCTTGCCGGCCCACCAGGGCAGGAGCTTCTCGAGCATCATGATCGAGCCGGCACCCTTGAAGCTGTCCTGCGCGACCCGACGGTAGACGGGCAGGGCGCCGAACAGGGTCACGAGCACGAGCACGATCGTCGCGATCGGTGACAGCAGCCCCGCGGCGAGCGCCGCGATGGCGGGCTGGTAGCCGAGCGTCGAGAAGTAGTCGACGCCGGTCAGGCACATCACGCGCCACCACGAGTGGGTCTTCTCGACCTCGACCTGGTGGGGGCCCTGGTGCGAGGCACCCTGATCGGCTCCGTGCAGCATCCAGCGGCGCAGTCGCACGCTGCGGTCGGAGGGTCGCCCACTGGCGCCGCCCTGGGCGGCACGCTCGGCTTCGGTCGCGGTCACGAGAGTCGATGGTAAGCGGTCCCGGCGACGCTCGGGGACGCCGCGGCCCGGTCTGTGGGAAGCGGCTCAGCCCGCACTGATCCGTGTGTACTTCCGCACCGCCAGCGGCACGAACACGACGAGCATCACCGCGATGCCGACGAGCACGGTCGCGACCGGGTGCTGCATCGTCCACACGTCGGGCACGGGCGCGCTGCCGGCGTTGCCGAACAGCTCCCGCGCGGCCTGCACGAGCGAGGACACCGGGTTCCACTCCGCGAACACGCGCAGCACCAGCGGCATGGTCTCGCTCGGCACGAACGCGTTCGAGATGAAGGTCAGCGGGAACAGCACCATGAAGGAGGCGTTGTTGATGACCTCCGGCGTCCGGACGCTCATCCCGAGCAGCGCCATCACCCAGCTGAACGCGTAGCTGAACAGCAGCAGGAGCCCGACCCCGGCGAGGAACTCGTGTGGTGCGGACCCGACCCGCCACCCGACCGCGAGCCCGGTGAGCATCATGATCACCATCGAGATCGCGTTGAGCACGAGGTCCGAGTTCGTCCGCCCGACCAGCACCGCCGACGCCGACATCGGCAGGGTCCGGAAGCGGTCGATCAGGCCCTCCTTCAGGTCCTGGGCCATCGCGGACCCCGAGAACGTCGCCCCGAAGACGACCGTCTGCGCGAAGATCCCCGCCATCAGGAACTGCGTGTAGTCGGTCCCCCGCACCTGGATGGCGCCCCCGTAGACCTGACTGAAGAGCAGCACGAACATGATCGGCTGCAGCACCGCGAACACGAGCATGTCCGGCGACCGCTTGATCTTCGTCAGGTTCCGCTTCGTGACGGTCCAGCCGTCCTCGAACCAGATCGCGACGGGCGACGTCACGACGACCGGCAACTGCTGCCGGGGCGTGCCCACGGCGGTCACCGGACACGCTCCGGAGCGCTGTCGGTCGCGTCGCCGGCCGCCGGTACGGGGTCACCACGACCCGACCTGGAGGCCCTGCCCGCGCCCGCCCCGCCGCCGCCGTCCGGCGCGCTCTCGTCGGCAGCCGTGGCAGCGTGCCCGGTGAGGCGCAGGAAGACGTCGTCGAGCGTCGGCCGGCGCATGCCGGCGTCGTGCAGCCGGATCCCCGCCTCCCCCAGGTCGGCGAGCACCCGCTGGAGCGCCTGCGGTCCCGCGTCGACCGCGATGCCGGAGGTCCGCCCGTCGGCGGAGGTCTCCACGTCCCCGACGCCGTACCGGCGCAGGGCGGTGACCACGGCCTCCCGGTCGTCCCCGTCGACCAGGGTGACGACGACCCGGTGCCCGCCCACCTGTGCCTTGAGCTGGTCGGCGGTGCCCTCGGCGATCACCCGGCCGTCGTCGATCACGGCGATGTCGTCGGCGAGCTGGTCGGCCTCTTCCAGGTACTGGGTCGTGAGCAGCACGGTGGCGCCGTCGCCGACCAGGCCCTCGATGAGCCCCCACAGCGCGAGACGGCTCCGGGGGTCGAGGCCGGTGGTCGGCTCGTCGAGGAACAGCACCCGCGGGTTCGTGACGAGTGCGCCGGCCAGGTCGATCCGGCGGCGCATCCCGCCCGAGAAGCCCTTCACCGGGCGGTCCCCGGCCTCGGACAGGTCGAACACCTCGATGAGCTCGCGTGCACGCTGCCGCGCCGCCCGCCGGCCGAGGTGGTACAGCCGACCGATCATCTCGAGGTTCTCGGCCCCGGTCAGGTTCTCGTCGACCGCGGCGTACTGCCCGGACACCCCGATGGAGCGCCGGGTCGCCTGCGGGTCGGCGACCACGTCGACGCCGTCGATCGTCGCCCGCCCGGCGTCCGGGGTGACGAGCGTCGTGAGCACCTTGACGGTGGTGGTCTTGCCGGCGCCGTTCGGCCCGAGCAGCGCCGTGACGGTGCCCTCGGGGACGGACAGGTCGAGCCCGGCCAGCGCGTGCACCGGGCCCGAGCGCGATCGGTAGGTCTTGGTCAGCCCGGAGGCCTCGATGATGGCCATGTCGCTCCCTCGTCGGCCACGTCGGTGTGGTGTGGGGTCGGCGGGAGCGACGACGTCACTCAGACGTCGAAGTCACCGCCGAAGTCGCCGAAGCCGCCGCCGCCGAAGTCACCGCCGCCGTCGTCCCAGCCCGCGTTCTCGTACCCGCCGCCGTCGGACGCGCCCGCATCGGACGCCCCGCCGTCACCGGAGTCGGCACCAGTGTCCTCCGAACCGCCGTCCCCCGCAGCATCGGTACCGCCGTCGAACGATCCGGCGTCGGGCAGGAATGCACTCATGATCGCCGAACCGATGACGTACCCGGCGACCGTGCCGAGGATCGACGCGCCGATCATCCGGCCGAACGAGGGACCGCCGCGCTGCCCCATCGCCCCGGCGCCGCCGTTCATCCCGCCGAGCGAGCGCTCCATGAAGCCGGGCTGGCGGATCTCGGAGCGGGTCGCCGCCTGGGCCAGGGACCGCGGGTCGTCCCCACGGGGAGCCTCGCCGTCGGGCGCGCTGCGGGTGAACTCCTCGTAGACCATCCGGCGCTGCTCGGGCGTCAGGGTCGCGAAGGCCTCGGCGTGGACCTCCTCGATGCGCTCCGGCGGTGCCGTGCGGAGCAGGTAGCGGTAGCGCTCGACGGCGCGCTCGTCCTCGGTCGAGGCCGCCTGCTGACCGCCCGGCTGCTGGCCACCGGGCTGGCCCGGACCCCACTGCGGGGTGCCGTACTGCTGACCGCCGAACTGCTGACCTGGCTGCGCCCCGTACTGTTGACCGCCGTACTGTTGACCGCCGTCCTGCTGGACCGGCGGCACCTGGTACGACTGCTGCCCGTACCGGTAGCCCTGCTGGGCCGGCTGCTGCGGCGGCTGCGGCGGCTGCGGCTGACCCCACCCGCCCTGCTGGTCGCGGTCACGGTCGGGACGGCCGAGCAGTCGGTCGAGGAATCCCATGTCGTTGCTCCTTCGGTGCGGTCCGCCCCGGTCGGGAGGGTCCGTCGGAGCCACACTAGGCAGCGCCGACGACCGCTGACTGTACGACCGCACAGAACCAGCCGAGAGCGGTGTCCGTGCACGGTGTCAGCGCCGCACGGCAGCGCCAGCGGTCAGCGAGCGCCGAGCGCCGAGGACCAGATCGTGAAGAGCTCGTCGGCCGCGCCCGGGTGCGCGACGAGGACTGGCTCCCCGGCCCGGGGGAAGCCGTCGACGGGTCCGTCGAGCGTGAGCACCACTCCCCCGGCCTCGTGCACCAGCAACACCGCCGCGCCGTGGTCCACGGGGTCGAACGACGGCACGCACCCGCCCACCCCGCGACCGGCGGCGACCTGCGCGAGCGTCAGCGTGCTGGAACCCATCACGCGCACGGCGCAGGAGCGCTCTGCCAGCGCGACCACGAGCCTCCCGAGTCCGTCCCACGCGCCGAGGCCGCCGAACTCGGCCCCCACGACGGCCCCGGCGAGCGGCCGCGGCGCGTCGTCGAGCCGGAGCGGTGTGTCACGGAGCACCGCACCGCGACCGCGCCGCGCTTCGAGCACCTCGCCCCGCCACGGGTCGGCCACGACCCCGACGAGGGGCTGCCCGGCGCGGGTCAGGCAGAGCGACATCGCCGTCCAGGGCACCCCGTTGACCAGGTTCGTCGTCCCGTCGACCGGGTCGAGCCACCAGTGGTGTCGGTCGCCGGGCGCCGTGCCGTACTCCTCGCCCGTGAACCCGTGCGTGGGGAAGGCCGCGCGGACGCGGGACCGGACGAGTCGCTCGACCGCACGGTCGACGTCGGTGACGGGGTCGCCGTCGCCGTGCTTCGTCGCGACCTGCCCGATCGGGTGCTCGCGGGTGAACGCGATGACCTCGTGCGCGATGCGGTGAGCGAGCGCCTGGGCGCGCGTGCCCACCTCGTCCTCGGTCGGTCCGCGCTCGGACAGCGCCCAGCCGTCCCGCTCCCCTCCGGCCAGCACGGCGCGGACGGAGGCGACGTCCTCCGTGGCCACGAGGTCCGCACCCGTGCGCGCCGCCCAGCGGACCGGTTCCGGCTCGTCGACGGTCCGCACCGCCACCGCGAGACCGAGGTCGTGCGCCGCCGCGACCGTGTCCGGTGTCAGGAACACGTCGTCGAGCACCAGCGTCGACGGGCGGAGGCCGCTCACGTCCGCGGCCGTGGGGACGTCGAGCGACTCCCACGGCAGCCACACGTCGGTGGTCGGCAGCGCTGCCCGGACCGCGGCGAGCGCCGGTGACGTCCCCGTCCACGCCACCGCGGTGTCCCAGGCCGACGCGGCGACGGTGCGGGTCGCGACGAGGGCGTCCGCGGGGTCGACGACGTGGAGCAGCACGGCGGCCCGGCAGCCGTCGAGCCGTTCGAGCACGGCGTCGAGGCGCGGGATGCGGTCGAGCCCGTTGCCGAGCCGGGCGACCTCGCACCACGAGACCTCGGCGACGCGGCGCGGGTCGCCCCAGAGCCGGCCGAGGGTCTCGTCGTGCAGCAGGACCGCGACGCCGTCGGCGGTCCGGCGGACGTCGACCTCGACGACGTCGGCACCGAGGGCCTCGGCGACGGCGATGGAGGGCAGGGTGTCCTCGCGCCGGACCCGGGGCGCGCCACGACGGGCCACGAGTCGCGGGAGGGTCCTCGCTGCACGGACGTCGTGGTCGGGGCCGACGGTGGCGTGGTCGAGGGTCGTCATCCCGGCATGTTCCCCGCAGCGGGTGGCGGGTGGGTGACCGGCGGATGAACGGGAGCGGCGGTGCGCTCGTGCGGCGGTGCGCTCGTGCTGCGGTACGTGTGTGTCGCCCGTGCGCTCGTGCGGCGGCGCGGGTGCCTCGCGGCGGCCGGTCGTTCGGGCCCGTGCCGTCGCCGGGCGCACGTCCGGTCAGGCGCGCCCGCGACCCCGGCGACCGACACGGAGGACGAGCCCGGCGACGAGACGCCACCCCGGCAGGAAGACCGCCAGGACGATCGTCGCCACGATGACGAACGACAGCGGCAGCGGGTCGCCCGCGACGTCGCCCTGCCCGGTCAGCACCCGGAGCAGCATCCCGATCGCGACCGTGGCCACCCAGACGACCACGCCCGTCGGCCACACGCGCAGGGGGCGACGCCACCCGAGGACGACCAGCCAGCCGACGAGCCACCCGGCCAGGAACGGGTAGGCCGTGGTCCAGGTGCCGGCGAACGACGTGGCCTCGGCGTGCGAGGACCGCCCGACGAGCGCGAACACGACGATGAGGACGATGTCGACGACGGCTGCGATCCAGCCCCGGGTACGAGTCACCCACCCATTCTCGCGCGGTCGCGCCCCCACGGGTGACACGCCGACACGCATGGGACCGCCGTCAGAAGAGCCCGGCGCGACCGGGTTCCCCCGGTCCGTCGAACCCGCGGAACATGTCGGACACCAGCGCCGCGATCTGCGGTTCCACCAGCCGCTCGACGGCCTCGGCGATGCGCGGACGGTGCTCGACGAGGGCCAGGCACACCGCCGTCCCGGTCGCCCGCGCACACTCGTCGGACAGGGCGATCTCGTGCCGCAGTGCCGCCTTCGCCTCGTCGGAGAGCGGCTCGCGCGGGGTCTGCTCGCCCGCGCCCGTGCCGGTCATCTCGTCGAGGGTGAAGAGGAACGGCTCCCCCGGCGACGGCTCCGGGTCCACGTCGAGGCCCTGGAACTCCGGCGAGAGGCCCTCGGTCGGCTGGTAGCCCGCGTGCCGCTTCCGGGCGGCGGCCCGTTCGAGCTCGCGCTGGAGCAGCGGGAGGTTCTTCGCGGTGTACTCGTCGACGGCGTCCTCCACGATGGTCGAGATCCGACCGATCAGCGCGTGCTGGACCGCGTGCGGTACGTCCGGACCGAACCCCGCAGCGGAGGCGATCGGCGACCCGGTGCACTTCCGGCAGATCCGCGTCCGAGGCCGGGCGGTCCCGATCTGCCACCGCGGCAGCCACCGCAACCACACGTCGACCGCGCCCCGCACGCGACCGTCGATGCCGTCCATCCCTCAACAGTAGGCCGCGCGGCGCGCATCCTCCCGGAGCACGCCCGGGCGGGCGGAAACGCAAGCGAACCTCGCGCCGGAGGCGCCGGTTCCGCCCGCCCAGCTCCGCACGCCCGGCATCCACCCACCGCACACCGCGAGCGGGCGGAAACGGAGGTGCGACCCGGACCGGAGGCGCAGCTTCCGCCCGCCCACCCGCCCACGCCCGGAACGCACTCGCCAACGCCCCGCGAGCGGGCGGAAACGGGGATGCGACCCGAACCGGAGGCGCGACTTCCGCCCGCTCAGCGACGCACGCCCGGAACGCACTCGCCAACGCCCCGCGAGCGGGCGGAAACGGGGATGCGACCCGGACTGGAGGCGCGACTTCCGCCCGCTCACCGGCGCACGCCCGGAACGCACTCGCCAACGGCCGCGAGCGGGCGGAACCGGGAACGCCACCCGGACCGGAGGCGCGACTTCCGCCCGCTCACCGGGGCACGCCCGGCGCACGCCCGGCATCCACCCGCCGCACCCCACGAGCGGGCGGAAACGGGGGCGGGCCCCGGACCGGAGGCGCAGCTTCCGCCCGCTCACCCGACCACGCCCGGCATCCACCCGCCGCACACCGCGAGCGGGCGGAACCGGGAACGCCACCCGGACTGGAGGCACAGCTTCGGCCCGCCCACCGGCGCACGTCCGGCATCCACCCGCCAACGCCCGCGAGCGGGCGGAAACGGAGGTGCGACCCGAACCGGAGGCGCAACTTCCGCCCGCTCACCGGCGCACGCCCGGCATCCACCCGCCGCACACCGCGAGCGGGCCGCGACCGTCGGCGGGGCAGCCGGACGTCAGGCCTTCGGCTCGGTCACGAAGTCGATGAGCTCCTCGACGCGCCCGAGCAGCTGCGGCTCCAGGTCGGCGAAGGTCCGGACCTGCCCGAGGATCCGCTGCCAGGCGCGGGCGATGTCGGCCTGCTCCTCGGCGGGCCACCCGAGGTGCTGGCAGATGCCCTTCTTCCACTCGATCGACCGCGGGATCGTCGGCCACGCCTGCAGCCCGAGCCGCGACGGCTTCACCGACTGCCAGACGTCCACGAACGGGTGCCCGACGACGAGCACGTGCGCGCCCCACTTCCCGCGCATCACGGCGTCGGCGAAGCGGGACTCCTTCGACCCCGGCACGAGGTGGTCGACCAGGACCCCGACGCGGCGGTCCCTGGTCGGGCGGAACTCCTCGAGGACGTCCGCCAGGTTGTCGACACCGGAGAGCTCCTCGACGACCACACCCTCGACGCGCAGGTCCGCTCCCCAGACCTTCTCCACGAGTTCCGCGTCGTGCTTGCCCTCGACCATGATCCGGGAGGGCAGCGCCACGCGTGCCCGTTGCTGCTCGACGGCGAACGAGCCGGACGCGGTGCGGAGGCGACCACCGTCGGAGGCGTGCCGGACCGCCGGAGCCGCACCGGGCCTCCCGGCCGTCCCCACGGACCGCGTGGGCGGTGCCGCCGCTGCGGACCGGCCCACCGGAGCCTGCGGACGACCGAGGGTGACGAGCTCGCCCTCGAGCAGGAACTGCCCGGTGAAGGGGAAGGCGCGGGTTCGACCCTTCCAGTCCTCCAGGGTGACGTTGCCCGCCTCGAGCCCGACGACGGCGCCCGCCCAGCCGGAGTCCGGGTCCTCGAGCACCATGTCGCGTTCGAGCGGCACCTGCCGCACCTTCCTGACGCCCTTCGAGCGCCAGTCGCCCGAGAGCACGTCACTGCCGTAGCGGTCGTCGTCCACCCGGGAAGCGTAGTGTCGACGGGTCCCGCAACGGCGCCGGCACCCTGGCGCGTCACGGTACGCGCCGCGTCCACCCCCACGATCGGAAGGCCACACCGTGCGCGCAACCGTCATCCACGCCCCTCGCGACATCCGCGTCGAGGAGCGCGACACCCCCGTCCTCATCGAGCCCACCGACGCCGTCGTCAAGGTGACGGCCTCCTGCGTCTGCGGGTCCGACCTCTGGCCCTACCGCGGCGTCCGCGGGACCGAGCAGGCACACACCATCGGGCACGAGTTCGTCGGCGTCGTCGAGTCCGTCGGCGCGGAGGTCACCGACCTCGCCGCGGGCGACTTCGTCATCGCGCCGTTCACCACCAACGACGGCACCTGCCAGGCGTGCGCCCACGGCATGACGAGCGGCTGCGAGCACAGCTCGATCTTCGGCGGCACGACCGACGCGTACGGCCACCCCATCGGTGGTGCACAGTCCGAGTACGTGCGCGTGCCCGACGCCGCGGCGACCCTCGTGAAGGTCCCCGGCCCGGTGGACGACGACCTCGTGCCGTCGCTCCTCACGCTGTCCGACGTGTTCTCGACCGGGCACCACGCTGCGGTGTCGGCCGAGGTCGGCCCCGGCAAGACCGTCGTGGTCGTCGGGGACGGCGCGGTCGGGCTGTCCGCGGTGCTCGCAGCGTCGCGTCTGGGCGCCGAGCGCATCATCGCGATGAGCCGGCACGCCGACCGTCAGGCGCTGGCGCGGGAGTTCGGCGCGACCGACATCGTCGAGACCCGCGGTGACGAGGGCATCGCCGCCGTGCGCGAGCTGCTCGGCGGGGAGCTCGCCGACTGCGCCCTCGAGGCCGTCGGCACCGCTGAGAGCATGGACCAGGCGCTGCGGGTCGTCCGCCCCGGCGGCAACGTCGGCTACGTCGGTGTCCCCGCGGGGGACCCGGAGCTGCCGATGCCGTTCCTGTTCGCGAAGAACATCACCGTGGGCGGCGGCATGGCCCCGGCACGCGCGTACATCGAGGAGCTGCTCCCCGACGTGCTGTCGCGGACGATCGAGCCCGGCAGGGTGTTCGACCTCGAGCTGCCCCTCGACCAGGCGGCCGAGGCGTACGCGGCGATGGACGAGCGGCGCGCGATCAAGGTGCTGCTGCGCCCGTAGCGCCGCAACGGCGCCGGGTCCGGGTCGGCGGCACACGCTGCCCACCCGGACCCGACGAATCCCGTCAGGCGTCCCGCACCGCGAGCACCCGGTGCGGTGCCGCCCGTTCGGCGGTCCATCCCGTCGGCAGCGCCTCCTGCAGCTCGGGCACCGTGAACGACCGGCGGATCGAGCGGAGCCCGTCCACCCGGACGAACGTGCCGGCGGACACCAGCGGCGACGCCAGCGCGTACGCCCGGTACGCCTGCCGGGACCGCCGGATGTCGGAGTGCAGGCTCCGCCCGGTGGCCAGCCGCTCGGAGTCGGCGAGGAACCCGGCCCTGGCGTCGTCGTCCAGGTGGTGCAGCACGTGGTTCGAGACGACGACGTCGAACCGCTCCCCCGCCGCGACGAGGTCCGCGCTCGACGCCTGGCGGAAGGTCACCCCCCGGGAGGTCGACCGGCGAGCCGCGGTGATCGCGCGCTCGTCGGGGTCGACCCCGACGACCTCGAGCGAGAAGCCGTCACTCCCCGCCCACCGGACGAGCGAACGCGCGAGGTCCCCACCGCCGCACCCGAGGTCGAGCACGCGGGCGCGACCGCTCGGCGGGAGCGCCGGGACGACGTGCGTGCGCCACACCGCCCGCCATCCGCTGACCAGTGCGTTCACCACGGCGAACCGTCGGAAGGTCCGATCGAGCACGCGCGGATCGCACCCCGGGTCGTCCATCAGCTCCTGCAACTCGGTGTCCCGCTGCCGCAGGTCGACGGCGCGGAGTCCGGGCTCGCGGCGGTCGTCCGCGCCGCGCACGGACCAGGTGCGGTCGTTCACGCCTCGACCGCCGTGAGCCTCGCGCTCTCGACCGTCAGCCCGGGTCCGAAGGCGACGGCCGCGACCGGGGAGCCCGGCGCGAGCCCCTGCTCGACCGCGTCCCGGAGCACGAACAGCACCGTCGCGCTCGACATGTTGCCGTGGTCCCGGAGCACGGCGCGACTGGAGGCGACGGCGCCGTCGGGCAGCGCGAGGGCGTCCTGGGCGCGGTCGAGGATCGCCCGTCCGCCGGGGTGCACCGCCCACACGGGCAGGTCGGCGAACGTCTCGCCCTCACCGAGCAACGCGGTGACGGCAGCGGGCACGTGCACACCCACGAGCTTCGGGACCGCGGTCGAGAGCACCATCTCGAAGCCCTCGTCGCCGATGTTCCAGGCCATCTCCGACGCCCCCTCGGGCACCGTCGCGGTGGCGAAGCGCTCGATCCGCAGGCCCGGTCCGCCCGAGGTCACGACCGCCGCGGCGGCACCGTCCCCGAAGACGCTGTTCGCGACGATCTGGTCCGGGTCGTCCGACGCGCGGACGTGGAGCGTGCAGAGCTCGGCGCAGACGACCAGCACGACGGCGTCGGGGTCCGCCTCGGCGAAGGCCGCCGCGATCCGGAGTGCCGGGAACGCCGCGCAGCACCCCATGAAGCCGATGTGGTGGCGGAAGACCCCCGCCGGCAGCCCGAGCTGGTCGACGACGTCGATGTCGGGCCCGGGCTGCGTGAACCCCGTGCACGAGACCGTGACCAGGTGGCTGATGCGCTCCGGTGCGATCGCGGCACGCTCGACGGCATCCCGAGCGGCCGCGACGAAGAGCGCCGGGGCGAGGTCGCGGTAGCGGTCGTTGCGGGTGCCGGTGGACGGCGACACGAGCGCGCCGGCGTCCTGACGGAACAGTCCGCCGGGCCGCGCGGCGTCGAGCTCCTCGATGACGGTGTGCCGGTGCTCGACGGCGGATGCGTCGAAGGCTGCCGGGACGATCCGCGCGCCCAACCGACCGAGGTCCGGCTGTCCGGCGAACAGGTCACGCACCGCACCCTGGTCGAGGGTGGTGTCGGGGACGGCGGTCCCGATGGCGCGGATCGTTGCGGTCACTCCTCATCCTGTCACCGGGTTGCTGACGCGTCCCCAGGATCGCGCACCGGCCGGACGACGGACGGGAGGCACGTGGCGGCCCCGCCACCCCCTCTCGCAGGCCCGGTCGGCGCGCCCCGCGCAACGCTCCGCATCGCGGCCGAGCGGGGCGCGCCCGTCCGTCGTCGTGGTCGCGCTACGACTGCTGCGCGCGCTCCAGCACCAGCTCGCGGACGCGCGCGGCGTCGGCCTGGCCCTGCATGGCCTTCATGACCGCACCGATGATCGCGCCGGCGGCCTGGACCTTGCCGTCACGGATCTTCGCGAGGACGTCCGGCTGGGCCGCGAGTGCCTGGTCGACCGCGGCGGTGAGCGCGGAGTCGTCCGACACGACCTTCAGCCCACGGGCCTCGACGACCTGCGTCGGCGAGCCCTCGCCCGCGATGACGCCCTCGAGCACCTGGCGCGCCAGGCGGTCGGTCAGGTCACCGGACTCGACGAGCGCGATCGTCTCGGCGACGTGCTGCGGCGAGACGAGGTCACCGGGGGTGGTGTCCTGCGCGTTCGCGACGCGGCTGATCTCACCGGTCCACCACTTGCGGGCGGCCTGTGGCGACGCACCCGCGGCCACGGTCGCCTCGACCTCGTCGAGCAGTCCGCCGTTGACGACGTCCTGGAACTCGAGGTCGCTGAAGCCCCACTCGCCCTTCAGACGACGGCGACGGGCGACGGGCGCCTCGGGCAGGGACGCCCGGAGCTCCTCGACCACGGCCGGGTCCGGCACGACCGGCAGCAGGTCGGGCTCCGGGAAGTAGCGGTAGTCGTCCGCGTCCGACTTCGGACGTCCGGCCGAGGTGCGGCCGGTGTCCTCGTGCCAGTGGCGTGTCTCCTGCGTGATCGTGCCGCCCGCGGCGAGGATCGCGGCCTGCCGCTGGATCTCGTAGCGGATGGCGCGCTCGACCGCGCGGAACGAGTTGACGTTCTTCGTCTCGGTCCGGGTGCCGAGCTCCTCCTGCCCCCAGGGACGCAGCGAGATGTTCGCGTCGCAGCGCAGGTTGCCGCGCTCCATCCGGGCTTCGGAGACGCCCAGCGCGCGGACGAGGTCACGGATGACCTGCACGTACGCGGCCCCGAGCTCCGGAGCGCGGTCCTTCGCGCCGAAGATCGGCTTCGTGACGATCTCGACCAGCGGGACTCCGGCGCGGTTGTAGTCGACGAGCGAGTACTCCGCGCCCTGGATGCGCCCGGTGGCACCGCCGACGTGCGTCAGCTTGCCGGCGTCCTCCTCCATGTGGGCGCGCTCGATCGGCACCCGGAAGATCGTCCCGTCGGCCAGTTCGACCTCGACCTCGCCCTCGAACGCGATCGGCTCGTCGTACTGCGAGATCTGGTAGTTCTTCGGGTTGTCCGGGTAGTAGTAGTTCTTCCGGGCGAACCGCGAGGACTCGGCGATCGAGCAGCCGAGCGCGAGCCCGAGCTGGATCGAGTAGCGCACGGCCTGCTCGTTCACGACCGGCAGCGACCCGGGCAGGCCGAGGTCGACCGGGGTCACGTTCGTGTTGGGCTCGCCACCGAAGAAGTTCGGGGCGTCCGAGAACATCTTGGTCTTCGTCGCGAGCTCGACGTGGACCTCGAAGCCGAGCACCGGCTCGAAGCGCTCGAGCGCCTCGTCGAAGTCCATCAGCGCGTCCTTCTGCGCCATCAGATCACACCTTCCTGCGCAGCGGACTGCTGAGACTGGTCGAGGTCCGGGATGCTGTCGATGAGCGGGCGACCCCACTGCTGCTCGAGCAGGCGCTCGAGCGCGGCGCCGTACCGGTACAGACGGGCGTCCTCGCGCTGCGGGGCCATGAGCTGCACGCCGGTGGGCAGGGAGTCCTCGGGCGCGAGGCCGTTCGGGATGCTCATGCCGGGGACACCGGCGAGGTTCGCCGGGATCGTCGTGAGGTCGTTGAGGTACATCGACAGCGGGTCGTCGAGGCGCTCCCCGAGCGGGAACGCCGTCGTCGGCGCCGACGGGCTGATGAGCAGGTCGACCTGGTCGAACGCGGCCGCGAAGTCGCGCTGCACCAACGTGCGGACCTTCTGCGCGGAGCCGTAGTACGCGTCGTAGTACCCGGCGCTGAGCGCGTACGTGCCGAGGATGATGCGGCGCTTCACCTCGGGGCCGAACCCGGCCTCGCGCGTGGCGGCCATGACGTCCTCGACCGTGGCGCCGCCCTCGGGCGTGACGCGCAGGCCGAAGCGCACCGAGTCGAACTTCGCGAGGTTCGACGAGGCCTCTGCCGGCAGGATCAGGTAGTACGCGCTGATGGCGTAGGCGAACGACGGTGCGTCGATCTCGACGACCTCGGCCCCCGCCTGCTCGAGGATCGCCACCGTCTCCTGGAAGCGCTGCGTGACGCCGGCCTGGAAGCCCTCGCCCCCCGCGAGCTCCTTGACGATGCCGACCTTCAGCCCGCGGAGCGTGTCGGCCTGCAGGCCCTCGCGCGCGGCGGCGGCCATCGACGGCCAGGCGTCCGGGATCGAGGTCGAGTCCTTCGGGTCGTGTCCGCCGATGACGTCGTGCAGGAGCGCGGCGTCGAGGACGGTACGGGACACGGGGCCGATCTGGTCGAGCGACGACGCGAGCGCGATCGCGCCGTACCGGCTGACCCCGCCGTAGGTCGGCTTCACGCCGACCGTGCCGGTGACCGCACCGGGCTGGCGGATCGAGCCACCGGTGTCGGACCCGAGGGCGAAGGGTGCCTCGTGCGCGGCGACCGCGGCAGCCGAACCACCGCCGGACCCGCCGGGGATCCGGTCGAGGTCCCACGGGTTGCGGGTCGGACCGTAGGCCGAGAACTCGGTTGTCGAGCCCATCGCGAACTCGTCCATGTTGGTCTTGCCGAGCGGCACCAGGCCGGCGGCGCGGAGCCTGGCGACCGGGGTGGCGTCGTAGGGCGGTCGCCAGCCCTCGAGGATCTTCGACCCCGAGGTCGTCGGCATGTCCTGCGTGCACAGGACGTCCTTGATCGCGATCGGGACGCCGGCGAGCGCGCCGAGGTCGTCGCCCGCGGCACGGCGCGAGTCGATCGACTTCGCCGCCGCCAGGGCGTTCTCGTTGACGTGCAGGAACGCGTGCACGTCGCCGTCGACCGCTGCGATCCGGTCGAGGTGGGCCTGGGTGGCCTCGACGCTCGAGACGTCACGCGCGACGAGGGCGTCGGCGAGGGCGGCCGCGCTGAGGCGGGTCAGGTCGTCGGTCACTGCTCTTCTCCCAGGATGGCCGTCACGCGGAACCGTTCGCCGTCGGAGTCGGGCGCACCGGAGAGCGCCTGCTCCTGGGTCAGCGTCTGCCCCACCACGTCGGGTCGGGTGACGTTGCCGAGCGGCACCGGGTGGCTCGTCGCCGGGACGTCGTCGGTCGCGACCTCGGCGACCTTGGCGACGCTCTCGACGATGTGCGACAGCTCCCCGGTCAGCTTCTCGATCTCGTCGGGCGTGAGTGCGATACGTGCGAGGTTCGCCAGGTGGGCGACCTGCTCGCTCGTGATGTCAGGCATGGTGCTCCGTCGATCGGTTCGTGGAATGCGCACCAGTCTATTGGCCGCGTCCGGCGGCAGTGCCACGGTGACCGGGGCTGTGGAGAACCGGTCTGGAGGCCCGGTGCCGGTCGGGCGGACCGGCACCGGGCCTCCAGACCGTCACGTGGGGGCCGTCGTCACCTAGCCGTGCGACGGCGGCTGCTGGGTCGTCCCGCCCGTCGACGTCCCCTGGGCGCCCCCCGTCCCGGTCGACGTGGCGCCGGTTCCCGTGCCCGGTTGCGACCCGGACCCGGCGCCGCCGCCCTGGGCGGGCGTGCCCGCCGTCGTGCCCGTGCCGGCAGACCCCCGAGCTGCCTGTCCCTGGGCCGGCTGTCCCTGGCCCGGCTGCCCCTGGGCGCTCGCCCCCGGCGCCGACTGGTCCCCGCCGGTCGCCGCGTCCGACGCCGAACCGTCTGCCGACCGCGCCGCGGAGCCGATCATCGCCGGGTCGGGTTCGGGCAGTGCTCCCCCGCCGTACCGCTGGTCGAGCCAGGACATCATCGACCGACCCACGCCGAACTTCGCGCTGTACCCGGTGGTGCCGTGCGGGAACGAGACGTCCGCCAGGCCGACCAGTCCGGTGACGTTGCCGATCCACGTTGCGTTCGTGTACTTCGTGCTCGACGTGACGAGCCAGTTCTGCGTGTCGGCGTCGGTCGTGCCCGTCTTGGCGAACTTCGGGGTGGCGTCACCCGGGTTCGCCGAGGCCGCGGTGCCGTTCCCGGTCAGGACGCCCTGCAGCGCGTAGTCGACCGTTCCCGCGACCTCGGCGGAGACGCCCCGGGTGCAGCTCGAGGGGCTCGGCGTGATCGTGGTGCCGTCGGCCTCGCGCACCGAGTCGATGACGGTCGGCGTGCACACGACGCCGCCGTTCGCGAAACCCGCGTAGGCCTCGGCCAGGTCGATCGGCGACAGCGGGTTGGTGCCGAGCACGGACGCCGGGTTCGACGCCGGAGCCGAGCCGTCCGCCTGGTGGATGCCCATCGCCTGCGCGAGGTCCTTGATCTTGCAGAGGTCGAGCTGCTTCGCCATCGCGCCGAACGCGGTGTTGATCGACTCCGAGGTCGCCGCCTGGACGCTCATGCTCGCCGGGACGGCCTCGGCGTTCGCGACGGACCACGGCTTCCCGCCGAGGGCCTCGCACGAGTTCGTGAACTCGGACTGCGGGAACAGGTGCTCACCCGTCGGCACCGACTCGGACAGTGTGTGGCCCGACGCCAGCCACTCCGCCAGGGTGAACACCTTGTAGGTGGAGCCGGTCTGGAACCCCCCGGAGTTGCCGTACGCGGTGTCCGCGTTGTAGTCGATCGCGGTCGCACCGGGACCGGCGCTGTCGCTCTGCGTGTACGTGGTGTTCTGCACCATGGAGAGCACCCGACCCGTCCCCGGCTCGACGGTGACGTTCGTGCCGCCCAGGTCCACCCCCTCCATCGTCGACGGCACGTAGGACGACAGCGCGGACTGCGCCTGGGCCTGCAGGTCGAGGTCGAGCGACGTGTGGATCTCGAGGCCCTTCGTGTCGAGGGTCTCGATGCGCTCCGCCGCGGTCTTCCCGAACGCCGGGTCCTGCAGCACCTGGTTGCGGACGTAGTCGCAGAAGTAGCCGGCGTCGTACGCACTCGCCGCCGCGGAGCACCCGTTCGCGGTGTCGGTGACGTGCGGGGTGATCGGGGTGGCCTTCGCCTGGTCGAGCTGCGCCTTCGAGATGTCGTGGTGCACGTACATCCGCTGCAGGACGTAGTCCCGTCGGGTCTTCGTCGCGGCGTAGCCGTTCGCCGCGCCGTTGTCCTTGTCGTCCGGCTCGTCGATGCGCAGGTTGGCGGGGTTGTTCAGGATCGCGACGAGGGTCGCCGACTGCGGGAGCGACAGGTCCTTCGCGTGCACGCCGAAGTAGTACTCGGCCCCCGCCTCGGCGCCGTAGACGCGGCCGCCGAGCCCGACGAGGTTCAGGTAGCCGGTGAGGATCTGGTCCTTCGTGTACTTCTTGTCGACCGCGATCGCGTAGCGCATCTCCTGCAGCTTGCGCTGCGGCGTCACCCCCGCGGCGTCCTGGTAGCACGCCGCGACCTTCGCCTTCGTGGCGGCCGCGTCCGCGCCGGTGAGCTGCTCGCACTGCTGCACGAGGACGTTCTTCACGTACTGCTGCGTGATGCTCGAACCGCCCTGCACGTCACCGCCGACGACGGTCGCCGCGACGCCGCGGACGGTCCCGAGGACGTCGATGCCGCCCTCGTCCTCGAAGCGGGGGTCCTCGGTGTCGATCGCGGCGCGCTTGAGCGAGTCGGCCATCGCGCTCGACGCGACGTCGGTGCGGTTCTCCGCGTAGAACGAGGCGATCTTGACCTGCTGCCCGTCCTTCGTCGCGTAGACCGACGAGACCTGCTGCGGGGTCTGGATGTCGAGGTAGCTCGGCAGGTCCTCGAAGAACGACACCGCCCCGGAGGCGCCCTCGCCCGCGACGGCGACGGCAGGGGTCACCGCGACCGCCACCAGCAGACCCGCGAGCCCGGACATGGCGACGAAGGTCGTGAGGGCACCGGTCCACCGCATCGCACGCATGGCGGCACGGTACGGGGCGGGACTGGGGTCGTTCTGCCGTGGAACGGTCGGGGGCTGCGGCGGCGCTCAGGAACGTCCACAGGGACGAGGACGAGGACAGAGACGAGCGCGGTGTCGGAGCCGGCTGGGTCGACCCGTGCCGGACCCGTCCGCGCCGGACCCCGGCCGGATCAGTCGCGGGGGTGCAGGTCCTGAGGACGCAGGAGGTACATGTCGGGTAGGGACTGCCCACCGCCGTCGCCGCCCTGGCCGCGTCGCGCCTGGTGCCGGACGAGGTCTCCGCGCCCGATGCCGATGAGGGCGACGTCGTGCAGCGAGGCGGTGCCGGGCTTCAGGTAGTCGTTGTGGCCGACGGGTCGGCGGAACACGCCCGCGTCCGTCCCGACCGTGTCCGCCGACAGGTCGAGGAGCGTCGACCCGAACCCCGGGGACCCCGGGTCGGTCCCGAAGTACCCCGAGCCGGCGATCGGGTCGCTGTGCGCGTCGCCGACGTAGACCTGACCGGCCCGGACCGCGAGGTCCGCGGCGGACTGCACATCGCTGCCCGGTGAGCCGAGCACCGTGAGGGAGTCCGCCTGCATGTGCCCGGACGACAGGGCCATCAGGGCCGTCGTCGACCCGTAGGAGTGCGCGACGACGTTCAACCGGGGTCGGTCGGCACCGCGGACGGCGTCGAGGCCGTCGACGACGCGTTCGAGCCGGTCGGCCCCGGTGCGCGCGAGTCCGAGCGACAGGATGTTGGACATGTCCGGCGTGCGGTAGCCCATCCACGCGAGCACCGCCGTCCCCTCCGTCGAGGCGTCCGCTGCGACTCGACCGGTCCGCGTCGCGGCGAGCGCCGACACCGCGGTCTGCTCGTCGTACAGGTCGCTCGCGGTGTCCGTGAAGTCGTGCATCTGCCCGTTCACGGTGAAGAACATCCCCGGGACGACCACCGTGACGTCCCGGGCGCTCGACAGATCCCCGACGGCGATCGCTGCGCGCCCGCTGCCCCGGGTGTCGAGGACGACCAGGTGCCGGGGACCCCCGCCGGGCTCCTGGCGCAGGGCGTCCCGGACCTGCTCGAGCAGCGCGGTGCGGGCGGCGGTCCGACCCGCGCCGTCGGTCAGCTCGTCGTCGAGGGTGCTCCGGTTGGCTCGGTCACGGACGTCGTACGGCACCCCGTCCAGGTTGCCCACGACCGCCGGCGCGAACGTGACCAGACGCTCCTGCGCCGCGACACCCAGCGCTTCCCACCACCGTGCGACCGAGACGGCCGTCGGTGGTCGGTCCTGGGCGGTCGCGAGCACCCGCTCGTCGGAGTCGGCGCGCACCAGCTCGTCCGGGCCGGACGTGCCGAGCGCGTCGAGGAACGCTGCGCCCCGCGCCGCTGCCAGCGGATCGAGGTCGGCGGTGTCGGCGCCGACCGGAGCCGACGGGACCTCGCGCAGGACGACCCGCGCGGCCGTGTGCGCGCCCTGTGGTTCCGGACCGGGCACGGCGGGGGCCTCGACCACTCCCATCGAGTGCATCGAGGCGGTGAGTAGCAGGGCCGCGGCGATGAGCAGCAATCAGGTCTCCCCGGGAAGGCCGTGTCGTCGACCCCCTCAGGCGACGATTGATGCCCTTTCGAGTGTAAGGAGAATGTGCTCGCGAGGGGATGCGTCCTGCAACTTGTCCCTCGAACTGGGTGCGTCCTGCGGCTGCTCACCTGCGGTCGGCGGCGCGTCGCTCACGGCGAGCCGCGGCCCGCCGTGCTGCTCGCCCGCGCGCTCAGTCCGCGTCCGACGACTCCGCTCCGGCCGTCTCGTCCGTTCCCAGTGCCCCGGGCCCCTCGGTCACGAGCAGACGGAACTGCTCGGCGTCGATGATCCGCACCCCGAGCTGCTCGGCCTTGGTGAGCTTCGACCCCGCACCGGGCCCCGCTGCGACGAAGTCCGTCTTCTTGCTGACGCTCGACGCGGCCTTGCCGCCGGCGGCGATGATCGCCTCCTGCGCCCCCTCGCGGGTGTAGCCCTCGAGCGAGCCGGTCGCCACGACCGTGACCCCGCTGAGGACTCCCCCTTCGACGGCGGCACCGGGACCCGGGTGGTCCGGTGTGGTGAACTGCACGCCGGCCGCGGTCCAGCGGTCGATGATCTCGCGGTGCCAGTCGACGGCGAACCAGTCGAGCAGTGCGTCGGCGATGATCCCGCCCACGCCGTCGACGGCCGCGAGCTCCTCGCGCGAGGCGTTCCGGATCCGGTCGAGCGACCCGAAGTGGTTCGCGAGCGCCCGGGCGGCGACCGGCCCGACGTGGCGGATGCTCAGCCCGACCATGATGCGCCAGAGGGGCTTCGTCTTCGCGGCCTCGATGTTCGCGAGCATCTCGAACGCGTTCTTCGACGGGTAGCGGCTCGGCTCCCCGGTGTACTCGGCGCCGCGCGCGTCGGGGTCGAACGGCGGGTCGGTCTTCTTGCGGGCGCGGCTGAACGGCGTGACGCGCTTCGGAGTGCCGTCGTCGTCGGACTTCTCCATGCCCGTCTCGGCGTCCCGCACGATCACCTCGATGGGGACGATGTCCTCCATCGTGAGGTCGAACAGGCCGGCCTCGGTGACGAGCGGAGGCTGCTCCGGGTGCAACGGCTGGGTCAGCGCCGCGGCGGCGACCTCGCCCAGGCCCTCGATGTCGAGCGAGCCGCGCGAGGCGATGTGCTCGACCCGACCGCGGACCTGCGCGGGGCAGCTCCGGGCGTTCGGACAGCGGAGGTCCTTGTCGCCCTCCTTCGCCGGGGCGAGGGGCGTGCCGCACTCGGGGCACGCGGCGGGCATCACGAACTCGCGCTCGGTTCCGTCGCGCAGCTCGACGACCGGACCGAGCACCTCGGGGATCACGTCGCCGGCCTTCCGGAGCACGACGGTGTCGCCGATCAGGACGCCCTTCGCCTTGACGACGTCCTGGTTGTGCAGGGTGGCCTGGCGCACGACGGAGCCTGCCACCTCGGCTGGCTGCATCACGGCGAACGGCGTCGCGCGACCGGTCCGGCCGACGCTCACGACGATGTCGAGGAGCTCCGTGTGGACCTCTTCCGGCGGGTACTTGTACGCGATCGCCCAGCGCGGTGCCCGCGAGGTCGACCCGAGCTCCTCGTGCAGGGCGAGGTCGTCGACCTTCACCACGACGCCGTCGATCTGGTGCTCGACCGACGCGCGACGCTCCCCCGTGGACCGGACGAACCCGAGCACCTCGTCCACGGTGTCGAAGACCCGGTAGTGCGAACTCGTCGGGAGGCCCCAGGTCTGCAGGAGCTCGTACACCTCGGACTGCGCGTGCACCTCGGTGTCGCGCTCGAGCTCGCGGACCGGCCAGGCGCCGATGCCGTGCACGAGCATGCGGAGGCGTCGCAGGCGGTCGACCATGAGCGCGCGCTTCGCCTCGGACTTGCCCTCCTCCTTCTGGCGGAGCGACCCGGCGGCGGCGTTCCGCGGGTTCGCGAACACCCGCTCCCCCGCCTCGCGCTGCCGGGCGTTCAGCTCGTCGAACTGCGCGACCGGGAAGAAGATCTCGCCACGGACCTCGACGATCGCGGGGTGCCCCTCGCCGGAGAGGCGGTCCGGGATGGTCCCCATCGTCCGCACGTTGCCGGTGACGTCCTCGCCCACGACGCCGTCACCGCGGGTCGCCGCCGAGACGAGCCGTCCGTGCTCGTACCGCAGGTTGATCGCGAGCCCGTCGATCTTCAGCTCGGTCAGGAACCGCACGTGCTCGGAGCCGGCGTCGCGCTGGACCTTGTCGGCCCACTCGGTCAGCTCCGCGGGGCTGAAGACGTTGTCCAGGCTGAGCATCCGCTCGGCGTGCTCGACCGGCGCGAACTGCACGGTCTGGGCCTGGCCGCCGACGGTCTGCGTCGGGCTGTCCGCGGTGAGCAGGTCCGGGAAGCGCTGCTCGATCGCGTCGAGACGGCGGACGAGCGCGTCGTAGTCACCGTCGGACACCGTGGAGCCGTTGCCCTCGTAGTACTGGTCGCGCAGCTCGTTGACGCGCATCCGGAGGCGGTCGACCTCCCGCTGGGCCTGCGCGGCGTCGAGGTCGGCCGGGGCCAGCGTCTCGAACGTCGAGTCGGCCGAGTCGGGGGTCGTGTCGCTCATGCCTCAGTTCTACCGTGCACCGCCGACCCCGGGCGCAGCGGACTGCACGGCCCACGACCCAGCGCACGCAACACCCCGGGCGCAGCGGGCACCAGCTGCACGCCCCGCGCGCACTCGACTCAGACGGCCGCGGGCACCGCCGACACCGTCCGGTCGATGGTGCACTGCCCGAGCACCCGGGTGCCGACGTAGACCACCGCCGTCTGGCCGGGAGCGACCCCCGACAGCGGCTCGTCGACGTCGATCACGAGCTCGCCGTCGGCCACCCGCGCCGTCGCCGGCACCGGGTCGGCGTGTGCCCGGATCTGCACGTCGCACGCGAAGGGCTCGGACGGGTCGACCGGCGCCGTACCCGCCCAGGTGAAGCGGGACCCGGCCATCGACCGGACGTCGAGGGCCTCCTTCGGTCCGACGACCACGGTGTTGTCCTTCGGCCGGATCTCGAGCACGAAGCGCGGCTTGCCGTCCGGTGCCGGGCGTCCGAGGTGCAGCCCGCGCCGCTGACCGACCGTGTAGCCGGTCGCGCCCTCGTGCTCGCCGACGACGGTGCCGTCGCGCTCCACGACCGATCCCGGCTCGGCACCGACGCGGTCCGCCAGCCACCCGCGGGTGTCCCCGTCCGGGATGAAGCAGATGTCGTACGAGTCGGGCTTCTGCGCCACCGTGAGCCCGCGCGCCGCGGCCTCGGCCCGGACCTCGTCCTTCGACGGGGTCGCACCGAGCGGGAACATCGCGTGTTCGAGCTGCTCGGCCGTCAGCACGCCGAGCACGTACGACTGGTCCTTCGCCCACGCCGCCGACCGGTGCAGCTCACGTGCACCGTCGGCCCCGGTCACGATCGAGGCGTAGTGCCCCGTGCAGACGGCGTCGAACCCGAGGGCGAGCGCCTTCTCGAGCAGCGCCGCGAACTTGATCCGCTCGTTGCACCGCATGCACGGGTTCGGGGTCCGACCGGCCTGGTACTCCGCGACGAAGTCGTCGACGACGTCCTCCTTGAACCGCGCCGAGAAGTCCCACACGTAGTACGGGATCCCGAGCGCCGAGGCCGCCCGCTGCGCGTCCATCGAGTCCTCGATCGTGCAGCAGCCGCGGCTACCGGTCCGCAGCGTGCCGGGCATCCGGCTCAGGGCCAGGTGCACGCCGACCACGTCGTGCCCGGCGTCCACGGCCCGCGCCGAGGCCACCGCCGAGTCGACCCCACCGCTCATCGCCGCAAGTACACGCATGCATCCAGGGTAAGCGCATCCCCCGACCGGCTCAGGCGTACCGTTGCTCGACGATGACCAGCACCACGAACGACGCCTTCGACCGCCGCGGCGTCCTGCTCTCCGGCTTCCTGCCCGCGGCGCTCTTCGCGATCGGCGAGGGGGCGATCATCCCGATCATCCCGATCGCCGCGGACTCCCTCGGTGCGAGCCTGGCGTTCGCGGGCTTCGTCGCGGCGCTCATCCTGGTCGGCGAGCTCATCGGCGACGTGCCCTCCGGCGTCGTGGTCGGACGGATCGGCGAGCGCAACGCGATGATCGGCGCCGCGGTGGTGTCGGTCGTCGGCCTGCTCGTCTGCGTCGTGTCGCCGAACGCCTGGGTGCTCGCGGTCGGGGTGTTCCTGGTCGGTGTCTCGACTGCCGTCTTCGCGCTCGCCCGGCACGCGTACATGACGACTGCGATCCCCCTGCGGATCCGGGCGCGCGCGCTGTCGAGCCTGGGCGGGGTGTTCCGCTTCGGCTACTTCGTCGGCCCGTTCGTCTCCGCCGGCGTGGTCCACCTGACCGGCACGACGCAGAGCGCCTTCTGGATCCACGTGGTCTGCTGCCTGGCGGCTGCGGTGGTGCTCCTCGTCCTGCGCGACCCCGCGACGGGCGCGCGCGGTCTGCGGTTGCCGAGCCGGGCCTCCAGACCGGACGCACCGAACGCGACCGACACGACGGCCGCACCGGACGCGACCGACGGCACACACGCGACCGACTCGCGCACCGCCCCCGCACCGCACCCCGACGAGCCGCCGACCGACACCGGGGCGCAGTTCGTCGAGCGCGAGGCACACGGCCTCTTCCGCACCATCCGCGAGAACCGGGCCGTCCTCGCCCGGCTCGGCAGCGGCGCGGCGCTCATCGGCGCACTCCGCGCCGGACGCCAGGTGATCCTGCCGCTCTGGGCGGTCAGCGTCGGCCTCGACGACGCCTCGGCGGCGCTCGTGATCGGCATCGCCGGCGCCGTCGACTTCGCGCTCTTCTACACGAGCGGGCAGATCATGGACCGCTGGGGCCGCCTCGCGAGTGCCCTGCCGTGCATGCTCGGTCTGGCGGTGTCCTACTTCCTGCTCGCCTGGAGCGGGCACCTCGACGCCCGGGTCGGCTGGTTCGTCGCCATCGCGATCGGCATGTCGCTCGCGAACGGGGTCGGCAGCGGCATCCTCATGACGCTCGGCGCGGACCTCGCGCCCCGCGGGAACCCGGCGCCGTTCCTCGGCGCCTGGCGCTTCACCGGCGACTTCGGGTCCGCGGCGGCGCCGCTGCTGATCTCCGGGGTCACCGCGGTCGCGTCGCTCGCGTTGGCGAGCGGGGTGATGGGCGTGCTCGGGCTGGTCGGTGCGGGGGTGCTGCTGCGGTACGTGCCGCGGTACCTGCCCCGTCGGTTGCGCTGACGCCGTCGGTCCCGTCGGTCCCGTCGGTACGGCCGGGAGGCGCGGCTCACGCCCGCCCCGCACGTCGCGCTCGGTAGACTGCCGCTGCTCGCGGGAGTGGTGGAATCGGTAGACACGCAGGATTTAGGTTCCTGTGCCCCAGGCGTGAGGGTTCGAGTCCCTCCTTCCGCACGGTCGCCCCCGACGCAGGGTCGTCCCCGATGCACGGTCCAACCCGACGCACGGTCGTCCCCGACGCAGGGTCGTCCCCGAATGCTGGGGGAAGTCACACCGCAGGGGGATGGGCCGACGCGCCCCGGGCGGTACCCTCGTCACGCGGGAGTCCCCCGTGACTCCGCCCGTCCACGACCGGAAGAACCATGCACTCCGTCGCACTCGCCCTGATCCCGTGGCTCGACCCGCAGTACATCCTCGACCACTTCGGGGCCATCGCCGTGCTCGTGGTCTGCGCCATCGTCTTCGCCGAGACCGGCCTGCTGATCGGCTTCATCTTCCCCGGCGACAGCCTGCTCGTCATCACCGGCCTGTTCGCCTTCGACCGCGGGGGCCAGATCGGAGGGATCCCGATCTGGGTGGCCGCGCTGATGATCGGCGCCGCGGCGTTCCTGGGCGGTGAGCTCGGGTACTACATCGGCAAGAAGGCCGGCCCCCCGATCTTCGAGCGCAAGGAGAGCGGACTGTTCTCGAAGGAGAACGTCGACCGGACGAACGCGTTCTTCCACCGCTTCGGCCCGCTCGCGGTCATCCTCGCGCGGTTCGTCCCCGTCGTCCGCACCTTCCTGCCGATCGCGGCCGGTGTCGGGCGGATGAACTACAAGAAGTACTCGCTCTACAACGCGATCGGCGCGGTCGTCTGGGGCGTCGGCGTGACCTTCCTCGGGTTCTTCCTCGGGTACATCCCGCCGATCGCCTACATCGTGCGGAACTACATCGACGTGATCCTCATCCTCGCGGTGCTCGTCACGGTCGTGCCCGCGGGGCTGCACTACTGGCGGACCGCTCGCAAGGCGAAGCACGCCGCCGAGGCCGAGCAGGCAGCGGCGCAGCGTCCGGCCGACGGCGCCGCCTGGCCCACCGAGCAGTAGGCAGCACGACGGGAAGCACCCCGTGCCACGGAGTTCCGTGGCACGGGGTGCTTCCCGTTGTGGCGTCGTCCGACCCCTGCGGTCGTCCGCGTGCCGTCGCCAGCCCACTGCGGTCGTCCGACCCCTGCGGTCGTCAGACGCCGAAGTACTCCCGCACGATCGGCGCGATCCCCCGGAACGCCTTCGACCGGTGCGACAGCGCGTTCTTCTCGTCGCGGGTGAGCTGCGCCGCGGAGCGGTCGGCGTCGTCGGGCTGGAACACCGGGTCGTACCCGTGGCCGCCGTCCCCCACCGGCTCCGTCAGGACCTCACCGTTCCAGACCGCCTCGAACACGTGCTCGGTGCCGTCCGGCGTGACGAAGGCCGCCGCGCAGACGAAGGCGGCGGTCCGCTCGACGACCCCGTCGAGGTTCGTCAGGAGCAGCGCGATGTTGTCCGCGTCCACGCGGGTGCCGGCGTACCGGGCGGAGTGGATGCCGGGCGCGCCACCGAGGGCGTCGACCGCGATCCCGGAGTCGTCGGCGAGCGCCGGCAGCCCCGTGTGCACGACGGCCGCGCGCGCCTTGATGAGCGCGTTCGCCGCGTAGGTGTCGCCGTCCTCGACGGGCTCCGGGCCGTCGTACCCGACGAGCTCGACGCCCTGTCCGAGCGCCTCGCCGAGGATCCCCTGCAGCTCGACGACCTTGCCCTGGTTGTGCGTCGCCAGGACGACGGTGTGCCCGGTCACGCCAGGCCCAGCACGTCGCGCTGGATCGCTGCGAGCGACCGGTTGCCCGCGAGACCGAGGTCGAGCAGCGTGTCCAGTTCGTCCCGGTCGAACGGGGCGTGCTCCGCGGTGCCCTGCACCTCGATGAACTTGCCCGAGCCGGTCGTGACGATGTTCATGTCGGTGTCCGCCGCCGAGTCCTCGGTGTAGGCGAGGTCGAGCATCGGCTCCCCCTTGACGATGCCGACCGAGATGGCCTGCACGCTGTCGGTGAGCGGCGTGGCCTTCTTCGCGATGAAGCCCTTGTCGCGGCCCCACTCGATCGCGTCGGCCATCGCCACGTAGGCGCCGGTGATCGACGCGGTGCGGGTCCCGCCGTCGGCCTGCAGCACGTCGCAGTCGAGGACGAGGGTGTTCTCGCCGAGGCCCTTCATGTCGACGACGGCGCGCAGGGAGCGGCCGATCAGCCGGGAGATCTCGTGGGTGCGTCCGCCGACCTTGCCCTTGATCGACTCGCGCTGCATGCGCTCGTTCGTCGACCGCGGCAGCATCGAGTACTCGGCGGTCACCCAACCGGTGCCCTTGCCGGCCATCCAGCGCGGGACGCCGTTCGTGAAGGACGCCGTGCACAGCACCTTCGTGTTGCCGAACGAGATGAGCGCGCTGCCCTCGGCCTGCGTGCTCCACCCCCGCTCGATGCTGACCGGACGGTGGTCGGAGGCGCTGCGGCCGTCGATGCGGGTGCTCATGGGGTCCTTTCGGTTCGGGGCAGTGTGATCGCCCCGGTCTGGAGGTGTCCGACGCTCGAGACCTCGGGACCGAGGAAGCGCCGGGCGAGCCGGATGAAGCCGTTCTTGTCGTCGCCGGTGGCCTCGAACGCGTAGGTCGGCGGCTCCGGGGTGGTCCGTTCGAGCCCGTGCTCGACGAGTCGGCGGTAGACGTCGTTCGCGGTCTCCTCGGCGCTCGACACGAGCGTGACGTCCGGTCCCATCACGTACTGGATCGCCGCGGACATCAGCGGGTAGTGGGTGCACCCGAGCACGAGCGTGTCGACGTCGGCCGCGCGGATCGGAGCGAGGTACTGGGCGGCGACCTCGCGGAGTGCCGACGACGAGGTGTCCCCCGCCTCGACGAACTCGACGAAGCGCGGGCACGCGGCGAGGGCCAGGGTGACGTCGGCGGCCACGGCGAAGGCGTCCTCGTACGCCCGCGAGGCGATGGTCCCCACGGTGCCGATCACCCCGATGCGCCCGGTGCGGGTCTGCTTGACGGCGGCGCGGGCGGCCGGCTGGATCACCTCGACGACCGGGATGCCGTACGCCTGCTCGTAGCGTTCGCGGGCGTCGCGGAGCACGGCGGAGGACGCGGTGTTGCACGCGATGACGAGCGCCTTCACACCCTGGTCGACGAGGTCGTCCATCACCTCGAGCGCGTACCGCCGGACGTCGGCGATCGGCTTCGGACCGTAGGGCGAGTGCACGGTGTCCCCAACGTACCGGATGCTCTCGCGCGGCAGCTGGTCGATGATGGCCCGCGCGACCGTCAGCCCACCGACCCCGCTGTCGAAGACTCCGATCGGTGCATCCGTCACCCCACCAGCGTACCGAGCCGCTCCCGCTCCGCCCGCCCGCTCCGCTCCGCGCCTACGCACCCCGAGCTCCGCGGCGTCGCGCGCGGGCTCCCCGACGCGCGAGCGGGCGGAACCTGCACCGACGCACCGGACACCCCACCGCTTCCGCCCGCTCGCGCCCGCGCTCCCGCGCTCCCGCGCTCCCGCGCTCCCGCGCTCCCGCGCTCCCGCGCTCCCGCGCTCCCGCGCTCCCGCGCTCCCGCGCTCCCGCGAGCGGGCGGAACCTGCGGCCCCGCCGCGGCCACACCCACCGAGTCCGCCCGTTCGGGCC
Organism: Curtobacterium subtropicum; assembly: GCF_030362975.1. Lineage (NCBI taxonomy): Bacteria > Bacillati > Actinomycetota > Actinomycetes > Micrococcales > Microbacteriaceae > Curtobacterium > Curtobacterium subtropicum. Next base: position 278,827 of record NZ_JAUCMM010000001.1, read on the forward strand.
GCCGCCGCTCCGCGAACGGGCGGAAGCCGCGCGCTCGCGACGACCGTCGTGTCGGTTCCGCCCGCTCGTCGGCCCGACCACGCGGCTGCGGGAGGCGCGTGGCAGTCCGGCACCGTGCCTCCCGGTCGGGCCGCCGCGCGCGCGCAGACGAGCGCGACGCGCTGAGCGGGCGGAACACGCGGGACGAGCAGCGGAAGGAATCCGGTTCCATCCGCTCACGACCAGCCTGGAGGCACTCCCCGCGTCCGCCCCGCGCGGCAGTCGTCCGGACGGTCACCTGCTCCGCGAGCGGGCCGGATGCGCAGCATGCACCGTCGAGGCGCACGTCTTCCGCCCGTTCGCGACCCGCCGGGAGCCCCCCCCCCCCCCGCACGACGCACACGGCACCGCGCGCCGCCGTCGAGCCGCTCCCACTCCACCCGCCCGCTCCGCCCGTCCGCACCCGGACCTCACTAGTGTCGGAGGCGTGACCAGCGCGCTCCTCACGGACCAGTACGAACTCACCATGGTGGATGCCGCCCTCAAGGACGGCACCGCCGATCGACGCTGCGTGTTCGAGGTGTTCGCCCGCCGCCTGCCCGACGGCCGTCGCTACGGCGTCGCCGCGGGCCTGGGGCGCTTCCTCACCGCGTTGACGGAGTTCCGGTTCGGCGACGAGGAGATCGGCTTCCTCCGCGACCGCGGCGTCATCGACGAGGGCACGGCCCGCTGGCTCGCCGACTACCGCTTCACGGGCGACGTCCGCGCCTACCGCGAGGGCGAGGTGTTCTTCCCGAACTCCCCCGTGCTCCAGGTCGAGGGCACCTTCGCCGAGTCGGTCGTCCTCGAGACCCTCGCGCTGAGCATCTTCAACGCCGACTCCGCGATCGCCGGTGCCGCCGCCCGCATGGTGTCCGCCGCCGACGGTCGACCGCTCGCCGAGATGGGCTCGCGCCGCACCGGTGAGTGGAACGCGGTCGCCGCCGCCCGAGCCGCGTACATCGCGGGCTTCGGCGCGACGAGCAACCTCGAGGCCGGCCGCACCTGGGGCATCCCGACGATGGGCACCGCCGCGCACGCGTTCACGCTCCTGCACGACTCCGAGGAAGCCGCGTTCCGCTCCCAGCTCGATGCCCTCGGCGACGGCACCACGCTGCTCGTCGACACGTACGACATCGAGGCGGCGGTGGAGACCGCCGTGCGACTGACGAACGGCCGACTCGGCGCGGTCCGCATCGACAGCGGCGACCTCCCGAGCGTCGTCGCCGCGGTCCGGGCACAGCTCGACCGGCTCGGAGCACCCGCCACGAAGATCACCGTGACGAACGACCTCGACGAGTACACGATCGCCGCCCTGCGCGCCGCACCGGTCGATTCGTACGGCGTCGGCACGAGCGTCGTCTCCGGCTCGGGCCACCCGGCGGCGGGCATGGTGTTCAAGCTCGTCGCGCACCAGACCCCGGCGGGTGACGAGTGGGTCCCCGTCGCCAAGAAGTCCGCGGACAAGGTGTCGACCGGCGGCCGCAAGGAGGCCGGTCGACGCCTCCGCAACGGCATCGCCACCGCCGAGGTCGTCCTGACCTCCGGACGTGTCGGCCCCGACGAGCGCGCGCTCCTCGTGCCGGTCGTGACGCACGGTGAGGTCGACCCGACGTTCCTCGGGGTCGCCGGCGTCGAGGCGGCTCGGGCGCACCACAAGCGCGCCAAGGCGGAGCTCCCGGTGGACGCGTCCCGCATCGGACGCGGCGACCCGGCGATCCCGACCCTGGTGATCTAGCGGCCTACTCGGCCTGCATCTTCTCGTAGATGGCCTTGCAGTCCGGGCACACCGGGAACTTCTCCGGGTCGCGCCCGGGCACCCACTTCTTGCCGCACAGCGCCTTGACCGGCTTGCCGGACAGCGCGGACTGCAGGATCTTGTCCTTCTTCACGTAGTGCGAGAACCGCTCGTGGTCGCCGGGCTCGATCGCCTCTTCCTCGAGGAGCTTCTCGAGCTCGCGGTCCATCACGTCGAGGCCGCCGCCGGGTTCCGTCATGCTCATGCGTCCAGGGTACGACGATGCGGCCGAGGCCGCGACGGACGGCAGGCACGGGCGGCCCCGCCACACGGCCACCCGCACCGCGCGCGGACGGGAGGCGCGGGGCGGTCGCGCCACGCGCCTCCCGTCCGACGACGCATCCGGACCGGAGCCGATTCGACCGCCCGGCCACGTGCCTCCCGTCCGGCGGGCGGTCAGTTGCGCTGCGCCGCAGCGAGCAGGTCCGGACCGCGCCGGTCGAAGAGCCGACCGCCGACGGCCACGCCGACCACGAGCACGACGACGCCCACGGCGACGCCGACGACGAGCGTCGCGGTCGCCCAGGGCTTCGGACCGTCGACGGCGGCGAGGACCGCGAGCCACACCGCGGGTACGAGCGATGCCAGGATGCCGACGATCATCGTCGTCTGCGCGACCGCAGCCGTCGTGCCGGCGGCCTGCGGCTGCTGGAACGGGTGGTCGCCCGGGCGGACCGTCGGGTACGGCAGCAGGACGGAGACGATGCTCGACAGTCCGAGACCGGCCAGCAGGGCGCCGACCGCGATGCCGGTCAGCACCGGGAAGGCGACGGGGTCGCCGAAGAGCGTGGCGGAGACGGCGGCACCGGCCACCACGAGCGGCAGTCCCACGACGAGCAACGGCACGAGACGGCCGAGTCGGTCGCTCCACCCGGGAGCGCCCGACGCGACGTGCAACCAGACCGCGGTGTTGTCGTAGGAGACGTCGTTGTGCGGCAGGAACCCGGCGATGAGCGCCATGAGCGGCAGCGGGACGAGCGCGGTCCAGTGCCACGGCACGCCGGCGACCCCGAGCGGGAGCACGACGATCGGCACGAACAGGATGACGAGGTAGGACATCCGGTACCGCGGGTCGCGGCCCCAGTAGGTCAGTGCGCGGGCGGCGACCGCGCCCACCGGGGTGGAACCGAGCCCGGCGAACCAGCCCAGCCCGCGGTAGCGCCGGGAACCGGTACGGCCGTCGGCTGCCTCGAGCGCCCGACCGACGAGCGCCCACCACGCCAGTGCGAGCAGTGCGACGGTGACCAGGGCGACCAGGAGCTTCAGGACCCCCTCACCGACGCGGCCGCTGGCGACGTCCGCCGGGACCGCCCAGGCAGCACCCCACGGCGTCCACCCGGCGATGTCGGCGACCCGCTGCAGCTCGGCGCTGGCCGGGTCGAGCCAGTCGCTGCGGAGCAGCAGCGACGCCACCGGGAGCCCGAGGACGACGATGACCAGGGCGGCGAGCCAGCCGGCGTCGCGCGACCGGTGCGGACCGACGAAGGTCGCACCGACGGCGCTGCCGACGCGGAGCAGCAGGGCGCAGGTCAGGGTGCCGAGCAGTGCGGCGACGACGGCGAGCACCGCGGTGCCCCCGGTGCGCGACCAGGCACCGACCTGACCGACCGCGACGATCGCGACCGCGAGCACCGGGATCCCGACGAGCCCGGCGACCCCGAGCCCGACGGCGAGCCGACGACGGTCGATGCCGTACACGGCGAACCGTCGCGGATCGAACTGGTCGGTCCGGCCCACGACGAGCGGGACGAGGGTGAGCGCGAGGGAGACGAAGGTGCCGACGGGGACCGCGACGGAGCGGGCGACCTCGGCGGGCGCCGACCGGAGCGCGAGGAGCTCCCCGGCGACCACGACCGCGGCGACCAGGCCGAGCAGGGACGCCAGCACGACGAGGACCGATCGTCGGGCTCCCCCGCGGACCTCGCCCGCGAGCAGGTCGACCCTCAGTCGGAGAAGCTGTGCAACCATTCCATGCTCTCTGCCACGACGCGGCCGCCCGCGAGTTCGACGAACTTGTCCTCGAGGCTCTTGCGCCCGCGGACCTGCGCCATGGTGCCCGAGGCCAGGACCTTGCCGCCGACGATGATCGCGACCGAGTCGCAGGTGCGCTGGACGAGCTCCATGGAGTGGCTGGAGAGCACCACGGTCCCGCCGCCGCGCGTGTAGCGCCGCAGGATGTCCGTGATGGTCGCCGCGCTCACCGGGTCGACCGACTCGAAGGGCTCGTCGAGCACGAGCACGCGCGGCGAGTGGATCAGGGTCGCGGCGAGCGCGATCTTCTTCGCCATGCCGACGGAGTAGTCGGCGACCTGGCGTCCGAGCGCCTCGCCCAGACCGAACGCGTCGGCCAGGTCGGCACTGCGCTTCCGGGCGGTCGCGCCGTCGAGCCCGCGGAGGGTGGCCGAGTAGTGCAGCAGCTGCGCGCCGGTGAGCCGGTCGAAGAGCCGGAGGCGGTCGGGCAGTACGCCGAGGGCACGCTTCGCCGCGGTCGGGTCCGACCAGACGTCGTGGTCGAGGACGGTCACGGTGCCCGCGTCGGGACGGAGGAGACCGGTCACCATCGAGAGCGTGGTGGTCTTGCCGGCGCCGTTGGGGCCGACGACCCCGAAGATCGAGCCCTGGCGGATCTCGAGGTCGACCTCGTCGGCGGCGAGGGTCTGTCCGTACCGCTTGACCAGGCCGCTCGCGCGGAGCACGACGGGCTGCTGCGCCTGCGCGGTCTGCGTCGCGGCAGCGGTGGCGGTCGGCTGGCGACCGGGGGTGCGCTTCTTCTTCGTCGTCGGGGTCTTCCCGGCGGACGTCGTGCTCGTGTCCGGGGTGGTGGTCGGCCCCCGGTCGTCGGCGGCCACGGTCGGACCGCCGGGGGTGGCACCGCCGGTGGCTCCTGCCGAGACGGCGCCGCCGGGCGTTGCCGGAGCCGCCGACGCGGGCGTCCCGGGGCCTCCGGGACGGGTGGCGCGACCCTTGCCCTTGTTCTTGCGGGGCGTGCGGTCCGTCGGAGCGGTCGTCGCCGCGGCGTTCACGTCCGCGCTCGTCGCGGCGTTCACGTCCGCGCTCGTCGCCCCAGCCGGACCGTCGGAGCGCTCGCCCTGGTCGACCGCGACGGCGGTCGTGCTCGCGTCGTCGGTCATCTGGTCATCATCGGAGGCGTCGTGCGCATCCCCGTCCCCCGTGTCGTCGTCGGCCGCGTCACCGGGCGGTTCGTCCGCCTCGGCCAGCCAGGCGGCGTCGGACGTCGCGTACACGTCGTCGTCATCAGCTGCAGCCACCGCCCCACCGTACCAACGCGCCGGACGCCGCCGACCCCGACCGTCGGCGCGTCCGCCCGGGCTCCGGTACCGAACCGGTCACAGGGTCACGAATTGACCACGAAGCGCGCACGGGTGTACCCCGGAGCGGACTCGTTCCGTATCATTCACCAGGGCACGACGGAGTGTTCACCACATGGAAACCTGCTCGGACGGGCTCCGCCGTGGCCGCTCGTCCCCCTCGCGAAGGTGCAGGATGCGCACGCTCACGGCGAACTCCGAACCGGTGCGAGCACACTCGACGAGGCCCGCCCGTGCCCCACGCGGCGCGCGGGCGGACACCAGAAGGGACCAGCATGACCACGCAGATCGTCATCCTCGCAGCGGGGATGGGCAGCCGGCTCGGCCGCAGCCTGCCGAAGCCGCTCACCGAACTCAGCGACGGCCGCACCATCATGCAGCAGCAGTTCGACAACATCCGGGCGGCGTTCGGCTCGAGCGCGCGCGTCACGATCGTCGTCGGCTACAAGTCGGAGTACATCGTCGAGGCGTTCCCCGAGGCGAACTTCGTCTACAACGAGTCGTACGACTCCACGAACACGTCGAAGAGCCTGCTGCGCGCGCTCAAGGCCACCGGCAAGAGCGGTGTCCTCTGGATGAACGGTGACGTCGTCTTCGACCCGCGTGCCCTCGTCCGCGCCGCCGACATGATGGACCAGGACCGCTCCTTCGTCAGCGTCAACACCGAGAAGGTGTCCGACGAAGAGGTCAAGTACACCGTCGACGCCCAGGGCTGCATCAAGGAGCTCTCGAAGCGGGTCGTGGGTGGGCTCGGCGAGGCCGTCGGCATCAACTACGTCTCCTCGCGTGACAAGCAGGCGCTCATCCGCCAGCTCGGCCGCGTCGACGACCAGGAGTACTTCGAGGGCGGCATCGAGGCTGCCATCGCCGAGGACGGGCTACGCTGGTCGCCGATCGACATCTCCGACCTGTACGCGGTCGAGATCGACTTCGCCGAGGACCTCGAGCGCGCGAACGACCTGTTCGCCTGAACCACCGTCAGGACCCCCTCGGCGGATCCGCCCGGAGGGAAGCCGTGACCACAGCGAGTGCGCCGACCGCGCCCGCGACGACCGCATCGACGGCGCCGCGGAGCGCCGGTCGGCGCTACCGTCAGGCGCTCTGGCTGCTGACCGTGCGCGACCTCCGTGTCCGGTACTCGACGTCCGCGCTCGGGTACCTGTGGTCGATCCTCGACCCGCTGGTGATGTCGGCGATCTACTGGTTCGTCTTCACCCAGGTGTTCCACCGTGGGTCGGTCGGTGAGGAACCGTACATCGTCTTCCTGCTGTCGGCGCTGCTGCCGTGGATGTGGTTCACCGGCGCCGTGTCGGACTCCACGCGGGCCTTCACCAAGGAAGCGAAGCTGATCCGGTCGACGACGATCCCACGGAGCATCTGGGTCGCCCGGGTGAACGCGTCGAAGGGCATCGAGTTCCTGCTGAGCCTGCCGGTGCTCGCGGTGTTCGCGATCGCCACCGGTGCGCACCTGCACTGGGAACTCGCGCTCTACCCCCTGGCCATCGTGCTGCAGGCGGCGCTGGTCTACGGACTCGGCCTGATCGTCGCCCCGCTGGTGGTGTTCTTCCGTGACCTGGAACGCGCCGTGAAGCTCGTGCTGCGCTTCCTCTTCTACGCATCGCCGATCATCTACGGCACGCAGGCGCTCCCGGAGCGGCTGCACGACATCGCCGCGCTGAACCCGCTCAGCGGCATCTTCGGCATCTACCGCTCCGCGTTCTTCCCCGGTCAGCTCGACTGGAGAGAGGTCGGCGTGTCGGTCCTCGTCACCGCCGTGGTGCTCGGGGTCGGACTGGTCGTGTTCCGCCGGAGCGAGCACCGTGTCCTGAAGGAGCTGTGATGACCGCCACCGACTCCACCGCGCCGTCGACGACCGTGGCCCCCGTGATCTCGGTCCGGGACGCCGGCATCCGCTTCAAGCGCAACCGCCGGGCGAGCCGGAGCTTCAAGGACCTGTTCGCCGGCAGCAACCGGCGGAAGCGCGCAGACGAGTTCTGGGCGCTCCGCAACGTGTCCTTCGACGTGCGCCCGGGCGAGGCGATCGGCGTCGTCGGGCGCAACGGCCAGGGCAAGTCCACCCTGCTGAAGCTCGTCGCGCAGGTCATGCTGCCGGACGAGGGTCGCGTCCGCGTGGACGCCGGGGTCGCGCCGCTCATCGAGATCACCGGCGGCTTCGTCGGTGACCTCACGGTCCGTGACAACGTGTACCTGACGGCCGGCCTGCACGGGATGTCCCGGTCGGAGATCCGCGACGCGTTCGACGAGATCATCGACTTCGCCGAGATCGGGGACTTCGTCGACACCCCCTACAAGCACCTGTCGAGCGGCATGAAGGTGCGCATCGCCTTCGCCGTGATCTCCCGGTTGGACGAACCCGTCATCCTGGTCGACGAGGTGCTGGCGGTGGGCGACAAGAGCTTCCGCGAGAAGTGCTACAAGCGCATCGAGGAACTGCTGGCCGGTGGCCGGACGCTGTTCTTCGTCTCGCACAGCGACAAGGACCTGCGCCGGTTCTGCGACCGAGGGCTCTACCTCGACAAGGGGCGGCTGCAGCTCGACGACACGATCGAGGCAGCGCTCGCGCGGTACGAGGCGGACCACGGGGCCTGAGCCCCCTCCTCCACACCAGGGGCCCGCCGTCCCCTCCTCCACAAGCAGTCGTCCCGGACGGCTCCCCCGGGCCCCCGACGTCGGCCCCTCCCCCTACCGTGACCCGCATGCACCACCCACCCACGGCCTACGCAGTCCCGTTCACCGTCGACCGCTCCGGAGCACCACGTCGCTACGACCTGGTGAACACCGGCCCCGAGCCCCTGCACGCGATCTCCTTGACGCACCTCGGCAGCGGCTACTGCCCGCCGCTCGCGGTGAACCGTCTCGACCCGGGGCGGTCCCTGTCGATCGCGGTGTTCGGCGCCGATCCCGAGCAGACCGGCATCGTGGTCGTCCGGTGGCGGCGCCCGGACCGGTCGGAGTACCTGTGGCGCATGTCCCTGGTCGGCGACCGCCTCGTGGGGCTCGCCTCGTGACGTCGCTCGCCGGGTCAGGCCTCGCCGCGCTCCACGGCGACCTCGTGCCAGCGCATCACGAGTCGGTCCACGGCGGCGTGCAGCCGACTCGTCGCGACACCCGGCGTGGTGTCACCGAAGTACCGCTCGACCCAGTGCCGGAGCTTCGCGAGCTGCTCGGCGTCGTTCGCAGCGGCGTCCACCCGCGCGACGATGTCCGCGGCGTCCTCGGCGAGCAGCCAGTCCGCGTCGCCGAGGTACCCGCGCTCGTCCACGTCCGCGTCGGGCGCTGCCGGACGCGCCACGATCAGGGGCTTGCCGACGGCCAGCCGGTCGTAGATCATCGCGCTGATGTCGGTGACCGCGACGTCGGCGTCCGCGAGCTGCCACCCGAGCTGCGGCCCGTCGTCGTACACGTGGTGGGCCGACGGGTCGGCGGCGTTCGCGGCGGCGATGGCGGCGACGATGCGCTCGTGCGCCGACCGGTAGTCCTGGTCGAGCACGCCGCTCCGGGGGTGCGGGCGGTACACCAACCGGTGCCGACCCGTCGCGAGCAGGTGCTCGGCGAGGACGACCCCGTGCGACGCGATCGACCCGTACGCGGCGGCGGCGCGGTCACCCTCCCACGTCGGTGCGTAGAGCACCACGGTGCGGTCGTCCTGCGGGTACGGCACCGCACCGGCGAAGTGGTCGGCCTGCGGACGGCCGATGGCGATCGTGCGGCCGTCGACGTCGTAGTCCCAGAGCGCTGCACGCAGGCGGTCCCGTGCCGCGTCACCCGCGATGAGGGCGTAGTCGTACGCCTTGAACTGGTTGGTCGTCATGTACATCTTGTCGCTCTCGCCGTGGTTGACGAAGACGTGCCACATGCGCCCGTACCGCATCATCTGGAAGTTGCGGGCGTTCTGGTTGACGTACAGGACGATCTTCGGTGCCTGCTCCTCGACGAAGCGCTCGAGGTCGACGACCTGACGGGCGTACACCGCGGGGACGGGCGACTCGTCGAGCAGCGTCGTCATCGTGCCGGGGCTGCGCGAGACGATGGCGACCGGGTGCTCGCGGGCGAGTTCCGCCAGGGGCGCGTACCACTGGCGGATCTGGTACATGTTCACCGGGCCGTCGGCGAAGTAGACCGCGAGCTCGACCGACCGGGGCGGCAGCTGCGGAGCACCGGGCAGGCGACGGTCGAGCTCCCGTCGGTTCTGCCGCGAACGCAGGAGGCGGCGGGCGAGACGGATGGCGGTCCGGACGTCCTTGGTGATCGGCATGGTGGTCCTCAGGCTACGGGCGGTTGCTGTGCGGGCTCCTCGGTGGCACGGTCGGCGGCGGGGACGACCTCGACCGCTGCGACACCAAGCGCTGCGACACCGACGGGGCTGCGGAGCCCCGTGTCGAACGTCGCGGCGGGATCAGACGACGGGTGGGCGACCGGCGAGCGTCATCCGGGCGATCGTCAGCCACCCCATGGGCCGGGTCGGACCGCAGTCCGCCGTCCAGCCCTCGCCGACGCCGGCGAACCAGGTCCGCAGACGCACCGGATGCCGCCACCAGCGGGCGACCTGGATCGCGGCCCACGATCCGACGTAGAGCGGTCGCAGTGGTGCCGGCAGGTTGCGCCGCGCCAGGAACACACGGTTGCGCGCGTTCAGGCGGATGTACTCGGCATGCCGGGCGGGATCGATCGCCGGGTGGTGCGCGACCAGGTCGCCGGCGTACCACGCACGTCGACCGGCGTCCCACACGCGCCACGCGAGCTCGATGCCCTCGTGCGCGTAGAAGTACGGCGCTCCCCAGCCGCCGACGGCACGGTAGACGTCCATCGGCAGGAGCACGGCGCCCTCCCACACCGAGAACACCGGCGACGAGTCCGTCGCGTCGCCCTTGCGGATCCGCGGTACCCAACGGCGGGGGTTCGCAGAGCCGCTCGGGTCGACGACCCGCGGCTGCACGAGGCCGAGCGACGGGTCGCCGTCGAGGAGCGCCACGGCGTCACGCAGGAAGGTCGGCGACGGGATCGACGCGTCGTCGTCGAGGAAGAACACGTGGTCGCCGTCGACGACCTCGGCCCCGGCGTTCCGTCCGGCGGGGATCCCGACGTTCTCCGGCAGGGCGAGTGCACGGACGCCCTCCGGCAGCCCGGTCGGTGCCCAGCCGTTGCCGACGCACACCACGTCGAGCTCGACGTCCTGCTGCGCGAGCACGCTGTCCAGGCCGCGGCGGAGGTCGTCCGGCCGGGTGCCCTGGGACAGGCTCACCACGGCGATGCGCGGTCGCACCCGGCGCGGCGAAGCGTTCCGTCGAGCGGTGCCCGGGGTCACGGCCGAGTGCTGGCCCTGCGGCACGTCGGAGGCCGGTCCGGTCATGCGCGCACCCGCTTCGACGACATGATGGCGACGAAGTGACCGGCCGTGGCCAGGACCGCGAGCGGCAGCAGCACCCCGACCAGGATCCGGTCCGCCAGCGGGTCACCGATCACGAGCCCGAGCAGGGCGAGGACGAACGCCAGGATCGTGAGCTCGACCGAGTGGTACAGGCGGTGGAAGGGCAGGAAGCGCGCGGCACGGCGGAGGGTCGCCAGGCGTCGACCGGAGGGCGCGGTGCCCGCGTCGCGACGGTCGACGAGCTTCTCGAGGCCCGCGTTCGCCCGGGCGACGTGGACCATGTCGTTGAGCGCCTTGTTGAGCACGATCACGAGGCCGAGCGCACAGCCGATCGTCGTCCACATCCAGTCCCCACCGTGGATCGGCCAGGTCGCCGCACGGACCCCGAGCGCGATCGGGATGAGCCCCTCGGTGGTGTAGTGCCCGACCTTGTCGAGGAACACCCCGGCCGGCGACCGGGTGCCGCGCCAGCGGGCCACCTCACCGTCACAGCAGTCCACGAGCATCTGCAGTTGGCCGAGCACGAGTGCGAGCAGCGCACCCCAGATGCCGGGGATCAGCAGCGCAGCGGCGACGCTCCACCCGACCAGGATCATCAGGCCGGTCACCTGGTTCGCCGACACGCGGGTCTTCAGCAGCAGCCAGGTCAGGTACGGCGAGACGTCGCGCAGGTAGAGCGATGCGGTCCAGTGCTCGGCGTTCGCGCGCGAGCGGACCTCGTCGGGTTGGGCGACCGCGCGGAGCTCCGCGATGGAGGTCGGTCGGGTCGCGCCGCGGCCGGTGGTGTCGTCGGTCAAGGGGTCAGGTCACCGTCCCGTGTGCGTGGTCAGCTCGGAGGTCCGGGTCAGGAACCCGATGATGAAGCCGATGCCCCAGCCGACGTGGATGCACGGCAGCACCACGATCAGCCACAGCATGGTGGAGAGCCCGGAGCGCCGCGCCACGGCGACGGCACCGAGCACGACGAAGAGCAGGTAGACCGCGGGGACGACGAAGCCGAGGCAGGCCCAGGCAACCGGGGAGCCGAGTGCGGCGCCGACGATCCCGACGATGCCCGCGAAGATCCCGAGCGCCATCGCCACGACCATCGCCGGCGGGACGAAGTACCGCACGCCGTTGTTCGCGGGGAACCGGCGCGCGAGCTCACCGCGCCACAGTCCCGTCGCGACGAACTGCCGGACGAGTCGGCGCAGGCTCGGACGCGGGCGGTAGGTGACGACGAGCTCCGGGGTGAACCACACCGTGCCGCCGGTCTGGCGCAGCCGGCGGTTCAGCTCCCAGTCCTGGCCGCGCTTGATGCCCTCGTCGAAGAGCCCGACCTCGAAGAGCCGGTCGCGTCGGAACACCCCGAGGTACGCCGTCTCGGCCGGTCCGGCCTTGCCGCCGACGTGGTGCGGTGTCCCACCGAGACCGACCCGGCTGCCGTAGGCGTGCGCGACGGCACGCTCGAACGGTGTCCGTCCCTCGGCGTGCATGATCCCGCCGACGTTGTCCGCGCCGGACTCGAGCAGCACCCGCACGGCGATCCGCGTGTAGTCGGACGGCAGGACGGAGTGGGCGTCGACCCGGATCACGATCGGGTGCACCGACGCGCGGATGGCGACGTTCAGCCCGGCGGGCGTGGACCCGACGGGGTTCTCGATCGCCCGCACCCGCGGATCGGCGGCGCTCATCTCGGCGACGAGTTCGTTCGTCCCGTCGATCGACGGACCGAGCGCGAGGATGACCTCGAACGGCCCCTCGTAGTCCTGGTCGAGCAGGCTCCCGACCGCGGCACGCACCTCGGTGACCTCGTTGAGCACCGGCATCACGTACGAGACCCCCGGCAGGGGCTGTCCGTCTGTCTGCATGCGGTCCTCGGGGTCGTGGCTGGTGCGCGGAGCGCACCGCGGACCGGCACCGCCCCGGAGAGCAGCCATGAGCCTATCAAGCGGCAGGAGCGCTCACCTGCGTCACGGCCGTGCGGCCGGACGCGCCCGTCGGCGGACGAGCACCACACGACGGACGGGAGGCACGGTGCCAGCCGGCACCGCGCCTCCCGTCCGTCGTCCGTCGCGTCAGCTCTTGTACGTCCCGAGCGTGACGTCGGCCTCGCGCGTCTGACCGTCGCGGATGTAGGTGATCGTCGTCTTCGCACCACCGGCGAAGAAGCGGACCTGCGCGGTCAGGTCGGTGGCGTCCGCCACCGACGCCGAGCCGATCTTCGTCACGACGTCGCCCTTCTGCAGACCGGCGTTCGCCGCTGCCCCACCGGAGGACACCGACTTGATGAGCGCGCCCGTCTGGGTGGCGTTCGCGTCCTCGGAGGCGTCACCGACGGTGGCACCGAGCAGACCGTGCGTGGCGGAACCGTTCTCACGGATCTCGTTCGCGACGCGCTCCACCAGGTTCGACGGGATGGCGAACCCGACACCGATGCTGCCGGACTGCGAGTCCGACGACTGCGAGCTGCCGGCGCTCGCGATGGCGACGTTGATGCCGATCAGCTTGCCCTTCGAGTCGAGCAGGGCACCACCCGAGTTGCCGGGGTTGATCGACGCGTCGGTCTGGATCACGGGCAGCGAGACCGTCGTCGAGGTGGACGACCCTCCGTTGCCCGGGAACTCGAAGGGGCTGTCGCCGTTGCCGCCCTCGTTCGAGTCGCCGCCCTGGTTGGGGGCGCTCGAGGCGACCTGGATGCTGCGGTTGAGGGTCGAGACGATGCCGTCGGTGACGGTGTTCGACAGGCCGAGCGGCGCACCGATCGCGACCGCGGTGTCGCCGACGTTGAGGTCGGACGAGTCCGCGAACGAGATCGGCTTGGTGCCGGTCGCGTCGATCTTGATGACCGCGAGGTCCACCGTCGGGTCCGTGCCGACGAGCTTCGCCGGGTAGATCCTGCCGTCGGACGTCGTCACCGTGATGGTGCCGTTCGCGCTGTCACCGTCGAGGGTCACCACGTGGGTGTTCGTGACGATGTAGCCGTCCTTCGTGAAGAAGACGCCGGAACCGGTGCCGCCCGCGGAGCCGGAGGACACGTTGATCGTCACGACCGACGGCGTCGCCTGCGCGGCGACGGCGGTCACGACGGTGGCGTTGTTGTAGTCGTTGACCGTGAGGTTGCCGCCGCTCTGCGACGAGCCCGAACCGATCACGGTCGTGCCGGTCTGGGACGCTCCCGCGGCCCAGCCTGCACCACCACCGACCAGGCCGGCGAGCACCAGGCCCGCGACGATCGGCAGGACGAGCTTGTTGCGGCCGTTCCTGCCGTCGGTGCTCGTGGCGGCGCCCGCGGCGCTCCCGGTCGCTGCGCCGGCGGCGGCACCGCCGAAGTAGTGACCGTTGCGCTGGTTCGAGCCGTCGACGTCGCCGAAGGCGCTGGCGGATGAGGGCGCCTGGGCGGACCCGGGGTACGGCGCGCTCTGCGGGGCGGCGTACTGCGACGTGCCCTGTGCGTACTCGCCGTACCGGGGACGGTCGTACTGGCTCTGGCCGTACTCGCTCTGGCCCTGGCCGTACTGGCCCTGGCCGTACGGGCTCTGACTCTGGCCGTACGGGGTCTGGCTCTGGCCGTACGGGGTCTGGCTCTGGCCGTACGGGGTCTGGCTCTGGCCGTACTGGTCTTGGCCGTACTGGTGCTGGCTCTGGTCGTACTGGTGCTGGCTCTGGCCGTACTGGTGCTGGCTCTGGCCGTACTGGCTCTGGCTCTGGCCGTACTGCTGGCCCTGGCCGTACTGACCCTGACCGGAACCGCTCGCCGCCGCCTGCCCGTGGTGCGCGTTGTCGGAGCCGTAGGGGCTGGCCTGATGGTCGGACCCACTGCTGTCACCGTCGATGGTCGGGTACGGGGCGGTGTAGCGGTCCGTCGCGGTGTCGGTCCCCGTGGGGATGACGTCGGTCTCGTCGGCGTGGGCGTGGTCGATCACGTCGGTGTGGTCGTGGTCCGCTCGGCGGACGGCGGGCTGCCCGAAGACGTCCTGCGTCGACGTGCCCTCACCGGAGGTGTCGCGCGAGGCGTCCTCGGCTGCGGCCCGGTGGTCGGTGTCCTGGGGGCGGTTCTCGTCGCCCTGGCCGTGAGGCGTGGTGTCGGTCATGCTGGACGTGCTCCTTTCAAGCTCCTGCAGTCTTCCGCGTCCACCTGTGCGGTGCTCCTGGCGGGGCTGCAAGCGACCTATGGCGATCTTATGCGTGGGCTGTGGAAGTGCTCCCGGTCCCGCGACGGATCGTGACGTGTCGAGGCCAGGCCACTGCGCCGTCCTACTAGGTTGGGGTCCTCCAGGGCGTCGATCTGCGCCCGGCGCACCGGAGGGACCCACCATGCACCGCACCGGACCCTGGCTCCGCGCAGCTGAGGGGGCGATGCTGCTCGGCCCCGACGGCGTCCCCGCCCCGACGGTCTTCGCCGAGATGAGCGCACTCGCTGCGGCGACCGGAGCGATCAACCTCGGACAGGGGTTCCCCGACCAGGACGGCCCGGTCGAGGTGCTCGACGCTGCGGTCGAGGCGATCCGCCGCGGGGTGAACCAGTACCCGCCCGGCCGCGGGGCGCCCGAGCTCCGCGAGGCGATCGCGGAGCACCAGGCCCACTGGTACGGCCTGTCCGTCGAGCCGGACCGCGAGGTCCTCGTCACCGCGGGCGCGACCGAAGCCCTCGCCGCGACGCTGCTCGCGTTCGTCGAACCCGGCGACGAGGTGGTCACCTTCGAACCCTTCTACGACGCCTACGGCGCGCTGATCCGTCTCGCCGGGGGCACGCACGTGACGGTCCCCCTCACCGCTCCGGACTTCCTGCCGGACGAGGACACCCTGCGTGCCGCCTTCTCCGACCGCACGCGGATCGTGCTCGTGAACACGCCGCACAACCCCACCGGCCGGGTGCTCCCCCGCGAGGTCCTGGCGACCGTGCTCGAGCTCGCCGAGCGCCACGACGCCCTCGTCGTCACGGACGAGGTCTACGAACACCTGACCTTCAGCACTCCGCACGTCCCCGTCGCGACCCTGCCCGGCGCTGCGGACCGGACGATCACGATCTCGAGTGCTGGCAAGACCTTCAGCACCACCGGCTGGAAGGTCGGTTGGCTCACGGCTGCCCCCGCGCTCGTCGAGGCCGTGGTCTCGGTCAAGCAGTACCTGACGTTCGTGAACGGTGCCCCGTTCCAGCCCGCGGTCGCGACCGGACTCCGACTGCCCGACGAGGTCTACCACGGCATCGCCCGCGAGCTCTCCGAGAAGCACGACCTGCTCGCGGCCGGACTCCGTTCCGCTGGCTTCGACGTGATGCGTCCCGACGGGGGCTACTTCGTCCTGGCGGACACCGCACCGCTCGGGTACGACGACGCTCGCGCGTTCTGCCTCCGCCTCCCCGAGCTCGCCGGCGTGGTGGGCGTCCCGGTGTCGGCGTTCGTCCGACCCGAGCGAGCGGCGGGCTACCGGTCGCTCGTGCGCTTCGCCTTCTGCAAGCGACGTGACGTGCTCGCCGAGGCAGCCACGCGGCTCGCAGCGCTCTCCCCCGCACGCTGACGCTGACTGCCCCGGACGGACACGGGTCCGACTCCCCGGGAGCCCTTCCGAGCGCCCGTGGTGCCACGCCCCCGCGAGGCCGAGCTGCAGCTCCTGCCGTCCCCGCGAGCGGGCCTTTCCCGTGCTGATCAGACGGTCGCCCTGCCCGCTTCCGCCCGCTCGTCGCTCCCCCGAGGTCCCGCCCTCCTGTCCCGACCCCCGAGCGGGCACGACCTGCTCCCCGCGCCTCGCACGAGCACCGATTCCGCCCGCCCGACGACACCCCGCCCAGCCGGACCGACCAGCACCACCACGAACGGGCGGAATCAGCTCGAGACGCGGACGATCCACCTGCGCCTTCCGCCCGCCCGACGACACCCCGAACAGCCGGACCGACCAGCACCACCACGAACGGGCGGAACCGGCTCGAGACGGACGATCCACCTGCGCCTTCCGCCCGCTCGACGACACCCCGAACAGCCGGACCGACCAGCACCACCACGAACGGGCGGAAACGGCTCAGGACAGACGATCAGCCTGCGCCTTCCGCCCGCTCGGGACCGAGACGGGGACGGGGACGGGGACGGGACCGGGACCAGTGACGGGAACGGCGACGCGCGCGGCAACCGCAGCGCGGGCGGGAACCGCGGCGAGCGCG
This sequence comes from Curtobacterium subtropicum, assembly GCF_030362975.1. NCBI lineage: Bacteria > Bacillati > Actinomycetota > Actinomycetes > Micrococcales > Microbacteriaceae > Curtobacterium > Curtobacterium subtropicum. The sequence continues at coordinate 295,497 of NZ_JAUCMM010000001.1, forward strand.
CGACGGTCAGCGCGGGTGGACGTCGAAGCGGCGGAGCGCGAGCGAGGGGTTGACGGCTCGCACCGCCTCGGTGGTCGCAGTGTCGATCGTCGCGACGACGGTCCCCGCACTCGCCCCGGCAGCGGCGACCGCGACGCCGGACGGGTCGATCACGACGGACCCGCCGATGCCGATCGGTCCGGTCTGCCCCACCCCGACGACCCAGACGGTGTTCTCGATCGCACGGGCGGTCAGCAGTGTGCGCCAGTGAAGTTCCTTCCCGGGACCGCGCACCCACTCCGCCGGCAGCACGACGACGTCCGCTGCGCCGATCTCCGGTGCGGCGAGTCGCCGGGTGACCTCGGGGAACCGCAGGTCGTAGCAGGTCTCGAGTCCGATGCGCAGCCCGCCGAGCTCGAAGACCGGCAGCTGGTCGGCGCCGCCGGACTCGATGCGGTCGGACTCCCTCGAGCCGAACGCGTCGTACAGGTGCACCTTCCGGTATGTCGCGGCGATCGACCCGTCGGCCAGCACCGCGACCAGGGTGTTCCGGAACCGCCCGTTCGTCTCCGCCGTCTCGGCGACCCCGACCACGAGTGCGATCGCGTGCTGCCGCGCGATGTCCCGCAGGCCGCTGACGAAGGGACCGTCGAGCGGCTCCGCTGCGGCGACGAAGCGGTCGTCGAGGTCCGCGCTGAAGTACGAGGTGTACTCGGGCGTCACAAGGAGGTCGGCACCGCGCTCGGCGGCGTCCTCGGCGGCCGCCTGCACGGTCCGGAGGTTGGCCGCGGCGTCGTCCACGGGTGCGAACTGGGCGGCGGCGACGGTGAGGGTGGCCATGCTCCGAGCGTAGCCACGCACCGACACGGCACGACCTGCTGCACAGGAACGACGAAGGCCCCGATCCGACTGGACCGGGGCCTTCGTTGTGACGCTTGGTTGCGGGGGCAGGATTTGAACCTACGACCTCTGGGTTATGAGCCCAGCGAGCTACCGAACTGCTCCACCCCGCGGCACATCCAATAGCCTACACACCCCCGTGGCGGGGCACAAATCGAGTGCCCCGCCACGGCGTGTCAGTTGCCGTTCTCGGCTTCGGTCGCGGCCTCGATGGCGTCCTGCAGGCGCTTGTCCGCCTCGGCCGCGGCGACCAGGTCGTTCTCGGCGTAGGCCTGCTGGCGGTCCTGCAGCGCCCTGCGCGCCTCGGCGAGCGCCTGCTCGAGCGCCTGGTTCCCCGACCCGCTCGACGAGCCGGCCGACCCACCGGACGCAGAGCCCGAGTCGCTCGATGAGCCCGAACCCGACGAGCCCGAGTCGGACGAGCCGGTTCCCGAGTCGGACGAGCCGGTTCCCGAGTCGGACGAGCCCGAACCGGTCGAACCCGACCCCTCCGCGGCACCCTGGTCACCGGCAGCGGCCCCGGAGTTGCCGTCGAACAGCTCGTTCAACGCCTGGTCGAGCGTGTCCTCGAACGCGATCTTGTCGCCGAACGCCACGAGCACCTTCTGCAGCAGCGGGTACGAACCACTCGAGGTCGACTGGACGTAGACGGGCTGCACGTAGAGGAACCCGCCACCGACCGGCAGCGTGAGCAGGTTGCCCTGCTTCACGGTCGAGTTGCCGCGCTTCAGGATGTTGAGCTCCTGCGACACGGTGGTGTCACCGTTGAAGAGGCTCTGCACCTGCGCCGGACCGGGGATGTTGTCGGTCTTCGGCATCGTCAGCAGCGTGAGCTTGCCGTAGTTCGCCGCCTTCTCGCCCTTGCCGGCACCGCCCGCATCGGAGTCGACCGCCAGGTAGCCCGTCAGCACGTTGCGGTTGTTCGCTCCCGCCGACTGCTGCGGGATGTACGTCGTGTACAGCGAGTACGCGGTGTCCTGCCCCGGCACCTTCATCGTCAGGTAGTACGGGTCCTGCAGGTTGCCCTGCGACGGCGTGGTCCTCGTGCCGAGCGCGTTCGTCGTCGTCTGCGACACCGTGTCGGTGTTCGCCTCGGAGTCGTTGGTGCCCGTGGTCGTCTCCTGCGGCGTGTTCCACGCGTCGTCACCCGAGTAGAACGAGTTCGCGTTGGTCACGTGGTACGTGCCGAGGATCGCACGCTGCACCTTGAACAGGTCGGTCGGGTAGCGCACGTGGTCGAGGAGCTCGGCGCTCATCTGCGACACCGGCTCGGTCGTCGACGGGAAGATCTTCTGCCACGTCTTGAGCACCGGGTCCTGGGTGTCCCACGCGTAGAGCGTCACCTTGCCCGTGTACGCGTCGACGGTCGCCTTGACCGAGTTGCGCATGTAGTTCACCTGGTCGGTGCTGAACGCCGACGAGTCCGTGCCCGCGACCGTGTCCGAGAGGCTCTGGCTCTGCGAGTACGGGTACGCGTCGCTCGTCGTGTAGCCGTCCACGATCCACTGGATGCGGTGGTCGACGATCGCCGGGTAGGCGTCACTGTCGAGCTTCAGGTACGGGGCGACCTTCTGCACGCGCTGGATCGGGTCGCGGTCGTAGAGGATCTGCGAGTCGCGGTTCACCGCGTCCGACAGGAGGATCTGCTCGGACTGGAACTTCGCGGCGTAGACGAGGCGGTTGAAGAACCCGCCGAGGCTCGGTCCGCCGTTGCCCTGGTACGTCGTCGTGGCGTTGCCGCCGTCGCTGTCGTCCGAACCGGCGGGGTAGTCGAGCTCGATGTTCTTCGAGCCCTCGGGGCCACCGACGATCGAGTAGGGCGGCGAGGTCTCGCCGAAGTAGACGCGCTCCTGGTAGTTGCCGAGCTTGCCGTTGGACGGGATGCCCGATTCGAGGAACACCGGCTTGCCGTCACTCGCCCGCTGGTTGCCGTACGCCGCCGTGACGCCGAAGCCGTGCGTGTAGACGAACGTCCGGTTGTACTGGGTGTTCGCCTGCGAGCTGAGGCCCGCGAGGTCGATGTCGCGGACCGCGATCACGGTGTCCTCGGTCTGGCCGTCGATGTCGTAGCGGTCGACGTCCAGCTGGTCCGGGAACTGGTAGTACTGCCGGTACTGCTGCAGCTGGCTGAAGGTGTCCGAGACGATCTTGGGGTCGATCAGACGGATGTTCGCCGTGGTCTGGGCGTCCTGTGCCAGGGCGCCCGAGCTCGCCTCGGTCGTCGCGTCGTAGTTCTGCTCCTCGACCCCGCTCACGCCGTACGCGTCGCGGGTGGCCTTGATGTTCCGCTCGATGTACGCGGACTCGTACGTGCGCTCGGACGGCTTCACCTGGATGCGCTGGATGATCCACGGGTAGACGCCGCCGATGACGATCGCCGCGACGAGCAGCAGCCCGGTGCCGACGATCGAGATGCGCCAGCGGCCGATGACCGCGGTGACGATGAACAGGACCGCGACGATCGCCGCGATGCCGGCCATGATCTCGCGCCCGGGGATGACGGCGTTGACGTCGGTGTACTGCGCACCCGTGATGAGCGGGTTGTCCTTCGTCAGCGCGGCGTACTGGTCGAGCCACAGGCTCACGGCCTGCAGCGCCACGTAGACGGCCGCGGTGACGGCGAGCTGGATGCGCGCGGCCTTGGAGATGCGGACCTCGCGTCCGCCGAAGCGCAGGGCCCCGTACAGGTAGGTCGCGGCGAGCGCGGCGATGCCGGCGATGAGCACGACCGCCGACGAGTACGCCACGATCGAGCGCCAGAACGGCAGCTCGAAGACGTAGAATCCGATGTCGAGACCGAACTGCGGGTCCTTCTTGCCGAACGACGTCCGGTTGAAGTACTCGAGCACCATGCTCCAACGGCCCGCGGTCGCGAGCCCGGCGAACAGGCCGAGGACGACCGGGATGCCGATCATCACCGCGCGGCGCAGCGGCTCGATGACCTGCTGGTAGCGGTCGAGCTGCGAGTTGAGCTTCGCGTAGACGGGGCGGAACCGGAAGGCGAGCGCGATGCTCACGTACACCGGCACGGCCATGCCGAGGAACCCGGCCACGAACATGAGCGTGGCCGCGATCCAGCGCGTGGTGAGGACCTGCTGGAAGCCGAGCTGCGCGAACCACGCGTAGTCGGTGTACAGGCTGGCGAAGATGAAGAAGCCGATCACCAGTGCGGCCAGCACGATGATCGTGACCACGATCGGGACCCGCGGCGAACGCCGCCCAGCAGGGCCCGAGGTGGACGAGGTTGTCGTCACTTGATGTGCTCCAGACGTGTCGGACCGGCGGGCCCGGCACGGCGGGCCGTCAGTGCACCGATCCTATTGGTCCGGACCGACAGCGAAACTGTGCGGGGACTCAGGAAGGCGGGCCGCGCCTCCCGACCGGTCAGCCTGGAGGCACGACCCGCGCCGTGCGCGCACGTCGCGACACCGGGTCGGCCGGCTCAGGAGCCGCAGCGCGCCAGTCCGGCGGTGCTCTTCCCCGACGCGATCGTCTGCAGGTCGGTGACGGCCTGGTCGAGCGTGGCGACCTTGTAGACGTCGAGCCCGTCGGGGACGTGCCCGACGACCTCGTCGCAGTTGTCGGCAGGTGCGAGGAAGACGGTCGCGCCGGCGTCCTTCGCGCCGTAGAGCTTCTGTCGGATGCCGCCGATCGGGCCGACCTCGCCGTCGGCGGTGATCGTGCCGGTCCCCGCCACGTGCTCCCCACCGTTGAGCTCGCCCGGCGTCAGCTCGTCGATGATCCCGAGCGCGAACATCATGCCGGCCGAGGGGCCGCCGACGTCCTGCAGCGCGATCTTCACGTCGAAGGGGAAGTCGTACCGCTCGGTGACGCCGACCCCGAGGAGCGGGGTGCCCTGCTCCGCGCGCGGGGTGACGTCGACCTGGCGGCTCGTGCCGTCCCGCTCGATCGTCACGGTCGCGGGCGACGAGGTGCCGTGCTTCGCGACGGCGGCGCGCAGGGTGCCGGCGTCGACGTTCGTCGTGAGCTGCTCACCGTCGAACGCCGTGATGACGTCACCCTTCCGGATGGTGCCGTCCGCTGCGGACCCGGGCTGCACGGAGCCGACCTCGAGCCGGGTCGGCAGGTCGTAGCCCTGGTGGATCAGCGCCGCGGCGACCGCCGACTGCTGCGACGACTGCATGTCCGCGGCGTCCTGCTGGTTCACCTGCTCGGTGGTGGTGCCCTCTGGGTAGATCGCACTCGCCGGGATCACCGCTTCCGAGCGCGAGAACAGCGCACGGATCACGCTCCCCCACGACGGTCGGTTCGTCGCGTCCCCCTGGATGCCGACGGTGAGCATGTCGAGGGCACCGGAGGTCGGGTACGTCTCCGCCCCGTCGATCTGGATGAGTTCGACGTCCTTCGCGTCCTTCCCCTGGCCCTGCCGCTGCGTGCCGATCGTGTTGTAGACCGGGCCCGGCACCTCGATCAGGTACGGGCTGGGCAGGAAGCTCGCCAGGAGCGCGAGCACCACGGCCCCGATGACGAACGCCCAGCCCACCGTGCGCGAACGGGAGCGGCGGCGGGGCGCGGGGGCGAAGAGGGTCACGGACGTCCTTCCACGGGGCGGTTCGCCCGCGTGTTCGCGGGCTGTTCGCCCTCGGCGCAGCGGTCCTGGTGCCCCCTCGGGAGCATCCCAGGCGCGGCCCCGTGAGCAGCGGTTAGCGTAGTCGTCATGCCTGATCAACCGCAGCCGGGGCCGGACGACGACTTCCAGGAGATGCTGCGCAAGCTGCTCTCCGGAGAGGGACAGATCGACCCGTCGCAGCTCGCGGGCGCCGCGGGGCTGCCGAACGACCCGGCGTTCGTGGCGAACCTGATGAGCCAGCTCCAGCGCGCGGCGCAGTCGGGCGGGGACGGCATCGACTTCTCGGTCGCGTCCGAGCGGGCGACCGCGATCGCCCGCGACGGCGGCCACCCGGTGGACCCCGCGACCGCCCAGGCGTCGGACCAGGCCTTCCAGGTCGCCGCGCTGTGGCTGGACGAGGCCACCAGCGTCCCCGAGCTGACGGCGACACCGAGCCTCTACACGCGCGAGCAGTGGGCGAAGGCGACGACCCCGGTGTGGGCGCAGATCGCCGAGCCGGTGGCACTGAGCATCTCGAACGCCCTGACCGAGGCGATCGAGCAGCGTGCGCCGGAGCAGCTCAAGGCGATGCTCGGCGACGTCTCGAAGGCGATGCGCGGCGTCGGCGGCGCCCTCTTCGCCATCCAGCTCGGCCAGGTGGTCGGGCAGCTGTCGAAGGAGGTCGTCTCCGGCGGTGACGTGGGCGTGCCGCTCCTCGACGAGCAGGTCGCGGCGCTGCTGCCGCAGAACGTGGCGGACTTCGCCGAGGGCCTCGACGTCCCCGAGGACGAGGTCCGCATCTACCTGGCCGTCCGCGAGCTCGCACACGCCCGGCTGTTCCGGTCGGCGCGGTGGCTGCGACTGCACATCATCTCGTCGATCACCGACTACGCGCGCGGGATCCACATCCCGTTCGACCGCGTCGAGGAGCTCGCGTCGGAGATCGATCCCACGAACCAGGAGCAGCTCCGGGACGCGCTCGCGTCCGGCGCGCTCATCCCGCCGCGCACGCCCGAGCAGGAGGCCGCGCTCGGCCGGCTCGAGACGATGCTCGCGCTCGTCGAGGGCTGGGTCGACACGGTCACCGCAGCGGCGACCGTGCGGCTGCCGAAGTCCGACGCGATCGCCGAGATGGTCCGCCGTCGCCGTGCGGCGGGTGGTCCGGCGGAGTCCGCCTTCGCGACCCTCGTCGGCCTCGAACTCCGTCCCCGCCGACTGCGCGAGGCCGCGGCGCTCTGGCAGCGGGTCACCGAGGAGCTCGGCGCCGAGGAACGCGACGCACTCTGGTCGCACTTCGACGCCGTACCGACCTCCGAGGACGTCGACGACCCGGAGGCCTTCGTGCTGCGGCTGCGCAACCCCGGTCGCTCGGCCGACGACGACGCGTTCGACAAGGCACTCGAGGACCTGCTCAACGACGCCTCCGGTGACCGTCCGCGCGAGGACGAGCACGGCGGGATCGAGGACGAGGGCGACCGCCCTGCGGACGACGGCCCTGCGGACGACGGGACGGCGGGCGGCGACTCCCCCGGTGCCGGGCCCCGCTAGTTCTCCACAGATCGCGGGGACCGGTCCCACGGGGCCGGTCACCTGCGACACGGTGGGTGCATGGGCATCCGCATCGACCCCACGCTCGAGTTCGTCTGGCGTGACCCGGGGACCGTCCAGCTCGGCGTCGACCCGCCGCGTGCGGTCGTCCCGGTGCCGACCGTGGCCGAGGAACGCTTCCTCTGCGCGCTGCGGGGGGAGACCAGCCGCGACGCCCTGACCGCCCTCGCCGCCACGACCGGGTGCCGGCCCGAGGTCGCGGCCCGCGTGCTCGGGGACGCCTCCCCCGCGGTCGTCGACGTCCTGCCCGAGCCGCTCGCCCGGGTCGAGGTGCACGGCGACGGGGCCCTCGCCGACGTGGTCGCCGACATGCTCTCGGGCGAGGGCGTCACCGTCGCCCGGACCGCCGCACCCCGCGGTGGACCGATCGTGCTGCCCGACCCGCCGCCGTCGATCGCGGTGGTCGTCGCCGACCACGTCGTCGACCCGGCGCTCCGGTCGGCGTGGGCGCGGCGAGGGGCCCCGCACCTCTCGCTCGTCGTCGGCGACGGACGGGTCCGGCTCGGGCCGGTGGTCGTCCCGGGCGACGGACCCTGCCTGCAGTGCGTCGAGTACGCCCGCGTGGACGAGGACCCGGCGTGGCCGACGCTCGCCGCGCAGGTCTGGGGCCGCCCCGCCGCGCCGCTGTCGCCGTGGCGTCTCGCCGCGATCGCGTCGGCCGCGGTGCGGGTGCTCGTGCAGCGCCTGCCCCTGCGGACGCAGCAGCCCGGGACCGATCAGGTCGTGTTCGACCGGGACGACCTCGCGGTCAGCCTGCGGCCGGTGGCACCGCACCCGAGGTGTGCGTGTCGAGCGCTGCCAGGAACCGACTCGGCGCCCGGGCACCCCCGCGCGTGGAACCCTGCCGTGACCACGTGACGGTGACCGAACGGCGCGCGCGGGTCAGTCCGACGTAGAAGAGTCGGCGTTCCTCGTCGACCTCGGCATCGGTCGTGGCGTGCGAGATGGGCAGGAGCCCCTCGGCAGCGCCGACGACGACGACGTGCGGCCACTCGAGGCCCTTCGACGAGTGCAGCGTGGCCAGGGTGACGGCGTCGAGCTCCGGCTCGTGGTGCGTCGCCGCACGGTCGACCAGGTCCTGCGTGAACTGCTGCATGGTCGTCCCGGCGGGCGACGCCTCGGCCAGGCCCATGATCGCCTGCAGCGCCTCCCACTGGTCGCGGACCGCTCCGGTGCCGTCCGGCGGCGTCGGCGTCCAGCCGCTCAGCTGGAGCACGAGCCCGACGCGACGGGTGAGTTCGTCGTCGGTCTGCCGCACGGCCTCGCCGCGCATGTGGTGCACCGCGAGCTTCACCTCGGGCCGGTCGAAGAACCGCGTGCCGCCCTGCACCCGGTACGGGATGCCGGCGCGGCCGAGCGCGGACTCCAGCGCGGCGGACTGCGCTCCGACGCGGTACAGCACCGCGCAGTCCCCGAACGCCGCTCCCGCCGCCACGAGTCCCCCGATGTGCCGGGCCACGGTCTGGGCCTCGTCGCCGTCGTGCACGCACGGCAGCACCTCGGGCTCCGGGCCTCGGTCCGAGGACTGCGCCACGAGGTCGAGCGCGCCGGGCTGCCCACGCATCAGGGTGTTCGCAGCGTGCACGACCTCGGGCGTCGACCGGTAGTTGCGCTCGAGTCGCAGCACGGAGCCGCGCGGGAACTCCGAGCCGAAGCCCAGCAGGTACCGGCTCGATGCACCCGCGAAGGAGTAGATCGTCTGGCTGGCATCGCCGACCACGCACACGTCGTCGCGGCCGCCGAGCCACGCGCGGAGCAGGTCGTGCTGCACCGGGGAGACGTCCTGGTACTCGTCCACGACGAAGAACCGGTACTGCTGTCGGACGTACGAGGCGACCCGCGGTTCGGACTCGACCATGCCGAGCGTCGCCAGCAGGACGTCCTCGAAGTCGAGCTGTCGGCGGTCGTCCTTGAGCTGCTCGTACGCCTTCATCAGGTCGACCACACGCCGGGGTGGGGTGTCGCGCGGCATCACCCGGTCGGCGGCGGCGGCCTCGTACTCGTCGTAGGTGAGCATCTGCACCTTGCGCCACTCGACTTCGGCGGCGAGGTCACGGAGCACCGGGGTGTCGACGTGGATCCCGACCGTGTCGGCAGCGTGCGCGATGACCCGGCCCTTGGACTCGACGATGCGCGGTGCGTGTCCGCCGACGGTGTCCGGCCAGAAGTAACTGAGCTGCGCCATGGCCGCGGCGTGGAAGGTGCGCGCCTGGACCGTCCCGGCGCCGAGGGCGCGCAGTCGTGACCGGAGCTCCCCGGCAGCACGGGTCGTGAAGGTCAGCGCGAGCACGTGGTTGGGCGAGTACGTGCCCGTCGCCACCCCGTACGCGATCCGGTGGGTGATCGCCCGGGTCTTGCCGGTCCCCGCACCGGCGAGCACCGCGACGGGGCCGAGCAGCGTCCTGGCGACGGTCTGCTGCTCGGCGTCGAGCGCGGCCAGCAGCTCGTCCGGCGACGGCGGCCGCACGGGCGGGGCACCGGTCGCCGCACCGGGGCCCGTCCCCGCGCCGGTGCCCGTCCCGGCGACCGGACTGCGCGCGGCACGCGGGTCGCTCACGGCACGTCCAGCGGCCCGCCGTACCACTCCTCGATGATCGCGCGGGCGATCGACGTGCGGCCGGGCAGCAGCAGGGTGTCGCCGGCGCGTTCCCGGACCTCGTCCCGTGTGAACCACCGGACGTCGAGGATCTCCACGCCGTCGGGCCGGGCGGTCGACGGGTCCCCGTCCACCGCTCGGGCACGGAAGCCGAGCATGAGCGAGGCGGGGAACGGCCACGGCTGCGACCCGAGGTACTCGGGCTCCTCGACGCGGACGCCGGACTCCTCCCAGACCTCACGGCGGACGGCGTCCTCCAGCGACTCCCCCGGCTCGACGAAGCCGGCGAGCAGGGAGTAGCGGTCGGCGTCCCAGGCCGCGTTGGACCCGAGCAGGATGCGGTCGTCGGCGTCCGTGACCCCGACGATGATCGCCGCGTCGGTGCGCGGGAACAGCTCGTGGCCCTCGGGGTCGCGGCGGACCCACCCGCCGCTGACGACCTCGGCCGGGGATCCGGTGCGCGGGGAGAACCCGTGCACCGCGTGCCAGTTCGCCATCGCGACGGCCTCCACCGCGAGGCCCTGGTCGCGGGCGGACAGCTCGGTGCCGAACATGCGCAGGCTGACCCATGCGTCGTCGTCCGGCTCGATCGCCGCTGCGGCCGAGGCGTCGAGCATCGCCGCGACGAAGCGGGTGCCAGCCGGGGCGTCCGGCGCGTCCGCGACCGCGCGGCCCAGGTACAGCGTCACCGCGTCCTCGGGCACCGCCGCTGCATCGACGAAGCGCAGCGCGCCGCCGTCCTCGCGCAGGAGCTCGGCACCGCGCACGGGCAACCACCGCACCGACGGGTCGGCACGCAGCACACGGTCGAGGTCGGGCGTCGTCCGGAACTCCGCGTCGCGGTCGAGTTCGTTGCGGGACAGCGGGAGTCTGGCGGCGAACTCGACGGTCACGGCGGGGTGCTCCTCGGTCAGGACGGGCTTCTCAGCGGGACCCTGTGGACGGTGCCCGGGCTTGCACAGGCCAGCGTGGCGTGCGCTCCGGCACCGGACGCGGACCTACCCTGAAGGGCATGGCGGGATCCCAGTTCACTCTAGCCGCGTTGGCGACCACGGCCGTTCCCGGTCTGGTCCTGACCGGCACGCGCACGCTCGGCTCGGCCGCCTCCGGGGACTACGAGTCGGCGGTCCTGCGCGACGCGGACGGCACGCTCAGCGCGATCCGCCGGCCGCGCAACCAGCGGGCCGAGGCCCGGCAGTCCGCCGACCTCGTCGCGATCCGCGCCCTCAGCGCCGGCATCCGCTCGCGACTCCCGTTCGCCGTGGCCGAGTACCGCGGTCAGGCACCGATCGGCTCGACCAGGGCCATCGTCACGACCTACGTCCCCGGCACGCAGCCGACGCTGCGCGACCTGGGCGAGCGACCGGAGCTCGCGACCTCCGTCGGTCGGGCGGTCGCCGCCGTGCACCAGCTGCCGACGAGCTTCGTCACCGACGCCGGCCTGCCGTCGCTCACCCCGTTCGAGGTCCTGCGCTCAGCCGTCTCGGTGATGGACCGCGCGGTCGCGACCAAGCTCGTGCCCGCCGCCCTGGTCGAGCGGTGGGAGGGCGCCGCGCGCGACCAGCAGCTGTGGCAGTTCACGCCCACGGTCGTGCACGGCGCACTCGGCACCGGGGTCGTCCTGGTGGACGGCGACGCCGTCACCGGCATCCTCGACTGGGGCGAGCTCCGGCTCGGGGACCCCGCGAAGGACCTCGCGTGGGTGCTGGCCGGTCATCGTGACGGCTTCGACACCGTCCTCAGCGCGTACGAGGCGAACGGCGGCGGCCGTGACCGGCAGCTCGCCCAACGGGCCCGCGTGTACCACGAGCTCGAGACCGCGCAGTGGCTGCTGCACGGTGTGCAGGCGAAGAGCACCGAGGTCGTCGACGACGCGGTCGCGATGATGCACCGTCTGGTCGACGCGGTGCAGACGCCGAGTGCCGAACCGCTGCAGTCGGTCTCCCCCGACACGATGGAGATCGGCGAGGTCGAGCAGTTCCTGTCGTCGACCGAGCGTCGACACGGCTGAACCCGTCCTCGGACGCGGTCCGGGGCGTGCGCCCAGGGACGGAAGGGCCGTGGTTCCGTCAGGCGTCCTGCGACCGTCGCGACCATCCAGCGGTCTGGAGGCCCTGCGAGGCCCCGCCACGCGCCTCCCGTCCGTCAGGCCGTCCGTCACGCAGTCCGCACCGGCGGTGCAGGCTCAGCCGAGCGCGTCCTGCCACGCGCGCTCGAGACCGGCACGGTCGAGCAGTGCGGTCGGCCGGACCTCGAGGTCGTCCGCGACGAAGTAGAAGACCACGTCGACCTCGTCGACCGGTCGCCCGGTGAACTCGGCGTACGCCACCCGGTACAGCGCGAGCTGCAGCTGCCGTGCCGCCAGGTCGTCCGCGCCGGTGGGAGCCTTGCCGGTCTTCCAGTCGACCACCTCGGCGCGACCGCCGATCTCGTACACCGCATCGAGCTTGCACACCACGCTGTGGCCGAGGAACGGGATGTGGATCTCGCGTTCGACCTCGACCGGGGTGAGGTCGGCCCAGCGTGACCGCGCGAACGTCGCCTGGAACGCCGCCAGTCGCCGTGCGTCGTCGTCGGTGACCGCCGCGTCCGCCGAGGCGTCCACGGCCTCGTCGGCGTCGAGGTCGCGTTCGTCGTCCCACAGGTCGAGGGTCTCGAGCGAGCCGCCGCTGCGCGCACGCTGCTCGACCCACTGGTGGAAGAGCGTGCCGAGTCTGGTCGCGCGGTACGGCCGCTCCGGCATGGGTCGGCGCAGGCGCTCGGCGACCGCGTCCGGCTTCCCGACGTAGTCCTTGAAGCCCGAGGCCGGCACGCGGTGCGGGATCGCGACGCGGTGCCGTGCGGACCGCGCGGCCTGGCGCTCGGCGAGCAACAGGTCGATGTCCGCCGCGAAGCGCCCGGCCGCGCCGGGGTTCGCGTTCCGCACCCGGTCCGCGGCGGCGAGGACCCGTGCGCCCCGCTGCCCGAACGGCACGTGCGGCCAGGTCTGGGTCGCGCCGTCCCCGCCGAGCGGGTTCTCCTCGTGCGCGGTGCCGTCCGGCACGGCGTCCGCGGGGACGATCCCCGCCTCGACCAGGTCGTGCAGGTACCGGCTCGGAGCGGTCGGCTTGACGCCACCGGCCCAGGACGACCCGGACACGAGCAGGTCGTGCCGGGTCCTGGTCAGCGCCACGTAGGTCAGTCGGCGTTCCTCGTCCTCGTTGCGGGCCTTCACCTGCTCCTTGTACGCCTCGATCGCGTCGACGACGCCCTTCTGGTCCTCGTGGCCGCGCCAGTCGAGCCGCGGGAGCTCCTCGGCGTCCCCGCGGAACCCGTACGGCAACCGACCGAAGCCGAGCCACCCCGAGGACCCCTCCTGCGGGCGGGCCGGCAGCGCGCCCTCCACGAGTCGCGGCACGGCGACCGCGTCCCACTCGAGCCCCTTCGAGCCGTGGATCGTCAGGATCTGCACGGTGCCGGCCTCGGGCTCCTCGGACCGCGGACCCATGTCGTCGCGGCGCGCGGCGGCGTCGATCCAACCGAGGAACGCTCCGAGGTCGGCGCGGTCGTCGGTGGTCACGAAGCCGGCGAGCTCGTCGACGAACGCGTCGAGGAACGCGGCGCTCCCCTGCTCGTGGGCGGCGACCTCGACGTCGAGCCGCATCTCCTGCACCACCAGCGTGACGAAGTCCACGAGGTCCCCGGCCGCGCGGGACCGGAGCCCGGCGAGCTGCTGCCCGAGGTCGCGCATCCGCTGTCGGCCGGCGGGACTGATGCCCTCGAGGGCACCGTGGTCGTCCGGAGCGCTCGCGACGAAGTCGAGGGCATCGACGATCGACCCGTGCTCCCCGGCGGCGACGGAGGCCCGGAAGGCCGCGGTCAGCTCGTCGTCGAGGCGCTGCTGGGAGTGGTCGCGGCGGAACAGCCAGCGGGCGAGCTCGTGCAGTGCGGCGATGTCCGCCGCCCCGACCCGCCATCGTGCTCCGGCGAGCAGGCGGATGAGGTCGTTGCCCGCCGCGGGGTCGTGCAGGACCCGGAGGCACGCCACCAGGTCGACGATCTCGGGACGCTGCAGCAGACCACCGGTGCCGAGCACGTGGAACGGCACCCGGTGGGCGCCGAGCGCCGCGGTGAACGCCGACAGGTCCTTCCGCGACCGCAGCAGCAGTGCCATCGAACCCTCCGGCGCGGCACTCCGGCGCTCGGCGAACCATCGGGCGACGGCGTCTGCCTCGTCCGGCAGGGTCTCCGGGAAGACGGCGGTCACCGTGCCCCGGTCCGCTCCCGGTCGCGGCGCGAGGCGCTCCACCGCCACCTCGGAGGCTGCCGAGAGCGGGTCGACGACGGCGTTCGCGCCGGCGAGCACGTCCACGGGGTTGCGCCAGCTCGTGGACAGGGCGAAGGTGACCGGCGCCGCGGCCGACGCGGCGCTGTCCGTCGGTGCGCCGCTGTCCACGCGTGTGCCGCTGGCCGTCCCGCCGCCGAAGTCGCGCGGGAAGCGTGCCAGGTTCGCCGCACTCGCGCCCCGGAAGCCGTAGATCGACTGGTGCGGGTCCCCCACCGCCATCACCGGATGCCCCCGGAAGAGCCGGGCGAGGAACCGCGTCTGCACGACCGACGTGTCCTGGTACTCGTCGAGGAGCACCACACGGAAGCGGCTCCGCAGGTCGTCGACCACCCGCGGAGCGGACTCGGCCGCGGCGAGCGCGAGGGCGATCTGGTCGGAGAACTCCACGAAGCCGCGGTCGACCTTCTGCCGCCGGAACTCCTCGACCAGGTCCACGAGCGGTTCCAGGGCCCCGATCGCGGCCACGGCGTCCGTCACCGCCTTGTAGGGGTTCCCCCTCGCGTTCCCGGGCAGCTCGAGCAGGGCGCCGAAGTCGATCGCGAACCGGCGCAGGTCGGCAGGGTCGACGAGGTGCTCGGACACCGCACCGGCGAGCGACACGACGGCGGCGGTCACGGTGTCGACGTCGCGGTCGAGTCCCGCGAGCCGGTCGTCCCGCGCGCCGACGACCACGCGCCGGGCGAGCTGCCAGGCGGACGGTTCGGTCAGCACCTGCGACTCGCCGTCACGCCCGACCAGCAGGGCGTTCTCGCGGAACACGGCGTTGGCGAAGGCGTTGTAGGTCGAGACCGTCGGCGCCTCGAAGGCATCGCCCGCGGTCAGGAGCCCGACGTCCTCGAGCGCCCGGATCCGGTCGTTGATGCGCACGGACAGCTCGCCCGCGGCCTTGCGGGTGAACGTCAGGCCGAGGACCTCGGCCGGGCGGACGAAGCCGTTCGCGAGCAGCCACACCACCCGCGACGCCATGGTCTCGGTCTTGCCGCTGCCGGCACCGGCGACGACGAGCGCCGGGGCGAGCGGCGACTCGATCACCGCGCGCTGCTGGTCGGTCGGACGGGGGCGGCCGAGGGCGTCGGCGATCGCGTCGGCGTCGTGGGCGGCAGTGGACACGTCGGGGACGACGCGCGCCGCGGACGCGACCTGCACGTCGGACGTCGACCCGGACTGCGTGTCGGTCTCGGTCGTCACCAGGTCACCTCTCCCACGACGTGGATGCGGCACTCGACACCCGTGCGGGCCCGGTCGCAGTGGTCGTCGACGTTCGCCAGGAACGTCCGTCCGGCCATCCCCCGCGCGACCCCGTGCAGCCGCTCGCGGTAGGCCTCGCGCGCCTCGTCGTCGAAGGCGTGCTGCGTCCGCTCGGAGAAGGCCCGTCCGGCACGGGGGTTCTGCACGAAGACCAGTCGGGCGTCGGCCATCGGTGCCCCGGCCGGGACACCGTCGACCGCGCCGTCCTCGACCGCGAGCTGGTACGCGCCGAGCTGCGGGTGCTCGGGCATGTCGTTCTTCTCGCTCGGCATCGACCGTCCGGTCTTCAGGTCGACGACGCTCACCCGCCCGTCCGGGTCCACCTCGATCCGGTCGATGCTGCCGCGCATCCGGGCGGGACCGGTGACGAGCGCGAACGAGGTCTCCGCACCGAGCAGCCGTCGCCCGGCGCTGGCGAACGTGCGCAGGTAGTCGCTCAGTCCCTCGATCATCCGCCGGGTCCTGGCCCGTTCGCGGTCGGCGACCCACGGCGACTCGAAGGTCAGCTCGTCCCACCGGCCCTCGACGTGCTCCCACAGCGACTCGACGTCGACCGCGGTGGCCTGCTCCATCGCCTCGTGCACGATCGTCCCGATGCCCATCGCCGGACTCGGAGCGCCGCCGCCGAAGGTCTGCACGAACCAGTGCACCGGGCACTCCTCGAAGGTGCCGATGCGCGAGGGCGACACGGCCACCGTCGGGGCGACCGGCTCGCCGCCCTCGTGCTCGGGTGCCGGCGGGGCGTCGAGGTCGACGAGCGGGTCCTCGGTCGTCGGCTCGGCCGTCCCGTACCACTCGTCCGGCGACGCTCCGGCGACGCCGGCCTCCGCCAGCCGCGCGAGGGCGGATGCTGCCTCGTGGTCGCCCGAGGTCACCACCCGGCGGCGGAGCGACCCCGCCATCCCCCGGAGCGACAGCGGGTGCACGGTCGGTTGCCGGTCCGGCGGCACCGGGACGAGCCGGACGAACGGCGACGGGGCCTCGTCGTCGTTGGCGACCGTCCCGATGACGACCTGCGTCGTGGCGCGGGAGACGGCGCGGGCGAACAGCCGGAGTTCGTCCGCGATCACCGCTGCCCGGTCGTCGACGGTCCGGTCGTCGTCACCGGCGGCGGCACGCACCAGCCCGTCCGGGTCGAGCAGGCTCCCCCGGACCCGCGTGTTCGGCCAGACGCCGTCCTGCAGCCCGAGCACGACGACCACGTCGCACTCGAGCCCGATGGTGGCCGACGGGGTGAGCACCCGCACGCGGCCGGCCGTGCGGTCGGGGCCGATCGAGTCCTCGGGCAGGTCGGCTCCGAGCAGGTCGTCGACGAACACCCGCGCGGGTGCGTCGGGGGTCCGCTCGACGAAGCGCTTCGCGGCGGTGAAGAGTCCGACGACGGCGTCGAGGTGCCGGTCGGCCTCGGCGGCGCCCACCCCGCCGGCCGCAGACTGCCCGCCCCACGCGGTCGCCAGACCGCTGCGCTCCCAGAGCCCCCAGAGGATCTCCTCGATGCTGGCGTCGGCCGTGGCGTCCGCCCGCGCCTGCACGAGACTGCGCGCGAGCCGGGTGGCACGACGGGCGAACCCGGCGTCGACGGTGGCGAGCCGCTCGGGCGCACCGAGTGCATCGACGAGCAGTTCGTCGGCGGTGCGGGTCCCGCCGCCGGCGAGCTCCTCGCGGCGCAGGGCGAGCCGGAGCCGCCGCATCGCCAGGGTGTCCAGCCCGCCGAGGGGTCCGGTCGCGAACGCCGTGGCGAGGTCGGCGTCGAGCGGGAGCACCCCGAGGGCGACCGCGGCCGCGTCGAGCAGCGATCGGGCGGCGCTGTCGTCACGCGGACGGACCGGCGCGGCGCCCGCCGTCGCGGGGACCTCGGCGACGGACAGTGCCCGGACGAGCTCGGGGATCGCCGCACCGCTCCGGGTGACGACCGCCATCCGGTGCCACGGGACGCCGTCGAGCAGCCGGTGCTCCCGGAGGCGTCGGGCGATCGCGACGACGAGCGCCGAACGGCTGCCTGCTTCGAGGTGCAGCACGGCATCGCTGCGCGCGTCCGTCGTCGACGCCACCGCGGTCCGCTGCCGTCCGGCTGCGGCGGTACCGATCCGCGCCGTCACCGCACCGACGAGCGCACGGACCGGAGCCGCGTGCCGGTGCACCGTGCCGAGCACGACCTCGTCGACGCGCTCCACGCCGAGCCGGACGGCCAGTCGCCCGAGCACGTCCGGCTCGGCACCGCGGAACGCCGAGGCCGCGATGTCCGGGTCGCCGAACGCGACGACCTGCACGCCGGAGCGGGCGAGTGCCCCGAGGAGGGCGATCTCACCCTCGACGAGCTCCTGGGTGTCGTCGACGACGAGCAGGCGCAGCGCCGCGATGCTCGCCGGGACCTCGTGGCGGAGCACCGCGGCGGTCGCGAACGCCACCAGCTCGGCCGCGTCCAGACTGCTGCCCCGGAAGGCCGTCACCGACGCGCGGTAGTCGTCCACGAAGTCGCCGACCGCGCGCCACTCGGGGCGTCCCCGCTCGTCGGCGAGCTCGCGCATGTCGTCCGGTTCGACCCCGGCGGCCACCGCACGCATCATGACGTCGCGGAGCGCCGTGCGGAACCCGGCGCGCTCGCGCACCACGGCGGTGATCGGCGGCGGCCACGCGGGGCCGTCGCCGTCGGCCTCGTGCCCCTCGAGCAGGTCGGCGATGATGCGGTCCTGCTCCCCACCGGTCAGCAGCGTCGGCGCCTCCTGCCCCTGCAGCGCCGCGGCGTGCGCGACGACCTGGAAGGCGAGGGAGTTGACGGTCCGGGCGAGCGCCCCCGGGACGACCCGGTCGACCGCCGCGGCCAGGCGGTCGCGGAGCGCGGTCGCCGCTGTGCGCGCCGAGGTCAGCGCGAGCACCGTGGCGTGGCCGTCCGTCGACACCGCGTCCGGGCGGGCGAGCCGGTCGGCGACGAGCCGGGTGAGCGTGGTGGTCTTGCCGGTGCCCGGAGCGCCGATGACCGCCGCGTGCCTGCCGTCGGGCAGGGCGAGGACGGCGTCCTGCGCCGGGTCCGTCACGAGCGCGCGGGCGGCCCCGACGTCCTCGGGGAGGGTCGTCAGCGTGGTCCTGGGCACGCGGACACGGTACCGACCACGGCCGACAGCAGCGGTCGACGCACCGCTGTCGGTGCCGCACCGGGCCGTGGGTCGGCACCGGGCCGACACCGCTGCCGCCGCCGCGGTGCGCCTCGGGCGAACGCCCGGTGCCGGCAGGTGCCGCTCGGATACGCTGTGCTCGTGGACATCAAGATCGGCATCATCAACAGCCCGCGCGAGATCGCCTTCGAGACCGCCCAGAGCGCCGAGGAGATCGAGCAGGCCGTCGCCGCGGCCCTCGAGTCGCAGTCGACCCACCTCTCCCTCAAGGACGAGAAGGGCCGTCGCTTCATCGTGCCGGTCGCCTCGCTCGCCTACGTCGAGGTCGGCGCAGAGGAGTCGCGGCGCATCGGCTTCGTCGCCTGACGTGGAGCTGCTCTTCGCCGTGCTCGGCGGCCTCATCGCCGGGGCCGTCGCGCACGTCGTCGTGCCGTGGCGCTCGACCCGCGGCGCGCTGCTGGGTCCGGCCGTCGGTGGCATCGTGGCCGCCGTCGTGTGGGAGGCCCTGACCTGGGCCGGCTGGCGGTACGACGGCGGGTGGATCTGGGTGACCGCCCTGGTCGGCGCGGGCGTCGTCGCGGTCGTGGCCGAGTGGGTCCTCGGACGCCGTCGCACCGCTGCGGACGAGGCCTTCTTCGAGCGGGCGCGCACCGAGCGCGCCCGAACGCAGACGACACGAGCGCGCACCTGAGCGCGCCTGAGCGGAGCGGACCTGAGCGCACCGGAGCGGAGCGCGCCTGAGCGCAGCGGACGCGGGCGCGACGGACAGCAGACAGCGCCGCTCCGAGCACGACCGAGTCGCTCGTGTCGGCCCGTCCGGCGTCCCGGCGCCGCCGGACGTCAGGCGGTCAGGCCGAGGGCGTCCATCCGCCGGGTGTGCGCCGCGATGAGCTCCGTCCACACCGGCTCGAGCTTCTCCTGGTCCTCCCGCGCGTGGACCGCCAGCGCCGACCGTGCCACGAGCAAGGTGTCGCCCACGAGTCGACGGCCCCACATCGCCAGGCGCGACCCGATGCGCGGGTCCTGTTCGATGTGCGACGACAGCTCCTGCACGACCGCCGGCTCCTCGCGCGCGTCGAACACGGTCCGGAGACGCTGTCGGACGTCGAGCGGCAGCGACCGGAGCATGTTGCCGAACAGGTCGTTCAGGATGCCCGCCGTCACGTACCCGGTGAGCATCGACTCGTACCAGTCGGCACCGCTGGTACGCAGCAGGAAGCGGTCGATCGCCTCGCGGTGCGGCTCCATCAGCGTCGCCGGCTCGCCGCCGGTCCGCTCGATCTCGGCCACGATCGTGCGGTGCCGTTCGAGCGCCGTCGTCGCGAGCACCCCCGTGACGAGGCGTCCGGACATCGTCGGCGCCGCAGCACCGGCACGACCCATCGTCTCGTAGAGCGACAGCTGCAGGTACGCGGCCTGCCCCAGGTAGACGTCGAGCTCCGGGCTCACGTCGTCCAGCTGCAGGCGCTCCACGGGCGAGGCGTTCCGCGGGTTGCGCGAGGCCAGCCACGCGGCGGCGAGCTGCGCAGCGCGCTTCCGGTTCCACCACGACACCACGCCCCAAGCATACGGGCAGCGGGCGCCGCTCCCGCCCGGCGGGCGCTGCCGTCGTCGGCCGTCGGTAGACTGTCGTCGACCTCCACCAGGACTAAGGTGCTTCTTTGACTTTCGCAGACCTCACCATCGAGCAGGACATCGTCGACGCGCTCGCGACGAAGGGCATCACCGAGCCCTTCCCGATCCAGCAGCAGACGATCCCGCTCGCCCTCACCGGCCAGGACATCATCGGCCAGGCCAAGACGGGCACCGGCAAGACCTTCGGCTTCGGCCTCCCCCTGATCCAGCGCCTCGGTGCCGCTCCGGAGCCGGGGGTCAAGGCGCTCGTCGTCGTCCCGACCCGCGAGCTCGCGGTGCAGGTGACCGAGGACCTCGAGCTCGCCACGTCGAACCGCCCGACCACGATCGTGTCGATCTACGGCGGCAAGGCGTACGAGGGCCAGATCGAGCAGCTCAAGGCCGGCGCCCAGATCGTCGTCGGTACGCCCGGTCGCCTCATCGACCTGCAGCGCCAGCGCCTGCTCGACCTGTCCAAGGTGCAGGAGGTCGTGCTCGACGAGGCCGACCGCATGCTCGACCTCGGCTTCCTGTCGGACATCGAGCGCATCTTCCAGGCCGTCCCCGCGGTGCGCCACACGATGCTGTTCTCGGCGACGATGCCGGCTCCGATCGTCGCGCTCGCCCGTCGCTTCATGACCCGGCCGGTGCACATCCGCGCGACGGACCCGGACGAGGGCCTGACGCAGGCGAACATCAAGCACGTCATCTACCGCGCGCACTCGCTCGACAAGGACGAGGTCATCGCCCGCATCCTGCAGGCGGAGGGCCGCGGCAAGACCGTGATCTTCACCCGCACCAAGCGCGCCGCGGCGAAGCTCGTCGAGGAGCTGAAGGACCGCGGCTTCAACGCCGCGGCCGTCCACGGCGACCTCAACCAGGAGCAGCGCGAGCGTGCCATGGCCGCGTTCAAGGCCGGCAAGCGCGACGTGCTCATCGCGACCGACGTCGCCGCCCGTGGCATCGACGTCGACGACGTGACGCACGTCATCAACCACACGATCCCGGACGACCCGGACACCTACCTGCACCGCGCCGGCCGCACCGGCCGTGCCGGCAAGACGGGCATCGCGGTCACCTTCGTGGACTGGGACGACCTGCACAAGTGGACGCTCATCGACAAGGCCCTCGAGTTCGGCATCCCCGAGCCCGTCGAGACCTACTCGTCGTCGCCGCACCTGTTCACGGACCTCGACATCCCCGCCGGCACGAAGGGCCGCCTGCCCGGCGCGTCCTCGCACGCGGCCGAGGCCGGCTCCGCGCCGAAGCGTGGCGAGCGCAGCGGTGACCGCCAGGGCGGCGAGCGCAGCGGCTCCCGTTCGCGGTCCCGCACCCGCACCCGGACGGGAGGCCCGCAGCAGTCCGACGCGTCGGCCCCCGCCGAGCAGACCACCGGCACCGACGCCGCACAGCCGTCCACCGAGGGCGCGACCGACACTGCCTCCACCGACGGCGCCGCGAAGCGTCGTCGTCGCCGCCGTCGTCGCAGCGGCGGCAGCGGTTCCGCTGAGGCGACCGCCTCGGCACCGCAGGGCACCGGCGAGGGCGAGTAGCGCCTCCCGTCCGCTCGACGGCCCCGTCACCGACGTGACGGGGCCTTCGTCGTCCGCACCCACGAGCGGGACGCGTCATCCGCGTCTCGGACCCGGCGACGGATCGCGTGTCCGTCTGCGCGAGGTGTGTCGCGCAGGCCGGACCCGGGGCGCGCCGCGGCGACCGGCGCGGCGTCAGGCCAGGCGGGAACCCGGACCGTGGACCGGCGCGCTGCCGGTGGCCTGGTCGACGATCGCGTCGAACGACGCGCGCGCGGTTCGGTGCTCGCCGAAGCGGTTCGGCTTGCCGGTGCCGTGGTAGTCGCTCGACCCGGTGACGAAGAGGTCGTAGCGCTCCGCCCAGTCGAGCAGCGTGCGCTTGCCGTGCGCCAGGTTCTCGCGGTGGTCGACCTCGAGCCCGCCGAGCCCGGCGTCGACGAGCTCGCGGAGCATCGGCTCGTCGATGACGATCCCCCGTGAGGACGCCGCCGGGTGGGCGATGACCGGCACCCCGCCCGCACCGCGGATCAGCTCGACCCCGCGGAGGGGCGTCGGCGCCTCGTGCGGCTCGTAGTACCCGGAGGCCGGGTGCAGGATCCCGCGGAAGGCCGCGCTGCGGTCCGGTTCCAGGCCCCGGGCGACCAGGGCGTCGGCGATGTGCGGGCGGCCGATCGTGGCGCCGTCGCGCGCCTGGGCGAGGACGTCCTCCCAGGTGATCGGGTGGTCGCGGCCGATGCGCTCGACCATGCGCCGTGCGCGTGCGAACCGGCCGTCGCGGATCCGTGCGGTCTCCGCGACCAGGGCGTCGTCGGCCGGGTCGACCAGGTAGCCGAGCACGTGCACGCTGCGGTGGCCGACCCGGGTGCTCAGCTCGAGGCCGGGGAGCAGCGACATCGGACGATCGCGGACGGCGGCGATCGCCTCGTCCCACCCCGCCGTCGTGTCGTGGTCCGTCAGGGCGACGCCGTCGAGGCCGGCCGCGGCGGCCGCGGCGACGAGGTCCGCCGGCCGCTCGGTGCCGTCGGACACGCTCGAGTGGGCGTGCAGGTCGATGAACGGATCGGGCACGTCCTCCATGCTACCGACAGGTGAACGGCCGCTCAGGCCGGAGGGTCAGCTCGGTGCGATGATGGGTGACATGGCCGACACCACTCCCCGCGCGACGAGCAACCGATCCACCACCCCCGGGTCCTCGACCTTCAAGGACCACATCGCGTCGCAGTGGGCGGACCGTGCACGGCCGACCCCCGAGCCCCGCGAGCAGTCGGCCTTCGCCGCCGAGCGCCGCGCGCGCATCTCGGAGCTGCACCCCGGGCGCACGATCGTGGTGCCCGCCGGCCAGGCGAAGGTCCGATCGAACGACTGCGACTACCCGTTCCGTCCGCACTCGACCTTCGCGCACCTGACCGGCTGGGGCACCGACACGGTCGTCGGCTCCGTGCTCGTGATGACCCCGAACGGGTCCGGGCACGACGCCACGCTGTACTTCCGCGCCACCGCCGGCCGCGACTCCGAGGAGTTCTACGCGAATCCCGAGATCGGCGAGTTCTGGGTCGGCCCCCGACCTTCGCTCGACGAGGTCGCCGCCGACCTCGGGCTGGCGACGGCCGACCTCGTAGCATTCGCGGAGGTCGCGGACGGCCTCGACGCGTCGGTCCTGCTCGTCCGTGACGCCGACACCGAGCTCACGCGCGCGATCGACTCCCGCCTCGGCACCACCGTCGGCGGGGCAGAGGCTGCGGACCAGACCCCCGCGACCGACGACCTGCTCTCCCGCGACCTGTCCGAGCTCCGGCTCGTGAAGGACGCCTACGAGGTCAACGAGCTCCGCAAGGCGGTCGAGGCCACGGGGTCCGGCTTCGACGACGTCATCGCCGACTTCGACGCCGTCCTCGCGCACCCCCGCGGCGAGCGCATCGTCGAGGGCACCTTCAACCGTCGCGCGCGGGCCGACGGCAACACGGTGGGCTACGACACCATCGCCGCGTCCGGCCACCACGCCTGCATCCTGCACTGGACCCGCAACGACGGTGCCGTGCAGCCGGGCGACCTGATCCTCATCGACGCCGGCGTCGAGGTCGACTCGTTCTACACCGCCGACATCACCCGGACCCTGCCGGTCAGCGGGACCTTCACCGACGTGCAGCGCATGGTCTACGAGGCCGTGCTCGAGGCCGCGGACGCCGCGTTCGCGATCGTGAAGCCGGGCATCACGTTCCGCGAGGTGCACACCACCGCGATGGAGGTCATCGCGCGGAAGACCGCCGAGTGGGGCTTCCTGCCCGGCACCGCCGAGGAGTCGCTGCAGCCGGACAACCAGTTCCACCGCCGCTACATGGTGCACGGGACGAGCCACCACCTCGGGCTCGACGTCCACGACTGCGCCAAGGCCCGCCGCGAGATGTACATCGACGGCGTCGTGCAGCCGGGGATGGTGTTCACGATCGAGCCCGGCCTGTACTTCCAGCAGGACGACCTGACCGTGCCCGAGGAGTTCCGCGGCATCGGCGTCCGCATCGAGGACGACATCCTGGTCACCGAGGACGGCGCCGAGAACCTGTCCGTCGGCATCCCGCGGACCCCCTCGGAAGTGGAGGGGTGGATCGCCCGCACCGGCCGCTAGCCTGAGGACGTGACGACGACGCCAGAGGCCTCCACCAGCACGACCACCGCTCAGCCGGACACCCGGACCGCGACGGCCGTGCCCCGCGGACTCGTGATCGACGTCGAGCACTTCGACTCCCCCGACGCGCAGCGGCTCCGTGCCGCGCAGCGCCTGGAGATCGACCGGGCCTACGGCGGGGACACGGAACCGGGCGAGAAGCCGACGGCGGACTCGATCGCGGTGTTCTTCCTGGCCCGCGACGAGGACGGCACCCCGCTCGGGTGCGGCGGCCTGCGCCTGGTGCAGGACGGCATCGCCGAGGTCAAGCGGATGTACGTGCGACCGGAGTCCCGGGGGGCCGGGGTGTCCAGCGCGATCCTCCGCCGGCTCGAGGAGGCTGCGATCGACCTCGGCTCCCCGGCGCTCGTGCTCGAGACCGGCGACGAGCAGAAGCGCGCCATCGGGTTCTACGAGCGCGAGGGCTTCCGGCGGATCGCGCAGTTCGGACCGTACGTCGGCGCGGCCCGGTCGATCTGCTACTCGAAGGTGCTCTGACGCACCGAGGTGCTCTGACGCACCGCTGGGGGCCCTGACGCCGAACGCCCGCGCCGACGATCGTCGGCGCGGGCGTTCCGCATCTGTCGGGGGTGTCAGCCGCGGTCGTCGTCGCGACGGGCCTCGGGCGCGGAACCAGGGCGGTCGTCTGCACCGTCGGCACGCTCTTCGGCGCCGTGGACGCGCTCCCCGTACTGCGGGGGCTGGTCGGGCCGGGACTGCGGGAGGCGCGGGTCCGACGTCGGCGCGGGCTGCTGCGCCGTCTGCGGGGTCTCGCCGTAGCGCGGCCCGTCGTTCGTGCCGTACCGCGGCCCGTCGTCGGTGCCGTACCGCGGCCCGCCGTCCGTGCCGGACCGCGGACCGGCACCGGGGTGGGACGCGCCGCCCTGCGGACCGCCGGCCGACGGGCCGGACTGCTGCGGGCCTCCCGGGCGGGACTGCTGCTGCGGCTGGTGGGGCGTCGCGTGCCCGCCGTAGGGCGAGCCCTGCTGCGGACCCGGGCGCCAGGGCTCCTGCCCCTGGAACGGACGGGCCTGGGAGCCGGGCGCGCCCGGCTGCGGTGCGTCGTTCCAGTGCGTGGACGGCGTCGCGCCGTGCTGTCCGAGGATCCGCTGCGCCTGACCGGTGAGCTGCGGGTCGACGACGATCTGGTAGTTCGTGGCGAGCACCTGGTGCACGCTCGTGAAGTCGCGCTGCCGCTTGGTGATGGCGAACGACACGATGCCGTACAGCATGCCGAACGCGGCGCCGATGATCGCCGCGGCGATGATCAGGCCACCGGCGGTCGGCGAGAACAGGGTCAGCACGATGCCGAAGAAGATGCCGAGCCAGAGACCGGACAGCGCGCCGGCGATCGCCGCGCGGCCGTAGGTCATCTTGCCGGTGACCCGCTCGACCGTCTTCAGGTCGTTGCCGACGATCGCGATCTTCGCGACGGGGAAGTCCGCCTCGGCGAGCTTCGCGACGACGCGCTGGGCGTCCGGGTAGCTGTCGTAGGTGCCGAGGACGTCCCCGCGCGGCAGCGTCGGGAAGGCCTGGGCGGTGCGTCCGGCGAACGGGCTCTGGTTGCTCACCCAGCCATCATCCACCGGGCACCTTGCGATCGCACGTGCGCCTCCCGGGAACCTCCGGGGCACCGGCGCGCAGGCCCCGGGACGACCGGCGCGGCGATCCCCCGGCACCACCGGTGCACTGTCTCAGGGTGGGCCGTGCCCGCGCGCCCCCGGCCCCTGCGGCAGCGACTACGCTGGACGGGTGAGCGCCACGAAGGTCTTCGTCGCCCGCCTCGCCGGGTGCTCCGTCTTCGACCCCGCGGGCGACCGCGTGGGCCGCGTCCGGGACGTCCTGGTCGTCTACCGTCGCGTCGACCCTCCCCACGTGGTCGGGCTCATCGTCGAGGTGCCCGGCAAGCGCCGCATCTTCCTGAGCATCGGCCGCGTCACGTCGATCGGTGCGGGCCAGGTCATCACCACCGGCATCGTCAACATGCGGCGCTTCGAGCAGCGCGGCGGCGAGGTCCGGGTCATCGCGGAGATGCTCGGCCGCAAGGTCCTGCTCACGCGTGACCGCATCCGCGCGACGATCGAGGACGTCGCGATCGAGGACCGCGGCCAGGGCGAGTGGGAGGTGTCGCAGCTCTTCCTCCGGAAGCCGAAGACGACCCCGTCGCCGTTCGGCAAGGGCCCGACGACGTTCGCCACCTGGAACGAGGTCACCGAGGACGAGCTCCCCGGTGAAGCGCAGTCCGCCGAGCACGTCATCGCCGCGTACTCCGACCTGCTGCCGGCCGACCTGGCCTCGACGCTGCTCGACCTGCCCGAGGAGCGCCGGTTCGAGGTCGCCGAGGAGCTCCCCGACGACCGGCTCGCCGACGTGCTCGAGGAGATGCCCGACCAGGAGCGCATCGACATCCTCACCCGGCTCGAGGACGCCCGCGCCGCCGACGTCCTCGACCAGATGCAGCCCGATGACGCCGCCGACGTGCTCGCGCAGTTCCCCGACGACCGGAGCGAGGCCCTGCTGCAGCTCATGGAGCCGGAGGAGGCGCAGGACGTCCGCATGCTCCTGGAGTACGAGCCGGACACCGCCGGTGGTCTCATGACGACGGAGCCCGTCATCGTCTCGGCCGACGCGACCGTGGCCGAGGGCCTGGCCCTCATCCGCCGGCACGAGCTCGCCCCGGCGCTCGGCGCGAGCGTCTGCGTCGTGCTACCCCCGTACGAACCGCCGACCGGGCGCTTCCTCGGGCTCGTGCACTTCCAGCGCATGCTCCGCTACCCGCCGAACGAGCGCCTCGGCACGCTCATCGACCAGCAGACCGAGCCGGTCCGCGTGGACGCCAGCGCCGCTGAGGTCACCCGGGTCATGGCGACCTACAACCTCGTGTCCGTCCCCGTGGTCGACGACGCCCACCGCCTGGTCGGGGTGGTGACGATCGACGATGTCCTCGACCACGTCCTGCCGGACGACTGGCGAAGTCAGGGCGAGGGGGATGCCCCCTCGCGACTCCGCCAACGCCAGCGCAAGACGCCCGTGACGACGGGAAGGAGGACCACCCGTGGCCCGAACGGATGACGCCCGCCAGGAGCGGCTCGACTCCCCCAAGGGCATGCGTACGCGCGTGCTCCCAACGCGCCGACGTGGTCGCGGGGACACCTTCGGTCGCGCGACCGAGGGCATCGCGCGTGCGATGGGCACGCCCTGGTTCCTGGTCGGCCTGACGCTCTTCTGCGCCGTGTGGATGGGCTACAACACGCTCGCGCCGAAGCCGTGGCAGTTCGACTCGGCCGCGATCGGCTTCACCGCGCTCACCCTGGTGCTGTCGCTGCAGGCCTCGTACGCGGCGCCGCTCATCCTGCTCGCCCAGAACCGGCAGGACGACCGCGACCGCGTGCAGTTCGAGCAGGACCGGCAGCGGGCCGAGCGCAACCTCGCGGACACCGAGTACCTCGCCCGCGAGGTCGTGGCCCTGCGCCTGGCGATGCGGGAGATGGCGTCCAAGGACTTCATCCGCGCCGAGATCCGCTCGCTGCTCGAGGAGCTCGACCGCCGCGATGCGGAGGAGGCCTTCGACGACGAGACCGGGAGCGCCCGCACCCGTGGCTGACCCGCAGCACCCGGACGAACGGCTGGGTGCGGCGGTCCTCGCTGCGCTCGGTCGCGTGGTCGACCCCGAGATCCGCCGCCCCGTCACGGAGCTCGACATGATCCGCGGGGTGGACGTGCAGCCGCAGGGACGGGTGCGCGTCGACCTGCAGCTCACGATCGTCGGGTGCCCCGCCGCCGACACGATCGAGCGCGACGTGCGCGCGGCCGCCGGATCGGTGGACGGTGTGCAGCACGTCGACGTCGACGTCTCCGTGATGAGCCCGGCGACCCGCGCCGCGCTGACCGAGCGACTCCGCGCCGGCCGACCCCGCGGGGTGCAGTTCACCCCGGACTCGCTCACCCGGGTCATCGCCGTCACCAGCGGCAAGGGCGGCGTCGGCAAGTCGACGGTCACGGTGAACCTGGCGGTCGCCCTGGCCGCGGCCGGACAGCGGGTCGGGATCGTCGACGTCGACGTGCACGGCTTCAGCGTGCCCGGCCTGATGGGCCTGACCGACGAGCACGGTGTGGCACCCCGTCCGACCCGCGTCGACAGCATGATCCTGCCGCCGGTCGCCCACGGGGTGAAGGTCGTCTCGATCGGCATGTTCGTCGACGACGTCTCCACCGCGGTGTCCTGGCGCGGGCCGATGCTGCACCGCACGGTCGCGCAGTTCCTGACCGACGTGTGGTTCGGCGACCTCGACGTGCTCCTGCTCGACCTGCCGCCCGGCACCGGCGACGTCGCCATCTCGGTCGGGCAGCTGCTCCCCCACGCCGAGGTGCTCGTCGTCACGACGCCCCAGGCCGCGGCGGCCGACGTGGCCGAGCGGAGCGGTGTCGTCGCACGGCAGACCGGGCAGCGGGTCATCGGCGTCGTCGAGAACATGGCGGGGCTCGTGCAGCCGGACGGCAGCGTGCTGCACCTGTTCGGCGAGGGCGGCGGCGACGAGACCGCCGCTCGGCTCTCCCGCGGGCAGGACGCCGCGGTGCCGGTGCTCGGTCGCGTGCCGATCTCGGTGCTGCTGCGCGAAGGGGGTGACACCGGGCTCCCGGTCGTGCTCGGCACGCCGGGCGACCCCGCCGCCCTCGCCCTGCGGTCCATCGCCGACACCGTCACCACGATGGGTCGGGGTCTGGCGGGACGGAAGCTCGGGCTCAGCCTGTCCTGAGCGCTCCTCGCGCGCGTGCGGGCTCCCCCGCTAGCGTGGCGGCATGGACAGCACCGACCACGTCAGCGTCGACTGGGACGCCGCCCGCGACACGAACCGCGCGAACTGGGACGACCGGGTGCCCATCCACGAGGGTGCGTACGACGTCGCCGCGCTCGACGACCCGGCGCACCGGTCGGACGTCGTCCGTGACGACCTGCCGGCGCTCACGCCGTGGCTGCCCGGCGGGACCCTGGCGGGGCTCGACGTCTGCCACCTGCAGTGCCACATCGGCACGGACACCGTCTCGCTCGCCCGCGAGGGAGCCCGACTGACCGGGGTCGACTTCTCGGCACCGGCGCTCGCGTCGGCAGCGGCCCTGGCCGATCGGCTCGGCCTCGAGGTGACGTGGGTGGAGACCGACGTCCTCGACGCCCGAGCAGCCGTCGCGGGCGACTTCGACGTCGTCTACACGAGCATCGGCACGATCTGCTGGCTCGACGACCTCGACCGCTGGGCCGCGCAGGTCGCGGGGCTCCTCCGGCCGGGCGGGGTGTTCTTCATCCGGGACGGCCACCCGGCGCTGTACGCCCTGGACGAGGACGCGCCGGAGCTCGTGACGCGCCACCGGTACTTCCCCGACGGGACGGCGCAGCAGTGGGAGGACGCGGGCACGTACGTCGGCGAGGGCACCGTCGCGAACACCCGCACGTACGAGTGGCCGCACCCACTGTCCGAGGTCGTCAACGCCCTGCTCGGAGCCGGCCTGCGCCTGCGCCGGCTCGACGAGGGGCGCACGCTGCCGTGGCGCTTCAGCCCTCGCATGGAGGAGGACGGGCACGGCTCGTGGGTCTGGCCCGCCGCCGACCGCGACCGGATGCCGACGACGTTCACGATCGTCGCGACGCGGGACTGACGGTTCCGCGCGATTGTGCAGCTTCCGCGCGAGGGTGACTGTTCCGCGCAAGGGTGACCGTTCCGCGCAAAGGTGACCGTTCCGCGCAAGGGGGACGGTTCCTTTCGGCATCCGACGCGCGAATCGTCATCCCAGGTCGGGTGCGATGGGCTCGGACGCTCACGACGGGCGCACCCGGACGACGGACGGGAGGCACGGTGCCAGCTGGCACCGTGCCTCCCGTCCGTCGTGTCGTGACGGAAGCCGTCAGGTCGCCTCGGTGTCGTAGGGGGCGGGCTCGCCCTCGGCGAGCGGCACCACCGGTGCCGTCGCCCGCACCTTCGACGCGGTCACCTGCGCGGTCTCGACGGCCGCCATGCTGCCGGCGGTCGTCCCGCCGGAGTCGAGCAGTGCGTCGCGGATGATGCGCCGGGGGTCGTACTGGCGCGGGTCGAGCTTCTGCCAGTCGACGTCGTCGAACTCGGGGCCCATCTCCTCGCGCATGCGGTCCTTCGCCGTGTCGGCGAAACGGCGGACCGCCTTGACGAACTCGGCGAGCTTCTGCGCGTACATCGGCAGGCGCTGCGGCCCGAGCAGCAGCACCGCGATGATCCCGATGATCAGGATCTTGTTGAAGTCGATGGACACGGCAACGAGCGTAACCCGTCCCACTGCGCCGCACCCGTAGAGTTGTCTCCCGAACGGAGTGTGCGTGTCAGAGAAAGAGTCGAACTGGAAGTTCGCCGAGGACATCGTCTCGGAGCCCGAGGTGATCGCCCGAGCGCGAGAGCACTCCCTCGAACTCGGGGTCGAAGCGATCTCCCCCGCGATCGGCGCGCAGATCGCCGTGGTGGCCGCGGCTTCCCGCGCCACGAGCATGATCGAGATCGGCACCGGACTCGGTGTCTCCGGGCTCTGGCTGCTGCGCGGTGCGCCCGACGCCACCCTGACGACGATCGACGTCGAGGTCGACCACCAGCAGTACGCCCGTGACGCCTTCGTCGCGGCCGGCACCGCTCCGTCGCGGGTCCGACTCATCCCTGGTCGGGCCAACCAGGTGCTGCCCCGGATGAACGAGGCGTCGTACGACGTCGTCCTCGTCGACGCCGACCCCGAGCACGTCATCGAGTACGTGGAGCACGGACTCCGGCTCGCGCGCGTCAGTGGCACGGTGCTCGTCCCGCACGCGCTCTGGCGGGGGCGGGTCGCGGACCCGGTGCGTCGGGACCGCGCGACGACCGACTTCCGACTGCTGCTCACCGAGGTGTCCACCTCGGGCGCGGTCCGGAGCGCGCTCTCCCCCGCCGGCGACGGGCTGCTGCAGATGACGAAGGTCTCCGCCTGACCTGACCCGCGCGGCCGCTCAGGCCGGTCGCGGGACGCGCAGGAGGCCCGGAGCGTACGCGCTCCGGGCCTCCTGTCGTGGTGCGTCGACGGACTAGGCGGAGACGACCTCTGCCAGTGCGTCGTGGAGTTCCTTGGCCTCGGCGTCGTTGACCGAGACCACCAGGCGGCCTCCACCTTCGAGCGGAACCCGCACGATGATGAGTCGACCCTCCTTGACAGCCTCCATCGGCCCGTCACCGGTCCTCGGCTTCATCGCTGCCATCAGATGTCCCCTTTCGTGCAGAAGATGCTCCCCCATTATCCCGTACCGAGGGGGCAACTGCGAAACCGCCCAGGTTGGGGGTGTCGGAATACGACGTTCTCGCGGCTCGGAGTGGTCACCTATGCGAATGCCGAACATCCGCTCCATGCTTCGTCCACAGGCCGATCCGGTCGTCGAGGCCGTGCCGACGGGCATGCGCATCGCCGGGGCGTTCTCGTGGCGGTTCCTCGTGACGGTCGCCGCCCTGGCCGTCGTCGTCGCCCTCGTGGTCCTGCTGCAGGACATCGTGGTGCCGTTCCTGGTCGGCCTGCTCGTCTGCGCGCTGCTCGCACCGTTCTCGGCGTTCCTGCAGCGGCACGGGTGGCCGAAGTGGCTCTCGGTGCTGACGGCGTGCCTCGCGGTCGTGGTCGTCCTCGGTGTCCTGGCGCTCGTCGTCACCGCGCAGATCCGCTACGACCTGCCGACCCTCGAACGTCGGCTCTCGAGCAACGTGCAGACCTTCCAGACCCTCCTCGCGACCGAGCCGTTCGGCATCACCTCGGCGCAGGTCACGAAGTACCTGGCGGAGGCGACGAAGTTCCTGCAGACCCACGTCGCGTCCATCCTGTCCGGGGCAGCCGAGGCGGGCAGCGGCCTGGTGCACGCCCTCGAGGGGCTGTTCATCGTGGTGTTCACGACGATCTTCGTGCTGGTCGACGGTCGCCGGATCTGGTCGTGGGTGGTCCGCATCTTCCCGCGTCGCTCCCGCGGAAGGATCGACGCGGCCGGTCAGGCGGGGTGGAAGACGCTCACGAGCTTCATCCGCGTGCAGCTGGTCGTCGCGGTGACCGACGCGCTCGGCATCGTCATCGGTGCACTCGCCCTCGGGCTGCCACTCGCCGTGCCGATCGGCGTGATCGTGTTCTTCGGCGCGTTCGTCCCGGTGGTCGGGGCGATCGTCGCCGGCATCGTCGCCGTGCTCATCGCGCTGGTCTTCAACGGGCTCGTGCCGGCGCTGATCATGCTCGGCGTCGTCGTGGTCGTGCAGCAGCTCGAGAGCCACGTCCTGCACCCGTTCCTCACCGGCTCGGCCGTCCGCGTGCACCCGCTCGGCGTCGTGCTCGGCGTCACCGCGGGCACGACCATCGCCGGCGTCGTCGGTGCGTTCTTCGCGGTGCCGTTCATCGCGACCGTGAACGCGATGGTGCACGCCGCAGCCGACTGGCGTCCCGGCGAGGACCCGTCGGACACGCCTGCCGCGGAGGACTCAGACGACCGCGAGGTCGACCGCGGCGAGAGCGACCCCGGCGGGGTCGCTCACGGGGGCGTCCAGTCGTAGCCGTCGACCCACCAGCACGTGTACAGCCAGACGAACTGCAGGCCGAGGCACACCGCGACGACGAGCACCCGGTACACCCGTGACCGCGGCAGGGCGACGATGCCGAGCAGCGGTGCGATCGGCAGCAGGATGCGCCAGGTGCTCGACTGCGGGAAGAACACCGCGAGCAGGTAGACCACGTAGGCCACACCCCACAGGCGGAGTTCGAGACCGATGCGACGCGCTGCCGGGTGGAAGACGAAGACCGTGAAGGCGAGGACCGCGACGGCGAGCAGGATCCCGCCGGCCGGCTCCCCGAACCACCACCCGGCGCCCTGGATCCACGGCGCGAAGGGCACGAGCTCCTTCCACCCGATGTACGACGACCGCCACGCGAGCTCGGTGTCGGTGTAGGCCTTCGGCACCCCGGTCACCGCCCACGCGATCGCCGGCCACGCGAGCCCGACGAGCCCCGAGACCGCACCCACGACGAGCGGCGGCAGCGCGCTGCGCAGGGTCGGCCGCTCGGACTCGCGCACCCACGTCGGTCGGATCGTCCAGGCGGCCAGGAACAGCACCACGAGGAGCGCGAACGCCAGTCCGGTCGGACGGGTCATGCCGAGCAGCAGCACGACGGGCAGCATCGTCCACCAGCGCCGGTCGACCAGCAGCAGGAGCGCGACCAGGAGCAGGAACAGCCCCATCGCCTCGGCGTAGGCGACCTGGAACACGGCGGACACCGGGGCGACGCAGAACAGCACCGTGGCGAAGGTCGCCCGGCCGTCGTCGAGGAAGCGACCCATCAGTCGCCGGAACACCAGCGCGGCACCCCAGCCCGCGACCAGGGACACCGTGACGGCGACCGCCTCGAACGACGCGCCCGTGAGCACCATGAGCCCGCGCACGAGGAACGGGTACGCGGGCATGAACGCCCAGGCGTTCTCGGTGACGTGCCCGGCAGCGTCCACCGGCAGGACCGAGGGGTAGCCGCTCGACGCGATCACCCGGTACCAGGCACCGTCCCAGATGGCCGCGAACGACAGGTACGACGGGTGCGCGGCGGTGAACGAGTTCGCGGTCTGCACCCGGGCGAACGCCAGGAGCATCGCCCCGGTCACGAGCCGTGCGGCGACGTAGACCACCGTGACCCGGAGCCACCAGGGCACGAGTCGGTAGCGCGCCCGCCAACGCCCGGCGGGCAGGTGCCCCGCGACGGTGCGCGCGGGGCCCGTCGTCACGCCGTCAGCCACCGACGCAGGCCGTCCTCGACCGCGGTGATCTGGTCGACGGGGACCTGCTCGTCGTCGTGGTGTGCGAAGACGGGCTCACCGGGTCCGTAGTTGACCGCCGGGACGCCGAGCGCCGAGAAGCGTGCGACGTCGGTCCAGCCGTACTTCGGGCGCGGGGCGGGGCCGCCGACCGCTGCCACGAACTGCTGCGCGAGCGGGGCGTCGAGCCCAGGACGCGCTCCCGCGGCGAGGTCGACGATCTGCACGTCGTAGCCGTCGAACAGCTCGCGGATGTGCGCGACCGCCTCGTCCGCGCTGCGCGACGGCGCGAAGCGGTAGTTCACGTGGACCATCGCTTCGTCCGGGATGACGTTGCCGGCGATGCCGCCGGAGATGCCCACGGCGTTCAGGCCCTCGCGGTACTCGAGCCCGTCGACCGTGACGGTGCGCGGCTCGTACGCGGCGAGGGTCGCGAGGATCGGTGCCGTCCTGTGGATCGCGTTGTCGCCGATCCAGCTGCGTGCACTGTGGGAGCGCTTGCCGAAGGTCCGGATCTCCGCACGGAGGTTGCCGTTGCAGCCGCCCTCGATCTGCGCGCCCGACGGCTCCCCGAGGATCGCGAAGTCGCCGGCGAGCAGCTCGGGACGGGTCCGTGCCAGTCGACCGAGGCCGTTCAGGGAGTCGCTGACCTCCTCGTGGTCGTAGAACACCCAGGTGACGTCGACGTTCGGCTCGGCGAGGTCGTGTGCCAGCTTCAGCTGCACCGCGCAGCCGGCCTTCATGTCGACCGTCCCGCGGCCCCAGAGGATCTCGGTGCCGTCGTCGGCGGTGCGGAACTCGGTCGGGAGGTTGCCGTTGAGCGGCACGGTGTCGATGTGCCCGGCGATCACGACCCGGCGGTCGCGGCCGAGCTGGGTCCGCGCGACGATCGCGTCGCCGTCGCGCACCACCTCGAGGTGGGGCAGGGCGGACAGCGCCGCCTCGATCGCGTCGGCGAGGGGCCCTTCGTTCCCGGACACCGACTCGATGTCGCAGATGGCACGCGTGATGTCGATGGACGAGGCGGTGAGGTCGAGCTGCTCCGGCATGCGGTCAGCGTACCGGCCGTGTCCCACGGCGATCCGTGCGGCGACCACCTGTGGACGGGAGCCGTCCGTCCACAGGCGGTCGTGCCTCCGACCGGTCGGGTCGTTGGCGGGAGCGTTCTCCACAGACCGTCTCCCTGGACGGGTCGCGGCCCCGCCCGCTCGCTACCCTGGTGGCGTGACCGACGCGACCGCTGCCACCGACCGACCCACGCACGCCTGGGGCCACGGCCTCGCGACCGTCGCCGCGGACGGCACCACGCTCGACACGTGGTACCCGGAGACGCACCTCGGGGAGCGCCCGGCCGACGCGGTGTTCCCGCCCGAGCTCGAGGCGCACGTCGGCGACGACCCCCGACGCGATGTCCGGGTCGAGGCCGTGACGACCGAGATCGTCATCGACGACGCACCCGCCAGCACGCCCGACGCCTACCTGCGCCTGCACCTGCTCAGCCACCTGCACGTGCGGCCGAACGAGATCTCGCTCGACGGCGTCTTCGGCCACCTGCCGATCGTCGCCTGGACGAACGCCGGCCCCGTCCACCCCGGTGCCCTGACGCGGCTGCGTCCCGTGCTGCAGCGCGCGGGCATCGCGGTGCACGCGGTCGACAAGTTCCCCCGCCTGCTCGACTACGTCGTCCCGGACCGCGTGCGCATCGGCGACGCGAACCGGGTCCGGCTCGGCGCACACCTCGCTCCCGGCACGACGGTCATGCACGAGGGCTTCGTGAACTTCAACGCCGGCACCCTCGGCGACGCCATGATCGAGGGCCGGGTCTCGCAGGGCGTCGTCGTGGGCAACGGCACCGACATCGGTGGCGGCGCCTCCATCATGGGCACGCTGTCCGGCGGCGGGACGCACCGTGTGTCGCTCGGGGAGCGGGCGCTGCTGGGTGCGAACGCCGGCCTCGGCATCTCCCTCGGTGACGACTCCGTGGTCGAGGCCGGGCTCTACGTCACGGCGGGCACCAAGGTCGTGCTCGTGGGCGCTGCGCCGAGCCCCGACGGCACGCCGCGCACCGTGAAGGCCGCGGAACTGTCGGGGGTGCCGAACGTCCTGTTCCGGCGCAACTCGCTGTCCGGCGCGGTCGAGGCCCTGCAGCGCCAGGGTCAGGGCATCCAGCTCAACACGGCGCTGCACGCGTAGCGCCTCCGCGCCTCCGCGCCTCCGCGAGACGGGCGCGCCACGACGGAACACCGCCGGATCCGGCGGTGTCTCGACGCGTCCGCGCGGTCTCGGCACGGCCACGGCGGCTCGTGTCGGCGACGGCGGCTCGTGTCGGCGACGGCGAGCCCTGCGTCGGCCTCGATGCTGCGCGAGTGGGCGGGGCGGACCGGGCGGAACCGGCCATCCCACGCGTGATGGGACGGAACGGGCGGAGCGCCGGACGGGAGGCGCGGCACCAGCCCGCTCCGCGCCTCCCGTCCGGCGCCGCTCGCGGTCGCTCTCGGCTCACCGAGCGGGCAGGACACTCCGCGCGCGCATCGCCCAGCGGGCACGAACCGTCGGCACGCGGTGCCGAGCGTGACAGAACAGGCCCGCTCGCGGGGCGCGAGCGGGCCTGTTCTGTCACCACGGGTCAGCGGGCGGGCAGGTTCCGCTCCGGGTGTCCGACGTAGAGCTGCTGCGGGCGGCCGATCTTGTTCAGCGGGTCGTTGTTCAGCTCGCGCCACTGGGCGATCCAGCCCGGCAGGCGACCGATGGCGAACAGCACCGTGAACATCCGGGGCGGGAAGCCCATCGCCCGGTAGATGATGCCCGTGTAGAAGTCGACGTTCGGGTAGAGCTTCCGGCTGACGAAGTACTCGTCCTCGAGCGCGATCTGCTCGAGCTCCATGGCGATGTCGAGCAGGTCGTCCTGCACGCCGAGCGACTGCAGGACCTCGTGCGCGGACTCCTTCACGAGCTTCGCGCGCGGGTCGTAGTTCTTGTACACGCGGTGTCCGAAGCCCATGAGCTTCACGCCGCGTTCCTTGTTCTTCACCCGCTCGACGAAGCGCGACACCGGCTCGCCGGAGTCCTTGATCTGCTGGAGCATCTCGAGCACGGCCTCGTTGGCACCACCGTGCAGCGGACCGTAGAGCGCGTTGATGCCCGCCGAGATCGACGCGAACATGTTCGCCTTGGTCGAGCCGACCAGGCGGACCGTCGACGTCGACGCGTTCTGCTCGTGGTCCTCGTGCAGGATGAGGAGTCGTTCGAGCGCCTTGGACAGCACCGGGTTCGGCTTGTACGGCTCGGCCATGGTGCCGAAGTTCAGCCGGAGGAAGTTGTCGACGAACGACAGCGTGTTGTCCGGGTAGAGGAAGGCCTGACCGATCGCCTTCTTGTGCGCGTAGGCGGCGATCACCGGGAGCTTGGCGAGGAGCCGGACGGTCTGCAGCTCGACCTTCTCGGGGTCGTCGACGTCCATGTCGTCCTCGTAGTACGTGGAGAGCGCACTGACGGCACTGGACAGGACGGACATCGGGTGCGCCGAGTGCGGGAGGGCGTCGAACAGGCGACGGAGGTCCTCGTGCAGCAGCGTGTGCCGACGGATGCGGGCGTCGAAGCCCTCGAGCTCCTCGGCAGTGGGGAGCTCGCCGTAGATCAGCAGCCACGCGACCTCGAGGTAGGTGCAGCCCGAGGCGACCTGGTCGATCGGGTACCCGCGGTAGCGCAGGATGCCCTGGTCGCCGTCGATGTACGTGATCGCGCTCTTCGTCGCGCCGGTGTTGACGAAGCCGTAGTCGAGCGTGTTGAGCCCGGTCTGCTTCTTCAGCGAGGAGATGTCGATGGCGGACGCGCCGTCGACGCTCGGCAGGATCGGGAACTCCGCCGTGCCCCCCGGGAACGTCAGCGTTGCCGTCTCGGTCGACTCAGCGGCGGCGGGGCTGACGGGGACGGGCGTGGTGGGCGGTGTGGCCGTCTTCTGAGCATCGTTGGCAGTGTCAGTCACGGTGACAGCCTAACTGCGCCGACTGTCGGTCGTGCACCACCGGAAGGCGGAGATCTGGTGGACTCCACGGATTGCGCGGCGGGCGGAACAGCCGCGGGGTCGGTCCTGGACCGCGCCGCGCGACTGCTCCGCCACCCGAGGTCATCAGCTGAAGTCGTACTGGTACGTCTTGACCTCAGAGGGGACGCCGTTCACCGACTGGGAGAGCGCGATGTCGTTCGCTGCACGCTCGAAGGTCACGTCGAAGCTGACGCGCCCGCGACCGTCTGCCTGCTTCGTCTGGGCGACCCCGTTCACCGAGTAGGTGACCTCGGCGCCGGGCGTCGCCTTGACGAGGATGCTCGTCGCGCCGGAGCCGCCGGAGAGCAGGTCGTGGTAGACGTCCTCGAGCTGCTCGTAGCTCGTGGTGTCGCGCGGTGCGTACGGCGCTGCCGACGCGACCTCGGAGACCGAGGACGTGTCGGCCGGAGCCGCGTTCGCAGCGATCGGGGAGAGTGCCAGGCCGAGGCCGAGGCCGAGGGCGACGGCGGTGGTGATGAGAGCGGGGCGCTTCACGGTGTTCCTTCCTGTCGGGCCGCGGGGCGCGGTGCGACAGGAAGGAGTTCTAGCGGACCAGTCTGGCGGTATTTCGTATGCCAGGAGAATCCGGGCGATCGGCTCAGGAGGCTGCGAGCCGCCGAGTGCTCGCCAGCCGCTGCGCCGCCGCCGCGATCCGGTCGTCGCTCGCCGTGAGCGCCACACGCACGTGATCCGCGCCGGCCGTCCCGTAGAACGTGCCCGGCGCGACGAGGATCCCGCGGTCTGCGAGCCACCCGACGGTGTCGAGCGCGGGCTCCCCACGGGTCGCCCAGAGGTACAGGCCCGCCTGGCTGTGGTCGATCCGGAAGCCCGCTCCCTCGAGTGCCCGTCGGAGCATGTTCCGTCGAGCGCGGTACCGGGCCTTCTGCTGCTGCACGTGGGTGTCGTCGGCCAGGGCGACGACCATCGCCTCCTGCACGGGCAGCGGCGGCATCATGCCGGTGTGCTTCCGCACCGCCAGCACATCGGCCAGGATCCGGGCGTCGCCCGCCACGAACGCGGCTCGGTAGCCGGCGAGGTTCGACTGCTTCGACAGCGAGTAGACGCTGAGGACGCCGTCGACCCGGTCACCCACGACCCGCGGGTCGAGGATCGAGGGCGTCGGAGCGCTGTCGTACGGCGCATCCCACCCGAGTTCGGCGTAGCACTCGTCGCCGACGACGACGGCGCCGAGCTCCCGCGCCCGTGCCACCGCGGCGTGGAGCTGCTCCACGGAGAGCACGCGGCCGTCCGGGTTGCCCGGCGAGTTCAGCCACACGAGCTTCGTGCTCTCCGGCCAGGCGGCTGGGTCGTCCGACGCCAGGGCCTCGGCACGCACGAGGGCGGCGCCGAGCTCGTAGGTCGGGTACGCGGCCTCCGGGAACACGACGGTGTCCCCCGGACCGACGCCGAGCCAGAGCGCGAGCCCGGCGATGAACTCCTTCGACCCGATCGTCGGGAGGACCTGCTCCGGGGTCAGCGCGATGCCCTGCCGACGGCCGTACCAGTCGGCGATCGCTTCGCGGAGCGCGGGCGTCCCGGCGACCTGCGGGTAGGCGTGCGCGTCGGTCGCCCGGGCGAGGGCCTGGCGGACGACCTCGGGGGTCGGGTCGACGGGCGAGCCGACGCTGAGGTCGACGATGCCGCCCTCGTACGCCGCTGCGCGCTGCTTGAACGGGACGAGCTGGTCCCAGGGGAAGTCGGGGAGGTCGAGCGCCACGGATCGGTCCGGGTCAGCCGCGCGGGGGCTCGGCCATGACCACCGGGTGGTCCTTGTGGATCACGCCGACCTTGGCGGCGCCGCCGGGCGAGCCGACCTCTTCGAAGAACTCGACGTTGGCCTTGTAGTAGTCGGCCCACTCGTCCGGCAGGTCGTCCTCGTAGTAGATCGCCTCGACCGGGCAGACCGGCTCGCACGCACCGCAGTCGACGCACTCGTCGGGGTGGATGTAGAGCGACCGGTCACCCTCGTAGATGCAGTCGACCGGGCATTCGTCGATGCAGGCGCGGTCCTTGACGTCGACACAGGGCTGGGCGATCACGTAGGTCACGGTGCGGGTGCTCCCTTCGGACTGAGCGTGGTCGAGTCTACTCGCGGCGTCCGGGAGCCCCGGACGCCGCTGTGTCGGAGGGGTCCGAGGACGACGCGGGAGCTGCCGCCGGGGTCGACGCTGACGATCCGGCACCGGCCGACGCCGCTGCTGCACGGGCACGGAGTCCGGACAGGTCCGGCCACGCGAGGGTGAACGCCGCGATCACCGCCGGCGCGAAGGTCCAGACGTACCCGGCGACGTTCGCGAGCACGAGCGGTGACGACCCTCCGCCGACGCTCACCAGCACCTGGGTGGCGACGATGATCGCGATGCCGGCCGCGGCGACCATCGCCCGCGAGCGGTACAGGAGCCGCAGGCCGACCACCAGTCCGAGCACGATGAGCGTCGTGAGCACCATGCCGACCGGGACGCCCCCGAGCCGCTGCTGGTGGGTGACGGTCCCGAGGGCGCCCACGACGAGTCCTGCGACCGCGGCGACGACGACCGCCGTCACCTTGCCCGGACGGGTGAGCTCGGCGAAGGTCTGCGGTGCCGGCGGTACCGGGTCGGCGTCGTGCCGGAAGGCCTCGACCGCGGGCGCCTCCTGTCGGACACCGTGCGGCATCACCCACGTCAGGCGCTGCGGGTCGGACGGGTCCGCGGGGTCGACCGTGACCTGCGACCGGTACTGCTCGACGGCCG
This sequence comes from Curtobacterium subtropicum, assembly GCF_030362975.1. NCBI lineage: Bacteria > Bacillati > Actinomycetota > Actinomycetes > Micrococcales > Microbacteriaceae > Curtobacterium > Curtobacterium subtropicum. The sequence goes on from NZ_JAUCMM010000001.1 coordinate 336,228, forward strand.
CGCGCACCTTCGCCCGGACGGGGAGGACGTCGACGGTCAGGTCGACCTCGGCGGAGTCCGCGGGCACGATCATCGAGAACGGGACCTCCTCGGCACGGGCGGCGTGCCGGGCGGCGTGGTGCACGCGGACGTGGTCCGGGTGGCCGTACCCGCCGTCGTCGGCGTAGCTCACCACCGCGTCCGCACCCGTCGAGCGGATCGCTGCACGGATGTCGTCGACGACCTCGCCGAGGTCGGCCGCCGTGAGCGAGTCGGCCGGCGCATCGTCGGCGGCGATGGCACGTCCGTCCGGTCCCCACTGCATGCCGGAGTCGCTGTACCGCCGCTCGGGCAGGTCCGTGGGGCGTGCTCCCCCGCTGCCGAGCCACAGGTGCGCCGGACCCCCGAGGGCGGCCAGCGCGGCGGCGATCTCGGTCTCGCGGTGCGCGGCGACACGGGGTCCGTCACCGAAGAGCGGCGCGAGGGTCTCGGTGAGCATCTCGCCGCGCTCGCCCCGGGTCGCGGTGAGCACGGTCACCTCGGCGCCGAGTTCGAGCAGGGTGGCGATGGTGCCGCCGGACGACAGGGTCTCGTCGTCGGGGTGGGCGTGCACGAACAGGACGCGCTCGGGACGCGGTGCGGGAGCCTTGGACATCGCGTCCCAGGGTACTTCGCTACCGCGGCGTGACGATGTACGTCGCGGTGACGCCGTCCTTCGACCCGGACACGGTCAGCACCACGCGGTGCGTCTCGCTGCGGAACAACCCGAAGGCGCTCGTCGCGTCCTCGCGCTTCGCGGACTCGGTGTACCCGGCCGCCGCGAGCTGTTCGGCGGCCGCTCGGAAGTCGTCGACCGAGGCGACCCGCATCTGCACCACCCAGCCGGAGCCGTTCGGGCCGGCCCCGCCGCCCAGGACGGTGCCGTCGACGAGCGGGACGTCGGCGGTCGGGAAGCCGTCCGGCACCTTGCCGTCGCTCGTCACCCCGGTGCCCGAGAGCGCCGCGTCGAGGGCGCCGTCGATGCCGCCGGCGACCGAGGCCATGCCGTCCTGGATCGCCTTGCCGTCGATCCCCTGGACGGTCTCGCTGACGTTCGAGGCGACCGACGAACCGAGGTCGGTGGCCTGCTGCACCGCGTCGGCGGAGCAGCCGGTCAGGCCCGCCAGGGCGATGCCCGCGGTGACGGCGGCGATGAGGGTCCGGGTCGTGCGCATGCGGACACCCTAGGTGGACTGCCGGGAGGCGCGGCGTGCGTTCCCTGGGAAGTCTCCCGCCCGCCGCAGCCCCGCCTCAGGACAGCCAGGCGCGGGCAGCCGCCGTCAGGGCGTCGACGCCGACCGGGATCGCCGTCTCGGCCTGCGGCGCGTAGAACGGCGAGTGGTTGCTCGGGATCTCCTCGCCGCGACGGAACAGCTCCGGGTCGGTGATGCCGGTGAACCAGTACACGAGCGGGACGCCCGCCGCGGTCGCGAGCTGCCCGACGTCCTCCGACGCCATCGCCAGCCCGATCTCCAGGTCACGGGCGTCCGGCACGGCACCGCGGAGCGCCTCCAGCACACGCGCCGCGGCCTCGGCGTCGTTCACCGTGACCTCGGCGCCCGGAGCACGCTCGATCGTCGGGGCGTCGAGACCGCCCGCTGCGCTCTCGGCCCGCACGATGCGCTCGATCGAGGCGATGATGCGCTCGCGGGTCTCCTCGTTCCGGGCACGGGTGGAGATCTCGATGACGGCCTGGTCCGGGATGATGTTCGGCCGGGTGCCGGCGTGGAAGCTCCCGACGGTGACGACGCCGGCGTCGGAGGGCGAGACCTCGCGCGAGACGACGGTCTGCAGGCGCACGACGGCGCTCGCGGCGGTGACGATCGGGTCGAGCGAGGCCTGCGGCGCCGAACCGTGCGCACCGCGGCCGTTGAAGGTGACGGTCAGGCGGTCGCTCGACGCCATGACCGGGCCGCTGCCGACCGCGACGATGCCGACCGGAGCCGGGGCCGAGTGCTGCCCGAGCACGACGTCCGGCTGTGGGAAGCGCTCGACCAGGCCGTCCTCGAGCATCGCGCGGGCGCCGGAGATCACTTCTTCTGCAGGCTGGAACACCGCGACGACCGTGCCGTGCCACGCGCCACGGTCGTCGACGAGCCGCTCGAGCGTGCCGAGCAGCCACGTCACGTGGATGTCGTGCCCGCAGGCGTGCATCGTCGGGACCTCGGAGCCCTCGTCGTCACGACCGGTGTGGGTGCTCGCGTAGGGCAGCCCGGTGCGCTCCTGCACGGGCAGGCCGTCCATGTCGGCGCGGAGCCAGACGACCGGCCCGTCGCCGTTCGACAGGACGCCCACGACGCCCGTGCCACCGACCCCCGTGGTGACCTCGATCCCACCGATCTCGGCGAGCCGGTCGGCGACGACACCGGCGGTGCGGTGCTCCTGGAAGCCGAGCTCCGGGTGGGCGTGCAGGTCCTGGTACAGGGAGAGGAGGTCGAGGGTCACGCGCTCCACCGTATCCCTCGGGACCGACGGCACGAACGCCGGCGGCCCGGACGCCATCGGCACGGACGCCGACGGCCCGGCCACCTGGTGAGGTGACCGGGCCGTCGGACGGAGGCAGTGCCTCCAGGCTGTCGTTGCCTACGCGTCCTGGCGCTTCAGGCGGGCGTACGCACGCTGGCGCGCCTGCGCGTCGAGCTCGACCTTGCGGATGCGGACGTTGTCGGGGGTGACCTCGACGCACTCGTCCTCGCGCGCGAACTCCAGGCACTCCTCAAGGGAGAGCTGGCGCGACGGCGTCATCGACTCGAAGGAGTCGGCGTTCGCCGAACGCATGTTCGTGAGCTTCTTCTCCTTGGTGATGTTCACGTCCATGTCGTCGGCGCGCGAGTTCTCGCCGATGACCATGCCCTCGTAGACCTCCTCCGTCGGGTTGACGAAGAACGTCATGCGCTCCTGCAGGTTCGTGATGGCGAACGGCGTGACGACACCGGCGCGGTCGGAGACGATCGAGCCGTTGATGCGGGTCTGGATCGGGCCGGCCCACTCGTCGTAGCCGTGCGCGATCGCGTTCGCGATGCCGGTGCCGCGGGTCTCGGTGAGGAACGACGTGCGGAAGCCGATGAGCCCGCGCGACGGCACGATGAACTCCATGCGGATCCAGCCGGTGCCGTGGTTCGTCATGTTCTCCATGCGACCCTTGCGCGCGGCCATGAGCTGCGTGATCGCGCCGAGGTGCTCCTCCGGCGTGTCGATCGTCATGTGCTCGTAGGGCTCGAGGAGCTTGCCGTTCTCGTCACGCTTCGTGACGACCTGCGGCTTGCCGACGGTGAGCTCGAAGCCCTCACGGCGCATCTGCTCGACCAGGATGGCGAGCGCCAGCTCACCGCGGCCCTGGACCTCCCAGGTGTCCGGGCGGCCGATGTCCTGCACCTTGAGCGAGACGTTGCCGATGAGCTCGCGGTCCAGGCGGTCCTTGACCATGCGGGCCGTGAGCTTGTGGCCCTTGACCTTGCCGACGAGCGGCGAGGTGTTCGTGCCGATGGTCATCGAGATCGCCGGGTCGTCGACCGTGATGGTCGGCAGCGGACGGACGTCCTCGGGGTCGGACAGCGTCTCACCGATGGTGATCGTGTCGAAACCGGCGACGGCGACGATGTCACCGGGGCCCGCGGACTCGGCCGGGTAGCGGTCGAGCGCCTTCGTGATGAGCAGCTCGGTGATGCGGGCGTTCGCGACGGTGCCGTCGTGCTTGACCCACGCGACCGTCTGGCCCTTCTTCATCGTGCCGTGGAAGATGCGCAGCAGCGCGAGGCGGCCGAGGAACGGCGAGGCGTCGAGGTTCGTGACGTGCGCCTGCAGCGGGTGCTCGTCGTCGTACTTCGGGGCCGGGACGTGCTGCAGGATCGCCTCGAACAGCGGCTCGAGGTCGTCGTTGTCGGGCAGCGAGCCGTCCTCGGGCTTGTTGCGCGACGCCGCGCCGGCACGACCGGACGCGTAGACGACGGGCACGTCGAGGATCGCGTCGAGGTCGAGGTCGTCGACCTCGTCCGACAGGTCGGAGGCCAGGCCGAGGAGCAGGTCCTGCGACTCGGAGACGACCTCGTCGATGCGGGAGTCCGGGCGGTCCGTCTTGTTGACGAGCAGGATCACCGGGAGCTTCGCGGCGAGCGCCTTGCGGAGCACGAAGCGGGTCTGGGGCAGCGGGCCCTCGGACGCGTCGACGAGCAGCACGACACCGTCGACCATGGAGAGGCCGCGCTCGACCTCACCACCGAAGTCGGCGTGGCCGGGGGTGTCGATCACGTTGATCGTGATGCGACCACCGGGGTTGAACTCCTCGGCGTGCTTCCCGTTGTAGAGCACCGAGGTGTTCTTCGCGAGGATGGTGATGCCCTTCTCGCGCTCGAGGTCGTTCGAGTCCATCATCCGGTCTTCGCCCTCGAAGTGGGCGTCGAACGAGTTGGTCTGCGTGAGCATCGCGTCGACGAGGGTGGTCTTGCCGTGGTCGACGTGTGCCACGATGGCGACGTTGCGCAGGTCGGACCGGGTGGCGAGCGCCATACAGGACATCCTTCAAGTGTTCGGTAGAAGATCGGGCGGCCGGTCGTCGTGGACACATGGCACCCGCGGGCAGAACGCCCGACACGCCAGTCTACCGGTAGTTCGCAACCCTGAGGAGTACAGCCCGTGAGCAGACGACGAACGTGGATCGAGATCACGATCGTCCTCATGCTCTCGTTGGGCGGCAGCGCGCTGTACTCGGTGCTGCAGATCATCGACGACCTGTCGCAGACGACCCCGCTCGGGCAGCAGTCCACTGCGCTCAACACGTCGACCACGACCGTGCAGTACGTCGACCTCGCGCGACAGCTCGTCGGCATCGCGGTCGACCTCGCCCCGGTGGCGCTGGTCTGCTACCTGCTCTGGAGTGCCCGCCGCCCGCACCTGCACCGCCTCGGGATCGATCGGTTCCGGGTACGGCCAGACCTCGGCGGTGCTGCCCTCATCGCGCTCGGCATCGGCATCCCCGGCCTTGCGCTGTACTTCACGGGGCGGGCGCTCGGCTTCACGGTGGCCGTCGACCCCGCGGCGCTGAACACCTACTGGTGGACGATCCCGGTCCTGCTCCTGTCGGCGGTCCGGTCCGGACTGCAGGAGGAGGTCATCGTCATCGGGTACCTGTACGAGCGACTCGGCGGCATCGGCTGGGGGCGCTGGCAGGTGATCCTGTCGACCGCAGTGCTCCGCGGGAGCTACCACCTGTACCAGGGCTTCGGGGCCTTCGTGGGGAACGCGGTGATGGGCGTGGTGTTCGGGTGGATCTACACCAAGTGGGGACGGCTCCTGCCCCTCGTCATCACGCACTGCCTGCTCGACGCCGTCGTCTTCGTGGGCTACCCGTTCGTGGCGCAGGCGTTCCCGCAGCTGTTCCGGTGAGTCGGTGCGTCGTCACTGCGAGGCGGCGGCGTGCCCGTCAGACGGACGGATCGGTGCGAGACATCGCAGGATCCGGCGGCGTCTCGACGTGACGAGACCGTCCCACGGCAGGCCCGCTCCGACGTGACCGGGTGACGGACGGGAGGCGCGGTGCCAGCCGGCCCCGCGCCTCCCGTCCGCCGTCTGGTCACGCGACCAGCTGGGGTACCTTCTCCGGGTAGTGGCAGGCCGCGCGATGGTCGCGCTCCGCGCCGCGGCGGGCCGTCTTCTCGGGAACCTCGTCCCGGCAGCGCTGCTGCTCGGACTCGGGCAGCATCGCGTACAGCGGGCAGCGCGAGCGGAACCGGCAGCCGATCGGTCGTTCGGTCGGGCTGGGCGGGTCGCCCGGCAGCAGGATGGTCCTCCGCGACCGCTCGACGACCGGGTCGGGCACCGGGACGGCCGACATCAGCGCCGCCGTGTACGGGTGCATCGGGCGTTCGAAGACCTCGTCGACCGCCCCCTCCTCCACGGTGCGGCCGAGGTACATCACGCTCACCCGGTCGGCGACGTGCCGGATGACCGACAGGTCGTGCGACACGAACAGGTACGACAGCCCGAGACGGGCCTTGAGGTCGGCGAGCAGGTTGAGCACCCCGGCCTGGATGGACACGTCGAGCGCGGAGACCGGTTCGTCGAGCACGATGAGCTCCGGTTCGGTGGCGAGTGCCCGCGCGATCGAGATGCGCTGCCGCTGACCGCCCGAGAACTCGTGCGGGTAGCGGTCGGCCTCGGCGGCGCGGAGTCCGACGAGCCCGAGGAGCTCCGGCACCCGCTCGGCGATGCGGTCGGACGACGCCCCGATCGCCCGGAGCGGCTCGGCGACGACGTCGTACACCGACATGCGCGGATCGAGGCTCGCGGCCGGGTCCTGGAACACCATCGAGATGCGCTGCCGGAGCTGCTTCGACGCCGCGACCGGCTGTCCGAACAGCTCGACCGTGCCGTGTTCGGGCCGCTCGAGGTCCATCAGCTGATGCAGGGTCGTCGACTTGCCCGATCCGGACTCGCCGACGAGTCCCAGGGTCTCGCCCTTCCGGATGTCGAGGTCGACCCCGTCCACCGCGTAGACCTCGCCGACCTTGCGCTTGAACACCGAGCCCTTGACGAGCGGGAAGGTCTTCGTCAGTCCCGCGACCTGCACGACGGCGGGCCGCTGCTCGCGGGCGGCGGGCGTGGCGGCGGGCACCGCGGTGTCCGGGATCTCGGGCAGGTGGAAGATCGCGCCGGCGTCGGCGTGCGCCTCGGCGACCTCCTCGTAGCGGTGGCAGGCGACGGCGTGCGGCACCGAGGTGTCGATCGGGCCCTCACCGGGGACACCCGCCGCGACGTCGATCGCGGCGAGCGGCGGCTCCGATCCGCGGCAGACCGCCGCGGCGAGTGGGCAGCGGTCGGCGAACGGGCACGCGTCGGCCAGCCCGATGAGCGACGGCGGGGACCCGGGGATCGGCACGAGGGGTTCGCCGCTCGACTCGTCGAGCCGGGGCAGCGCGCCGATGAGCCCGATCGTGTACGGCATGCGCGGTCGGGCGAACAGCTCGTCCGCGCTCGCGGTCTCGACGATCCTGCCCGCGTACATCACGGCGATGCGGTCGGCGATGCCGGCGATGACCCCGAGGTCGTGACTGACGAAGACCAGCGCAGCGCCGGTCTCCCGCTGCGCGGTGCGGAGCACGTCGATGATCTGCGCCTGGATCGTCACGTCGAGCGCCGTGGTGGGCTCGTCGGCCAGGATCACGTCCGGGTCGTTCGCCATGGCCATCGCGATCATCGCGCGCTGCCGCATGCCGCCGGAGAACTCGTGCGGGAAGGCATCGACGCGCTGCTCGGCCTGCGGGATCCCGACCAGCTTCAGCAGCTCGATCGCCCGGGCGCGGGCGTCCTGCTTCGAGACCCCGCGGTGCACGCGGACGGTCTCGGCGATCTGCTCGCCGATCGTGTACACCGGCGTGAACGCGGACAGTGGGTCCTGGAAGACCATCGCGACCTTCGCGCCGCGCAGCTTGCTCATCTGCTTGTCGCTGCGACCGAGGAGCTCCTGCCCCTCGAGCGTGATGGAGCCCGTGATCGTCGTGGTCTCCGGGAGCAGTCCGAGGATCGCCGTGCTCGTCACCGACTTGCCCGAACCGGACTCGCCGACGATGCCGAGGACCTCACCTCGACGCAGCTCGAGGTCGACCCCGCGCACGGCGTGCACGACCCCCCGCGGGGTCGGGAACCGGACGTCGAGGTTGCGGACCCGGAGCATCGGTTCGGTCGTCGTGGACGTCGTGGTGGTGGTGCTCATGCGCCGGCCCCTGCCTGCGTGGTGATGGTCGCGGCGTCGACCGCTGCCTGGTTCTGGTCGCGCTTCCGACCGGTCCGCTTCTGCTTCTTGCCCGTCGCGGATGTCGGATCGAGCGCGTCGCGCAGCCCGTCGCCGAGCAGGTTGGCCGCGATCGCGAAGACCACGAGGGCACCGGCGGCGAAGAAGAACAGCCACGGGCTGGTGAGCGCCGCGTCCTGGTTCTGGGCGATGAGCGTGCCGAGCGAGACGTCCGGCGGTTGCACCCCGAAGCCGAAGTAGCTGAGGCTGGTCTCTGCGAGTACGGCCGCACCGACCTGGATGGTGCCGTCGATGATCAGGAACGACGCCACGTTCGGCAGGATGTGCCGCACGATGATCCGGAACGGCCCGATGCCCATGTAGCGGGCGGCGCGGACGAACTCGCGCTCCTTGACCGACAGCGTCATCGAGCGGACGACGCGGGCGGTGACCATCCAGCCGAACGCCGCGATGAGCACCACCAGGACGATCCAGCCCGAGTCCTGGATGCGCGGGCTGATGATCGCGATGATCAGGAACGACGGCAGCACGAGCAGCATGTCGACGAAGAACATCACGATCCGGTCGACCCAGCCGCCGAAGTAGCCGGCAGCGGCGCCGGTCAGGGCGGCGAGGGCGGTGGAGAACAGGGCGACGAGCAGTCCGATGAGCAGGCTCTTCTGCATGGCGCGCGCCGTCTGGGCGAAGACGTCCTGACCGATGCCGTTCGTGCCGAACCAGTGCGAGCCGCTCGGCGGCTGCGAGAACGCGGTGTAGTCGATCTGCGAGTAGCCGTACGGGCTGACGAACGGGCCGATGAAGGCGAAGGCGAAGAGCAGCACGATCACCACGAGGCCGATCCCGGCCCCCCGGTTCATGAACACGCGGACGACGGTCTGCACGAAGCGGTTGCGCTGCTTGCCGCCGGGCTTCGGGCTGCCGGGCAGCGGCGCGTCCGACCGGCCGACGGTCGTCCCGTCGACGGGCTCGATGCGGGTGTCGGTCATCTCAGCTCCTCCGCACGCGGGGGTCGAGGGCGGCGGTGAGGACGTCGGCGAGGAACCCGGCGATGAGCACCACGACCGAGGCGAAGAGCGTGTACGCGGTCACGGCGTTCACGTCGTTGTTCTGCACGGAGTCGATGAACCATGCGCCGAGGCCGTTCCACCCGAAGATCTTCTCGGTGAAGGTGGCGCCGGTGAGGATGCCGAGGAACCCGTAGGCGAAGAGCGTCGTCATCGGGATGAGCGCGGTCCGGAGTCCGTGCTTGAAGGTCGCCTGTCGCTTCGTCAGGCCCTTCGCCCGGGCGGTCCGCAGGAAGTCCGAGCCGAGCACGTCGAGCATCGTCGCGCGCTGGTACCGGCTGTAGATCGCGATGAGTCCGAGCGCGATCGAGATCGTCGGCAGCAGCAGGTGGACCCCGCGGTCGACGAACAGGTCCCACCAGCTGCCGGTCAACCCCGGGGTCGCCTCGCCGGTGAAGTTGATGAGCTGCGTGCCGGTGTCCTGGTTGAGCTTCGTCGCCCCGATCTTCAGGAACACCGCGGTCAGGAACACCGGTGTCGAGATGAGCACGATCGAGATGACCGCGCTCACCCGGTCCGAGATCCGGTACTGCCGGATGGCGTTCCAGACCCCGAGCAGCACCCCCAGCAGGATGCCGAGCAGGGAGCCGACCACCAGCAGCCGCAGGCTCACCCCCAGGCGCGGCCAGAACGCGTCGTTGACGCTGCGGTCCTGGATGGTCTTGCCCAGGTCGCCCTGCACGGCGTCGCCGAGCCAGTGCCCGTACCGCACGACGATCGGCGTCTTGTCGTTCACGCCGATGTCGTCGAGCTTCTTGTCGATGGTGGCCGCCGGCGGGGCCGGGTTGCGCTCTGCGTAGACGGATCGGGGGCTGAACGTCGCCGAGGCCAGGAAGTACGTCAGCGAGGTGGCGAGGAACACGAGCACGACGTAGTACACGAGTCGACGCGCCAGGAAGCGGGTCATGCGGAACACCATACGACCCGATTTGTTTCCGGGAGATCACATCCCCGCACTCGGTACGTAACGAATTGGTGTTTGCAACAGAACGGGTCGACTGCCCCCGCGCGGGGGTCGTATGGTGATCCACAACTTCACGAGGGGAAGACCATGAAGCACAGGAAAGTCCTGGCGTTGACGGCGGCACTCGCCGGCTTCGCTCTCGTCGCGACCGGCTGCTCGAGCGGATCCAACGGTGGGTCCGGCGGCGGCTCCGACGACTCGGGCAAGAAGACCCTGCCCACCTCGGCACAGATCAACGAGCAGCCCGTCTCGGACCTGCAGGACGGTGGCACGCTCCGTCTGCCGATCTCGCAGTGGATCACGCAGTGGAACTACAACCAGGTCGACGGTGCCCTGGTCGACGCCTCCACGATCGAACAGGCGACGATGCCGTTCATCTACGTGATCGACGGCAAGGGCGCCCCGCAGCTCGACACCGACTACGTGTCGAAGGCCGAGGCGACGAGCGACGACCCGCTCACGATCGAGTACGAGATCAACCCGAAGGCGAAGTGGAACGACGGGTCCCCCATCACGTGGAAGGACTTCGAGAACGAGTGGAAGGCCCTGAACGGGTCGAACAAGGACTACCTGGTCGGTTCCACCACCGGGTACGAGGACATCGCCTCGGTGACGAAGGGCTCGTCCGACCAGGACGTCAAGGTCGTCTTCGACAAGCCGTTCTCCGACTGGAAGTCGCTCTTCAGCCCGCTGTACCCGGCCAGCCAGACCGGCACCCCCGAGCAGTTCAACGAGGCGTACAAGGGCAAGGTCCCGCTGTCGTCCGGGCCGTACAAGGTGTCGAAGCTCGACGAGACCGCCGGCACCGTGACGATCGTCCCCGACGAGAACTGGTGGGGTGACAAGCCGAAGCTCGACCAGGTCATCTTCCGGTCACTCGACGGCAACGCGGACGTCGACGCCTACCTGAACAAGGAGATCGACTCGGTCCTGACGACGACCTCGGAGCGCTTCGACCGCGTCAAGGACGCCAAGGACTCGAAGGTCTACGCCTCGACCTCGGCGCAGTACACGCACGTCGACTTCTCGTCCAAGGGCATCCTCAAGGACAAGCAGCTCCGCCTGGCGATCCAGCATGCGGTGAACCGTGAGGCGCTGGCGCAGGTCATCGGCGGCACCCTGCCGTACAAGCTCGGCACGCTCGACAACCACATCTTCCTGTCGACCGACGACGGGTACGAAGCGAACACCGACCCGAACGGAACCTTCGACGTCGAGAAGGCGAAGAAGATCCTGGACGACGACGGCTGGAAGACCGACGGCCAGTACCGCAAGAAGGGCGGCGAGACGCTCTCGCTGTCCATCACGATCCCGTCGGGTGCGACCGCGTCGCAGAAGCTCTCCGAGGTCATGCAGCAGCAGCTCAAGGACGTCGGCATCGAGCTCAAGCTCAAGTCCGTCGCGGTGGACGACTTCTTCGAGCAGTACGTCACGCCGGGCAACTACGACATGACGATCTTCGTCTGGGGCGGTACCGGCTTCCACTCGGGCGGCGCGTCGATCTACCAGACCGGCGACACCGGCCAGAACTACGGCCGCATCGGTGACGAGTCGATCGACAAGCTCATCGCGCAGGCGGTCGCCGAGCCGGACACCGGCAAGGCGAACGCCATCTGGAACAAGGTCGACAAGCAGGTCTGGGCGATCGGGCACTCCATGCCGATCACCGCGAAGCCGGCCCTCGTCGCGCAGAACCCAAAGCTCGCCAACTACGGCGCGTTCGCGGGTGCGCAGAACATCGACTGGACCAAGGTCGGGTTCACGAAGTAGCAGTACGACACCAGGACGGGCCCGGTCGCAGCACGCGACCGGGCCCGTCCGCTGTCCGCGTGTCCGTCCGAGCACGCCGGGGCGCTCCCGGTTCCTGAAGATCGCGGCCCGGGTGTTGACACCCGAACGGGGTGTGCCGACCATGGACGGACGAGGTCCGCAACGGACCCGCCTCCCCGGGGAACCGGGTCGCCCGGCGGTACGCGCAGGTGTGTCACACCCGCTCCCGGGCGTCCCCGGGGAGGCGCTCTCGACCCGTCCGGCTCGCCTACGATGGCCTGGATGAGCACCGTCGTCGCGCCCCGGATGCGCCTGTTCGCCGTTGTCCTGTGGGCCGTCGCGGTCGTGCTGGTCCCCCTCGCGCTGCTGACCGGCGGCAACCCGTGGCTGGTCCCCGTCCCGAGCGTCTTCACGGCGTTCCTCGCCTGGGCCGTCCTCTGGCGCCCGCGCTTCGAGCTGACCGACGAAGCACTCACGATCGTCGACGTCCGTCGCACCAGCACCTACCCCTGGCGCCGCGTGCAGGAGGTGCGGACGAAGTACGGCATCGAGGTCGTGACGACCGAGGGGGTCCGCCGCACCTGGCTCGCGACGCGGCCGACCGCCGCACTCGGCATCCGTCAGGCCGGGGGCGGTGAGACCACTGCTGCGGACGTCACGCAGGTCGCGGACGTCCTCCGCATGCACGTCCCGGCACCCGTGGTGCACGACGGCCCGCCCCCGGCGACGGTCGAGGCGGCGACCATCACCCACCGCGTGCACGGCTGGTCCGTCACGACGATGATCGTGCTCGGCGTCGCGGCGTCGATGGCAGCGGCACAGCTCTAGACCGGCTCCGCTCCGGGCAGGAGGCGCATGGCGGGACCGCGCCGATCCTCCCGAACGACGCGTGCGCAGGCTGGAGGCGCTTGGCGGGACCGCGCGGAGCCTCCCGACCGACTCGTGCGCGGTCCGGAGGCGCGTGGCGGGACCGCGCGGAGCCTCCCGACCGACGCGTGCGCGGTCCGGAGGCGCGTGGCGGGACCGCGCGGAGCCTGCTGTCCATCCCGTGGTGCGACGACCCGTTCGTCGGTCAGGCCGCGAGCGCGACCGCGGAGACCACCAGCAGGGCCGCGACCACTGCTCCGGAGACCACGGCAGGGCGGTCCCACGCGCGACGGACGGCGGTGTCGCCCGGGTTCGACGCACGACGCGAGCGCCAGCGGTGACGGATCGTCCGGAGCTCCTCGGGCTCGTACGGCACGGAGAGCTCCCCCCGGCGGCCCGGGCGCGACCCGCGGATCGACGGCCCGCCGCGGCAGGTGACCGCCTGGCCGTCCACGGTCTGCACGACGATCTGCCAGCGCAGGCGGACGTCGGCGAGGGCCGCCCACGGGATGCGGGTGGTGCGCAACGGGTTCACGACCGTGAGGGCGTCGTCGTCGAGCCGGACGACCGGGCGGACCGTGAGCAGCCAGAGTGCCCACACGACCGCGGCGACCGGACCGATCGCCGACCAGACCACGTCCCAGCTCCCCCTCGCCACCGCGTCGACGAGCAGGAAGAGTCCCAGGACGGCGACGAGGCCGGACGCCACCGCCCCTCCGCGACCTGCGCGGAGGACGACGGGACGTCCGGCCTCGGGGTGGTGCAGCGGGATCAGCGCCCGAACTCGAACCCGGCACCCGGGATCGCGGCGAGCAGGTCCTTCGTGTACTGCTCCTTCGGGTCGGCGAAGACCTCGTCGGTCGTCGCCTTCTCGACGATCTGCCCCTTCCGCATGACGCAGACGTTGTCCGCGACGAGGCGGACGACCGCGAGGTCGTGCGTGATGAAGAGGTAGGTCAGGTCCAGCTCGGTCTGCAGCTCGGTCAGCAGGTCGAGGATCTGGCCCTGGACGAGCACGTCGAGCGCAGAAACTGCCTCGTCGAGCACGATGACCTCGGGCTTCAGCGCCAGCGCACGCGCGACGGCGATGCGCTGCCGCTGCCCGCCGGACAGCTCGTTCGGGTAGCGGTTGACCATCGACTTCGGCAGCGCGACCTGGTCGAGCAGCTCGAGCACGCGGGCCCGGCGGCTGGCCTTGTCGCCGACCTTGTGCGTGGCGAGGGGCTCGGCGATCGTGTTCCCGACGTTGTACATCGGGTCCAGCGAGCCGTACGGGTCCTGGAACACCGGCTGCACGCGGCGGCGGAAGTCGAACAGCTCCTTGCCCTTGAGTGCGCCGATGTCGATGCCGTCGAACGTCACCGAACCGCCGGTGATCGACTCGAGCTGCAGCACCAGCTTCGCCACGGTCGACTTGCCCGAACCGGACTCGCCGACGAGCGCCGTGGTGGTGCCCTTCGGGATCGCGAACGACACGTCGTCGACGGCCTTCAGCTCACGCGACTGCAGGTTCTTGCCGCGGAGCTTGTAGACCTTCTGCAGGTTGTTCACGACGATGAGGTCCTGCGCCGGACGGTGCTCGCGCTCCTGGGCGCGGGCGATCAGCTCGTCGTCCTCGCTGCCGACGTCGGCGATGCCGACCCGCTGGTGCTGCACCTTCGACTGGATGCGACGGCTCGCGAGCGAGGGCGCCGCGGCGACGAGGCGCTGCGTGTACGGGTGCTGCGGGTTCGCCAGGATCTCCTTGGACGGACCCGACTCGACGACCTGGCCCTTGTACATCACGACGAGCTTCTCGGCGCGCTCGGCGGCGAGGCCGAGGTCGTGCGTGATGAACAGGACCGAGGTGCCGAAGTCGCGGGTCAGCGTCTCGAGGTGGTCGAGGATGATCCGCTGCACGGTGACGTCGAGGGCCGAGGTCGGCTCGTCGGCGATGAGCAGCTGCGGGCGGCTCGACAGACCGATGCCGATGAGCACGCGCTGGCGCATGCCGCCGGAGAACTCGTGCGGGAACTGCTTCAGGCGGGTCGCGGCGTCGCCGAGGCCGGCCTCCTGCAGCACCTCGACCGCGCGGGCGCGGATCGCGTGCTTGCCGGTCGCCATGCCGTTGGCCTTGATCGCCTCTTCCACCTGGAAGCCGATCGACCACAGCGGGTTGAGGTTCGACATCGGGTCCTGCGGGACGTAGCCGATCTCCTTCCCGCGGATGCCGGCCATCTCCTTGTCGGACAGCCCGACGAGCTCACGCCCGTTGAACTTGATCGACCCGCCGGTGACCTCGCCGGTGCCGGCGAGGAGCTTGATGATCGCCTGGGCACTGGTCGACTTGCCCGAACCGGACTCGCCGACGATCGCCAGGCGCTCGCCCTGCTCGAGGGTGAAGTCCACGCCGCGGACGGCCTGGACCATGCCGCTCTGGGTGCGGAACCCGACCTGCAGGCCCGAGACCTCGAGCAGCGGGGCGCCGGATCCGGCCGGACGACGGGTGGTGGGATCGGTGAGCGTCTCGGTCATCGACGGGCCCTCGCCTTCGGGTCGAGCGCGTCGCGGACCACGTCGCCGAGGAGCAGGAACGCGAGCACGGTGATGGACAGGGCGGCGGACGGCCAGAAGATCGTCGACGGGTTGGTGCGGATCGACGTCTGCGCGGTGCCGATGTCGAGGCCCCAGCTGAGCGCCGACGGGGGCAGCCCGATACCGAGGAACGACAGGGTGGCCTCGGCGACGATGAACGAGCCGAGCGACACCGTCGCGATGACGATGACGGGGGCGATCGCGTTCGGGATCACGTGGCGCACGAGCGTGGTGAAGCGGCTGACCCCGAGCGCCGCCGAGGCGGTGACGTAGTCGGACTGCTTCGCGCTGAGCACGGCACCGCGCATGATGCGGGCGATCTGCGGCCACGCGAACGCGGCGAGCACGAGTGCCACCGTGAACGCGTTGCGCGCCGGGATGACCGACATGATCACGATCGCGCCGAGGATGGTCGGGATCGAGAAGAAGATGTCACCGATGCGGGAGACGATCGTGTCGAGCCAGCCGCCGTAGAAGCCGGCGAGGGCGCCGATGATGATGCCGACGAGCGACACCAGGATCGTCGCGACCAGGCCGACGATGACCGAGCTGCGCGCACCCCAGATGACTCGGGCGTACACGTCGTAGCCCTGGCGGTTGTACCCGAGCGGGTGGCCCGGACGCGCGCCCTCGTCACTGAAGTCGAGGTTCGCCGCGCGCGGGTCGACGTGCGTGAACAGGCCGGGGAAGATCGCGACGACGAGCACGAGCAGGATCAGGATCGACGAGATCCAGAACGTCGGGCGGACGCGCATGGAGTCCCACGCGTCGGTCCAGGTCGAGCGCGTCTTCTCCGTCTCGTCGACCTGGTCGACCGCCTGGAGCGGCGTCTCCTCGATCGGCGCGACGTAGTGCGTCGCGGAGCGGGGTTCGGCGTTACTTGGCATAGCGGATCCTCGGGTCCAGGACGGCGTAGAGCAGGTCGACCAGGAGGTTGGCGAGCATGAAGATGATGACCATCACGGCGACGAAGGAGACGACCGTGGGGCCCTCGCCGAGCTTGACGGCGCGGAACACCGTGCCACCGACACCGTTGATGTTGAAGATGCCCTCGGTCACCACCGCGCCGACCATCAGGTTGCCGATGTCGACACCGAGGTAGGTCACCACGGGGATGAGCGAGTTGCGGAAGATGTGCACCCCGACCACGCGGCGACGGGGCAGGCCCTTCGCGGTGGCGGTCCGCACGAAGTCAGCGCTCATGTTCTCGGCGACGCTGGCGCGCGTCAGACGGACGATGTACGCGAACGACACGGTCGCGAGCACGATCGCCGGGAGCACGAGCTCCGACCACGGTGCCTGACCCGACACGGTGACGCGGAACAGCCCGAGTTGGATGCCGAAGACGTACTGCAGCAGGAAGCCGACGACGAAGGTCGGCACCGAGATGAGCAGGAGCGAGACGACGAGCGCGGTGGTGTCGAACCACTTGCCCTTCTTGAGGCCCGCGATCACGCCGACGACGATGCCGGCGACGGCCTCGAAGAGCAGCGAGAGGAGCGCCAGGCGCGCGGTGATCGGGAAGGCCGACGCGAGCTGCTGCGACACCGGCAGGCCCGAGTAGGTGACGCCGAGGTCGCCCTTGAAGACACCGCCGATCCAGAGCAGGTACTGGACGAGGAACGGCTTGTCCAGGTTGTACTGCTGCCGGAGCTGCTCGATCACCTGCGGCGACGGCTGACGGTCGCCGAACAGCGCGGCGATCGGGTCGCCGGGCAGCGAGAAGACCATGAAGTAGATGAGGAACGTGGCCCCGAAGAAGACGGGGATGAGTTGCAGGAGGCGCTTGCCGAGGTACCAGAGCATCAGATCGCTCGGTCCTGCGCAGCGGCGCGCGTGTCGTTCTGGTTCATGTCGTGAGGGGTGGACGGCTCGCGGGTCGGCACGGGTGTCCGGTGCGGGCGGCGGCGCCCGCGGTGGTGGGGGTTGTGTTGCCGCCGAGGTACGGGGGCCCGGAGACCGTGTGGTCTCCGGACCCCCGTCCGGTGGCCGCGGAGCAGGATACCTGCTCGCGGTGTGTCCCAGCGGTACTGGACCGCAGCGGGACCGGTGTTACTTGGTGACCTCGATGTCGTAGTACAGCGGGACGGAGTCCCAACCGAACTTGACGTTCTTGACGTTGTCAGCCGACCAGACGCCGGTCACGTTGGAGTACCACAGCGGGATCTCCGGCAGGTCCTTGAACAGGAGTTCCTGGGCCTGGTCGAAGTACTTGTTGCCCTCTTCGACGGTCGCAGCCGAACGGCCCTTGGCGAGCAGGTCGTTGTACTCGGTCGAGTCGTAGCGCGCGTAGTTGCTGGACGAGCCCTCACCCATGGTCGGGCCGAGGAAGTTGTACAGCGACGGGTAGTCGGCCTGCCAACCGGTACGGCTACCGCCCGTGAGCTTGTCCTGCGTCTGCGTGTCCAGGGCCTCCTGGAACGTCGGCACGGCCTTGCCCTCGGCCTTGATCCCGAGCGTGTTCGAGATCGAGTTGGTGACCGCGGTCACCCATGCCTCGTGGCCACCATCGGCGTTGTACTGGATGGTGAGGGTCTCGTCGTACGGCGAGATCTCGTTGGCCTGCGCCCAGAGCTTCTTGGCCTCGGACGGGTTGTAGTCGAGGACGTCCGACCCGTCGAGCTTGTCGTTCCAGCCGGAGATCACCGGGGAGGTGAAGTCCTTGGCCGGGGTGCGGGTGCCGTCGAAGATTTTGTCGGTGATCTGCTTGCGGTTCACCGACAGCGACAGGGCCTCGCGACGGAGCTTGCCCTCCTCGCCGCTCCAGTGCTGCAGGTAGTACGGCATGTAGAACGCCTGGAAGATCGCAGCGGGCTGGTTGACGTTCGAGTCCGGGAAGTCCGACTTGTAGGTCTGGAAGGCGCTGTCCGGGATCGCGTCGAGCACGTCGAGGTTGCCGCCCTGCACGTCCGCGTAGGCGGTGTCCTGCGAGGTGTAGAACGTGATCGTCAGACCACCGTTCTTCGGCTTGCGCTTGCCGGCGTAGTCCTTGTTGGTGACGAGCTTGATCGACTGGTTGTGCGTCCAGGCGCTCTTGCCGTCGAGCTTGTACGGGCCGTTGCCGATCGGGTTCTCACCGAACGCCTTGGTGTCGTCGTAGAACGCCGACGGGAGCGGCATGAAGGCCGAGTAGCCGAGCGACAGCGGGAAGTCCGACTGCGCCGACTTCAGCGTGACGGTGAACTCGTCGTCGCTGACGACCTTGAGGCCGGTGAGCTCCGAGTCCGCGTCGGCGTTGTAGCCCTCGATGTTCTCGAAGAAGTAGCTCGCGCCCTGCGCGTTCGACTTCTGAGCAGCCCAGTTCCACGCCTTGGTGAACGACTCGGCCGTGACCTTCTCGCCGTTGGTGAAGGTGTAGCCGGTGTTGAGCTTGATGTCGTAGGTCTTGGAGTCATCGGTGTCGATGCTCTTCGCGACCTCGTCGACCGGCTTGCCGTCGGCGTCGTACGAGACGAGGCCCTCGAAGATCGACGTGATGATCTTGCCGCCACCGGTCTCGGTGGAGTTCGAGGGGATGAGCGGGTTCTGGGGCTCGGAGCCGTTCGTGGTGACGATCCCGGACGCGTTCGTCGAGCCCGAGTCACCGCCGTTGCCGCTTCCGTTGCTGGAGCAGCCGGTCAGGGCGATTGCTGTGGCCCCGAGCACGGCGAGGGCAGAGAGCCCAGCGCGCTTCTTGATCAAGGTTCCTCCTGGTGCATGGGACACGCCAGGCACAGAGGTGCTGCCGGGCGTGTTTGTCCTTGCACTGTAGGCAGTGCTCCGACCGCCGACCAAACCCTGCGGCCATCAGTTACAAACCGGAAACCAAGTTGCAGGATCGTTGCGGGAGGATGCAAGATTCGGGCGCTCTGACGGGGCCGGAGCGGGTTTGTTGCTTCTGCAACGAAGATGTTGCACGAGCACACACCGATGGGCTAGCCGAACGACTCCCGCCAGGAGGTGGAGCGCTCCGACGTCGGCCTGCTCGACGGCCCGGCACGGACGCCTGACGCACGTGTGCCCTGCCCGGGGTCCCGGACAGGGCACACGCTACGCGCTCAGCGCTCGGATCGCCGCCGTGTGACACGGACGGCGGGTCGGATCAGGCGAACGCCTCGATCGGCGGGCACGCGCAGACCAGGTTGCGGTCGCCGTACGCCTGGTCGATCCGGCGCACCGGCGGCCAGTACTTCCGGGTGCTGATGCCGGGCAGCGGGTAGACGCCCTGCTCACGCGTGTAGGCGTGCTCCCACTCGCCGGAGATCACGGAGGCAGCCGTGTGCGGGGCGTGCACGAGCGGGTTGTCGTCCGCCGGCCACTCCCCCCGCTCGACGGCCGCGGCCTCGGCACGGATGGCGAGCATCGCGTCGACGAACCGGTCGAGTTCGGCGAGGTCCTCGCTCTCGGTCGGCTCGACCATGAGCGTGCCCGCGACCGGGAACGACATGGTCGGCGCGTGGAAGCCGTAGTCGACCAGGCGCTTCGCGACGTCGTCCACCGTGATGCCGGAGGACTCGCGCAGGGGCCGCAGGTCGAGGATGCACTCGTGGGCGACCAGGCCGGACTCGCCGGTGTACAGGACCGGGAACGCCTCGCGGAGCCGCGCGGCGATGTAGTTCGCCCCGAGCACGGCGGCCTCGGTCGCTCGGGTCAGCCCCTCGAGCCCCATCATCCGCACGTAGGTCCAGGTGATCGGCAGGATGCTCGGGCTGCCGTAGGGCGCCGCGCTGACCGGGCCGCCCGCGTGCGCGAGCCGACCGTCGGCGCCGTCCGGCGCGGCCGCCGACGACCCGGGCCGCCGGTCCGCCTGCTGCGCCATCGGGTGCGCGGGCAGGAAGGGCGCGAGGTGCGCCTTCGCCGCCACCGGCCCGACACCGGGGCCACCGCCGCCGTGCGGGATGCAGAAGGTCTTGTGCAGGTTGAGGTGCGAGACGTCGCCGCCGAAGTCGCCGAACCGGGCGTGCCCGAGCAGCGCGTTGAGGTTCGCGCCGTCGACGTACACCTGGCCGCCGGCCTCGTGCACCGCGTCGCAGACCTCGCGGACGTCGTGCTCGTAGACCCCGTGGGTCGACGGGTACGTGATCATCAACGCGGCGAGGGTGTCCGCGTGCTGCGCCGTCTTCGCGCGGAGGTCGGCGAGGTCGACGTTGCCGTCCTCGTCGCAGGCCACGACGACGACCTGCATGCCGGCGAGCACGGCCGACGCGGCGTTCGTGCCGTGCGCGCTGGACGGGATGAGGCACACCGTGCGGTCCAGGTCGCCGCGGGACCGGTGGTAGCCGCGGATCGCGAGGAGCCCCGCGAGCTCACCCTGGCTGCCGGCGTTCGGCTGCAGCGACACCGTGTCGTACCCGGTGACCTCGGCCAACCACGACTCGAGGTCGCCGATCATGTCGAGGTACCCCTCGACGTCCTCACGCGGGGCGAACGGGTGCACGTTCGCGAACTCCGGCCAGGTCACCGCTGCCATCTCGGTCGCCGCGTTGAGCTTCATGGTGCAGCTGCCGAGCGGGATCATGCCCCGGTCGAGCGCGTAGTCCTTGTCCGACAGGTGCTTGAGGTACCGCATCATGCGGGTCTCGCTGCGGTGCGCGCTGAACACGGGGTGCGTCAGGTACTCGCTGCTGCGCAGCAGGTCGGACGGGAGGCCCGTGGTGGCGTCGCGCACGGCGCCCTCGGTCGCCGGGACGGTCACGTCCGCCGCCCCGAACACGCCGGCGAGCGCCGTCACGTCCTCCGGCGTGGTCGTCTCGTCCACCGACAGCTGCAGGGTGTCGGCGTCCACCAGGTGGAGCAGGCGGTCCGCGTCGCGCGCCGCGTCGACGATCGCCGCCGCACGGCCGGGAGCCCGGAGCGTGAGCGTGTCGAACCAGTGCTCGTGCACGACCTCGAGCCCGGCTGCACGCGCGACGTCGGCGAGCGCCGAGGTCGTGCGGGCCACCCGGTCCGCGATGAAGCGCAGTCCCTCCGGCCCGTGGTAGACGGCGTACATCGACGCCATCACGGCGAGCAGGACCTGCGCGGTGCAGATGTTGCTCGTCGCCTTCTCGCGACGGATGTGCTGTTCGCGGGTCTGCAGGCTGAGGCGGTAGGCCATCTGTCCGTCGGCGTCGAACGAGACACCGACCAGGCGGCCGGGCAGCTGGCGCTCGAGGCCGGCGCGGACCGCGAGGTACCCGGCGTGCGGGCCGCCGAAGCCGAGCGGGACGCCGAAGCGCTGGCTCGTGCCCACGGCGACGTCGGCACCCAGGTCGCCCGGGCTCGCCAGCAGCGTCATCGCGAGCAGGTCGGCCGCGACCACGGCGATCCCGCCGCCGGCGTGCACGCGCTCGATCGTCGCGGACGGGTCGACCACGCGTCCGGAGGCACCGGGGTACTGCAGGATCACGCCGAAGGCGCCCTCGAGGTCGTCGTCGCTCGGCCCGTCGACCGCGTCGAACTCGCGCAGCGTGATGCCCACGGCATCCGCACGGTGGTCGAGGAGCGCCCGGGTCTGCGGCAGCAGGTCGGCGTCCACGAGGAACGCGTCGCCCTTCACCTTCGACGCACGACGGGCCAGGAGCATGCCCTCGACCACGGCGGTGCCCTCGTCGAGCATCGACGCGCCGGCCGTCTCCATGCCGGTGAGGTCGGACACCATCGTCTGGAAGTTGATGAGCGCCTCGAGCCGGCCCTGCGAGATCTCCGGCTGGTAGGGCGTGTACGCCGTGTACCAGCTCGGGTTCTCGAGCACGTTCCGCTGGATGACCGCGGGCGTGTGGGTGCCGTGGTAGCCGAGGCCGATCATGGCGCGGCGGACGGTGTTCCGCCCGGCCTTCGCCCGGAGTTCGGCGAGCGCCTCGGTCTCCCCGACCGCCGCCGGGATCACCGAGTCGATGGCCGGGGCGGCGTGGATCGACTCCGGGATCGCCGCCCGGACGAGCGCGTCGAGGGACGGCTGGCCGACGGCGTCGAGCATGACCTGCTGGTCGGCACTCGTCGTGCCGATGTGTCGGTCGGCGAAGGACGTCTGGAGGTTCTGCTGCGCGCCGGTCATGCGAGGGACGCCCGGTAGGTGTCGTGGTCCATCAGGTCCTCGGGGAACGAGGTGCCGTCGACCTTCAGCTTCACGAGCCAGCCGGCGCCGAACGGGTCCTGGTTGACGGTGTCGGGGGCGTCGACCACGGCGTCGTTGATCGCGACGACCTCGCCCTCGATCGGGGCGAACAGCTCGCCGACGCTCTTGGTCGACTCGATCTCGCCCATCTGCGCCCCGGCGGTCGTGGTGGTGCCGACGGCGGGGAGCTCGACGTAGACGACGTCACCGAGCTGCTCGGCGGCGTGGTCGGTGATGCCGACGGTCACGGTGTCGCCCTCGACGAGGACCCACTCGTGGTCGGCGGTGTACTGCAGTGCGGTCTGGTCGGTCACGGGATCAGCCTCTCGGAGTGCGGCGGTAGAAGGGGAACGGGGTGACGGTGCTGGGGATCGCGGTCCCCCGGACGTCGATGTGGAGGAGTTGCCCCTCGTCGGCCACGGCCGGGTCGACGAAGGCCATCGCGACGGGGTGTCCGAGCGTCGGGGACAGCGCCCCGGACGTGACGGTGCCCACCACGGTGCCGTCGTGCACGACGTCGTAGCCGGCACGGGGAGCTCGGCGCCCCTCGGTGACGAGCCCGACGAGCACGCGGGCGCCGGGAGCGGGCTCGACACCGGCGTCCCCGACGAAGGAGCCCGAGGTCGCGACGACCCGACCGAGCCCGGCCTGGGCGGGTCGGACGTCGGTGGAGAGCTCGTGCCCGTAGAGCGGCATGCCGGCCTCGAGGCGCAGGGTGTCCCGCGCGGCGAGCCCGGCGGGGACGACACCGCGGTCGGCACCGGTCTCGAGCAGGGCGTCCCAGATCGACGACGCGACCTCGGTGTCGCTGTAGATCTCGAAGCCGTCCTCGCCGGTGTACCCGGTGCGGGCGACCAGGACCTCGGCGCCGTCGAACAGCGCGTGCAGGACGCGGTAGTAGCGGAGCTCGTCGAGCGGGGTCTCCGGCTGCAGACGGTCGGCCACGACCAGGGCGTCGAGCGTGCCCGCGGCGGCCGGACCCTGGATCGCCACGAGCGCCGTCGTGTCCGAGTCGTCGGTCACCTCGACGTCGTACCCGGCGCTGCGGTCCTGCAGCGCCGAGACCGCGACGGACCGGTTGGCGGCGTTCGCCACGACCAGGAAGACGTCCTCGCCGGTGCGGTACACGACGAGGTCGTCGAGGATCCCGCCGTCCTCGGCGAGGAGCAGCGAGTACTTGGCACGGCCGATCGGCATCGCGCCGAACGACCCGGCGAGCGCGTGGTCGAGGAACGGCACCGCACCCGGGCCGACGACACCGACCTCGGCCATGTGCGACAGGTCGAAGACGCCTGCGGCCTGGCGCACGGCGTGGTGCTCGGCGAGGTCGGACGAGTACCGCACGGGCATCCGGTACCCGGCGAAGTCGGTGAAGGTGGCGCCCGCAGCCTCGTGCGCGGGTTCGAGTGGGGAGGAACGCATGACGGAGTTCTCCTGGCATCGGCAGGACCCGACGGCCGTCGTCGGGTGGGAACTCCCCCTCTGTCATGGGCCTGAGAGTTTCACCGCGGCCCGTGAGGTCCGGCGGCTTTCACCGTGGGCGAGACACCGCGCGCGCCCGGCGGGGACGCGTGTCTGCTTTTCAGAGTGGCCTGTCCGCTGCGGTGTGGGACCTGAGAGATTGACGGGGAGGTTGCTCCTTCGGTGCCGTGCGCGTGCGCTCGGCTCTCCCGCGGCGGGTGTGCGGCCGGTGTTGAGTTGTGCAGGCCCGAGCATACCGACCCCGCGTTTCGGGCATGTGTCGCGGCACCGTCTTCGACGTCTCGTAGAATGCGGGGATGGCAGGACAGCGATCGCGCCCCCGCGGGCAGCTCGAGCAGGCGGTCCTCGAGACCCTGCGCGCCGCAGCCGACCGCGGGATCGTCGACGGCTGCACGGCCCGCCAGGTGCTGGATGCCTTCCCCGAGCCGCGGCCCGCACTGACGACGATGCTGACCGTGCTCGACCGGCTCGGCCGCAAGGGCCAGGTCGAGCGGCAGGAGCACGACGACGCCCCGCTGACCTTCCGCGCCGTGCACAGTCGTGAGCAGCAGACCGCATCGCTGATGTCGAGCGCACTCGCCGCCGCGTCGGACCGCGAGGCCGCCCTGCTGCAGTTCACCGGGTCGCTCGCCTCGGACGACCTCGACGTCCTGCGTCGCGCCCTCGACGCCCGAGCCCAGTCCTGAGAGAAGCCGCCGCGTGGTCGTCGCCGGAGTCGTCCTCATCGCACTCGCCCTCGTCATCGTGGTGGTCGCCCCGCGCGTCCTGACCCGGTCCGCCTGGACGATCGACCACCCGCGCACCGCACTGGTGTCCTGGTCCGTCGCAGTCCTGCTCGGTGTGGTCGGCTTCGTCGTCGGCATCACCCTGGTGGTCGTCGCGGACCGCCCGCTCACGGACCCGTTCGGGCTCGGCGAGTCGCCCACGCACGGGTTCGACATCGGCGTCGCGCTGCTCGCCGTGCTCGCCTTCGTGGTCGCCGTGCGGGTCCGTCCCGGCCCGGAGCACGAGGCCGTCCGCGAGGCCATGCGCTCGGGCGCCGCGCCGCACCGGCAGATCGACGGCACGACCGTCGCCCTGGTCGAGGCGGACCACGCGCTCGCCTGCGCGGTCCCCGGCCGGTCCGGCGGTGTGCTCGTCAGCACCGGGCTGGCGGACCTGCTGCGGACCGACGAACTGGAGGCCGTGGTCGCCCACGAGCGCGCCCACCTGACCCAGCGCCACGCGGTGGCCGTCGCGGTCGCCGAGTCGATCGAGCGCGCGGTCCCGTGGGTGCCGGGTGCGCGCGCCATGGCGCGGTCGACGCGCGTCCTCGTCGAGTTCGCGGCCGATGATGCGGCGGCCCGACGCGTCGGACGTGACGCCCTGCGGCGGGCGGTGCTCGTGGCGGACGGGACGAGCGCGCTCGGGGCGGTTCGCGCCTCCCGGCTCTCCTGAACCCGCCGGACGCGCCTGTCGGCGGCGAGGCATAGGCTTGCGGGCACCGTGAAGCCACTGACCGAAGCAGACATCCGTTCGTCGTTCGTGAACGCCACCCCGGACGAGCTCGAGCAGCTCCCGATCCCGGGGCTGCACGAGATGCTGTGGGACGAGCGCGAGTTCCTGGGCTGGCGCGATCCCCAGGCCGCCCGTCGCGGCTACATCGTGTCGTGGATCGACGACCGCCCCGTGGGCATCGTCGTCCGCTCCGCCGGTGGGTCCCTGCGCCCGGGCATCGCCGCGATGTGCTCGTTCTGCCACTCGCCGCAGCCGGCCACGCAGGTCCGGCTGTTCTCGGCCGCCCGCGCCGGTGAGTCCGGTCGCAACGGCAACACCATCGGCTCGTACATCTGCGAGGACCTCGGCTGCTCGATGCTCATCCGTACCGCGCCGCCGCACCTCAACCCACCGGCGACGATCGCCATGCGCGGCGAGGCGCTGCTGCAGCGCGTACGGAACTTCACCGAGGACGTCTCGAAGACCGCGTGAGCCGGTTCGACACCGCACGCTGGGCCGTCGTCGAGGAGTCGGGCGACGGCCGGTGGCGACTCAGCATCCGCGACGAGGCCGACGACGAGCTCGGGGCCCTCGGCCTCGGTGTCGAGGGAGCGTGGGACCCCGACGTCGAGCCGCACGTGGCGTTCGTGCTCGTGCAGCTCGGGCTGACCCTGCGCGGCGCCCGACCGTGGCACCAGGACGAACTCGGTGACCAGCGGGCCCCGGTGCTGCCGCTCGGCTGACCTGCGCGCTGCTGCGGAGCCCGGTGTCGAACCACGGATCCGACATCGAACCGACCGCGCGCCCTGGTTCGATGTCAGATCCCTGGTTCGATCCGGCGCGGTGCGGTACCGCGGGACTCAGGGCTCGGTCGCGGCGATGAAGTTGCGGAGGATCTCGCGGTCATCGTCCGCTCGGACCGCCCAGACGAGTTCACTGCGGGCGGGGTCGTCCTGCAGGGGCAGCAGCACCACCGTTTCGGGCGCCGCCAGGGTCGCGCTCTCCGGCGCGACCGTCACGCCGAGCCCCGCTCCGACCAGGTGCAGCACGGTGGCCCACGTCGTGGCCTCCTGCACGACCTCGGGCCGACGTCCGTCGACGACCACGGGAGCGAGGTTGCGTTCGGTCGCGACCGCACCGGCGACGGCGGGGAAGAACACGAACGGGTCGTCGACCAGCTCGGTGCCGCGGATCGACGTCCGCTCAGCGAGCCGGTGCCCGAGCGGGACCGCCGCGACGAACCGCTCCCTCCGGAACGGCAGGAAGCGCACGGCGGGGTCCGGGTCGGGGTCGCGCAGGACGGCCAGGTCGAGCTCGCCCCGGACGATGCGGGCGAGGAGCGACGAGGAGTAGCCCTCCGTCAACTCGACACGGACGAGCGGGTACCGCTGCCGGAAGGCCTGGACGCGCTCGATCGGACCGAGGGGCAACGCCGAGACGACGAACCCGACGTCGAGTCGCCCCACCTCACCACGTCCGACCCGCACGACCTCGTCGAGGTCACGCGCTGCCTGGTCGAGCAGCGACCGGGCCCGACCCTGCAGCACCCGACCGGCCGCGGTGAGCGCGACGCTCCGCGAGGTCCGGACGAACAGGTCCACGCCGAGGTCACGCTCGGTCCGTCGGATCCGCTGCGAGAGTGCGGGCTGGGCGATGCGCAGTCGCTCCGCGGCCCGCCCGAAGTGCAACTCGTCGGCGACGGCGAGGAACGCCCGGAGCTGTCGCAGATCGACATCCATGCACACAGCCTATCGATCAGCACGAACGAGTATTGGACGCGAACGGATGATCGCCCGAGGATGGATCCATGCCCGAGACGACCCCCACGCTGACCATCGCCGAACTCGAGACCGCCGCCGACGCCGACGCCTTCCGCACCCTCAACGAGGCGTGGATCGAGCAGTACTTCACCCTCGAGGACGAGGACCGTGCGATCCTCGGTGACCCGGCCGGGCGCATCATCGAGCCCGGCGGCGCGGTGTTCGTCGCACGGCTCGACGACGAGGTGATCGGCTGCATCGGGATCATGCCGGTCGGCGACCGCGTGTTCGAGCTCGTCAAGATGGCGGTCTCGCCGTCTCACCAGGGCCACGGCACCGGCCGGAAGCTCATCGCCGCCGCGCTCGATCGCGCCCGGACCCTCGGCGCGCAGCGGGTCGCACTCGAGAGCAACAGTGCCCTGGCGAGTGCGGTGCACCTGTACGAGGCGTTCGGCTTCCGGCACCTCGATCACGACGAGATCGCCCCGAGCCCCTACGTCCGTGCGGACGTCCACATGGTGCTCGACCTGGTGTGACCCCGAGTCGGTAGCGTCGCGGTCGTGCACATCCGACCGCGCAGCGACGACGACCTGCGGCAGTTGGTCGAGGTGCTGCGGCGCACGCACGACCAGGACGGCTACCCGGCGCACTGGCCGAACGATCCCGCGTCGTGGTTGACGCCGCCCGGGCACCTCACCGCCTGGACCGCGTGGTCGTCCGGTACCGCGGTCGGGCACGTCGGACTGGCCGCTCCCGACAGGGACGCGGCCTCGCTGGTCACCCGGCTCGTCGTCCACCCGGACCACCGCGGGCGCGGGATCGCCGACGCACTGCTCGCGACCGCGGAAGCCGCCGCCGGAACCGCCTGCGCCGTGCCTGCCCTCCGGCTCGACGTGACCGAGGAGACCCCGGGCGCGTGGCGGCTCTACGAACGCCGTGGCTGGCGGCTGACGCACCGCGCCCCCGCGGACTGGGCGAAGCCGGACGGGACCGTCCCGACCATGCGGTGGTACGAGAAGCGCCTGTGGTGACCCGGTACGCTCGCCGCATGGCGACGTACGAGGTGCAGGCCGTCCGTGAGCGCGGCGTGTGGCAGGTGTTCATCGAGGGGACCCCGATCACCGAGGTCCTGCGGTGGTCGTCCGTCGGCCCGGTCGCGCGGGAGTTCCTCGCGATGGACCGCGACGACGACCTGCGCATCCGCGTGGTCGGCCGCAACCAGTACGTCGACGTCCCGTCCGACTGACGCCCCGTCGCTACCGTGCAGCCGCGACCAGCTGCTGCGCTCGCTGGTGCGAGACCTCGAGCAACGGACCGATCTCCCGGACCGTGAGCCCCGCTTCATGCAGCGCGAGCGCCGCCGCCGCGGTCTCGCGCGTCGCCTCGGACCGTGCTCGTTCGGCGGCCTCACGCAGCGCCTTCGCGCGATCGAGGTGCTCCCGCGCCGACGCCGGCATCACCACCTCGACCTCGAGTTCGAAGGAATCCGGATCGCGCTCGTGCAACGCCGCCAGCCAGTCGCGGGCCATCGGCTCGATGTCGCGCTGACGCTTCGCCTGGGTCATCGGCTGGCCGTCGATCCAGACGACCCAGTAGCGGGCGCCGCGTTCCGCGCGCACGTGGTGAGTGCTCATGGTCTCCCCGAGTCCTTCCGATCACAGTTCCGCAGGATCGCGCGGGCCGTCTGCTCCTCGATCTCGCGGTGCCTCGGCACGATCACCGTCGCCCCGCCGAAGCGGTAGACGTCGTGGCGCCCGCCGTGCCGGTGAAGACGGAAGTCGACCCCGGTGTCAGCCGCGAGTCGGTCGAGCCGCCGGAGCAGGTCCGCCCGCTTCACGGTACGCGTCCAACCGGGACTAGGCAATGTTGGCCAACGGCACTGGACAAGACGGGGTCGGTCGACTGCACGCCGCGAGCCTCGCCGCTCCGGGGCCATGCCGCAGAGCGTTCGCCCCTGTTGTGGAGTGAGCGTCGAGCAGTACCACCTGTGCAGGAACGACGTCCCGGCGCCGGACGCGCCAGATGCGCGCGGCTGAGTCGCGCCTCCAGACCGACAGCTCGTCATCCGCCGCTCACGCGACGTGCCAGACCAGCCCTTCCTGCGCACTCGACGGGTAGGCCGCCGCGATGCGGTGCACCGCCTCGCGCAGGGTCTCCGGCGAGCACGCCAGGTTCAGCCGCGCGAACCCCCGGCCCTGCGCGCCGAACCCCAGCCCGGAGTTGAGCGCGACGTAGGCGTGCTCACGGAGCGGCACCGCCGGGTCGTCCCCCAGACCGATCCCCCGGAAGTCGAGCCACGCCAGGTACCCGGCTCGCGGCCGCGTGTAGACGACCCCGGGCAGGTGCTCGGCGAGGAGCGAGCCGAGCAACCGCTCGTTCGCGACGATCCGCGCGACGACGTCGTCGAGCCAGTCGGTCGCCAGGCTGAAGGCCGCCAGGTTCGCGTGCAGCCCGAGGATGCTCGTGCGGCAGGCGACCTCCTCCCACAGGGTGTCGAGGAGCGCCGCGGTCCGGTCGTCCCCCGCGACCATCACGGAGCACTTCACCCCGGCGAGGTTCCAGCCCTTGCTCGCGCTCGTGACGCAGACGCTGCGGGCGCCCGCGGGCTCGCCCACCATCGCGAACGGGGTGAACCGGACGCCGGGGTGCGTGAGCGGTGCGTGGATCTCGTCGCTGATGACGAGCACGTCGTACCGAGCGGCGAGTCCAGCGAGCGCCTCGAGGTCGGCGCGGTCGTGCACGAGCCCCATCGGGTTGTGCGGGTTGCAGAGCAGGAAGACGCGGACGCCGCCTGCGAAGGCGCGCTCGAGTCCGTCGAGGTCGAGCCGGTAGACGCCCCACTGCTCGGTGAGCGGGACCTCCTCGACCTGACATCGCGCCTCCTCCACGAGCTCGAAGAACGGCGGGTACACCGGCGGGGTGATCGCGACGCGTCCGCCGTCCGGCAGCGCGAGCCGCAGTGACTCGACGATCCCCACGCTGACATCGGTGGCGAGGTGCACCCGCGCTGGGTCGACGGCCCAGCCCCACCGGTCGCGCGCGAACTGCGCGAACGCCGGCGCGAGCGGCCCGGGGCCGTCGAGGTACCCGAGGTCGGACTGCTGCACCCGCTCGACGAGCGCCTGGCGGATCGCCGGTGCGACGTCGTGGTCCATCTCGGCCACGAACAGGGGCAGCACGTCGGGCGCGTAGCGCGTCCACTTGATGCTCGTACGGACCCCGCGGAGCGTGCCGACCGGGTCCTGTTCGTCGTCCGCCATGCGTCCCAGCATGCATCGACCGGGAGGCGCGGTGCGAGTCCGGACGTCATCGCACGTCGTCTGCCGGTCCGGTCCCGGTCGCGCCACGCGTCCGCCGCATAGGTTCGGGACCATGAGCACGAGCACCGCCGACAAGGCGACCACCCTCAAGCAGCTGCACGAGGCCCCCGAGATCCTGCGCGTCGTGAACGTGTGGGACGCGATCAGCGCGAAGGTCGTCAGCGACCTGCCGGAGACGAAGGCCATCGCCACGGCCGGGCACTCCATCGCCGCGAGCCACGGCTACGACGACGGCGGGATGCCGCTCGACGTCGCCCTCGCGGGTGCCGCGACCGTCGCCGCCGCCACGGACCTGCCCGTCACGGCGGACCTGGACGACGGGTACGACGACCCGGCGGAGACGATCCGCCGTGCCATCGGAGCGGGGATCGTCGGCGCGAACGTCGAGGACCGGCTCCGCCCGTTCGACGAGGCCGTGGCCCGCGTCGCCGCGATCACCGCCGCCGTCGAGGCCGAGGGCATCGACTTCCAGCTCAACGCCCGCACGGACGCGATCGCGCGCGGTGGCGACCGCCCCATCGACGAGAGCATCGAGGACGCCATCGCCCGCGGCAAGGCGTTCCTCGACGTCGGAGCGCCGCTCGTCTTCGTGCCGGGTGCCATCCAGCGCGACGTGGTCGAGCGACTCGTCGACGGGCTCGGCCGCGGCAGGCTCTCGGTGATCGGCCTGCCCGGTGCCCTGTCCGCCGCCGAGTACCAGGAGCTCGGTGTCGCGCGCATCTCCTACGGCCCGCTCACGCAGCGCGTCGCGCTGCGGGCGCTCCGCGACCTGGCGACCGACCTGTACGGCGACGGCGTCGTGCCGGAGGACACCCCGGTCCTCAACTGAGCCCGGTGACGGACGGGAGGCCCGTGGCGGTGTCGCCACGGGCCTCCCGTCCGTCTCGTGGTCCGTCAGGACCGTCCGCTCAGCCGAGCGGTCCGTACAGGGTCGGCGCGGTACGCGCCTTCGTGACCTGCTCGAAGGAGTACCCGAGCCCGATGAGCGTGCCCTCGTCGAAGGACCGACCGAGGAACTCGAGGTTGACGCCACCGCCGGTGACCGTGCCGTCGGTAGCGGTCGCCTGACCCATCGGGACCGTCAGCGCCGGCATGCCGGTGTTCGGGCTGAGCCGCATGTTCGTCGACTGGGTGCCGTACGGCGTGCCCGACGGGTAGACCAGGGCGTCGAGGTCCTGGTCCTCCAGCATCTGCGTCACGAGTGCCTTGCCGGCCGCGAGCTGCGTCGTGTGCGATCCGGTCGGGCCGGCCCACGCCTGGTACTGCGCGTCGGTGATCGTGTTCCGCGACTCGTAGGTGGACTTCCGGCTCGGTACGTACTGCCCGGAGTCGAGGATGCCCTGCAGCGACCGCGCGGGCACGTCGGGGTCGAGGTGCTTGGCGACGTACGCGTCGAGATCATGCTTGAACTCGTTCGTGCTGCCGCTGCCCTCGGAGAGCACCCGGTTGAACGCCGTCGTCGGGGCGATCGGCACCACCGTGGCACCGGCGGTCGTCAGCTTCGCCACGGACTCGTCGAACAGGCGCTTCGTCGTGGCGTTCGTGCCGACCATGCTCGTGACGTACCCGATCCGTGCGCCCTGCAGCGACGTCGGGTCGAGCGACGAGGTGTACGACGTCGGGACCTTGCCGGACTGGGCGCTCGTGACCGGGTCAGCGGCGTCGACCCCGGTCACGGCGTCGAGTGCGACCGCGGCGTCCGTCACCGACCGGGCGATCGGGCCACCGGTGTCCTGCGACAGCGCGAGCGGGATGATGCCGTCCCGGCTGGCCAGCCCGACCGTCGGGCGGATGCCGACGAGCTGGTTGTAGGTCGACGGGATGCGGATCGAGCCGCCCGTGTCCGTGCCGAACCCGATCCCGGCCAGGTTCGCCGCGATCGCCGCACCGGTGCCGCCGCTGGAGCCACCGGCGCTCTGGGAGGTCACGTACGGACTCGCCACGAGGAGCGAGGAGCCGGCGGGCTGTCCGGTCGAGAACTCGGAGACGAAGCCGTAGGCGAACTCGTCGAGACTGGCCTTGGCGAGGATGACCGCACCGGCGTCGCGGAGGCCGGCGACCATCGTCGCGTCGGTGTCGGTCTGGTTCGCTCCCCAGCACGAGCAGCCGCCCGTGGTCGGCATGTCCTTCGTGTCGTAGTTGTCCTTCACCGCGATCGGCACGCCGAGCAGCATGCTCGTCATGCCGTGGACCGCCCGCTCGGTGTCGGCGGCCTTCGCGGCGGCCAGTGCGGCGGCGTTCGTCGTGATGATCGAGTTGAGCGGTCGGCCGCCCGTCGCCGTGTCGATCCTCGTCCGGTCGAAGGCGGCGATCCGGTCGAGGTACTCCTGCGTGATGGCGACGGAGGTCGTGACCCCCGCGTTCATCGCCGCCTGCATGTCGATCGTGGACGCCTCGACGAGCTGGAACGGTCCGTCGTCGTAGATGATCCGCTGGGACAGCGCGGCGAGGTCGGCGACCGTGATGACGCCGTCGCCGTCCGTGTCGGCGGCGGCGACCGCGTCCCACTCTGCGTCGGCACCGGTCGCCGGCCGGATGGTCCCGAGGTGGTCGCCGAGCACGGCGAGGTCGTCCTCGGTCACCTGCTCGTCACCGGTGAGGTCGAGTTCCGTGTAGTAGGGCGCGAGCATGGCGGCGGGGCGGGCGTCCACCGACGGGGCGGCGGCAGCGGTCAGGCTCGGGACGGCGACGATGCCCGCGCCGACGATGGCGATCAACGAAGCACCGGTGACGGCGGTGCGTCGACGCGCTGCGGAACGGGCAGCGCGATCGGTGTGGGCGGTCATGCGGCGTCTCCGTTGCGCTCGCGGCGCGCACGTCGGGCGCGCAGGGTGACGAGGGTGGTGCCGAGTGCGAGCAGCGCCAGCGAGGCGGCAGCCCACGGCGCGACTTCCGCACCGGTCCAGGCGAGCGCTCCGCCGGCGGGACGGACGGGGGCTCCCCCGGCGCCGACCGGGACCGCGGTCGCGGTGCTGCCGGGGGTCGGGGCGGTGGACGTGCTCGGTGTCGGTTCGGGTCCGTCGGTCGGGTTCGGCGCCGCGGTCGGTGCCGGCGTCGGGACGGCAGCGACGCTGACGGTGGTCGACGCCGGGTCGGTCAGGGTCGTCGAGCTGCCGTCGGAGCCGACGAGCACGACGCTCGCCACCGCCAGGTCGGTGTCACCGGCAGCCGTCGGCGTCAGCGTCAGCGAGGTGGCGAGGTCGCCGCTCAGCGCCGGCGAGGTGCCGAGCCGGGAGTGCACGACCGTGATGCTGTCGGCGTCCTGTTCGACGCGGTCGAAGCCACCGTCGGGGCCGGAGACGCTGCCGTCGACGACGGCGAGGGCGTCCTCGTCGGTGTCGATCGTGATCTCGTAGGCGTAGACGTCGGTCGTCGCCGGGATCGTGACGTCGAGGTCGAACGGTTCGCCGATCGTCGCGCTCGACGGCGCTGCGATGCGGACGGTGGTGGCTGTGGGCGCCGCGGCCGCTGGCGTCGCGGCGAGGACGGTGAGGACGGTGACCCCGGCCACGATCGTCGCAGGGACGATCGCGGCTCGAGGGCACCGCAGGGTTCGGTGCTGCATCCGAGCAGGTCCTTCGGGAAAGGGTGGGAGGGAGGGAGGGAGGGAGGGAGGGAGGGAGGGAGTCTGAGCGGGTACTCAGTGGTCCGCACGCTAACGGCGCACTGTTTCACGCACCGGCGTCGCGCGTTTCCGCGGCGTTACGTGCCGAGGACTCTGGACGTGCGGCCGGGAGCGACGTATACTGTCCAGCTGGTGCACTGCAGCGAACCCATCTGACTCGCGCACACCAGCCCGTCTCGACACCGACCCGCCGGGTCGCATTCCACCGAGACCACCGCTCAGTCCGACCGGACGAGCTGCACGTCGAGACTCGACGTGCGCGCCCGCAGCCGATGCGTCGCGCCGGACCACGAAGTCCGCCGACCACGGCACGACCGGGCGCCGAACGACCAGGAAGTACCGCACCACCATGACCAGCAACGACCGCATCACCATCACGGGCACCGCACTCGCGGCGCCCACCGTCTCCCCCGACCGCATCGCCGAGTTCCCGGTGCGCGACGACCGCTCGCAGCGCGAGTACCTCGTCCGCATCCCCGCCGACGACCTGCGCCTGTTCGTCACGCGTGACGCTCGGGTGACTGTCGACGGCGAGGCCGGGTGGACCGTCCCCGGCCGCTCCTGGCGGGGCGAGGCGAGCCGGACCATCCTGCTCGCGCGCCGCGTCGGCAGGGGCGAGCTCGCCCTGGCCGCTTAGGTCGGGCCCTGCTCAGGGCCGCTCGCGGTCCTCAGACCATCCGAACGCCGTCGGCCCAGTGCCGGCGGCGTTCGTCGCGTCCGATTCCTGCGCGCTCGTCGCGCGCTGCTCTTGCGCGTCGTCGTGCGCTGCTCGTGCGCGCCCGTCGCCGGCTCAGGCGGGGTCGTACGAGGACGGCTGCTCGGCACCGCGGAAGCGCATCCCGCCGTCGGCGTTCACCGGGAGCGCCGGACCCGCCCGTCGCGCCGCGTCGCGGAGCCGACGGATGAAGGCCGGGTCCTCGGGCTCGAGCTCGTCGTCCGGGGCGACGGTCACGCAGAGCTCGCTCGCCGGGCCGACCAACAGGATCGACGTCGACACCGATCCGTCGTCGCCCACGCTCGGCACCGTGATCGTGTCGGTGCGCGCGTTCGCGCCGAGGACGGCCGCGTAGTCGGCGACCGCGTCCGCGATCAGGTCCCCCGTGAGGATCAGGCTCGCGTCGTAGTGGATGTACTTCACGTGTCCTCCTCGTCTCGTCCTCGACGGTAGGTTCCGCCTGTGCGAGGAGGTTCGGAGTGTGCGTTCCGTGGCCACTCACGTCCACGGCACTCGGGTGGTCAGACCTGGGGCGGATCCGTCCGGAGACGCTTGGCCTCGGGCTCGTCGGAGTGCGACGACGCGGCATCGGCGAACCGTCCGCCGCCGACCGCCTTCGTACGACGCGCGAGCTCGTTGACGAGGTCCTCATCCTCCGGCTCCAGCTCGTCGTCCGGCGCCACCTCGACCATGATCTGCGAGGCCGGACCGAGCAGCACCTCCGCCGTCGTGCCGTAGCCCTCGGCGTCTGCGGTCGGGATCTCGACGATGTCGGTCGTCCCGTTCTCGCCGAGCGCAGCGGCGTAGGCGAGCACCGCCTCGGCGATCGCGTCGCCGGTCATCACTCGGTTCTCTCCGTAGACCACGTACTTCACCAGTGCAGTCAACGCCCTGCCTGAGCCGGGCACTCAGCTTGGCCTGCCGCCGGGGGACGCGCTGCTCGTCCGCCACGCCGGGACGGCACGACTGCGCGGATCGGCTCTTCCCAGTTCTGGGGACTGTTCAGGGCAGCGACGACCCACTGGACTGGGGTCATGCGACCGTTCCAACCCCTCGACACGTCAGCGCTGCTGCGGGTCGAGATCGTCGACGCGATGATCCGCGTGCTCCGCGCCAATGCCCTGCACGAGGTCTCGTACGAGCACGTGGCCACCGAAGCCGGACGACCGCTCGACGTCGTGTCCGAGGTCTTCCCGACGTGGGACGGGCTGCTGCTCGCCACGATCGACCAGTGGAACGACCAGCGGACCACCGAACTGCTGCCGATCGCCGAGCGCAGCGGCACGATCGTGTTCCTCCGCGCCATCGTCCGGGCGAACGTCGCCGACCCGTCGCTCATGCGGTTCCTGACCTCGATGCTCAACATCGCCGCGACGCCGCACCACCCGCTCGCACCGATGCTCCACCTGCGCTGGCGCCGCTTCCACGCCTTCGTGCTCGCGGCCCTGCAGCGGGACGTCGAGCTCGGCCGGGAGCCGCACACCATGGAACCGGCCCGCGGTGCCGAACAGCTGCTCGCGACGTACGAGGGGCTGCAACTGCAGTCGATGGTCCGGCCGGAGATGGACCTGCTCGAGTCGTTCGACCGGGCGGTCACCCGACTCCGCGAGGGCTGGTCGCGTGAGTACGTGCCGCCGGTGTGGGACCTCGAGGCGGTCGGCGGCGTCTGACCGAGAGCAGCGCCCGCGCAGCCGACGGCTGCACGGGCGCTCCTGGCAACGGCACTCAGTTGTTGAAGCGGAACTCCACCACGTCGCCGTCCTGCATGACGTAGTCCTTGCCCTCGATGCGGGCCTTGCCGTGCGCCCGCGCCTCGGCGATCGACCCGGCCTCCATGAGGTCCTCGAACGAGATGACCTCGGCCTTGATGAAGCCCTTCTCGAAGTCGGTGTGGATGACGCCAGCAGCCTGGGGGGCCTTCCACCCCTTGCCGATCGTCCAGGCACGCGCTTCCTTGGGCCCAGCCGTCAGGTAGGTCTGCAGCCCGAGGGTGTCGAACCCGATGCGCGCGAGCTGGTCGAGGCCCGACTCGGTCTGCCCCGTCGACTCCAGGAGCTCCGCGGCGTCCTCGGGGTCGAGGTCGATGAGCTCGGACTCGATCTTCGCGTCGAGGAACACGGCCTGCGCGGGAGCGACCAGCGCGGCGAGCTCGGCCTTGCGCGACTCGTCGGTCAGGATCGACTCGTCGACGTTGAAGACGAAGATGAACGGCTTGGCGCTGAGCAGCCCGAGCTCGGCGATCGGCGCCAGGTCGATCGAGGTCGCGGACAGCAGGGTGCCCTGCTCGAGTGCGGCCTTCGCCTCCTTCGCGGTCTCGAGCACGATCGGCTCGGCCTGCTTGAGCTTCACGGTCTTCTCGTACCGCGGCAGGGCCTTCTCGATGGTCTCGAGGTCGGCGAGGATCAGCTCGGTGTTGATGACCTCGAGGTCGTCCTTCGGCGAGACCTTGTTCGCCACGTGCACGACGTCGTCGTCGGCGAAGCCGCGGACGACCTGCGCGATGGCGTCGGCCTCGCGGATGTTCGCGAGGAACTTGTTGCCGAGGCCCTCGCCCTCGCTCGCGCCCTTGACGATGCCGGCGATGTCGACGAACGACACGGGCGCCGGCACGGTCTTCTCGGAGTTGAAGAGCGTCGCGAGCTGGTCGAGCCGCGGGTCGGGCAGGTTCACCACGCCGACGTTCGGTTCGATCGTCGCGAACGGGTAGTTCGCGGCGAGGACCTGGTTCTTGGTCAGGGCGTTGAACAGGGTCGACTTGCCGACGTTCGGGAGACCGACGATTCCGATGGTGAGAGCCACGGGAGGAAAGCCTACCGGCGGCGACCCGCCGGGGCCGACCCGCTCCTCCAGGCCGGTGCGGTCAGAGCGGCCAGATGCCGAACAGGAAGCGCAGCAACGTGAGCAGCAGACCCTGCGCGATCCCCACGACGATGCAGGCGACCAGCCCCGCCGTCGCGAGCAGCGTCACGCCCAGACCGACTCCGCGACGGACCGTGTGCGGTCGTGCGTCGACGCGGTCAGCGCGCGCCAGCAGCTCGTCCAGGTCCCTCGACTCCCCCATGCGCCGACTGTACGTCGCACCGGTTCACTGCACCAGCGTCGCGACGCGCTCCTCGACCAGCCCCAGGACGTCGGACTGGAGGCGCTGGGACCGCCGCCAGTCGCCGCGCACCTCGAGCGCGTGGTCGGCTCCGTCGACGGTGTGCAGCCCGGCGCGGGTCGTCCCGACCGCGGACGGCAGCCACATGTCGTCGGCGGACCCGCCGACGGCGAGGGATCCCGGGCCCGCCGCGGCGAGCGCCTCGACCACCGCAGGATGCGTCAGGACGGGCGTGAGCCACACACCGTCGATGCCCAGCCGGACCGCCCAGGGCAGGGCGAAGCACCCGAACGACTTCGCGACGACGAGGTCGGGGCGGCGGCCGTCGAGTGCCTGCTCGATCTGCTGCTCGACGAAGGCCACGGGCTCCGCCTTCGCCGCGGAGTCGACCGTCCAGGCGGGCGCGACGACCCGGGCGCCGTGCTGCTCGGCGATCGCGCGCGTCCACCAGAGCAGGGGTGCCTGGTGGCCGTAGCCGGCACCAGGCAGGACGAGGACGAGCGGCTGGGAGGTCGGAGCTGGCACGCCTCGGACGCTACCGCGCCGGGCCGCAACGCCGGGGCCGCGCACGGGT
Source organism: Curtobacterium subtropicum (assembly GCF_030362975.1). NCBI lineage: Bacteria > Bacillati > Actinomycetota > Actinomycetes > Micrococcales > Microbacteriaceae > Curtobacterium > Curtobacterium subtropicum. Next base: position 374,359 of record NZ_JAUCMM010000001.1, read on the forward strand.
GATGTCGGAACCCCGTGCGAGCATCGAGGGCGTGCCGTTGAACTTCACCGCGATCGACTTCGAGACCGCGAACAGCTCCCCCGCGAGCGCCTGCTCCGTCGGACTCGTCAAGGTCCGCGGTGGCCGCGTGGTCGAGCGGGCCTCCTGGTTCATCCAGCCGCCGGTCGGGCACGACGCCTTCCTCGAGTGGAACACGCGCATCCACGGCATCGTCGCGTCGGACGTCGTCGGGGCCAAGGGCTGGGCCGAGCAGTACCGCGACATCGTGGCGTTCGCCGAGGGGGACGTCCTCGTCGCCCACAACGCCCGGTTCGACATGGGCGTGATCGCCGGCGGGTGCTCGGCGACGGGTACCGAGCTCGCCGAGCACCACTCGCTGTGCTCGCTCCAGGTGGCGCGGAAGACGTACACGCTCGACTCGTACCGCCTGCCGATGGCCGCGCGCGCGGCCGGGTACGTGGGCTTCCAGCACCACGACGCCGCCGCCGACGCCGAGGCCTGCGCCGCGATCGTCGTGCATGCAGCGGGCCAGCACGGGTGCGACACGGTCGAGGCGCTCGGTGCGGCGACCCGGGTGCACATCGCGCCGGTGCGCCCGCGGACGGAGCAGCCCCGGGCCGCAGCCCAGCCGCGGCTGTCGAACCGCCCGATGATCTTCGCCGACTGACGGGGCGGGGCCGCCCGGGGGCGCGGGGACCCCGGTGGTATTGTCACGACATTGCCGCTCGGGCACCGCTGTCGGTGCCGTCTCCCCCGAAGGACCGCGATGACCAACGAAGGCCAGCTGCCGTCCGACCTGTTCATGGACCTGGACCGGTCGGGGCCGATGCCCCTGTACTTCCAGGTCGCCTCGCGCATCGAGGAGGCGATCCGCTCCGGCGCGATGCCGCCCGGTGCCCGGCTCGAGAACGAGATCGCCCTCGGCGAGCGCCTCGGGCTGTCCCGCCCGACGATCCGTCGCGCGATCCAGGACCTCGTCGACAAGGGCCTGCTGGTCCGCCGTCGCGGCATCGGCACGCAGGTGGTGCACGGTCCGGTGACGCGCAAGGTCGAGCTGACGAGCCTGTACGACGACCTCGCGCAGGGCGCGCAGGCACCGGCGACGAAGCTGCTGCAGCGCGACGACGTCCCGGCGACCGATGCCGTCGCCGAGGCGCTCGGCCTCGCGCCCGGCACCACCGTCGCGCACATCCGACGGGTCCGCTTCGCCGAAGACGTGCCGATGGCGATCCTCGAGAACTTCCTGCCGCCCGAGTTCGCCGACATCACCGACGCCGACCTGCAGGCGCACGGCCTCTACCAGCTGCTGCGCGGACGCGGCGTGACGATGCGGGTCGCGAAGCAGCGGATCGGTGCGCGGGCGGTCACGGACGACGAGGCCGCGCTGCTCGAGATCGAGGACGGCGACCCGGTGCTGACGATGAGCCGCACGGCGTACGACGCCTCGGGCCGGGCCGTCGAGTACGGCGTGCACTGCTACCGCCCGGACCGCTACTCGTTCGAGGTCACCCTCGTCGACAAGTAGACCGGCGGAGCCGCCTCAGCTCGCGGACGGCACCCCGAGCTCGCCGGTGACGTACTGGGCTCGGCCGAAACCGAACGACCAGTCCTGCGGACCGTTCTCGACATAGCCGATGAAGACGTCCTCGCTCGCGACACCGACCTCGGCGAGCCGATCGTGGACCGCACGGTATAGGCTCTGCTTCGCGTCGTCGCTGCGCCCGCCCTGGGTGAAGACCTGGATCATCACGACGCCGTCGGTGCGCTCGAAGCCGAGGCCGGCGTCCTCGGCGATGATCTGCTGCGCCGGGTGCTCGGTGATCACCTGGAACCGGTCGCGCTCCGGGATGCCGTACTCGTCGACGATGGCGGTGTGGATCGCGTCGGCGACGGCGCGCACCTGCTCCGGGGTGCGGCCGGTGACGAGATCGATGCGGACGAGCGGCATGGTGCCTCCTGGTTCAGAACTTTGTCATTACATACTATTGAGCGCCGCTCCGTAAGTCGCCCCGTGACGGACGGGAGGCGCGGTGCCAGCCTGCACCGCGCCTCCAGGCCGCTTCACGGTGCGTCTACAGCACCGGTGCCGCCGCGTCCGTCGTCAGCCGTCCGTCCACCCGCGCCACGTCGTGCCACGCGCCGTCGACGAGCGACGCCTCCGCCGCCTCCACGATGGACGCGGCCGCGAGCCCGTCGGCGACCGACGGTGCGAGCTGCTCACCGCGCAGCACGCTCGCCACGAACTGGGCCGCCTCGATCGTCTTGAGGTCGTCGTACCCCATCGCGGTCCCCGCGCCGGGCTGGAAGCGCGCGAAGTGGCCGTCTCCCGGCGCGACGAGGTGCGTGACGTACCCGTCGACCTCTTGCCCGTCGAGCGCGACCTCCAGCTCGTTCAGCCGCTGGAAGTCCCACCGGACCGAGCCCCGCGTGCCGTAGACCTCGAGGGTGTACTCGGCGTGGGGGCCGCGCATCACGCGGCTCGAGTCCATCGTGCCGACCGCGCCGCCCTCGAAGCGGAACAGCAGGGCGGCGTAGTCCTCGTTCTCGACCGCGCCGTGTTCGCCCGTCGCCGCTGCCGACCGGTCGACGATCCCCGCCCCGGGCTTCGGCCGGGTCTCGATGAAGGTCTCGGCGAGCGCCGTCACGCTGGCGATCCGGCCGACCAGGTACTGGGCGAGGTCGAGGCCGTGCGACAGCAGGTCGCCGAGGACGCCCGAACCCGCCCGCTCGCGTTCGAAGCGCCAGGTGAGCGGGGCGGCCGGGTCGGAGGAGTAGTCGGCGAGGAGCGATCCACGCACGTTCGTGATCCGTCCGAGCCGGCCACTGCGGACGAGGTCGCGGGCGCGCTGGATCGCCGGGGCGTGCCGGTAGTTGAAGCCGACGCTCGTGACGATTCCCGCTCGCTCGACGGCCTCGTGGATCGCGCGGGAGTCGCTCGCGTACCGTCCCATCGGCTTCTCGATCCAGAACGGCTTGCCGGCCTCGGCCGCCGCGACCGCCATCTCGCGGTGCAGGAAGTTCGGCGAGCAGATCGAGACGACGTCGACCGCCGGGTCGGCGAGGACCTCGTGGAAGTCGGCGACCGCACGCTCGTACCCGAGGCGTCCGACGGCCTGGTCGCGGGCCTCGGGCACCGGGTCGGCCGCGACGACGAGGCGCGGGCGGACGCCGAGCTCCGGGAAGTGGTCGGGCAGTGCGCGGTAGGCGCGGGAGTGCAGCCGTCCCATCCACCCGACCGAGACGAGTCCGACGCCGATCGTCTCCGGCTCGGTCATGCCGCGGGCACGATGATGTCGCGGACGAGGGCGTCGAGCTTCGCGTCGGCGTCCAGGAACTGGCGAAGGGTCGTGACCGTCGCACCGAAGCGGTCGAACTCGTCGATCGTCATGCCGTCCACGTCGTACCCTCGGGCGAACTCGGGCGTGGCCGCGCGGAGCGCCGCGATGACCTCGGCGGGGACGTCGTCGTCGATCGCGTCGGGACGCCACGGGAACGCGTTGTCGTTGATGTCCGTCGACCACTGGAACGGTGGAGAGACCACGAGGTCGCCGCCCTGGAACTCCGACCACTGCAGCGGGTTCCGGAACGCGGCGACGAGCACCCGCGAACGGAACCCCCGCTCGCGGAAGACCCGGTACGCCTGCTTCACCGCGGCGACGCCCGCCCACTCCAGGTACCCGGGGTCGATCATCACGTGGTCGCGCTTGACGACCGTCTTGAGCCAGTCGTCGAAGCGTCCGGCCATGAGCGTGACGACGTGTCCGAACTCCTGCTCTGGCAGTCCCTCGGCAGCGCGGCGGTCGAGTGCGCGCTCGATCGCCTCGCCGACGGCGACGACCTGCGGGACCGTGAACGACACCGTCGCGTTGATCGACACACCCCGGAAGGCGGCCTCCTCGATCGCCGCGATGCCGACCGTCGTGGCGGGGATCTTCACGATGATGTTCGGCGCGAGCCGCGAGAAGCGGACGGCTTGTTCGACCAGGGCGTCGGCGTCGCGGTGCAGGCGAGGGTCGGTCTGCATCGAGAGTCGGCCGTTGCGTCCGCCGGAGGCCTCGAACGCCGGCAGCAGCTGTGCGGCTGCGGCGACGGAGAGCTCCTCGACCGCCTTCCAGCCGATCCAGGACTCCCCCGCGGTCGGGTGCTCGGCGGCGATCTCGCGGATGCGCGGCACCCACGTCTCCGAGTCCTGCTGGATGCACGTGTAGGCGATCACCGGGTTGCAGGTCGCACCCACGGCACCGTACTCACGGATCGCCGTCGCGAGCTCCCGCGGGTCGGCGGAGTCGTTCCAGAGCGCGGTCGGCGTCCGGGTCGCGGCCTGCAGGGTGACCGGGCGGGTGTCGGCACCGGGAGCCGCCGGCGTCTCGAGGGCCTCGGTGGTCGGCGCAGTGGTCATCGGGTGAGTCCCTTCCTGATGGCGTCGAGCTGGAAGCGCGACACCTCGTCGGCGTTCTCGTCCTCGGCGAAGACGCTGGAGACCGCGACGGTGTCCTCGCGTGCCGTGAAGCCCACGCGGTCGAGTGCCGCCCAGAAGGCGTCGAAGTCGACGTCGGCCTGGCCGACCGGCAGGTGCTGGTGCACGCGCGCGGTGTTGCCGGGTGGGTTGGAGATGTAGCGCAGGCCGTGCGACCGCCGGTGGTCGTAGGCGTCGGCGACGTGGACCAGCTGCAGGGAGTCACCGGCGGCGTCGATGATCTCGTCCAGGTTGCCGCCGTAGTGGAACGTGTGGCAGGCGACGTAGACGAAGCCGACCTGCTTCGAGTTGAGGCCGCGGATGACGCGGAGCGCCTCGAGCCCGTCCTCGACGAAGTCGTCGGGGTGCGGGTCGATGAGCACGCGGATGTCCGACGCCTCGATGATCGGCAGGAGCTCCTCCATCGACCGGTAGAAGGCGTCCTCCGACTCCTCCGCCCGTTCGGGACGACCGGAGAACTCGGTGTTGATGGTGTCCACACCGAGCCGCTTCGTGATCTCGATGACGCGCTTCCACTTCGTCACCGCGGCCTCGCGGGCGTCGCGGTCGGGACCGGACCACCGCAGGACCGGCAGCACGCTGGCGATGCCCACGCCGGCGTCGCGGCAGGCCGCGGCGAAGGCGTCGACGAGGTCGTCGTCGGCCTTCGGGTGTCGGTAGAAGGGGATGAAGTCCCGGTGCGGGGTCAGCTGCAGGTGCTCGTACCCGAGGTCGGCGACCTTCCGCGGGAACTCGAGCAGCGACAGGTCGTGGTGGAACGGCGTCGGGTCGAGGGCGATCTTCGGCATGCGTCAGGCCCCGGCGAGCGCGCTCGCGGCGGCGTCCGTCGTCGCTCCGTAGAACGCGGGCTTCGCCGTGGCGTAGGTCACGTGCTCGAGGGCGCCGGACTGCTGCGCCCGCACAGCCACCTCGGCGACGACCGACGCGGTGTAGCCGTCCCAGGCGCTCGGGCCGTCGATCCCACCGGTGCGGGCAGCGTCGACCCAGCGCTGGACCTCTTCGTCGTAGGCGGCACCGAAGCGCTCGACGAACGACGGTGTGACCCCCTGACCCGAGACACCGGCCGACACGACGTTCATCGTCGTCTCGCGCCCGATGTAGGCGACGCCCGACTCGAACACCGCGTCGGTCGTCACCTGGTACCCGAACTGCGCGTTGACGTTGATCTCGACGATCGCCATCGTCCCCGACTCGGTGGTGAACAGGACGAACTGCGGCTCGGGCAGGTCGACCGGCGCGAGCGAGTTCCGGCGGGGCTTCTTCACCTCGACCGCGACGATCGGCTCGCCGGTCAGGAAGGGGATGATGTCGATCTCGTGGATCACCGAGTCGTGGATGAGCATCGACTCGCTGAAGTTCGGCGGCGTCGTCGGGTTGCGGTGCGCGTGGTGCAGGGCGAGGAGCGCCCCGTTCGCGCCGGACTCGCGGAGCGCCCGGAGCTCCTGGTAGCCCTTGTCGAACCGGCGCATGAAGCCGACCTGGATCCGCGGGCGCTCGGACGACGCCTGTTCGAGCTCGACGATGCGCAAGGAGTCCTCGGCGCTCGTCGTGAGGGGCTTCTCGCACAGCACGGCGAGTCCGCGCTCGATCGCCGGCACGAGGACCGGCTCGTGCAGGAAGCCGGGGGTGGCGACGATCACGGCGTCGACGTCGGTGGCGCCGAGGGCGTCCTCGAAGGACGCGGCGGTGATCGCTCCCGGTGCCTTCTCGGCAGCAGCCGTCGCGCGGCCGGTGTCCGGGTCGACGACGGCGACGACGTCCGCACCGGCGATCGTGGACGTGATGCGACGGACGTGGTCGCTGCCCATCGCGCCGGCACCGACGACGGCGACGCGGAGGTTCTCGGTGGTGCTCATGGGGTTCTCCTGGGGTTGCGGGTCAGCGGACGCGAGCGGCGGAGGTCGAGCCGAAGATGTGCTGGAAGGTACGTTCGGCGATCGGGCCGGGGGTGTCGACCGAGCAGCCGTACATGTCCTGCTCGACGATCCCGAAGACGTCCGGGTTGATCCGGGCGACGGCCTCGATGATCGGGGCGAGCTCGGGGGTGCCCTGCGGCGGCTCGGTCATGATCCCCTGCGCCACGGCGGTGGCGAACGGGACGTCGTTCTTCAGCACGTCGAACAGCAGCTCGATGTCGACCTGCTTGAGGTGCAGGTAGCCGATGCGGTCCGGGTGCTCGGCGATCATGCGGAGGTTGTCGCCGCCGTAGTAGGCGAAGTGCCCGGTGTCCAGGCACAGGTTCGTGTACTGCGGGTCGGTCACCTCGAGGAACCGCACGGTCTCGCGGAAGGTCCCGACGTGGCTGTCCGCGTGGGTGTGGAACTGCTGGTGGACGCCGTACTCCTCGAGCAGTGCCCTGCCCAGCTGGTCGTGCCCCTTGCCGAGACGTTCCCACTGCTCGTCGGTCAGGGTGCGGGACTCGAGGACCTCGTTCGTCGCGTCCGACCGCCAGAGGTCCGGGATGGTGACGAGGTGCTCGGCACCGAGCGCCGATGCGAGCCCGGCCACCGCGACCGCCTGGTCCCACGCTCGCTGGAACTGGTCGTCGCCCTTGTGGAAGCCCGTGAACACGGTGCCCGCGGAGAGCTTCAGACCCCGGGACTCGAGCTCGTCGGCGAGCTGCGACGGATCGGTGGGCAGGTACCCGTACGGGCCGAGCTCGATCCACTCGTACCCGGCGGCGGCGGCCTCGTCGAGGAAGCGCTGCCACGGCACCTGGCCCGGGTCGTCCGGGAACCAGACGCCCCAGGAGTCGGGGGCGGTACCGATGCGGATCGAGGCGGGGGCGGCCGCTGCGTCGGCGGCGGAGGTGCCGGCGGCAGCGGCGTCGGCGGTTCGGGTGTCGGTCATGACGTCGTCGTCCTTCGTGGGGGTGGGATTCGTTCAGCCGAGCAGGGGGCGCTGCGACGCGACCTGCTGCTCGTACTCGGCTCGGGCCTGACGGGTGCTCGGCAGGGTCGAGGTCTGGGCAACCGGGACGTCCCACCAGCCGTCGCCCTCGGGGGCGTAGACGAGCGGGTCGGAGTGCACGTGCACCAGCGTGGTGTGGTCGTTCGCCTTCGCCTGCCGTACCGCCGCGGTCAGGTCGGCGATCGCGTCCGGCCCGGGCTGGACCTCGATCACGTCGACGCCGTACGAACGAGCGTTCGCCGCCAGGTCGACGGGCAGCACCTCGTCGTTCTCGAACGATCCGGTGTCGTCCCGGTAGCGGTACTTCGTGCCGTAGCGCTCGGATCCGACGGTCTCGGACAGGTGCCCGATCGACGCGTACCCGTTGTTCTGGATGAGCACGACGACGATCTTGATGCCCTCGGCGACGGCCGTGACGAGCTCGGTGTGCAGCATCAGGTAGGAGCCGTCGCCGACCATCACGATCGCGTCGCGGTCCGGGGCGCCCCGACGGACGCCGATGCCGCCGGCGATCTCGTAGCCCATGCATGAGAAGGCGTACTCGACGTGGTACCCGAGCGGGTCGCGGACGCGCCAGAGCTTGTGCAGGTCGCCCGGCAGCGAACCGGCCGCCTGGATCACGACGTCCCGTGGGTCGGTCGCAGCCTGCACCGCGCCGATGATCTCGGACTGCCCGGGGACCGCGAGGCCGGACGGCGCGAACGCGGCGTCGACGACCCGGTCCCACTCCTGCTTCCGCTGCGCGATCTCGGCTGCGTAGCCGGGGTCGACGGCGTACGACGGACCGGTCGTGAGCGACGCGGTCAAGGCGACCAGTGCCTCCCGGGCGTCCGCGACCAGCGGCAGCTGCGAACCGTGCTTGTGGGCGTCGAAGGCGGCGACGTTGATGTTGACGAAGGTGACGTCGGGGTCCTGGAACGCGGTCCGCGACGCCGTGGTGAAGTCGCTGTACCGGGTGCCGATGCCGATCACCAGGTCGGCCTGCGCAGCGATGGCGTTCGCGGCCGCGGTGCCCGTCGCGCCGACCCCGCCGAGGTACTGCGGGTGGTCCCAGACGAGCGACCCACCGCCGGCCTGCGAGGTGCCGACGGGGATCCCGGTCGCCTCGACGAAGGCGGCGAGCTGCTCCGACGCGTCGGAGTACAGCACGCCGCCGCCGGCGACGATGACCGGCCGCTTCGCCGCACGGATCGCCGACACCGCACGAGCCAGGGGACCGTGCTCCGGCAGCGGTCGACGGACGTGCCACTCGCGCGGCTGGAGGAACGACACCGGGACGTCGAGCGCCTCGGCCTGCACGTCCTCGGGCAGGGCGATCGTCACGGCGCCTGTCTCGGCCGGGTCCGTCAGCACGCGCATCGCGGCGAGCGCGATCGAGAACAGCTGCTCGGGCCGTTCGACGCGGTCGAAGAAGCGGGACAGGGGACGGAACGCGTCGGTCACCTGCAGCGAGGTGTCGTGCGGCATCTCGATCTGCTGGAGCACCGGGTCGGTCGTCCGGGTCGCGAACGTGTCCGACGGCAGCAGCAGCGCGGGCAGCCGGTTCGTCGTGGCGAGCGCCGCAGCGGTGAGCATGTTCGCCGCGCCGGGACCCACCGAGGCCGTCGACGCGAACGTCGCGCGCCGGCGGTGCATGCGGGCGAAGCCGACCGCCTCGTGCACCATCGCCTGTTCGTTGCGGGCCTGGTGGTACGGCAGCAGGCCGGGCTGCTCGACGTGCAGCTGCTTGATCGCCTGACCGAGGCCGGCGACGTTGCCGTGCCCGAAGATGCCGAAGATCCCGGGGATCGTGCGCTCGCGGACGTCGCCGTCGACGGTCCACTGGTTCGCCAGGAACTCGACGAGCGCCTGGCCGACGGTCATCCGACGGGTCTGCTCCGGGCCGGTGTGCTGGCTCATCGGGAGGGCTCCTTCTCGTAGGGCAGGCGTGGGTCGATCGGCTCCGAGGCCCACGCCTGACGGACCCACCCGTGGGCAGGGTCGTCGGTGATGTTCCAGACGCGTTCCGGGTCCGGCCCGGCCATCACGTTCAGGTAGTACATGTCGTAGCCGGGGGCGGCGACGGCGGGACCGTGCCAGCCGTACGGCACGAGGGCGACGTCACCGGTCCGCACCTGGCGGAACTCGTCGATGGGCCGGTCGTCCGAGGCGTACGTGCGGTGCAGCGCGAACGGGTCGGCCTCGGGCGGAGCGGTGGTGCCTCGGGCGACGGCGGTCTCGTAGTAGTAGATCTCCTCGAGGTCCGATTCCTCGCCCGGCCGGTTCGTGTCGTGCTTGTGCGGCGGGTACGACGACCAGTTGCCGGCGGGGGTGATCACCTCGCACACGATGAACTCCGCCGCGTCGAGCGCTGCCGGCGTCCCGAAGTTGTGCACCTGTCGGCTCGCCTGCCCCGCACCGCGGAGCTCCACCGGGACGTCGTCGCGGGCGATGTACGTGCTCGGCTTGACCGTCTCGGTGGGCGCCTCGGCGACGGCGACACGGCCGGAACCGGTGATCGTCGCGGCGGTGCCGGAGCCGAGGTACAGGACGTCGGTCGGTCCCTCGAAGACGCTGGCGCGTCCGTCGAGGGTCTGCGTGGTGTCGTCGTACGACACGGTGAAGCTGCCGGCGAGCGGCACGACGAGTCGTTCGACCGCGTCGGCCGGGAGGCGCAGCTCGCCGCCGTCGGTGAGCGTTCCGGTCCGCAGACCGGTGTGCATCCATCCCTCGACGCGTCCGTCGACCACGTCGGTCCAGCCGTCCTCCGGACGGCTCCCCGCGCGGATGAACCAGTTGTCGTTCGACATGCTCGTGCTCGCGTCCCCGATCAGGAGTTCGACGGGAAGCCGAGGTCGACGCCGCCGTGCGTGGCCGGGTCGAGCCAGCGCGACGTGATCGCCTTCTGCCGGGTGAAGAAGCTGACGCCGTCGGCGCCGTACGCCTTGTGGTCGCCGAACAGCGAGTTCTTCCACCCGCCGAACGAGTAGTACGCCACGGGCACCGGGATCGGGACGTTGATGCCGATCATCCCGACCTGCACGTCACGCTGGAACCGACGGGCCGCACCGCCGTCGTTCGTGAAGATGGCGGTGCCGTTGCCGAACGCGCCGGAGTTGATGAGCTCGAGGCCCTCGTCGTAGGACTGCACACGGACGACCGACAGCACCGGGCCGAAGATCTCCTCGGTGTAGACCCGGCTCGTCGTCGGCACCCGGTCGATGAGGGTCGGGCCGAGCCAGAAGCCGTTCTCGTCGCCGTCGGGCCGGACGGTGCGGCCGTCCACCACGACCTCGGCGCCGTCCTGCTCGGCGACCTCGATGTACGAGGCGACCTTGTCGCGGTGCTGCTCGGTGACGAGCGGACCCATGTCGCAGCCGCGGCGTCCGTCACCGATGCGCAGCGTCGCCGCGCGCTCGCGGATCTTCGCGACGAGCTCGTCGGCCACCGGCTCGACGGCGACGACGACCGAGATCGCCATGCAGCGCTCGCCGGCGGAGCCGAAGCCCGCGTTGATCGCGTTGTCCGCGACGAGGTCGAGGTCCGCGTCCGGCAGTACCAGCATGTGGTTCTTCGCCCCGCCGAGGGCCTGGACGCGCTTGCCGTGCTTCGTCCCGGTCTCGTACACGTACTGGGCGATCGGGGTCGAGCCGACGAACGAGATCGACTCGACGTCCGGGCTCGTGAGGAGTCCGTCGACCGCGGCCTTGTCGCCGTTGAGCACGGTGAAGACGCCGTCGGGCAGGCCCGCCTCCTGGAACTTCCGCGCGAGCCAGATCGCCGCGGACGGGTCCTTCTCGCTCGGCTTCAGGACGACGGTGTTGCCGGCCGCGATCGCGATCGGCAGGAACCACAGCGGGACCATCGCCGGGAAGTTGAACGGCGAGATGATGCCCACGACGCCGAGCGGCTGGCGGATCGAGTACACGTCGATGCCGGTCGAGACCTGGTCGGAGAACTCGCCCTTCATCAGCGACGGGATGTTCGTCGCGAGCTCGACCACCTCCTGCCCGCGGGCGATCTCCCCCAGGGCGTCGTCGATGACCTTGCCGTGCTCGCTCGTGATGATCTCGGCCAGCTCGGCCTTGTCGCGGTTCAGGACCTCGCGGAACGCGAAGAGGATCTGCTGCCGCTTGGCGAGCGAGAGGTTGCTCCATGCCGGGAACGCCGCCTTGGCGCTCGCGATCGCCCGCTGGATCTCGGCCTCGTCGGCGAGGGCGACCTGCTTCGTGGCGACGCCGAGCGCCGGGTCGTAGACCGGCGCCGTCCGACCGGAGGCCGACGCGACGTGCTCGCCGTCGATCCAGTGCCCGACGATGGTCGTGCCGGTGCTGGTCTCGGTGCTGGTGGTCATGCGTTGCTTCCTTCCGGGACGGACGTGTCCAGGGTGGTGGACGGGGCAGGCGAGTCGGGGTGATCGCGAGTGGGTGTGGAGGACTCGTCCCGTGCCTCCCGGCTGTGGACGAGTGCGGACGCGACGTCGACCGCGGTGGCGACGTCACCGTCCTGCGGGTAGAGCAGGGTGCGGCCGACGACGAGCCCGCGGACCCCCGGCAGGGCGAGCGCGTCGGCCCACGTGGCGTAGGTCTCGTCGGGGCTGCCCGACGGGTCGCCGCCGAGCAGGAGCGTCGGCAGGGTGGTCGCGGCCATCACCCGCGCCATGTCGTCGACGACCGGGATCTTCAGCCAGCTGTAGGCGCTCGACTCCCCCAGGCCCGCGGCGATCGCCATCGAGGTGATCACGGCGTCGGCGCTCAGGTCGTTGACGACCCGGCCGTCGCGCCACGAGGACATGAACGGTTCGAGCATGATCGGCAGCTGCAGCGCGGCCGCCTCGGTCACGGCGCGCGCGGTCGCCTCGAGCGTCGGGGCGGTGCCGGCGTCGTCGAGCGCGACCCGGACGAGCAGCTTCGCGAAGTCGAGCCCGGCGTCCTTGATCGCCCGGGCGGAGTACGCGGTGTATCGGTCGTCGAGCTCGAAGGAGGCACCGCGCAGGCCGCCGCGGTTCATCGAGCCGACGACGACCTTGCCGTCGAGCGCCCCGAGGAGCGCCAGGTCCTCGAGGACGTCCGGCGTGCCGAGGACCCCGTCGACGCCCGGCCTGCCGAGGGCCGTGACGAGGCGCTCGAGCAGGTCGTAGCGGTCCGCCATCGCCGAGGCGTCGTCGCGGACGGCGAGCGCACCACGGGCGGGGTGGTCGGCGGCCACGATGAACAGCTTGCCGTCGTCGGCGAGCAGCGGGCGGCGGGTCCGGGTCCGCAGGACCTCGGCCACCCGCTCCGGCGAGCCGGCGCGCAGGTCCCGCAGCCGGGCGAAGTCGGCGGGGCTGATCTCAGGCATCGATGCCCTCCTTCGTGGTCGCCTGCGCCGGGTTCGTGCGCAGGAACTCGTCGATCTCGTCGCTCGTCGGCATCGCGGTCGAGCACTCGAACCGGGTGGCGACGATGGCACCGGCCGCGTTCGCGAACGCGAGGGTGCGGTCGAGGCTCCAGCCCTGCAGCAGGCCGTGCACGAGCGCCCCGCCGAACCCGTCGCCGGAGCCGAGCCCGTTGACGACGTCGATGGTGTGCGGCCGGTACTCGACGGTCTCGTCGCGGGTCTTCGCCAGGACGCCCTTCGGCCCCTGCTTGACGATCGCCACCTCGACACCGCGGTCGAGCAGGGCGTCGGCGGCGCGGACGGGGTCGGTCTCCCCCACCGCGACCTCGCACTCCTCGCGGTTGCCGACGGCGACGGTGGCGTGCTCGAGGGCGACGGCGACCTCGCGCGTCGCCGCTGCGGGGTTCGACCAGAACATCGCCCGGTAGTCCAGGTCGAGCACGGTGTGCGACCTCGTGGCGGCCGTCGAGGCGCTCCGCGCCGCGTACGCCGCATGGTGGGCGCTGCGGCTCGGCTCCTCGCTGAGTCCCGTGACGGTGGTCCAGAACACCCGGGTCCGCTCGATCGCGTGGAGCGGCAGGGACTTCGTCGTGATCATCAGGTCCGGCGCCTTCGGGGCCCGGTAGAAGTAGAGCGGGAAGTCGTCCGGCGGGAAGATCTCGCAGAAGGCCACGGGGGTGTTCAGCCCCTCGACCGTCTCGACGAAGTCGTTCGCGACGCCGAACTCGGGCAGGGTGCGCGCGATGTACCGGCCGAACGGGTCGTTCCCCGTGCGGGTGATCACCGCTGCGTCGGCGCCGTGCCTGGCCGCGGCGATCGCGACGTTGGTCGCGCTGCCCCCGACCGACTTCGAGAAGGTCGTGACGTCCTCGAGCGGGCCGGTCTGCTGCGGGTAGACGTCGACGCTGACGCGTCCCATCGTGATCACGTCGTGGACGTGGGGAGCTTCGTTGGTCATGCGACGCGAGGACCTTCCGTGCGGCTTCATCGGCGGACGAGCACGACTGTACACGGAGTTTGCCCTAATGTCAGTACATGGATCGGCTCGGTCGGACTCCCGGCCGGGAGGCGCGTGTCGGTGGGACCTGCCACAGTCACGACATGCAGATCCTCGCCCTGGTCATCGGCCTCGTCCTCGGCATCGCCGTCGGTGCCGTCGTCGCGTGGTCGCTCGCCCGTTCGCGCGCCGGCGTCGACGCCGCCGCCGCCCGGGCGACCGCCGACGCGCTGCGTGCGCAGCTCGAATCCGTGCGCGCCGACGCCGAGGAACGGCTCGACGCCCAGGACGCGCAGTACCGCCGCCAGGTCGACTCCCTCGAGCGTCGGGCCGCCGAACTCGAGCACCTCGTGCAGCGCATGCACGGCGCCGACGCGGCACGGACCCAGGGCGAGTCGAAGGTGCTGTCGGCGCTCAGCCCCGTCGCGCAGACGCTCGACCAGATGCGGGCGAAGATCGCCGAACTCGAGCAGTCGCGGACCGAGCAGTACGGCGCCCTGTCCGCCCAGCTGCGGTCCGCCGCCGAGTCCGAGGAACGGCTCCGCGCCACTGCCGACACGCTCGCGAGCGCCCTGTCGTCGAACAGCACCCGCGGCGTGTGGGGCGAGACGCAGTTGCGGAACGTGGTCGAGGCCGCCGGGCTCCTCGAACGGGTCGACTTCGACGTGCAGTCCTCGGTGACGACGGCCGCCGGCACTGCCCGACCGGACATGGTCGTGCACCTGCCCGGGGGCAAGACGATCGCGGTCGACGCGAAGGTCCCCTTCAGCGCCTACCTGCAGGCGGCGGAGATCCCGGCGAGCGCGACCGGGGCCGAGGGTACCCGGCGCGACCAGCTCATCGCGCAGCACGTCAAGGCGCTCCGCGCGCACGTCGACGCCCTGGCCGCGCGGGAGTACTGGACGGGCTACGACGCCTCGCCCGAGCTGACGATCGCGTTCATCCCGTCTGAGTCGCTGATCTCGAGCGCGCTCGCCGCCGACCCGGGCCTGCTCGACCACGCCTTCCGGAAGCGGATCGCCCTGGCGTCACCGGTCACGCTGTGGTCGGTGCTCAAGACGGTGGCGTTCTCGTGGCAGCAGGACGTCGTCACCGCCGAGGCCCGGGAGCTCTTCCGGGTGTCGCGCGAGCTCTACGGACGCCTGGCGACGCTCGGCGGACACGTCGACAAGCTCGGTCGGGCGATCCGGGGGTCGGTCGTCGACTACAACCGGTTCGTCGGGTCGCTCGAGCGCCAGGTGCTGCCGAGCGCCCGGCGCCTGTCGCTGCTCGACGAGTCGAAGGTGCTCGCCGACCCGGGGACGATCGACGACGAGCCGCGGCTGCTCACCGCGCCCGAGCTCGTCGGCGCCCTCGACGACGACTGAGCGCCGGGGCGGGCAGCGGGCAGCGGCGCGAGGCCGGGCCGTCGAACCACGGATCCGACATCGAACCGATCGGTAGACCTGGTTCGATGTCGGATCCGTGGTTCCGTCCCGCTGTCAGCACGCCGACGGACGTCAGCGCACCGGCTGGATCAGAACCACTTCTCGGCGCGGTGGTCCGCCTGGATGCGACGGATGGTGTTCGAGCGCGAGCGGAGCACGAGCGAGTCGGTGTGGATGACGCCGCGCGAACGGCGGACACCGTCGACGAGCACGCCGTCGGTGACACCGGTCGCGACGAAGAACGTGTTGTCGCCCGTCACCAGGTCGTCCTGGTCGAGGACCTTGTCGAGGTCGTGGCCGGCGTCGAGTGCCTTCTGGCGCTCCTCGTCGTCCTTCGGCTGGAGCTTGCCGAGGATCACGCCGCCGAGCGCCTTGATCGCGCACGCGGTGATGATGCCCTCCGGGGTGCCGCCGACGCCCACGCACATGTCGATCTTCGAGCCGGGCAGCGCGGCCGAGATGCCACCGGCGACGTCACCGTCGAGCAGCAGGCGCGTGCCGGCACCGGTGGCGCGGATCGCGCGGATCAGCTCGTCATGGCGCGGGCGGTCGAGGACGGCGATCTGCATGTCCTCGATGTCCTTGTGCTTCGCCTTGGCGAGCGCACGGATGTTCTCGCCGATCGGCTTCTCGAGATCGAGGACCCCGCGGCCCTCCGGACCCGCGGCGATCTTGTCCATGTAGAACACCGCCGACGGGTCGTACATCGACCCGCGGTCCGAGACAGCCATCACCGAGATCGCGTTCTGGCGGCCGGCTGCGGTGAGCGAGGTGCCGTCGATCGGGTCGACCGCGATGTCGCAGGCCGGGCCGTGGCCGTTGCCGACGTGCTCGCCGTTGAAGAGCATCGGGGCGTCGTCCTTCTCGCCCTCGCCGATGACGACCACGCCGTCGAAGTTCACCGTGCCGAGGAACTTGCGCATCGCGTCGACGGCGGCGCCGTCCGCGAGGTTCTTCTCGCCCCGACCGACCCACGGCTGGGCACGGATCGCGGCGGCCTCCGTCGCACGCACGAGCTCGAGCGCCAGGTTGCGGTCGGGCTGGAGGAACAGGGAGCCGGTTTCAGTGGTGGGAGTCACGACCAGAGCCTACCGACGGGGAGCCGGTGCTCTGCCCACTTCAGGGTCGTGGGAGTCACGAGCAGAGCCTACCGACCGGCGACCGCCCGGGGCCGCAGCAGCGGCCGCCGTGAACGCATGTGCACGACGGCCGGATCCCGCCTGCGTAACGACCACCGCGCCTCCAGTGCGGCTGACTAGGCTCGGCGGGGAACCACCAGTCGAAGGAGATCGCAGTGCCCATCGCAACGCCGGAACAGTACGCCGAGATGCTCGAACGAGCGAAGGCCGGCAAGTTCGCCTACCCCGCGGTGAACGTGTCCTCCTCCCAGACGATCAACGCGGTCCTCCAGGGCCTGCAGGAGGCCGGCTCGGACGGCATCCTCCAGGTCACGACCGGTGGTGCCGACTACTTCGCCGGGCACACGGTCAAGAACCGCGCCGCCGGTGCCCTCGCGATGGCCCGCTTCGCCCACGAGGTCGCGAAGAACTACGACGTCACCGTCGCGCTGCACACCGACCACTGCCCGAAGGACGCCCTCGACGGCTTCGTCATGCCCCTCATCGCAGCGAGCGAGGAGGAGGTCCGCCAGGGCCGCAACCCGATCTTCCAGTCGCACATGTGGGACGGCTCGGCCGTGCCGCTCGACGAGAACATCGAGATCGCGAGGACGATGATCCAGAAGACGCGCAACATCAACGCGATCCTCGAGGTCGAGATCGGCGTCGTCGGCGGCGAGGAGGACGGCGTCCAGCACGAGGGCACCAACGACGCGCTGTACACGACCCCGAACGACGTCGAGAAGGTCGTCGACGCGCTGGGCCTGGGCGACCAGGGTCGCTGGATCGCGGCACTGACCTTCGGCAACGTGCACGGCGTCTACAAGCCGGGCAACGTCAAGCTGCGTCCGGAGCTCCTCGGCGAGATCCAGCGGTCCGTCGCCGAGAAGCACGGCACCGGCGAGAACCCGCTCGACCTCGTCTTCCACGGCGGCTCCGGCTCGACCGACGACGAGATCCACGAGGCTGTCCGCAACGGCGTCATCAAGATGAACATCGACACGGACACGCAGTACGCGTTCACGCGCTCGATCGCCGACTCGATGTTCCGGAACTACGAGGGCGTTCTGAAGATCGACGGCGAGGTCGGCAACAAGAAGCAGTACGACCCGCGCGCCTGGGGCAAGGTCGCCGAGACCGCCATGGCGGCCCGCGTCGTCGAGGCCGCGAAGGTCCTCGGCTCGGCCGGCCACAGCAAGGGCTGACCGCAGGCTTCCGGTCTGGAGGATCCCCACCGGTCACGGCCGGGCCGCCGCTGGCGCGTCGGCCCGGTACCGGCCGGCGTGGGCCCGGGGGCGCGTCCGCAGGACGCGCCCCCGTTCTCGTCCGGTCGCCACCACCGCCCGTGACACGATGGGCAGGTGACCTCCGACGCCATCGCCTCCTCGTTCGCCCAGTACGTCACCGAGTCCCCCACCGCGTTCCACGCGGCCGCGGTCGCTCGGGACCAGCTCGTCGCAGCGGGGTTCACCGAGCTGTCGGAGCTCGACGCCTGGCCGACCGAGGCGGGCGCCTACGTCGTCGTCCGTGACGGCGCGGTCATCGCCTGGCGTCTGCCGGAGTCGGCGACGCCCATCACCCCCTTCCGGATCCTCGGTGCACACACCGATTCCCCCGGGTTCCGCATCAAGCCGAACCCGACCGTGCGGGTCGGCGGGTGGGAGCAGCTCAACGTCGAGGTCTACGGCGGCGCGCTCCTGTCGACGTGGTTCGACCGCGACCTCCGCATCGCCGGCCGTGTGGTCGACGTCGACGGCTCGGTGCGACTCGTCTCGACCGACGCCGTCGCCCGGATCCCGAACCTCGCGATCCACCTCGACCGCGGGGTGAACGACGGCAAGGAGATCGAGCGGCAGCGGCACACCCTGCCGGTCGTCGGCACGGACGGCACCGCCGGCGGCACCGACGTGCTCGCGTGGCTGCGCGGCCGCCTCGGGGACGACGCCGTGTCGTGGGACCTCTTCCTCGCGGACACCCAGGCGCCGGCTCGGATCGGCATCGACCGGGAGTTCCTGGCGTCCGGTCGGATGGACAACCTGACGAGCGTGCACGCCGGGCTCCGCGGGATCATCGACGCACCGGCCGACGGCGAGCACGTGCCGGTGTTCGCGGCGTTCGACCACGAGGAGATCGGCTCGTCGACCCCGTCCGGCGCCGGCGGACCGTTCCTCGAGGACGTCCTCGGCCGCGTGCAGGAGGGACTCGGGGCCACACGGTCCGAGGCTGCTCGGGCGTTCCGAGCCTCGTGGCTGCTGTCGAGCGACGCCGGGCACCTCGTGCACCCGAACCAGCCCGAGAAGCACGACCCGACCAACCGCCCGCGTCCGGGCGGCGGCCCGCTCCTGAAGATCAGCGCGAACCAGCGCTACATGACCGAGGCCAAGGGCGAGGCCGTCTGGTCCGCCGCGTGCGACGCCGCCGGAGTCTCCTGGCAGCCGTTCGTCAACGTGAACACGATCCCCGGCGGCTCGACGATCGGCCCGATCGCGGCGACGCGACTCGGCATCCCGACGATCGACATCGGCGTCGGCCTGCTGTCGATGCACTCGGTCCGCGAGCTCGTGCACGTCGACGACCTCGCCGCGCTGCACGGCGCCGTCGCGGCCTTCCTCGCCGGGTAGGCGACGACGCGGTCTCGCCGGGTGGGCAACGACGCGGTCCCGCCGGTCATGCGACGGCGCGCTGTGGGGTCTACCCGCCGGACGCCCGGCGGATCGCCTCCTGCACGGTGGGGTCCTGGAACACCACGACGAGCATCGGCACGGCGCCGAGCGCGCTCGCGACGACCCCGCCGACCAACGGCACCCAGAACGTCCAGCGGCGGGCACGCAGGCGTCGGACCGACCACCAGGCGACCAGGGCGAAGACCGCTGCGAGGATCACCACGCGGACGACCGCGGCGGAGGACAGGGCAGCGGGCGAGGACATCTCGCCGAACTGCCCCGCCACGTACTCGCGGGTGACGCTCGCGACGGTACCGGTGGACAGCGCGCCGAAGACGGACCAGAGGCCGACGAACAGCAGTCCGACGGTCAGCACGAAGTCGAGCCGCGAGGCGCCGTAGGGGCTCGTCGGCGCGGACGTGGGAGCGGGCTGCGAACCACGAGGGGATCTCGATCCTCGCGTCCGTCGGACGTCGCGCTCGTCGGGAGCCGGCCCGGTCGGGTCGGCTGCGCGACGCGGGACGGCGTCCTGCCGCTGCCCGGCGTCCCGACGTCGCTCCTCGGCCGCCTGCCGCTCCTGCTCGACCAGCACCGGGTTGACCCAGCCCTCCGGGGCGTACTCGCCGTAGTCGGGTGCCGGCGTGCCGTGGACCCGGCCGTCCCGGCGAGCGGCTGCCGGCGCAGCGGACGCGGGGCGGGCCTCCAGGCCGAGCGCGGTCTCGTCCACGTGACCCGGCTCGCGGGCCGGTGCCGACGACCAGTCGCCGCTCACGAGCGCCGCCCGCCGAGTGCGCGGGTGGGGTTACCCGAGGCGTCGGTCCGGAGTTCCTTGGGGAGCGAGAACATGAGGTCCTCGTGCGCGGTCACCACCTCTTCCACGGTGCCGTAGCCCGCGTCCGCGAGCTGCTCGAGCACCTCGGTGACGAGCTCCTCGGGCACCGAGGCGCCGCTGGTCACGCCCACCGTCCGGACGCCGTCGAGCCAGTCCTGGCGGATCTCCTCGGCGTAGTCGACGCGGTGCGCGGCCGCTGCACCGTACTCGAGGGCGACGTCGACGAGCCGCACGCTGTTCGAGGAGTTCGCCGAGCCGACCACGATGACCAGGTCGGCGTCCGGCGCGACCTTCTTCACCGCGACCTGGCGGTTCTGCGTGGCGTAGCAGATGTCGTCCGACGGTGGGTTCTCGATCGACGGGAACCGCTCGCGGAGCAGCCGGACGGTCTCCATCGTCTCGTCGACGCTCAGCGTGGTCTGCGACAGCCAGACGAGGTTGTCGGGGTCGGGGACCTCGAGCGCGGCGACCTCCTCGGGGCCGTTCACCAGGATGGTGCGCTCCGGGGCGTGGCCCATGGTGCCCTCGACCTCCTCGTGGCCGGCGTGACCGATGAGGATGATCGTGCGGTCCGCCTTCGCGAAGCGGGTGGCCTCGCGGTGGACCTTGGTGACGAGCGGGCAGGTCGCGTCGATGGCGTGCAGGTCGCGCTCGGTGGCACCGGCCACGACGGCGGGCGAGACGCCGTGCGCGCTGAAGACGACGTGGGCTCCGCGAGGGACCTCGGCGACGTCGTCGACGAACACCGCGCCGCGCTGCTCGAGCGTGGAGACGACGTGGACGTTGTGCACGATCTGCTTCCGCACGTAGACCGGCTCGCCGTACTGCTCGAGCGCCTTCTCGACCGCGACCACGGCGCGGTCGACGCCCGCGCAGTACCCGCGGGGGGCGGCGAGCAGGACCTTCTTGGTGCCGGCGACCGGCTCGTCCCGCAGGCGACCGCGCGCGGCGTGCACCCTCGGCGGGGCGAGCGGGACCGTGCGGCCGTTGGTGATCGTCACGCCCCCGATGATAGGTGCCGGGCACGCGCGGGGCCTGGGTGCGACGGGGTCGGGGACGGAGCGCGGCGGGGGGCAGGACACGGGCGCAGCGCGGCGGGCCGGAGCGCGGGCGGACGCGGCGTCCGGGACCGGCGAGCGGCACCACGGGTCGGCGCTGTCGCCGGCATGCGGCACGATGGTGGGCATGGCGATCGAACAGGGCCCGCCGACGGCCGACAACCCGTGGCCCGTCGCCCTGCTCGGCGCGAAGCTCCGGGACTGGATCGACCGCCTCGGCACCGCCTGGGTCGAGGGTGAGATCACCCAGTGGAACGTCGCCGGCGGCAACGTCTACGGCAAGCTCAAGGACGTCGAGGTCGACGCGACCGTGTCGTTCTCGATCTGGTCGAGCGTGCGGTCGCGGGTGCCGGCGGACCTGGGGCAGGGCGCCCGGGTCGTCGCCGCGGTCAAGCCGAACTACTGGGTCAAGGGCGGCTCGCTGACGATGCAGGTCGTCGAGATGAAGCACGTCGGGCTCGGTGACCTGCTCGAACGGCTGGAGCGGCTCCGCCGGACCCTGGCGGAAGAGGGGCTGTTCGACCCCGCCCGCAAGAAGCGCCTGCCGTTCCTGCCGCACCGCATCGGGCTCATCACGGGCAAGGACTCCGACGCCGAGAAGGACGTCAAGCGGAACGCGCAGCTGCGCTGGCCGCAGGTCGAGTTCCGCACGGTGCACACGGCGGTGCAGGGCGAACGCGCCGTCGGCGAGGTCACCGCGGCGATCATCGAGCTCGACGCCGACCCCGAGGTCGACGTCATCATCGTGGCCCGGGGCGGCGGCGACTTCCAGAACCTGCTCGGCTTCAGCGACGAGGGGCTCGTCCGGACCGCGGCCGCCGCCACCACCCCGATCGTCTCGGCGATCGGGCACGAGGCAGACCGCCCGATCCTCGACGAGGTCGCCGACCTGCGTGCCTCGACCCCGACGGACGCCGCGAAGCGCGTGGTGCCCGACGTGGCCGAGGAACTCGCGAACGTGCGGCAGGCCCGGGCGCGGCTCGGCCTCCGGCTCTCGCACACCCTGTCGGTCGAGGCCGACCGGATCGCAGCGCTCCGGTCGCGCCCCGCGCTGGCGTCGACCGCGTGGCTCGTCGACACCCGGGCCGAGGAGGTCGCCCGTGACCTGTCCCGTGCCCGTGAGCTGCTGGACCGACGGCTCGAACGCTCGCACAGCGAGGTCGGGCACCTGACCGGACGGCTCCGTGCGCTCTCACCGCGGGACACCCTGCGTCGCGGGTACGCCATCGTGCAGCGGACGGACGGCGGTGTCGTGCGCGGTACCGACGACCTCGACGGTGCGACCCCGGTGCACGTCACGCTCGGTGCCGGCACCGCGACGGGCACGCTCGAGCCGGAGGGTCCCGGCCCGGACGGCTCCGGCGCGTAGCCCCGTTCTCCACACCCTCGATCGCGGTCGGCCGCGTCGGAGGGTGCTCGGTAGGATCGGGGTGTGTCATCCCAGCAGGAACCCGTGCCGTCCGACGTGCAGTCGCTGAGCTACGAGGCAGCGCGCGACGAACTCGTGCGCGTCGTCGGTGAGCTGGAGCAGGGGTCCGCGACACTCGAGCGATCGCTCGCCCTCTGGGAGCGTGGGGAGGCACTCGCGGCCCGCTGCGAGGAGTGGCTCGTCGGCGCACGTGCCCGCCTGGACGCCGCCCGTGCCGCATCGACCGGCGGGGACGCCCCGACCGCCCAGGACGGAGCGGGACGGTGACCGACCCCGACGGACGCCCCATCGTCGCCGAGCTCGGCCGCCCGGAGACCCCCGAGGAGACCTGGGCCCGCAAGGACGCCGCGCGCCGCACCCGCCGCGAGCACCAGACCGCGTTCAACCTCGTCCTCGCGCTCATCGCCTCGCTCGGCATCGTCCTCTTCCTGGTCGCCGTGGTCGTCCGGCCCGACCAAACCGTCGACCGCTCCGTCGACTACCAGCAGGTGGCCGCCGGCGCGGACGTGCCCGGCGTGACGCTCGCGGCACCGGACCTGCCCGACGGCTTCACCTCGAACCGGGCCGACTTCCAGGACAAGACGTCGGACGGCGTCCGGGTCTGGACCGTCGGCCTCGTCACCCCGGACCGCCAGTACATCGGCCTGCAGCAGGGGATCGACGCGAACGCGTCGTGGGTGGCGAACCAGCTCGACCAGAAGCCCGCCACGGGCGACCGCACGATCGACGGCACGAAGTGGACGGTGTACGACCGCCGCGACGAGGGCAAGGACGCGGGCAACCACGCGTACTCGCTCGTCCACACCTTCGGTCGCGACACCATCGTCCTGTCCGGCACCGCCGACGACTCGTCGTTCACGACCGTGGCGAAGGCCGTCACCGAGCAACTCGCGAACTGACCCCGCCCGACCGAACCCGAAGCACGAGGAAGACCATGCCCGACCGCGCCGCATCCACCCCGTCCGATGCCCTCCGCCTGCTCGTCGAAGGCAACGCCCGCTTCGCCGCCGACAAGCGCCGCACCGGCCGGATCGACCCGGACCGCCGTGGGGAGCTCACCGGCTCGCAGGCGCCCTTCGCGACGGTGCTCGGGTGCTCGGACTCGCGCGTGCCGTTCGAGCACGTCTTCGACGCCGGCATCGGTGACCTCTTCGCGATCCGGAACGCTGGTCAGATCGTCGACGACGTCGTGCTCGGCTCGATCGAGTTCGCGGTCGTCGCCCTCGGCACCCCGCTCGTCGTCGTGCTCCGGCACACGAAGTGCGGTGCCGTTGCCGCCGCTCGCTCCGGCGAGCCCGTGCCCGCGCCGCACCTGCAGGCCCTGGTCGACGCGATCGCACCGAGCGTCGAGCAGGTCCGCGCGACCGACGCCGAGCTCCCGCAGGAGTCCGTCGGCGCCGCGCACCTCGAGGCCACGCTCCGCCAGGTGATCGAGCGTTCCGGCGTCGTCTCCGACGCGATCGCCGAGGGCCGGCTCGCCGTCGTCGGCGCGACCTACGACCTGGGGACCGGCGAGGTCTCCGTCGACACCGTCGTCGGCGAGGCCTGACCGGCACCGACGACGACCGTCCCGACACCGACGGGACACCACGACCGCACCGACGCGACCGCGCCGGCGCACCCACAGGAAGGACCACGACGACGTGACCGACACCACCGCGACCACAGCCACGAACGGCGCTCCCGAGGGCGAGTACCGCATCGAGCACGACACGATGGGCGAGGTCCGGGTCCCGGCTTCGGCCCTGTACCGTGCCCAGACCCAGCGCGCCGTCGAGAACTTCCCGATCTCGGGCAGCGGCCTCGAGCCGGCGCAGATCGTCGCCCTCGCGCGGATCAAGCGGGCCGCGGCGGTCGTCAACGGGTCCCTGGGGATCGTCGACCCGGCCGTCGCCGACGCGATCGCGCAGGCGGCGGACGCGATCATCGGCGGCGAGCACCACGACCAGTTCCCGGTCGACGTCTACCAGACCGGCAGCGGCACCTCCTCGAACATGAACATGAACGAGGTCCTCGCGACCCTGGCGACCCGCATCGCCGGCACGGACGTCCACCCGAACGACCACGTGAACGCGTCGCAGTCGTCGAACGACGTCTTCCCGACCTCCGTGCACGTCGCCGTGACCGAGGCCCTCATCCGCACGCTCGTCCCCGCACTCGAGCACCTGGCGGAGTCGCTCGAGGCCAAGGCGACGCTCTGGGCCGATGCCGTGAAGTCCGGGCGCACCCACCTGATGGACGCCACCCCGGTCACCCTCGGCCAGGAGTTCGGCGGCTACGCCCGCCAGGTCCGCCTCGGCATCGAGCGCGTGCGGGCCACGCTCCCCCGCGTCGCCGAGGTCCCGCTCGGCGGCACCGCGGTCGGCACCGGGATCAACACGCCGACGGGCTTCCCGCAGCAGGTCATCGCCCGCCTGGCCGAGGACACCGGGCTGCCGATCACCGAGGCGCTCGACCACTTCGAGGCGCAGGGCGCGCGGGACGCCCTGGTCGAGGCCTCGGGTGCCCTCAAGGTCATCGCCGTCAGCCTGACCAAGATCAACAACGACCTGCGCTGGATGGGCTCGGGGCCGAACACGGGCCTCGGCGAACTGCACATCCCCGACCTGCAGCCCGGCTCGTCGATCATGCCCGGCAAGGTGAACCCGGTCATCCCCGAGGCCACCCTCATGGTCGCGGCCCGGGTCATCGGCAACGACGCGACCGTCGCCTGGGCCGGCGCGTCGGGAGCCTTCGAGCTCAACGTCGCCATCCCGGTGATGGGCACGGCGCTGCTCGAGTCGATCCGCCTGCTCGCGAACAGCTCGCGGGTGCTGGCCGACAAGACCATCGACGGGCTGCAGGCGAACCTCGAGCGCGCGCGGGCGTTCGCCGAGTCGTCGCCGTCGATCGTCACGCCGCTCAACCGCGTCATCGGCTACGAGGCGGCCGCGAAGGTCGCCAAGTACGCCGTCGCCGAGGGCATCACCGTCCGCGAGGCCGTCGTCGCCCTGGGCCACGTCGAGCGCGGCGAGGTCACCGAGGAGCAGCTGGACAGCGCACTCGACGTGCTGTCCATGACGCACCCGAACTGACGGACGCCACCCACTGACAGACGGGCGCGCCCCGCTCAGCGGCAACGCGAAGCGTTGCGCGGGGCGCGCCGACCGAGCCTGCGAGGGAGGACGGTGCCAGCCGGCACCGCGCCTCCCGTCCGTCGCCTGGTCGCCCCCGGACCCGTCCGGTCACCCGGTCAGTACCGCGAGAGCGACAGACCGCCGCCAACCGTTCGCAGCGATCTGTCGCTTTCGCGGACAGGACCGGCCCTCGCCCGCGCCCCGCGCCCGCGCAGGCGCGCCCGCGCGCCCGCGCCCGGGCGCAGGCGCGCCCGCGCAGGCGCGCGCGCTACCCCAGGTCGGGCGAGTCGAGCAGCTCGGTCACGAGCGCCGCGATCGCGGACCGCTCCGAGCGGGTCAGCGTCACGTGGGCGAACAGCGGGTGCCCCTTGAGCCGCTCGATCACCGAGGCGACCCCGTCGTGCCGCCCCACCCGCAGGTTGTCCCGCTGCGCGACGTCGTGCGTGAGCACCACGCGCGAGTTCTGCCCGATGCGCGACAGCATGGTGAGCAGGACGTTCCGTTCGAGGGACTGCGCCTCGTCGACGATGACGAAGGCGTCGTGCAGGGAACGCCCGCGGATGTGCGTCAACGGCAGGACCTCGAGCATCCCGCGTTCGACCACCTCGTCGAGGACGTTGTCGGACACCAGCGCACCGAGGGTGTCGAACACGGCCTGTGCCCACGGGTTCATCTTCTCGGAAGCGTCACCCGGCAGGTACCCGAGCTCCTGACCGCCCACGGCGTAGAGCGGTCGGAACACCATGATCTTCTTGTGCTGCTGCCGTTCGAGCACCGCCTCGAGGCCGGCGCACAGCGCGAGCGCCGACTTGCCGGTCCCCGCGGAGCCCCCGAGCGACACGATGCCGATCTCGGGGTCGAGCAGGGCGTCGATGGCGAGCCGCTGCTCGGCGGAGCGGCCGCGCAGACCGAAGACCTCGCGGTCACCGCGGACGAGCGACACGGCACCCGCTTCGTGCACGCGTCCGAGGGCCGAACCGCGCTCCGAGTGGATGACGACACCGGTGTTCACCGGGACGCCGTCGAGCCGCGACGACCGGATCTCCTCGTGCTCGTACAGGTCGCTCATCTGCTCGCCGGACACCTGCAGGTCGGTGATGCCCGTGTAGCCCGAGTCGACGGCGAGTTCGGCGCGGTACTCCTCGGCCGCCATGCCGATCGACGAGGCCTTCACCCGCAGGGGCAGGTCCTTCGACACGACGACGACGTCGAGCCCGTCGTTCGCCAGGTTCGACGCGACCGCCAGGATGCGCGAGTCGTTGTCGCCGAGCTGCAGCCCGGACGGCAGGACGGACTGGTTCGAGTGGTTCAGTTCGACGCGGAACGACCCGCCGTCGTCGAGTGCGATGGGGAAGTCGAGTCGCTCGTGCTCGATGCGCAGTTCGTCGAGCAGCCGCAGGGCCTGCCGCGCGAAGTACCCGATCTCCGGGTCGTTGCGCTTGGACTCGAGCTCGCTGACGACGACCACGGGCAGCACGACGGCGTGCTCGGCGAAGCGGAACAGTGCCCGCGGATCGCTGAGGAGCACCGAGGTGTCGAGCACGTACGTGCGTTGGGCGACCGATGTGGACGAGTCCGCGGTGGGCCGCTGGGCGGGTTCGCGAGAGACGTTACGAGAGGTCACGACCACTCCATCCCCGGGCCGCGCTCGGCCCGGTCACTGTCCTCGACGCGGCCGTTGAGCGGTCCCGAAGCACCGTTGCCTGGCCGCTTCGACCGGGCACTGTGCCCGATGGGGCCAAGGTACGACCGGCCCCCGACAGGCGTGCCGCGACACGCGGTTCCGCAGGTTACGGTCGCGTGAACGCGCACCGGCCGTCACGCAGTGCCGAGTCTCGCGCTGACGGACACTTCTCGGGCTCCCGACCGCGAGTACTGTCGCTCGACCCGAGACTCGCCGCGCGCTGCGCGGCGCGGCCCACGCGGCCAGCGGTGCAGGGCGCGCGGGCGCTACTGCATCGTGGCGTACGACAGGCAGGCGTCGCGGAACATGTCGAGCGTCGCGTCCGTGGTGGAGGCGAACACCGACACCCGTGCGACCCCGAGCCGCGTCGTCGCGGTGACCCCGTGGTTGTGCAGCGCGGCGGACAGCGCGGTGAGCCGGCCCTGCGGCGGACGCAGCACGACGATGCCGGCCCGCTCGCGCGGGTCGCGGCTCGACTCGACCGACAGCCCGAACTCGTCCGCGATGTCGAGCACCCGCTCGACCCGGTCGGCGACCCGCTCCTGCACGGCCCCGACCCCGACGGACACGAGGCGTTCGAGCGACACGGCCATCCGGGCCTGTGCGACCGGGTCGACGCGGGTCATCTGGTAGCCCGCGGCTCCCGGCTTCACCGACGGCACCTCGGTCGGCCACCCGGTCGTGCCGTGCGGGCCGGACAGCGCCGGACGCAGGCGGTTCAGGGCCCGGTCGCTGAACGCGACGAAGCCCGTGCCCCACCCCGCGTGCAGCCACTTCTGCCCGCCGGTGGCGACGACGTCGGCGACCTCGTACGGGGCATCGACGACCCCGAAGCCCTGGATGGCGTCGACGACGAGCAGGCGGTCGCCGATGACCTCGCGGATCGCGGCGAGGTCGGCGAGGTACCCGGTCTGCCAGTCGACCAGCGACACGGCGACCGCGGTGACGTCGTCGGTCAGGCGCTCCCGGACGAGCGACGGCGTCATCCAGCCGGCACCGGACTCGACCACGACGGGCTGCACGCGACCGCCGGTGGCCGATGCGGCGCTCGCGAGTGCGAGCGGCAGGGACGGGTACTCGTCGGCGGCGACGAGGACGCCGCCGGTCAGGCCGAACGCGGTGTGCAGCAGACCGGGGGTCGTCGCGGTCTGCGAGACGACCTGGTCCTCGCGGCGGCCGACGAGCCGCGCGGCGACGGTGCGCACCCGGGCGTCCTGCTCGTCGAGCGTCTCCATGGCGCCGAAGCGCATGCGCTCCTGGATCGTGCCGAGGACGCGCTGTTCCTCGAGCACGGCGGTCTGCACCGGCCCGAAGGCGGCGTGGTCGAGGTAGCCGGACTCCTCGTCGAAGCCCGCCGTGTACTCGGCGATGTTCACAGGCGCAACCTTCCGTGGGACGAAAACCCTGTGAGCCTACTGGGACCGACCCTGCGCGAGCGAACCTGGGCCACTCGACGCACTCCCGGGGGCCATCCGCGGCAGCCCGACACGAGGTGAGCCGACACCGAACGACCCGACACGACGCGCTGCAGTGTCGGAGCGGGTGACGATCAGCCGCCGAAGCGCCGTGACCGCAGCCCGAAGTCGCGGACGGCGCGGAGGAAGTCGACCTCGCGCAGGTCCGGGTAGAAGGCCTCGACGAAGTAGAACTCGCTGTGCGCGCTCTGCCACAGCATGAAGTCCGAGAGCCGCTGCTCCCCCGAGGTCCGGATCACCAGGTCGGGGTCCGGCTGGCCCTGCGTGTACAGGTGGTCCCCGATGAGCTCGGGCGTCAGCACCTCGGCCAGGGTGTCGAGCGTGCCGCCGCCCTCGCCGTGCGCCCGGACGATGCTGCGCATGGCGTCCGCGATCTCCCGTCGGCCGCCGTAGCCCACCGCGAGGTTGACGTGCAGGCCGGTGTGGGCCGCGCTCCGTGCCTCGGCCTCGGCGAGTGCGCCGAGCAGCCCCGCGGGCAGCCCCTCGTCGGAACCGACGTGCTGCACCCGCCAGTCGCGGTGCCCGGCGAGCGTCCCGGCGAGGTCGCCGATGATCCCGACGAGCTGCTCGAGCTCCTCGCCCCCGCGTCCGGTCAGGTTGTCGGCGGACAGCAGGTACAGCGTCACGACCTCGATGCCGAGGTCGTCGCACCAGTCGAGGAACTCCGGGATCTTCGCGGCGCCCGCCCGGTGCCCGTGGGCGGCCGACTCGAGCCCGAGCTGCTTCGCCCAGCGACGGTTGCCGTCCACGATCATCGCGACGTGCTTCGGGATCGCCTGGCCGTCGATCTGCCGGCGGATACGACGCTGGTAGGCACGGTAGAGGACGCCGCGCCCTGCCCATCCCACCCTGCCGGTCACGCCACGACTGTAGTGCACCGCAGCCCCGAGGGTGCCGACCCGTGCACTCCCTGCTCCCGTTCGGCCAGGGCCCCTACTGTCACCCCATGCAGGACGAGACCGCCACGCTCCCCCACGTCCCGTTCACCGAGGAAGCCGCCACCACCGAGCCGCCGCGCCCCGCCTGGCGCGGGTGGATCCACCTCGGCACGTTCCCGTTCGCCGTCGCCATGGGCGTCGTGCTGATCTGCCTCGCCGACAGCGCGGCCGCGAAGGCCGGCAGCGCCGTGTTCATGGCGTCCTCACTGCTGTTGTTCGGGGTCTCGGCGACCTACCACCGCTTCCCGTGGGGCCCGACGGTCAAGAGGATCCTCAAGCGGATCGACCACACGAACATCCTGCTGCTCATCGCCGGCACCTACACGCCGATCGCGATCTGTGCCCTGCCGCACACGCTCATGGTCGTCGTGCTCTGGGTGATGTGGTCGGGTGCCGCGCTCGGCATCGCCTTCCGCGTCCTGTGGATCGGCGCGCCGCGCTGGCTCTACGTGCCGATCTACCTGGTGCTCGGCTGCGCCGCGCTCGGCCTGCTCCCGCAGTTCTTCGCCGCGAGCATCCCGATGACGGTCCTCGTGCTCTCCGGCGGGCTGGCGTACATCCTCGGCGCGCTGGTCTACGGCTTCAAGCGCCCGGACCCCGCCCCCTCGGTGTTCGGCTTCCACGAGGTCTTCCACGCCCTGACCGTCGTCGCGTTCGCCGCGCAGTGGGTCGGCGTGCTCATCGTGGCGCTGCACCCGGTGCGCTGACCGCGGCTGCCGCGGACGGCCGCACCGGACGGTCGACGTGACCGGACGACGGACGGGAGGCCCGTGGCGCGCTCGCCACGGGCCTCCCGTCCGTCTGCTGGTTCCGTCTCGGCGCTGGTGCCGTCCGGCCGTCAGCCGCGTTCGGTGTCGTCGCCCACGTCGGTCCGGCCGTCCTCGTCGGCGCGACGCGCCGGCACGTCCGTCGTCGCGCCGCCGGCGTCGGACTCGAGCCGCTGGCGGATCTCCGCGCGGTAGCGGGTGCGACGGATGCGTCGGGTCATGTCGACCACGAGCAGGATCGTCACGACCGCGACCACCGCGATCGCCACGAAGCCGGCGACCCCGGGGGTGACGTCGACGTCGGGCACGACGGACGGGCTCGGGCTGGGGGCGGCGGCGATGGCCGTCAGGATGGTGCTCACGCGGTGGTGTCCTCGTCGTCAGGGAGCCCCGCGAACAGGTCGGACTCCGGCAGGTCGGTGGGCACGCGGGCCTCGACGAGCTGGTAGTCCTCGGTGGGCCACACCGTCGCGAGGAGGTCGTTCGGCCAGGAGAAGAAGAAGCTGTCCGGCGGCACCTGACTCGCGTGCGCGTGCAGGGCGGCGTCGCGCGCGTCGAAGTACGCGCTGACGTCGACGTGCGTCGTCGCGAGGTCGGGTCGGTCGGAGAACCGCTCGACCCACTCTCGGAGCTGCTCGATCGCCGGGCTGTCCGGGTCGCGCTCACGCAGTGCCTCGTAGATCGTGCGGAAGCGGCGGGGGTTCATGGTCCGCTCGTAGTAGAGCTTGCTGACCGCCCACGGCTCCCCCGCGGCCGGGTACTTCGTCGGGTCGGCGGCGTCGCGCCACGCGGCCACGGAGACCTCGTGCGTGCGGATGTGGTCGGGGTGCGGGTAGCCGCCGTTCTCGTCGTAGGTGACGAGCACGTGCGGGCGGAAGCGGCGGACCACGCGGACGAGCGCCTCGGTCGAGTACTCCAGCGGGACGGTCGAGAACGTGCCCGGCCGGACCGTCTCGCCCTGCTCGGCGTCCGGCAGCCCGGAGTCGTGGTAGCCGAGCCACACGTGCTCGATGCCGAGTGCCGCCTGCGCCGCGGCCATCTCGGACCGGCGGTAGCCCGCCATGTCGCGGTGCGCGCGGCTCGTCGCGGGCTCGCCGAGCTGGTCGTTGAGGATGTCCCCGGCCTCGCCGCCCGTGCACGAGACGACCATGACCTGGTGGCCCTCGGCGACGTACCGGGCGGAGGTCCCGGCACCCTTGCTCGACTCGTCGTCGGGGTGGGCGTGGACGGCCAGCAGGCGGAACGGCACGAGGATCCTCACGGGAGCGGGTCGAGCGGGCGCGCACGCGTCGACCGCGTGCGTGGGGGCAGCGCACAGCGGGGCGTGAACTACCCTGGGACCAGGATAATCACCCCGGGAGCCCCCAACTGTCCGAACCGCTGCACCCCACCGTCACCGCTCCGACCGCTGCCCCGGGCACGGCCGCGTCGCTGGACGACCGGTACGGGCGCACCCCGGACCGCCGGCGCCGCAGCAGGCTGTTCGGCATCGTCGCCGCGATCGCCGTCGTGCTGGTCTTCGTCGCGTGGGTGGTCTGGGCCGGGCTCGACCAGGAGTCGCACGGCCTCGACAACACCGAGCTCGGCTACACCGTGGTGTCCGACCACCGCACGGTCGTGCACTCGCAGGTCTCGGCCGACCCGGGCACCGAGGTCCGCTGCGCCGTGCAGGTGCTCGACAAGTCGTACTCGATCGTCGGGTGGAAGGAGGTGACGCTGCCGGCATCCGAGCAGCGCACCCGCTCGATCTCGACCGCGGTGAACACCACGACCCGCGGCGTGACCGGCTTGATCCACGACTGCTGGGTTCCCTAGACTCGACTGATCCGCGGACGAGACCGGCCACACCGGCCGGTCTCGTCCGTTGTCGAAAGGGAGACCGATGAGCAACGACACGCAGACCACCTGGCTGACCCAGGAGGCGCACGACCGTCTCACGGCCGAGCTCGAGCAGCTGTCGGGCCCGGCCCGCAAGGAGATCGCGGACCGCATCGAGGCGGCGCGTGAAGAGGGCGACCTCAAGGAGAACGGCGGCTACCACGCCGCGAAGGACGAGCAGGGCAAGATCGAGGCCCGCATCCGCCAGCTCACCGAGCTGCTCAAGCACGCCACGGTGGGCGAGGCGGACTTCGACGGCACCGTCGAGCCGGGCACCGTCGTGACGGCGGTCATCGCCGGCGACGAGTCGACGTTCCTCGTGGGCAACCGCGAGATCGTGGCCGAGGGCTCGGACCTGACCGTGTACAGCCCGGTCAGCCCGGTCGGTGCCGCGATCCTCGGGCTGCGCGAGGGCGAGGAGACGACCTACACGGCGCCGAACGGCAAGGAGATCAGCGTCACGGTGACGAAGGTCGAGCGCTACCAGCCGTAGGCGCTGCGCCGCGCTGCGCTGCCGGGCTGCGCGCTGGATCGAACCACGAAGCCGACGTGGAACCAGGCACCGCTCCTGGTTCCACGTCGGTTTCCTGGTTCCACGACGACGGCTGCGGGCAGCGTCAGCGCGGGACGACGTCGCGGTGCGCGAGCGGCCGGACGCACGGGAAGCACACGAGGTCCCCGACCCGGACGTCTCCGGGCAGCAGCACCTCGTGCCCGGCCGTCCCGGTGGTGTTCGTCGCGAGCGTCACCTCGGCCACGGGAGCGACGCTGCGTCGGCCGATCAGGCGCACCTCGGTGAGCACGGCGCAGTCGGGCACCGCTGCGTCGAGCTCGACGAAGACGACCCCCCACGGTCGTCGGACACGCGTGACCGCGGCCACGGTGACGCAGACGTCGGCGGGGTGCCAGTCGCGCGGACGGTACCGCGGGGGTGCCTGCTCCGCGGTGTGCACGCACGGGGTCCCGGCCACTGCGGCCAAGCGCTGCATCGACACCGCGCGGACCCGGACGTCGTCGACGGTCGCCTCGGTGCGGGCTGGCCAGACGGTCGGGTCGAGCGGGTCGGGCAGCGAGGCGCGGAGCGAGGGCAGGATCGACGTGAGGGTCATGACGGGAGCATCACGCGCCTCCCGGCCGTCGTCGGTCTCGCTCACGCGACCCTGACGCCCGGGCGACGTTCCCGTGCGCCGCGCTGACACCAGCGGTCCGTGGATCGCGTCCGCGTTCGGCGGCGACGGCGTCCCCGACGGCACCGACGCGCGCCGGTGCACCCGGGTCAGTTCTCGAGCAGCTCCGGGCGGAAGCCGACCTCGTGGAGGCGCTGGATGACCTCCTGCGCGTGCTCCGGACCGCGGGCCTCGATCGACAGGTCGAGGGCGACCTCGTTGATGACGAGCCCCTGCCCGTGCCGGGTGTGCAGCACCTCGACGACGTTGGCGCCGGCGTCCGAGATGACCTGTGCGACGCGGGCGAGCTGGCCCGGGCGGTCGGGCAGCATGATCCGGATGCCGATGTAGCGCGACGCGGCGACGAGACCACGGGTGATGATGCGCTCCATCATCAGCGGGTCGATGTTCCCGCCGCTCAGCAGCACGACCGTCCGACCGGTGTCGCGGACGGCGCCGGACATGATCGCGGCGACACCGACGGCGCCGGCGGCCTCGACCACGAGCTTCGCGCGCTCGAGCAGCACGAGCAGGGCGCGGGCCGTGTCGTCGTCCGAGACGGTGACGATGTCGTCGACCAGGTCGCGGATGATCGGGAAGTTGAGGTCACCGGGTCGGGCGACGGCGATGCCGTCCGAGATCGTCGGCTTCGTCGTGATCGTGACCGGCTCGCCGGCGGTGATCGACGACGGGTAGGCCGCCGCGTTCTCCGCCTGCACCCCGATCACCCGGATCGGGCGGCCCAGGCGCTCGGCCATCCCCTTCACCGCGAGGGCGATGCCGGAGATGACCCCGCCGCCGCCGATCGGCACGACCACGGTGTCGACGTCCGGCACCTGGTCGATGATCTCGAGCCCGAGCGTGCCCTGTCCGGCGATGACGTCGGGGTGGTCGAAGGGCGGGATGAACACCGCTCCGGTGTGGGCGGCGAAGTCCTTGGCGGCACTCAGGGCCTCTTCCACGGAGTGGCCGCGCAGGACCACGTCGGCGCCGTAGTGGCGCGTCGCCTGGAGCTTCGGCAGCGCCACCCCCACGGGGGTGAAGATCGTCGCCGGGATGCCGAGCTCGCGGGCCGCCAGGGCGACACCCTGCGCGTGGTTGCCGGCGCTCGCTGCGACGACACCGGCCGCGCGCTGCTCGGGGCTCAGCGCGGCCAGGCGGTTGTAGGCGCCGCGCACCTTGTACGCGCCCGTGCGCTGCAGGTTCTCGCACTTCAGGTGCACCGGCGAGCCGAGCAGTTCGGCGAGGAACTGCGAGGTCTCCATCGGGGTGACGCGCGCGACGCCCGCGATGGTCCGCTGCGCGGCCTCGATGTCCGCCAGCGAGGGGAACGCCGCGGTCTGCTGCTGGGGCACGGAGGTGTCGGTCACGGTCCCATCATCGTCCGTCAGGGCCGCCACGGCGAACTCGTGACGATCTGTCGGTGAGCACCCGCTCAGCCCGCGGTGCCCCTGGTGGCGGTGGGCTGCTCGTCGCTGCCGGGTGCCGGTACGCCCTC
Source organism: Curtobacterium subtropicum (assembly GCF_030362975.1). Lineage (NCBI taxonomy): Bacteria > Bacillati > Actinomycetota > Actinomycetes > Micrococcales > Microbacteriaceae > Curtobacterium > Curtobacterium subtropicum. Next base: position 409,150 of record NZ_JAUCMM010000001.1, read on the forward strand.
GGGGTGGCGCTTCCGCCAGCGGCGGCGCTTCTTGGCCTCGACACTCGCGTGGTGGTCACGCTGCTTCGCCTCGAGCACGTGGTCGGAGTCGAGCCCCTTCCACCGGCCGCTGGCGATCGTCGTCACCATCGAGTTCACGGTCGCGATGAGCGGCACGGCGAAGAACGCTCCGGCGATGCCCGCGAGCCCGGACGCCGCGGTGACACCGAGCACGACCGCGAGCGGGTGCACCTTGACGGCGCTGCCCATGACCAGGGGCTGGAGGATGTGCCCCTCGACCTGCTGCACGACCAGGATCACGCCGAGCATGATGAGCGCGGCGACCCAGCCGTTGAAGATGAGCGCGATGAACACCGCGAGGAAGCCCGTCACGATGGCGCCGACGACCGGGATGAACGCGCCGAGGAAGACGAACACGGCGATCGGGATGACGAGCGGGAGCTGGAGCGCGGCAGCCCCGATGCCGATGCCAACGGCGTCGACGAAGGCCACGAAGATCTGCACGCGGATGAAGCTCGTCAGCGTCGTCCACCCGGCGACCCCGGCACCGTCGATGGCCGGCCGGGCCTTCTTCGGGAAGAGTCGGACCGTCCAGCGCCAGACGTTCTTGCCGTCGATGAGCAGGAAGATCACCGTGAAGATGACGACGAACAGCCCGGTGAGCAGGTGGGTCAGCGACGAGCCCGCGCTCGCGACGCCGGACAGGATCGAGCCGGAGTTGCTCGACAGCCAGTCGGTCGCCTGGTTCAGGTAGTTGTTGAGGTCGGACTGACTGATGCCGAGACCGGAGTTGAGCACGAAGTCCCGGATCGTGTCGTACTGCGAGAGCGTCCGGTCGCGCAGTGAGGGGTAGGCCGCCGCGATCTGGTCGACCACGAGCCAGATGAGTCCACCGACGGCCGCGAGCCCCCCGACCAGGCTGACCACGACGGCGATCCACTTCGGCACGTGGTGGCGCTGCATCCAGTTCGACAGCGGCACGAGCAGGGCGGCCACGACGATCCCGATGAGGAACGGGATGAGCACCTCGCTGAAGAGCGTGACGAGGTAGATGAACACCGCGACGACGCCGATGACGACGAGCACGCGCCACGACCAGGCACCCGCGATCCGCATCCCCGTCGGCACGACCTGCTCGACGACGGGATCCGGATGCGTCTTCTTTCCCCAGGCCATGCGGCGAGTGTACCGACGGGCACCGGAGCGTGTTCCAGATGCGGCATACGTCCGTCCGACGTCGGTGTCGGCGCGGATCGGTAGCGTCGTGCCATGGTCAGGTCCACGCTCTCCGCCGCCGAGGCCCGCCGCGTCACCCTGGCGGCCCAGGGCTTCGGCGCTCCCGCCCGTGACATCGTCGGTACCCGGACGCTGACGAGCACGATCGGCCGGCTCGGGCTGCTGCAGATCGACTCGGTGAACGTCTTCGAGCGGAGCCACTACCTGCCGCTCTTCGCCCGCCTCGGGTCCTACGACAAGCCCGCGCTGGACCGACTCACGATGCGGCGGGCCGGCCCGTACGCCGAGTACTGGGCGCACGAGGCCGCGTTCCTGCCGCGCGCCGACCTCCCCCTGTTCCGCTGGCGCATGGACGCGTACCGCGACCGCGACGCCCGACCGAACCGGATCGCGGGGGTCGAACGCACCGCGGGCGTCCGCCGGGAGCTCCGCGCCCTGCTCGCCGCCGAGGGTCCCCTGCCCGCGAGCGCCGTCGAGCACGAGGCGAACGTGCGCCGCGGGCCGTGGTGGGGCTGGAGCGACGTGAAGGCGGGGCTCGAGCAGATGTTCCGCTGGGGCGAGGTCGTCAGCGCCGGCCGCGCCGGGTTCGAGCGCGTGTACGCCCTGCCCGACCAGGTGCTGCCGCCGGGAACGCTCGAGGGCGCTCCGGACCGGCACACCGCCGTCACGGAGCTGGTCCGGCGCGCCGCACGCGCGTCCGGTGTCGGGACCCGCGCGGACCTCGCCGACTACTTCCGACTGCGCGCGGACGACACCGCTGCCGCGATCGCCGAGCTCGAGGAGCGCGGCGAGGTCGTTCCGGTCCGCGTGGAGGGGTGGCGCGACCGCGCGTGGATGCACGTCGACGCCCGGGTCCCGCGGCGGGTGACGGCCGACGCGGTGCTCAGTCCGTTCGACCCGGTCGTGTGGTTCCGTCGCCGCGCGGAGCGCATGTACGACTTCCACTACCGGATCGAGATCTACACGCCGGCGCCGAAGCGGGTGTTCGGCTACTACGTGCTGCCCGTGCTGCAGGACGACCGCCTGACCGGACGCGTCGACCTGAAGAGCGACCGGCAGCGGGGTGTGCTCCGGGTGCGGACCGCGTGGCAGGAGCCGGGCGAGCGCCTGGACGCGGAGCGCCTCGCCGAGACGCTGCGGCGGGCGGCGGCGTGGCAGGGACTCGACGGTGTCGAGGTCACCGACCGTGGCACCGCGGCCGCAGCGGTCGCCGCGGCGCTCAGGGTCGCGCTCGTTCCGCACGAGGCGGCGGACGACGCCGATGCGCCCGAGGCGGCTCCGGCCGACGACGCGGTCGCCTGAGGCCCGGCCGGGAGGCCCGGTGCACCTCCGCCGCGCAGGCCCGGCCCGGTGGTCGCGCTGGCACGCCGTGCTCGCGAAGCGCCGCGACGCAGGCGAGACGCCGCGATCCGCGCGAGACGCCGCGACTCCTGGGCACGTCTCGCCGCGACGCGGCCGTCCCGCACCGACACCGGCGTCTCGACGCGACGAGGTCGTTCGTCCGGACGCCGGCGTCTCGCCGCGACGAGGCCGTCCCGCACCGACGCCGGCGTCTCGACGCCCGCGGGTCAGAAGCGGTCCAGGCTCCCCCGCAGTCGAGCGACCCGGTCCGGCAGCGGCGGGTGCGTGGAGAACAGCCGGTCCATCACACCCGGACGCATCGGGTCGGCGATCCACAGGTGCGCCATGGACGAGTTCTGCGTGCGGGTCGGTCGCCCGTACGCCTGGAGCTTCTCGAGCGCACGCGCGAGGCCCTCGGGGTACCGCGTCGTCATCGCACCCGTGGCGTCCGCGAGGTACTCGCGCTGCCGGGAGACCGCTGCCTGCACCGCTGCGGCCGCGATCGGCGCGACGAGCACCGCCACGATCCCGGCGATGATCAGGATCGGGTTGCCGCCACCGCCGTTGTCGTTGTTCCGTCCGCGCCCGCTCAACCCGCTGAAGATCGAGATGCGCAGGAGCACGTCCGCCAGGAACCCGACCGCGACCACCAGGCCGAACACGATCGTCGAGACGCGGATGTCGTAGTTCTTGACGTGTCCGAGCTCGTGCGCCATGACGCCCTGCAGTTCGCTGTCGTCCATGATCGCCAGCAGCCCGGTCGTCGCCGCGACGATGGCGTGCTCCGGGTCACGGCCGGTGGCGAAGGCGTTGGGCGCGGGGTCCTCGATGACGAACACCCGGGGCATCGGCATGCCGTTCGTGATCGCCAGGTTCTCGACCGTCCGCCAGAGCCGCGGTTCCGTCGTGCGGTCGATCTCGATGCCGCCCGCGATCGCCGTCGCCTGTCGACCAGCGAGGAAGTACTGGAGCAGCGCGTACCCGAGCGCGACGACGAGGACGATCACCCCGACCGAGACGTTGCCCGCGAGGTAGCCGCCCAGGAACCCGAGCGCCCCGACGATGAGCAGGAAGACCAGGATGATGACGACGGTGTTGCGCTTGTTCCGCGCGATGGCGCTGTACACGGGTCAGGCCGCCCCCGCCACGGTCAGAACTGGACGCGCGGCGGTTCGGCGATCGCCGCGGGTTCTGCCGTCTCGAAGAACGACGCCTCGGTGAACCCCTTGCTCTTCGCGAAGGTCGAGTTCGGGAAGACGCGGATCTTGGTGTTCAGCTCGCGCACGCCGCCGTTGTAGAAGCGTCGCGCGGCCTGGATCTTGTCCTCGGTGTCGACGAGCTCGGACTGCAGCTGCAGGAAGTTCTGGCTCGACTGCAGCTGTGGGTAGCCCTCGGCGACGGCGAACACGCTCTTCAGGGCCTTCTGCATGTGCCCTTCGGCCACCGAGGCGCTCGAGGCGTCACCGGCACCGAGCGTCTCGGCCCGGGCACGCGTCACCGACTCGAACACGGACTTCTCGTGCGCGGCGTACCCCTTGACGGTGTCGACGATGGTGGGGATGAGGTCTGCGCGGCGCTTCAGCTGCACCGTGATGTCGCTCCACGCCTCGTCCACGCGCAGCTTCAGCGTGACGAGCGAGTTGTAGGTCACCCAGAGGTAGATCCCGATCACGACGAGCAGGACCACCACCACTCCGACGACGATGAGCGTCGTGACGAGTCCGGTGTCCATCTGGGCGTACTCCTTTGCGCGTCGGGTCCGGCGCGGTGGGACTGCGACCGGTGCGTGGCCGTGTGACGACCGTCCACGAGTGTACCGAGGCGCACCGGGACGACCCGTTCCCGCAGTGTGGTTCACGGGTGATTCCCGAGTGGCGTACACCCGCCGTGCGGTGACCGCTGCGGCAGGGAGACTGCGAACGCACGTCGTGGGACACATCATCCGGGTGGCGGATTGACCCAGGGCGGATCATCACGTGTGATGGAACCGGTGGACACGCTCGGGGACAACGTGGAGCAGGGGACCGTCGGCGACGGCGGTCCCGTCGGTCGACCCCGAACCCGCTCCGGACTGCTGACCGCGGGCGTGGCGATCGTGATGACGGCCGGAGCGTTCCTCCTGGGGGCGCCGCCGGCATCGGCGACGACGAGCACGACCACGACCACGACCACGACGAGCACCACCACGGCAGCTCCCCCCGAGCACATCGTCGAGACCCGGAGCGCGAGCGCCGCCGGCACCGCGAGCGCGACGACCGCCAGCACCGGCGGCGAGCCGCAGCAGGACGACGACGCGGCCCGGACGGCCTCCCCGACGCCCTTCCCCCAGTTCAGCACGCTGCCACCGGACACCGGTTCCCCCTCGCCGTCGCCGACCGAGCGCCCCGCCGTCCGTCCGACCATCGCCGACCCGGGCGACGTGACGACCGCGACCGTCCGGCTCCACGGCAGCGGCACCCCCGGGCACCGGGTGCGTGTCGCCGGACCCGCGGTGACCGGCTCGACCGGGTGCACGGCGACCGTGGCCGACGACGGGTCGTGGGCGTGCATCGCCACCGTCCGCTCGGGCCCGCAGCAGGTCTTCACGGTGGTCGACGAGACGGACACCACGCTCGGGTCGTCCCGCGCGCCGGCGTCCGACGTCGTCGTCCCCCCGGTCATCACCACCGACCGCCCGACCTCGGGCCCCGTGTCCGGCACCGGTCTGCCCGGTGCGACCGTCGCCGTGTCCGTCTCCGGCACGCCGGTCGACCGGACCGCGCGGGTGGACGCCAGCGGCCACTGGTCGGTCGCGCTCCCCGGCAGCACCCGGGACGGTCGCGCCACGGTCTCCGCGGCCCAGACCGCGAGCACCGGCAACGGCTTCCGCTCCGACCTCCGGAGTGCCCCCTCCGCCCCACGCACGGTCGTCGTCGACCGGACCGCCCCGGCAGCGCCGGTCGTCACGGCACCGGGAGCCGACGAGCGCGTGCGCTCCCAGCCGTTCACGGTGCGCGGCACCGGCGAGGCCGGCGCGGTCCTGACGGTGTACCTCGACCGCTCACCGGTGTGCCGGACCGACGTGGGTGCCGACGGCCGGTGGTCCTGCACGACGACCGGCACGACCGCGGCCGCCGGGACCCGGACCGTGAGCGCGATGCAGCAGGACGCCGCGGGCAACTCGTCGCCGTCGTCGACCGGCGTCCGGGTGGCGCTGTCCGGCTCGACGCCCAGCACCAGCTCGAGCACCTCCGGTCCGGCGGTCGGACCGACGTCGTCGTCCGCCACGCCGGGCTCGCCCGACGCAGCACCGGGGACGACCGCGGGTGGCGGCGGCGGTCCGACCGGCACCGACCCGACGGGCACCGGCGCGTCCGGCCCCGGCGCGGGTGGTGGCACGACCGGCGCGGCAGGAGACGGCCCGGCCAGCACCACGTCCGGCGTGCCCGACTGGTCCGGACCGGCCGGCGACTGGACCGCCGGCACGGCCTACGACCGCGGCGTGCGGCCCGTCCAGGCGTCGTTCTCGTGGGGCACCGTCCTGCTCGCGACGGGAGTGGCGGCCGGCTTCCTCGTGCTCGTCGCCGTCCCGCTCGCCGTGGTCGGCGCCGCCGTCCGCGGTCGCCTCCGGAACCCCTTCACCGCCCTGCTCGGTCGGAACCGCTCGCGGCGGGACCGCCGGCTCGGTGACGAGGTCCTGCCGACCTGGGCAGCGGCGGCCCTCGGCGTCGGGATCGTCGTCGTGACGACGCTCCTCGGGGTCGGCACCTCGCTCGAGGCCCGCTACGTCCGCCTCGCGCTCGCGGTGCTGCTCGGCTCCGCCGTCACGACCGCCGCCGTCGTCCTGGCCACCCGCTGGGCCGCAGGTCGGGACCGCACCGCCGTCGGCTTCCGCGTCTCGCCCTGGCTCGTGCTCGCCGCCGTCACGGGGTGCGCCCTGACCCGGGTCGCCGACCTCTCCCCCGCCCTGGTCGTCGGCGCCGTCCTCGTGCCCGTCGGACGACCGGGTGCCGACACCGCCGCCCTGCGGCTCGGGTCGAGCGTCGCCCGCGGGGTGCGGAGCGCCACCGCCCGCTCGGGCGCGCTGCTCGGGGTCGCTGCCACCGGCTGGATCCTGCACTCGCTCGTCGGCGGCTCGGGGTTCTGGACGACGCTCACGGCCGAGTTCGCCACCACACTGTGCGTCGGGGCGGTCGGCGCGCTCGTGGTCACCCTGCTGCCGTTCCCCGGGTCGGCGGGCGCCGCGCTCGTCACCGGGGCACGAGTCCGCTGGGTCGCGCTCACGGCCGGTGCGGTCGCGCTCGCTGCACTCACCACGGGCGCACCCGCCCCGGCTGTCCCGTCGCCGACGGAGACCGCGGTCGCCGCCGGCCTCTGTGCCCTCGCGGTCGCCTGCTGCTGGGTCTGGGTCCGCGGGACGCGCGCGGCGGCCGCGCCGCAGCGCTGACGGACGCGGACCCGCCGCCCGCACGGAACGCCCGGGACACGCGCGGTGCGCCCGTCACGCACCGCCGCGCTCGACACTCACCTGTCGGGAGCCCCGCGCCGGCCCGCGACGCTCTGCCAGCTCCGTGCACGCCGGACGGGAGGCACGTGACCGGCCCCGCCACGCGCGTCCCGGTCCACGCCCACCGGGGCCGGAGGCGCACGTCGGCCCGCCACGCGCCCGCCGGAGGGGAGGCTCGTCACCGGGCCACCCACGCGCCTCCCGGCTCACGCGTGTCGGACGGGAGGCACGTGCCCGGGCCCGCCATGCGCTTCACGGCCCGCACGTGCCGGACGGGAGGCACCCGACCGGGCTCGCCACGCGCCTCCCGGCCCGCACGTGCCGGAGACGGCGCGCACGACCGGCCCCAGCCTGTCTCCCGGCCGCCAGCCCCGGCCCGCCGGGCCGGATCAGGCCGCGTGGTGCGGGGCGTTCCGCCGGAACAGCCCGGGCAGCAGCCCGCCGATCTTCGTCCCGATGCAGAGGCTGACGAACGTCGCGAGCGGCGTACCGAGCGCGACCGGGTCGAAGGTGGTGACCGCGACGAGCCCCACGGTGCCGGGCACGAGGAGCAGGAACGCGGGGAAGAACGACACCGTCGCCGGGATGACCGGCACGAGGCGCTCGAGCAGGCGCGTCGCGACGAACAGCAGTGCGGCCGCAGCGCCCGTGGCGACGACGCTCCCCCAGAGGGGCGTGGTACCGCTGACGACCGCGTAGGCGCTCGTCATGACGGCGACGGACACCAGCGTGAGCCGCCAACCGGAGCGGAACACCAGTCCGAGCCCGACGGCCAGGCCGACGACCGCGACCCAGGACACCCAGTAGGACGGCACGGCCTCCCACCCACCACGGAGGGTACCCACGCCGGCGACCTCACCGACGAGCGCCGCAGACGACGGGTCCACCCGCAGCCCGGTCAGTGCGCTGCCCGCTGCGATGCCCGCGGCCATGAACCCGAGCGTGATGAGTCCTTGCACGAGCCGCGAGGCACCCGTCACGATGTCGGCCGCAGTGAGCTCGAGCAGCGCGTTGGTGATGAGCGCACCGGGCACGAACACCGCCACGGGTGCGCAGACGGCGAACAGCGGCACGTGGTCGAACCCGGTCCCGGCGGCGACGAGGCCGACGACGCTCGTCGACATGAAGGCGGCGAGGAACGGGATGATCGCGACGGCCTCGCGGAAGCGGCGGAGCACCAGGCTGAGCACGCCGACCAGGGCGCCGACGACGAGCGCCAGCACGATCGCCCACCAGGGGCAGCGGAACACGACCGCCAGCCCGACCGACGTCAGGGCGTTGCCGGCGATCCAGGGCAGCGCCGGCGGCGGGACGGTACCAGCACGGATGGCGCGCACCCGGGCGGGGATCTCGGCGAGGGCGATGGACCCGCGCTCCAGGCCGAGCACCAGGCGGTTCGCGCGTGCTGCCTGGCGGGAGGAGAGCTCGACGCCCTCGGCGTTCACGATCGTGGCGGCGCCGGTGGCGACCTCGCTGACCATGACGAGCGCGGGCAGGACCCCCACGGCGAGCGTCGGGCCGACCCCGGCGGCGTCGCGGGCCTTCTCGAGTGCGGAGCGGACGTCGGTCACGGAGCTGCCGGCGTCGAGCAGCAGCGCGCCGAGCGTGCCGAGCAGCATGCCGGTGGGGACCGTCTCGCCGTCGACGACCTCGACGTGCGCCTCGGGTCGGTTGAGTGCGTTGCGCAGGTTCGCGAGAGCGCTTCCGAGTCCGGCCACGGGACGATCGTAGGGGCCTCGCGAGGGGTCCGCGAAAGCGACAGGTTGCCCCCGACTGTCGGGCGGACACTGTCGCTCTGGGAGAACGATCGCACCGCCGTCGGTACCCCCGGTGGGACTCGAACCCACAACTCGGCGATTTTAAGTCGCGTGCCTCTACCGATTGGGCCACGGGGGCGGGCCGCAACAGCCTACCGATGCGACGACGGCCGCCACCCCACGCTGGGGCGACGGCCGTCGGTCGTCCGGTGCCGGTTCCGGTTCTACTTGGCGTCCGCCGGAGCGGCGACGGGCTCGGCGTCCTTCGAGACGTCCTCGGCGGGAGTGGCGTACGCGGGGCCGGCGGCGTCGGCGGGCTTGCCCTCCTCGGGAGCCGGGGCTGCGACGACCTTCGGCTCCTCGGCAGCAGCGGGCTTCGGACGCGACGCGAAGGCCTCGAACGCGGCACGCGGGGTCTCGCGGTCGTCGAGCGACGCGATGTCACGGCCCAGGAAGAAGCCGCCCACCCAGTCGCCGATGACGCGCCACTTGCGCTCCCACGACGGCATCGCGAGACCGTGGTAGCCACGGTGCGAACCCCAGGCCAGGAAGCCCTTCATTGCGAACTTGCCGGACTGGAAGACACCGGTACCGAGACCGAGGCCCGCGACGGCGCCGAGGTTCTCGTGCTTGTAGTCGTTCGTCGCCTCGCCGCGGATCACCGCGACCAGGTTCTTCGCGAGCTGCTTGGCCTGGCGCACGGCGTGCTGGGCGTTCGGCACGCAGAAGCCGCCGACACCGCCGCCGGTCAGGTCCGGCACGGCCGCGACGTCGCCGCAGGCCCACGCATCGGCGATCACGCCGTTGTCGTCGACCACGCGGAGGTCGGGCTGCACGCGGATGCGCCCGCGCTGCTCGAGCGGGAAGTCGGTGCCCTTGACCATCGGGTTCGCCATGACGCCGGCGGTCCAGATGATGAGGTCGGACTCGATCGTCTGGATCGACTCGTCCTTGGCCTTGAGCTGGCAGACGCCGCCCTCGGCCGAGGCCAGCTGGGTCTCGAGGTGCACCGTGGCACCGCGGGAAGCGAGGTTCTCGAGCACCCAGTGCGAGGTCTCGAGCGACACCTCGGGCATGATCCGGCCCATCGCCTCGACCAGGTGGAAGTGCGTGTCGTCGAAGGACAGCTGCGGGAAGCTCTTCAGCAGGTCGGACGCGAAGGAGCGGAGCTCGGCGAAGACCTCGATGCCGGCGAAGCCGCCGCCGACCACGACGACGGTGAGCAGGCGGTCACGCTCGGGACCGGCCGGCAGGTTCGCCGCCTTGTGGAAGTTCGTGAGGATCTTGTCGCGGATCGCCGCGGCCTCCTCGATGGTCTTCAGGCCGATGGCCTCGTCCGCGACACCCGGGATCGGGAAGGTGCGCGAGACGGCACCGGCGGTCATCACGATCTGGTCGTAGGACTCCTCCCACGCCTCGCCCTCGGCCGGGGTGATCGTCGCGGTCTTCGTGGCGTGGTCGACCTTCGTGACCTTCGCCGTGACGACGCGGGTCTTCTTCAGGTGACGACGGTGCGAGACGATCGCGTGACGCGGCTCGATCGAACCGGCCGCGACCTCGGGCAGGAACGGCTGGTACGTCATGTACGGGAGCGGGTCCACCATGGTGACCTCGGCTTCACCCTGACGCAGGTGCTTCTCGAGCTTCCAGGCGGTGTAGAAACCGGCGTAGCCGCCGCCGACGACGAGGATCTTGGGCACGGGGGATGATCTCCTTGGAGTGGGGTGGTTGCTTGCCGGGAGGCTGGTCAGACTTCGCCGCCACCCGCCCCGACTCCAGCGTCTGCGATGCCATCATACGCCCGGCACTCGCACCGGGAGGGCGACCAGTCCACGCGCTCGAGCGCGAGGTCGCCGATGGGGTTGACGCCGGGTCCGGCAGCGAGGGCGTGGCCGACGAGGGCGTGCAGGCACTTCACGCGGGTGGGCATGCCACCGGCGCTGATGCCGTCGATCTCGTCGACGTGCTCGATCGACTCGCGGTCCGCCAGGTAGGACTCGTGGGCCGCGCGGTACTGCGCCGCGACGGTCTCGTCCTCGAGCAGGGCGGCGAGCTCGGGCATGACGTGGTTCGCCTCGAGCGTGCTCACGGCCGCGGTGGCGGCGGGGTGGCACAAGTAGTAGAACGTCGGGAACGGGGTGCCGTTCGCGAGTCGGGGCTTCGTCGACACGACGGTGGGGTTGCCGCACACGCACCGCGCCGCGATCCCGACGACGTCGCGGGCCGGTCGCCCGAGCTGCGCCGAGACGACCTGGATGTCGCGGTCGGACGGCGGGTCGAAGGGAGGGGTCGTCACGGGCACGTGAGCCTACCCGAGTCCCGCTCGCCGTCCTACTCCGTGACGACGGCGGTGCCGGGCCTGCGCCGTGTCGGCGGTGGGCCTACTTCGTGTCGGCGGTGGCGGCGCCGGTCGGGTCCCCGGTGCCGGAGACGTCGGGAGCGACGAGCTCCTCGGTGGTCTTCTCCGTCAGGCCGGACTGCAGCACGCTGGAGAGCATCGCCTGCACCCAGTCGACCTTCGGGGTCTGCACGGTCGAGCTGACCGGGCTGCCGGAGTCCGTCTCGGCACGGTCGGACCCCTTCGCCTGCTCGGCGCCCATCACGAGGTAGCTCTCCTCGCCCGGGTAGACGTAGAGCAGCCGGTCACGGGCCTGCGCCTCGATGTAGGCCGGGTCGTCCCACCGGGCGACGTCCTGCTTCTTCTGGCTGACGTCCGCCTTCTGCGCCGCCACCTCGCGCTGCTGCTGCGCGATCTGCTCCTGCTGCTGGATCAGCGTGCGGAGCGAGGGCGCGAGCACGACGACGAACAACACGATGATCGCCAGCATGAGCAGGCTGAACCCCGAGAACCGGATCGAGCGGTACCAGGGCTGCTCGTGCGCGCCGGACTCCGGCACGGCCACGGGGATGCGGCGGACGCGGGGCTTCTGGCTGGGCACGGCTCGACGATAACCCGGCCCGCGTCGGTCGCGTGGCCCGGCACGCGGGCCGGCACGCGTCGCTCGGTACCCTCCCAGCGGACGGGAGGCGCGGCGCACGGCCGCCACGCGTCGCTCGGTACCCTCCCAGCGGACGGGAGGCGCGGCGCACGGCCGCCACGCGCCTCCCGTCCGCCGGTCGGTCCGGCCGCAGCGCCGTCCCGACCCCGTCGTCCCCGACCCCGACGGTTCGCGTCGCAGGACTCGCCGCCGGCTCACGCTCTTGTCGCACGACTTGCCGTCGCCGCCGGAGTCGAGCGGCAAGTCGTGCGACCGGAACCCGGGCCGCCGACCCCGGCGGCGACGGTGACTCGGCACCGGCGGCTGCAGTGCCCGGGAACGACGAGACGCCGCCCTTCCGCAAGGAGGACGGCGTCTCGAGCCGTTCGGTGTCCGACCTAGAGCGCGGCGGCGCGGGGGAACGCGGTGCGGCCGGCGTAGACGGCGGCGTCGCCCAGTTCCTCCTCGATGCGGAGCAGCTGGTTGTACTTCGCGACGCGGTCCGAACGGGCCGGGGCGCCGGTCTTGATCTGGCCACCGTCGACGGCCACCGCGATGTCGGCGATGGTGGTGTCCTCGGTCTCGCCCGAACGGTGCGACAGGATCGCGGTCATGCCGTGGCGGTGTGCCAGGGAGACGGCGTCGAGGGTCTCGGTCAGCGTGCCGATCTGGTTCACCTTGACCAGGATCGAGTTGCCGGCCTGCTCGTCGATGCCCCGCTGCAGACGCTTCGGGTTCGTGACGTACAGGTCGTCGCCGACGAGCTGGAGCTTCGAGCCGAGCTCGGCGGTGAGGTGCTTCCAGCCCTCCCAGTCGTCCTCGGCCAGGGCGTCCTCGATGGTGACGAGCGGGTAGTTCGCGACGAGGTCCGAGAAGTACCCGGTGAACTCCTCGCTCGAGAGCTGCTTGCCCTCGAACGCGTACTTGCCGTCGTGGAAGAACTCGGTCGCGGCGACGTCGAGGCCGAGCGCGATGTCCTTGCCGGGGGTGAAGCCGGCCTTCTCGATGGCGGCGAGCAGGAAGTCGAGCGCCGCGCGGTTCGAGGCGAGCTCGGGTGCGAAGCCACCCTCGTCGCCGAGGCCGGTCGCGAGACCCTGCTTCTTCAGCTCGCCCTTGAGGGCGTGGTAGGTCTCGACGCCCCAGCGCAGGGCCTCCGAGAAGCTCTCGGCGCCGTAGGGCACCAGGAAGAACTCCTGGATGTCGACGTTGGTGTCGGCGTGCGCGCCACCGTTGACGACGTTCATGAGCGGGACGGGCAGCGTGTGCGCGTTCGGGCCACCGAGGTAGCGGAACAGCGGCAGGTCGGCCGAGTCTGCAGCGGCGCGGGCGACGGCGAGGGACGCACCGAGGATCGCGTTGGCGCCCAGGCGGGACTTGTTCTCGGTGCCGTCGAGCTCGATGAGCGCGGCGTCGACGAGACGCTGGTCGGTGGCGTCGAAGCCCCCGAGTGCCGGGCCGATCTCATCGAGGACGGCGTCGACGGCCTTCAGGACACCCTTGCCGCCGTAGCGGTTCGCGTCGCCGTCGCGGAGCTCGTACGCCTCGAACGCACCGGTGGATGCACCGGACGGGACGAGCGCGCGCGAGACCACGCCGTCGTCGAGGAGGACCTCGACCTCGACCGTCGGGTTGCCTCGGGAATCGAGGACTTCGCGTGCGCCTACGGCATCGATCTGGGCCACGGGGTACTCCCTACGAGTTCGGTTGTGGTGGACAGCGGGTCGATCCTACCGAGGCGCGGTGGACGCCTCGCCGCGGATGACGTCGGGTGTGGAGGAGCTCACGCCAGCGGGCGGAACTCGACACCTTCCAGGGTCTCGGTGTCGGCCCGCACGCTGGCGAAGGCCGCGAAGCCCTGCTCGGCGAGTCCGGCGAGCAGGTTCTTGGTGTTCTTCGGCCGGCGCTCGAGGCGCACGCGGCGGTGCGACACCAGGGCCTCGGACTTGAGCGCCGCGAGACGGACCGGGTCGACGTCCTTGTCGTACAGGAGCACGACCGCATCGGACTCGGCCGACTCGGGCAGCGTGACGAGGTCGACGAGCCGCTCGAACCCGAGCGAGAAGCCGACTGCGGGGACGTCCTGCCCGAGGAAGCGCCCGATCATGCCGTCGTAGCGACCGCCGCCGCCCAGGCTGTAGCCGAAGTCCGGGTGGGCGACCTCGAAGATCGTCCCGGTGTAGTAGCCCATGCCGCGCACGAGCGTCGGGTCGAAGCGCAGGTCGACGCCCGGCAGGGCCTCGCGCAGCCGGAGCAGGTCGGCAAAGGCCTGGGCGTCGAGCCACTGAGCGCCCTCGACCGAGGTCCAGTTCGCTGCCTCGAGCGCGCGGATGGTGTCCTCGAGGCCGGGCAGGTCGGCACCGATCGTCGACCGGAGTTCGGCGGCCACACCGTCGGCACCGATCTTGTCGAGCTTGTCGACCGTGATCAGGGCCCGGTCCGCGGTGCCGGGGTCGGTGATCCCCCACGAGGCGAGCAGCGCCAGCAGGATCCGCCGGTCGTTGATGCGGATCGTGGTGTCCGCGATGCCGAGCGCGTCGAGCGCCGCGGTGGTCGCGCGGATGAGCTCGATCTCCGCGAGCTGCCCCGACTCCCCGAGGATGTCGATGTCGCACTGGACGAACTGACGGTAGCGCCCCTTCTGCGGACGCTCGGCACGCCAGACCGGAGCGATCTGCACGGCACGGAACACCGACGGCAGCTCGGCGCGGTGCGAGGCGTAGAAGCGCGCGAGCGGGACGGTCAGGTCGAAGCGGAGCCCGAGGTCCGCGAGGTCGAGCGGTGCACCGGCCTGCTGCAGGTCCTCGGTCGTGAGCCCGCGGCGCATCACCGCGAACGCGAGCTTCTCGTTGTCGCCACCCAGGCCCGAGTGCAGCCGTGCGGCGTCCTCGACGACGGGGGTCTCGATCTCGTCGAACCCGTGACGCGCGTAGACGTCACGGACGACCCCGAGGACGTGCTCGCGACGGGCCTTCTCCGCCGGGAGGAAGTCACGCATGCCACGGGGAGCCGTCACGGTCGTTGCCATGCGCCAATCCTGCCAGAGCGGGCGGAGGCGCTTGCACGCACTGTGGCCTACTGATACGCTACATCCAGAACCTCGGTCTGGTGGTCTCCTGATCCGACCACCAGATCGTTCGCGGGGACGGTGTGCTGCAACGGCGCCCCGCGGTTCGGGCGGGTGTCCCTGTCGACGCAACTTCCCTGGTGCGTCGTACCCGCTCGCGGGCACCCTCCTTTTTCGGGTTGGGAGGGTGCCCGCTCTCTCACTCGTCTGCCCGACCCGGTCCGGCCGGGAGGCACGACTCATTCCCCGACGCGCGCCTCGGCTTCCAGCCGGGTCACCGCTGCCCGCAGGCTCGCCACCACGTCGATGCCCGCCTCCCGTGCCGCCGCGACCTCGGCGAGCATCCCCGCACCCCACCGGTCGTCCACCACGTCTCCCGACCCGCTCGCACTCGCCGCGCCGTCCGCACCGTCCGCGCCGGTGCTCGCCTGCTCCGGCGCGCGCACGACGGCGGCGACGACCGCCGCGGCGTCCCCACGCTCCTCCAGGCGTTCGAGCAGCTTCACGGCGCGCTCCAGCGGCGGCATCGCCCGCGGGACCCCGTCGACCACGCTCGTCCGCGCAGCCTTCTCCGCTGCCTTCGCCGCCCGCCACACGCGGACGACCTCCGCCTCGGTGACCGCCCGCTCCGCACCGAACACGTGGGGGTGCCGGCGGACCATCTTGTCCCGGGCGCCCGCGGCGACGTCCTCGAGGTCGAACCGTCCCGCCGCCGCAGCGAGACCCGCGTGCAGGACGACCTGGTAGAGCACGTCGCCGAGCTCCTCGCGCAGTTCGACGTCGTCCCCGGAGTCGATCGCGTCGACGAGCTCGTACGACTCCTCGACGGCGTACCGCGCGAGCGAGGCATGGGTCTGCGCACGGTTCCACACGCAGCCACCCTCGGGTGCGAGCAGGCGGTCGACGACTTCGACGAGGTCCGAGACGGCGGTCATGGCGCCATGCTCGCACGCAGGGCACTCCGGTACGATCGGTCCTGGTGTGTCGGGAAGTCTGGTCGACGGTCACCCGCCCGTACCCGCACACCGTCGGAGATCCATGTCGGCACTCGTCCGCTCCCCCCGCTTCAGCGCCATCGCGCTCCTGACCGCCGCCGTGCTCGGCCTGCTCGTGGCGAACTCACCGCTCGGCCCCGGCCTCGAACGCGCCCTCGACGCGCACTCGCCGTGGGGAGCGATCGGCCTCGACCTGTCGGTGTCGCACTGGATCAGCGACGGGCTGCTGGCGGTCTTCTTCCTGCTCGTCGCGATCGAGCTGAAGCAGGAGCTCCTCGACGGCGAGCTCTCGAACCCGAAGACCGCGGTCATCCCGGCGATCGCGGCGGTCGGCGGTGTGCTCGTGCCGGCCGGGATCTTCCTCCTCGTCACCTCCGGAACGCCCTACCAGCACGGCTGGCCCATCCCGACGGCGACCGACATCGCCTTCGCGCTCGGCGTCCTCGCGATGTTCGGTCGGGGGCTGCCGTCGACGATCCGCGTGTTCCTGCTCGCGCTCGCGGTGCTCGACGACCTCATCGCGATCGTCATCATCGCCGTCGTCTTCGCGCACGGTACGGACTTCGTCGCACTGGCCGGCGCCGTCGTCGCGCTCGCGGTCTTCGCCGTGCTCGGTCGTCTGCTGCGCCCCGGCCGGACCGGTCAGGCGTGGATCATCGCCGCGATGGTGCTGGTCGGGCTCGTCACGTGGTGGCTCGTGTACCACTCGGGCGTGCACGCCACGATCGCCGGCGTCGCGCTCGGTCTCGTGCTGCCCCGTCGTCCGGGGCACACGCTGCACGAGGGTGTGGAGCCGTGGTCGAACGCGATCGTCCTGCCGGTGTTCGCGTTCGCGTCGGCCGCGGTCGTGATCCCGGCTGTCGGCATCGGCGAGCTCTCCCCCACGTTCTGGGCCGTCGTCCTGGCGCTGCCGGTGGGCAAGGTGATCGGCATCACGCTCTTCGGAGCCGTCGCGACGCGGATCTTCCGCGCGCCGGGTCGCTCGACGCTGTCGTTCTGGTCGATCGTGACGGTCGGTGTGCTCGGCGGCATCGGTTTCACGGTCTCGCTCCTCATGAACGAACTGGCGTTCGCCCGGAACGAGGAGATCCTCGACGAGGGCGTCCTCGCCGTGCTCGTCGGCTCGGGCATCGCGATCCTGGCCTCGGCCGTCGTCGCCAGTCTGCGTGCGCGTCGCTACCGTGCGCGGCGCGAGCTCTCCGAGGCCGAGGCGACCGAGTAGCGCGCGACGCCGCGCCGGTCGAACGACAGGTGCGATGTCGGACGACAGCGGTTCTGTCGTTCCGCAGCGACGCGGACGGGACCGCACCACGGCACGGACGGGAGGCGCGGTGCCAGCCGACACCGCGCCTCCAGACCGACAGCCCGTTGCGACTCAGCCCGCGGGCGTCTCCGCAGGCGCCTTCGAGGCCCCGTAGACCGCCGTCAGGATGCTCTCCACCCACTGGATGAGCCCGTCGTCGGGCAGTGTCTCGCCGTGCGGCTTCGGCAGCGGGATGCTCGCGGCGTCCTGCTGGGGGAACCAGCGCGCGCCGGGGAACATGCGCTTCAGCCGGACCTGGGCCGAGTCGGCGAGCTCCTTGCCCGCGATCCGGAGGTTCGAGCCCATCACGACGACGTCGGACAGACCGACCTGCTGCGCCATGCGGCGGAGGCGCGAGACCTCGACCAGGGTGAGCACCGGCTGCGGCGGCTGGCCGTAGCGGTCGGTCAGCTCGTCGAGCACCATGTCGATCGCCTCGGGCTGCGCCGCCGGGGCCGACGCCGCCGAGAGCTTCTGGTACGCCTCGAGCCGGAGCCGCTCGGACTCGACGTAGTCCTCCGGGATGTGCGCGTCGACCGGGATCTCGAGCCGGAGCTCGGTCTGTCCCTCGGCGACGTCACCGCGGAACTGGGACACGGCCTCGCCGATCATGCGCAGGTACAGGTCGAACCCGACGCCGGCGATGTGACCGGACTGCTCGCCTCCGAGCAGGTTGCCGGCGCCGCGGATCTCGAGGTCCTTCATCGCGACCTGCATGCCCGCGCCGAGCTCGTTGTTCGCGGCGATGGTCTCGAGGCGGTCCTGCGCGGTCTCGGACAGCGGCTTGTCGGCGTCGTAGAGGAAGTACGCGTACCCGCGCTCGCGCCCGCGCCCGACCCGACCGCGGAGCTGGTGGAGCTGCGACAGCCCGTACTTGTCGGCCTTGTCGATGATGAGCGTGTTGGCGTTCGCGATGTCGAGGCCGGTCTCGACGATGGTCGTCGACACGAGCACGTCGAACTTGCGCTCCCAGAAGTCGACCATGACCTGCTCGAGGGTGCCCTCGGACATCTGCCCGTGCGCGACCTGGATCCGGGCCTCGGGCACGATCTCGGCGAGGTGCGACGCCACCGACTGGATGTCCTTCACGCGGTTGTGCACGTAGAACACCTGACCCTCGCGCAGGAGCTCCCGCCGGATCGCGGCGGCGACCTGCAGGTCGGACTGCGGCCCGACGAACGTCAGGATCGGGTGGCGGTCCTCCGGCGGAGTCGCGAGCGTGGACATCTCGCGGATGCCCGTGACCGCCATCTCGAGGGAACGCGGGATCGGCGTCGCGGACATCGCCAGGACGTCGACGTTCGTCTTGAGCTTCTTGAGCTGGTCCTTGTGCTCGACGCCGAAGCGCTGCTCCTCGTCGATGATGACGAGCCCGACGTCCTTGAACTGGATGTTCTGCGACAGGATGCGGTGCGTCCCGATGACGATGTCGACCGTGCCGTCGGCCAGGCCGGCGATGGTCTCCTTCGACTCCTTCTCGGTCTGGAACCGGCTCAGGGCGCGCAGGTGGACGGGGAAGCCGGCGAAGCGCTCCTGGAACGTCTCCATGTGCTGGCGCACGAGCAGTGTCGTCGGCACGAGCACGGCGACCTGCTTGCCGTCCTGCACCGCCTTGAACGCCGCACGGATCGCGACCTCGGTCTTGCCGTAGCCGACGTCACCGGAGAGCAACCGGTCCATCGGGATCGGGCTCTCCATGTCGCGCTTGATCTCGTCGATCGTGGTGAGCTGGTCGGCGGTCTCCGCGAACGGGAAGGCCTCTTCCAGCTCACGCTGCCACGGGGTGTCCGGGCCGAACGCGTGCCCCTTCGACGCCATGCGCGCCGAGTACAGCTTCACCAGGTCGACGGCGATGTCGCGGACGGCCTTGCGGGCCTTGGACTTCGCCGCGGACCAGTCCGAGCCGCCCATCTTCGACAGCGTCGGGTTCTCGCCGCCGACGTACCGCGACAGCTGGTCGAGCTGGTCGGTGGGCACGAAGAGCTTGTCGCCCGGGTAGTTCCGCTTCGACGGCGCGTACTCGAGCACGAGGTACTCGCGCTGCGTCTTCACGGCGTTGCGACCGCCGGAGCTGACCTCGCGCGAGACGAGCTCGACGAACTTGCCGATGCCGTGGGTGTTGTGCACGACGACGTCGCCCGGCTTGAGCTGCAGCGGGTCGACGACGTTCTTGCGGCGCCCGGCCAGCTTCTTCACGGTGCGCGCACCCTGCTGCACGCTGCGGCCGTAGAACTCGGCTTCGCTCAGGACGGCGATCCGCGGGTCGGCGATCGCGAAGCCGGCCTCGACGGTGGCGGTCGTGACGATCGTCATCCCCGGTTCCGGCGGGGCGGTGAGGTCGTCAGACCGAGCGGCGACCCCGGCGTCGGCCAGGACCTGCACCGCGCGCTCCACGAGGCCCTTGCCCTGCGCGGTGACGACCACGGCCCAGCCGTCGTCGACCAGCTGCTTGACGTGCGCCACGGCACCGTCGGCGCTGCCCGCGAAGCTCGGGATCGACTCGGCTCGGACGCGGATGTACTCGCCGGCCTCGGCAGCTGCCTCGGCGTCGGTGAGGACACGCTCGCGGTCGCCCTCGTCGAGCCCGGAGTCGAACGGCGTGACGGTCCACCACGTGCGCTGGCCGCGACCGTTCTTCAGCTGCTGCACGGTCAGGAAGTTGCCGGCGTCGAGGTCGATCGGCGCCTGGGCTCCGGCGACCGCGGCGCTCCAGGCTGCCTGCAGGAACTCGGTGTTCGTCTCGGCCAGGCTGTGCGCGCGGCCGGCGACCCGCTCCGGGGAGAGCACGGCGATCGTCGCGGCGTCGGGCAGGTAGCTCGTGATCGGGACGAGGTCCTGCACGAGGGCCGGTGCGAGGGACTCCATGCCCTCGACCGGGATGCCCTCGGCGATCTTCGCGAGCATCTGCGAGAGGTTCGGGAACTCGTGCAGCATCTCGCGCGCACGCTGCCGCACGTCGTCGCTCAGCAGGAGTTCACGCGAGGCCGTGAGCTCGATCGACCCGAGGTCGTCGTCGGTGGTGCGCTGGTCGGCGACCGAGAAGGCCTTGATCGCCTCGATCTCGTCGCCGAAGAAGTCGACGCGCACCGGGTGATCGGCCCCTGGCGGGAAGACGTCGAGGATGCCACCGCGCACCGCGAACTCGCCGCGGCGGGTGACGAGGTCCACCCGGGCGTACGCCAGGTCGACGAGTTGCGACGCGATGGCCGCGAGGTCGTTGCCCCGCGAGCCGGTGACGAGCGTGACCGGTGCGAGCGAGGTCAGGTTCCCCGCGATCGGCTGCAGCGCGGCGCGGACGCTCGCCACGACGACGGTCGTGCGACGGTCGGCAGGGTCGGCGTCCTGCCACGCCGCGAGCTTCCGGAGCGTCGCGATGCGGGTGCCGACCGTCTGGGCGCTCGGGCTCAGGCGCTCGTGCGGCAGGGTCTCCCACGCGGGGAACTCGAGCACCTCGGCGTCGGGCACGGTGCAGGTGAAGGCACCGCGGACCGCCTCGGCCTCGCGCCCGGTGGCGGTGACGACGAAGAGGCACTGGGGACCGTTGCGCTCGGCGAGCAGGGCACCGAGCAGCGGGACGCGCAGGCCGTCGACGACGGAGAAGTCCGCGTCACGCCCGGCAGCGCGGAGGACGCGATCGAACGCGGAGGCGCGCGAGAGCGCAGGGATGATGCCCGAGATCGTCACTCAGACGATGGTACCGGCGGCGTCCGACACCCGCCCCGGCGTGCGCGGGCGGCGAACACGGGTCAGCTCCGGCGACGACCCGCGTGACCGCTGAGGAGCAGTCCGCCCGCGACGAGGGCCGCGGCGGTGAGGAGCGCGGGCAGGACCGGACCGGCACCGGTCCATGCGAGGGTCCGCTGCCGCCCCGCGGCCCGAGCGTCGGACAGCGGCGGGTCGGTCAGCGGCGCGTCGGTCAGCGACGCGTCGGTCAACGACGGGCCGGGAGGCGCGGTGCCGTCACCCGGTACCGCCGCTGTCATCGAGGGGGTCGCCTTCGCCCCCGGGGCCGTCGTCGGCACAGCCGTCGGCTCGGACGTCGGCGGACTCGTCGGCTCGACGGTCGGTTCGGCTGTCGGCTCGGCGGTCGGTTCGACGGTCGGCTCGACGGTCGGCTCGCTCGTCGGCTCGCTCGTCGGCTCGACGGTGGGTTCGACTGTCGGCTCGCTCGTCGGCGTCGGTCCGGGGACGACCACCGCACGTCCCGACGACGCGGCCGTCACGACACGCTGACGGTTGTAGTCCGCCACGACGAGGCTCCGCCCGGGCCCGACCGACACCGCCGTCGGGTTCACCAGGGGCGAGCCGTCCGGAGCGCTCGAGAAGGCCTCCGTCCATGCACCTCCGGTCAGCGCCCAGACCGCTCCGCGCCCGTTGTCCACCACGAAGACGTCCCCGTCGTCGACGGCGACTCCCCGGGGCCGGGTCTGCGCATCGCCCGGGAACCCGAGCGACGTCACCGCCCCCGAGGAGCGGTCGACCTGCCACACCTGGTCGGCGCCGGCGTCGGACACCGTGAGCGTCCCGCCGTCGGCGGACAGCGCGACACCGCTCGGGTCCGTCCAGGGGCCGGGCACCGCCGTCCAGTCCCCGCTCCCGAGCTCGGTCGTGAACAGCGCGCCGCTACCCGGGACCGCCGCGTAGACGGTCGAACCGGCGACGGCGAGCTCGGACACCGCGCGTCGTGCCGGCGGAGCGGTGCGCGAGAGGACGGTGCCGTCCGCGTCGAGGACGGTGACGGACGGGCGACCCGCCTCGGCCACCAGGATCCGGCCGTCGCCGGTGGTGGTCACCGCCGACGGGTTCCACACGTCGCCGGGCCCGGTACCGAACGGTGCGACCACGCTCCAGCGACCGTCGACCGCCCGCCGCAGCAGACCGTTCGCCGAGAAGTCGGCCACGAGCAGCGCACCGTCGGACTCGTGGTGGACATCGTTCGGCGCGCCGAAGGTCGAGGCGACCGGAGGCGCGGAGGACTCGGCGGCCGTCGGCGTCCACGTCTCGGTCGCGGCGACGGCGCCGTCCTGCGTGAGGAGCGACCCGAGCCCCACCGCGATCACCACGACCGCTGCGGGGACGACGGCGACCGCCGTCCGGAGCCCACCCGTCCGTCGTGCTCGGTGTGCTGCTCGTCCCACGGTCGTCCCCCTCGTCGTCGGGGATGGTCACCCCGTGGCGAACGTACCCGCGACCGGGGGACGTGATGGTCCCCCAGTTCGGGGACCGGACGCCTTCCGGACAGCGACGAGGCGGACGCGGGTCGCGCCTCCAGGCCGGGGCCGAGGCCGGAGCGCCCGCGCGACGCGCTCGACGGGTCAGGACGGAGCGTGCACGCGCTGCTGCGCGGCGAGGAGCCCGAGCTCCGCGATCGCCTCGACCGCGTCGGCGCCGTCGGCGAGCAGGTTCGGCAGCGTCTTCTTCTCGGTCGGCGAGAAGTCACGCAGCACGTAGTCGGCGGGGTCCTGGCGTCCCGGGGGTCGGCCGATGCCGATCCGCACCCGGGTGAACTCGTTCGTGCCGGTCGCCTTGATGATGTCGCGGAGGCCGTTGTGGCCGCCGTGCCCGCCGCTGCCCTTGAGCCGGACGGTGTCGTACGGCAGATCGAGCTCGTCGTGCACGACGATGAGGTCCTCCGGCGTCGCACTGTAGAACCCGAGCACGCTCGAGACCGGGCCACCGGAGGTGTTCATGAAGGATCCCGGCTTCGCCAGGACCAGCTTCGGTCCGCCGGGCACCAGGCGCCCCTCGGCGACCTGGTTCGGCGTCTTGTGCTTCTTGAACGTCGCGCCCATGCGGGCGGCGAGTTCGTCGAGGACCATCTGGCCGACGTTGTGACGGTTGCCCGCGTAGCCGGGCCCGGGGTTCCCGAGCCCGACCACGACGAGGGTCGTCCCTGTCATCAGCGTCGGCCAGACGATCCGCGAGCGGGGTGTTACTCGGAGTCGACCGGGGCGGAGCCGCCCTCGGTGCCGGCCTCGGCGCCCGCCTCGGCAGCGGCCTCGTCGGCGGCGTCGTCGTCAGCCGTGCCACGCGGGGTGACGATCTGGACGACGAGCGCCTCACCGTCGGTCTCGAGCTCGGCACCGGCCGGCAGCTCGAGCTGCGAGGCCAGGACCTGTGCGCCGTCCTCGAGGCCCTCGACGTCGACGGTCACGTGCTCCGGGATGTCGGTCGCCTCGACGAGGAGCGAGACGGACGCGAGGTCCTGGACGTGGATCGTGCCGGAGAAGGACTCGCCCTCGACGACGACGGGGACGTCGACGGTGACCTTCTCGCCACGGCGCACGACGACGAGGTCGATGTGCTCGATGATCTGGCGCACCGGGTCGCGCTGGACGTCCTTGACGAGGGCGAGCTGGGCCGCACCCTCGATGTCGAGGTCGACGACCGCGTTGGCGGTACGGACGAGCAGCATCGTCTCGTGGCCCGGGAGGGTGATGTGCTGCGGCTCGGTGCCGTGACCGTAGACGACCGCGGGGATCTTGTCGGCGGCGCGGAGCTTGCGCGCAGCGCCCTTGCCGAACTTGGTGCGGGTCTCCGCTGCGAGCTTGGTGTAGTCGGCCATGGTGCCTCCTGGTGTCGGGGTCGACGCCGGGGTGCCGGCATCGGGGGGTCTGTGGTGTTGCAACTCGAACGCGTGCACGCGTGAGGAACGCTCCCAGGACTGGGCCGGGTCTCCCTACCGCGTCGATCACGGCCGCGCGCAGCGCGGCCCTCGCCGAAGTCGGTTTGTGAGTCTAGCAGGGGTGGTCGGGCGTGTTGCACCGGCCTCAGCGACCGACGTCGCGGCGGTGGTGCTGTGCGGCGCGCAGGAGGTCCCGTGCGCGGTCGCTCGCCTCCTCTGCCTGGTCGCGCGCGTACTCTGCCCGCTCGACCGCGGCGCTGGCCTCGGCGAGCTGCCGTTCGAGGTCGGCTCGGCGGCCCTCGGCGGCCTCGAGGTCCTGCTCCGCGGTGTCCAGTGCCGCGTCGGCGTCGCGTGATCCGGCGCGCGCCGCGGCCTCCGCCTCGCGAGCGGTACGGCGCTCGGCAGCCGGGTCGACGCGAGGCTCAGGCTCCTGCTCCGGCTCCGGCTCCGGCCTGGAGGCGCGGCGCCCCTTCCGCGATCGGCGCGCGCTGGTGATCGGGATGGGTTCTGCGTCGGTGCCGGACCACGCGTCCGGCACGGCATCGGGGTCTGCCAGCGCTCCGTCGAGGTCGACGGTGTCGAACCCGGCGCTCTCCAGTGGTCGGACGAGCAGCCCCGATCGGACGGCGGCGCCAGCGTGCTCGTCCGCCATCGCGGCCTCGATCGTCGCGCGGACCTGGTCGAGCGCCGCCGGCGTCACCGGGTGCCCGGCATCGGAGGCGAGGTCCGCTCCGGCCTGCGCCAGCGCCGCGACCACCTCCGACCGCTGGCGGCGCAGTCGCTTGATCTCGTCCGGGTCCGCGTCCGCCTGGGCCCGACGGATCGCCGGCCCGAGGTCGACCGCCTCGTCCAGGGCACCCTCGTGCGCGAGCAGGTCGACCACCCACGCGGCGGGCGCGGGCTTCCGCAGACCGCCGATCCGGGTCGCGAGCGCTCGGTCGTCCTTCCGGACCGACCGCTGCCGCGCGGTGCGTTCCCGCACGAAGTCCGGGGGCGCGACGAGGAGCAGTTCCCTCGCCACGTCCGCGAACTCCACGCCCCCAGCATGCCCGTGCTGCGACGCGGGCCTACCAGTCGTGGACGGTGCCGTCGGCCAGGCGGTTGAACGGCAGGTACGCCTGCTCGTACGGGTACTTCCCCGCCTCGTCGAGGTCGAGCGTCACGCCGAGGCCCGGCTCGTCGCCCGGGTGCAGGTAGCCGTCCGTGAAGGTGAAGGTCTGCCGGAACACCTGGTTCGTCCGCGGTCCGTGCTGCATGTACTCCTGGATGCCGAAGTTGTGGATCGCCAAGCCGAGGTGCATCTGCGCCGCGAGGCCGACGGGCGAGATGTCGGTCGGCCCGTGGAACCCGGACTTGATCTGGTACATCGCCGCGTAGTCCATCGTCTTCCGCAGCGGGGTGACGCCACCCATGTGGGTCACGGCTCCACGCACGTAGTCGATGAGCTGGTCGCGGATGATGTCCTTGAAGTCCCAGATCGTGTTGAAGACCTCGCCGATCGCGAGCGGCGTGGTGGTGTGCTGCCGGACGAGCTTCAGCGCCTCTTGGTTCTCGGCGGGGGTGCAGTCCTCGAGCCAGAACAGGTCGTAGGGCTCCAGGCTCTTGCCGAGCTTGGCGGCCTGCAGCGGGGTCATCCGGTGGTGGCCGTCGTGCAGGAGCGGCAGCTCGGGGCCGAACTCGTTGCGGACGGCCTCGAACACGGTGGGCACGTGCCGCAGGTAGGCCCGGGTGTCCCAGTCCTCCATCGCCGGGAACGCTCCGCGCTGCGCGGGCTCGAAGTCGTACCGGACGCCGGCGTTGCCCTCGGTCGTCTTGTTCGACGCGATGCCGTAGATGCTCTCGAGCCCGGGCACGCCGGTCTGCACGCGGATCGACCGGTACCCCTCGGCCTGGTGCTCGCGGATCGAGTCGAACAGCTCGGGCAACTCCTTGCCGGAGGCGTGCCCGTACGCCATCAGTCCGGTGCGCGACGCCCCGCCGAGCAGCTGGTAGAGCGGCATCCCGGCAACCTTGGCCTTGATGTCCCACAGCGCCATGTCGACGGCGGCAATCGCGGCCATCGTGACCGGTCCGCGGCGCCAGTACGACGACCGGTAGAGGAACTGCCAGGCGTCCTCGATGCGGCTGGCGTCGCGCCCTGCGAGCAACGGGACGACGTGCTCGGACAGGAACGCGGCGACGGCGAGCTCGCGGCCGTTGAGCGTGGCGTCGCCGAGCCCCGTGACGCCGTCCACGGTGGTGATCCTCAGGGTGACGAAGTTCCGGTCCGGGCTCGTGACGACGACCTCGGCCCGGTCGATGAGCTGCCCGCGGTCCGCCGACGCCCAGGTGTCCGGGCGGCCGGCGGTCGGGTCCGTCGCCGCGCCGCCGTCGGCCGCGCCGGGGACGGGCGCTGCCAGGTTCGTGGTGTCGGTGTCGGTCATGCGTGGACTCCTTCGTCGACGGTGCCGCGTGCGGATGCCACAGCGGCGCGGATGCGGTCGGCGGCCGCGGTGACGGCGGCCACCACGGGGGTGGTGTCGAGGTCGGGCGCGACGAACCCCAGGACGTCGTGCACGTCCGAGTCTGGCCCGGGCGCTCCGGCGTCGTCCACCAGCTCGGGCTGCGTGGTGCAGTGCAGCCACCAGGCGGCGAGCAGGGTCGCGGCTCCCGGACCGACGCCGGCACCCGGGTCGCGCTCGAGTCGCCGACGCAGGACGTCGACGACGCGGACGGGCAGCTTCTGCGAGCCGCCGGACGCGATCTGGCGCAGCGTGTGCCGGATGCGCGGGTTCGCGAACCGCTCGACGAGTGCGGCCCGGGAGGCGGCGACCTCGTCGTCGGGCAGCGGGAGCTCGGCGGCGGCCTCGTCCCAGAGCTGCTCGACGGCGCTCCGGCACCGGGGGTCGTCCATCGCAGCGGCGACGGTCTCGTGGCCGAGGAGCAGCCCGAGGTACGCCAGGAGCGAGTGCGAGCCGTTGAGCAGCCAGAGCTTCCGCCGCTCGTACGGGGTGACGTCGGGCACCAGTCGGACGCCGGCGGTCTCCCACGCAGGCCGGTCGATGCCGTCGAAGGCGTCCTCGAGCACCCACTCGGCGAAGGGCTCGGTGACGACGGGGACGCGGTCCCCAGCCAGTGCACCGGGCAGGTCGGCGAGCTCCTCGACGTCGTCGTCCGTGGTGGCGGGGGTGATCCGGTCGACCATCGACGACGGGAACGCGACCGTCGACCCGATCCACGCCGCGAGCTCCGGGTCCTCCGTCGCCCCGAGCACGGCATCGCGGAGCACCTCGCCGTTGTGCGTCAGGTTGTCGAGCGACGCCAGGGCGATCCGGCCGCCGCCGGCGGCCCGTCGGGCGGCGAGCCCGTCGACCAGCCGGGCCGGCACGTCCGAGCCGGCGCGGTAGCCGGCCTCGGTGACCGTCAGCGTGACGACGGTCGTCCCCGGGGACGCGACCAGGTGCCTCCAGGCCGTGTCGTCGCTGCCGGGGTGGGCCGCCACGATCGTGTCGACCACCTCGGCGGTGTCGCCGTCGGCCGCGCGGGTCACCAGCGTGTACCGGCAGTCCTGCGCCGACAGGGCCTCGGCCGCCGACGGCGACCGACCGGTGAAGGCCGTGATGCCCCAGGTCTCGCCGTCGACGCGGTGGGTGTACCAGGCGAGGTGGGCGCGCGCGAACGCCCCGATGCCGAGGTGCACGATCCCGGGACGACGGCTCATGCCGCCACCGGGGCCAGCGAGCGCAGGTAGGCGAGGTTGTCGGCGGTGCGCTCGGCGAGCGGCAGGTCGGTGGAGAAGTCCTCGATGGTGACCCAGCCGTCGTAGCCGTGCTGCCGCAGGGCGTCGAGGTACTCGGACACTGATGCCTGACCGTCACGGAGCGGTGCCCACTCGTTCCGCCAGATCCGGCTGCCGTCGGCACGGGTCTCGCCGGTGTCGACCCAGCGGGCGTTCTTGACGTGCGCGTGGGCGAGGTACGGGCCGAGGAGCTCGAAGGCGGCCAGGTGGTCCTCCTGCCCCTCGATCACGAGGTTGCCGAGGTCGTGGATGACGCCGACGTGCTCGGGGTCGAGGCCGTCCACCAGCCGGAGCGCGGCCGACGCCGACGGGGTGATCGTCATGTGGTGCAGCTCGACGAGCGCCTTGACCCCGAGGTCGGCAGCGCGTCCGGCGGCCCACTCGAGGTCGGCGCGCGTGCGGTCTAAGAGCTCGCCGTACGTGGCTCCCGTCCGCTCCCGCTCGCGCCGGTACCAGGGCATGGTGACCCGCACCTGGCGGGCCCCCAGCTCGCTCGTCACGCGGAGCATCGTCTCGACGCCCGCTCGGTCGGACACCGGCTGGTACCCGCCGACGCCGGAGTACTCGAGACCGGCCGCCTCGGTGGTGCGGGCGATCTCGCCGACCCGGTCCGCGATGCCGGTGTACTGCCAGGTCGACCGGTTGCCGGCCCAGAAGCCGGATGAACCGTCCTCGGTGCGGTCGTCGACGATCCGCCACTCGATGCCGTCCCAGCCCTGCTCGGCGAGCGTGGATGCTGCCTGTGACGGGGTCCAGTCGGGTGTGGACGCGGTGAACACGGAGAACTTCATCGGGTGGCTCCTTCGGTGACGGCGGCGGTGGACGGGGCCGCGACGACCGGTTCGACGTCGTCGTACTCCCCCGCGATGACGTCGTCGATCCGGACCGGACGCCCGAGCGTCGCGCTGACGTAGAGCCCGCGCACGGTGGCGAGCGACACGAGGGCGTCGTCGACGGTCACGCCGGGGTCGCGGCCCTGCCGGATCGCGGCGACGACGTCCGTGTACTGACGTGCGTGCCCGGCGGCGAAGTGGTCGGGCTCCGCCGGGCCGCCGACGACGTGCTCCGGTGGGACGACGTCGTGCTTCTGGTCGACGGCGTCGGCGACCGCGGTGGCGTTGGCCGTCGTCGAGGCCGACTCGAGCGTCGTGGCGTCCGGCGCGACGTGGAAGTACGCGAGCCGGTCGTCGTCGACGATCGCCGAGCCGTGCGTGCCGTACACCGCGTAGCGCGCCGAGAGTCCCGGGTACGCGGCGGTCGTGCAGTGGATCACCCCGAGGGCGCCGTTCCGGAACCGGACCGTCGCGACGGCGGTGTCCTCGACCTCGATGCGGTCGTGCGCCAGGAGCCCGACCTGCGCCGAGATCTCCTCCGGACGGCCGAGCGCCCAGACGAGCAGGTCGACGGTGTGCACGCCCTGGTTCATCACCGCGCCGCCGCCGTCGAGCGCCCAGGTGCCGCGCCAGTCACCCGAGTCGTAGTAGCCCTGCGAGCGGTACCAGGCGACGCTCGCGACACCGGAGGTCACCGTGCCGAAGTCGCCCCCGTGCGCAGCCCCCGCGACGGCGACCGACGCCGGGTCGAAACGGTGCTGGCTGATCACGCTCGTGACGAGCCCCCGCGATCGGGCGGCCGCGGCGAGCGCCGCGATCTGGCGGGCCCGGGGCATCGTGGTGTCGAGCGGCTTCTCGATGACGACGTGCTTGCCGGCGGCGAGCGCCGCCTCGGCCAGCTGGACGTGCATGCCGGACGGGGAGCAGATCGCGACGACGTCGATGTCGGTCTGCGCGATGGCTTCCTCGATGGTCGCGGTGGTGATCGGGCGGTCGGCGCCCGCGGCCTCGAGCTCGTCGGCGGCGCCGGTGGCGGCCGCAGGGACGGCGTCGACGAGGGCGACGACCCGCAGGTCCGGGTGCTGCAGCGCGACGCGGGCGTGGTGGCGTCCGATGACGCCGGCGCCGACGACCGCCAACTTCAGTGGGGTGCTCATCGCAGGGTGACTCCGATCTGGTCGGTGAGGGAGCGGAGGGCCCGTCCGGCACGGCCGAAGGCCGCGGGACCGGAGAACCCGCCGAGGGAGGTGAAGTCGCTGAGGTGCGGTTCGAGGGAGGCGTACCCGGAGTACCCGGCATCGCGCAGCGCGGTGAGGGTCTCGAGGAGTTCGCCGTCGCCCTCCCCCGCCGGGACCACCGAGGCGTCCGCGGTGAGGGCGTCCTTGACCTGCAGGTAGTCGACGTACGGTGCGAGCTGCGCCCATCCGTCGGTGAAGGGTCGGACGCCGCACTGCACGTAGTTCGCGTTGTCCCAGGCGAGCCGGAGCGCGCTCGACCCGACGCTCTCGACGATGTCGAGCACACGCTCGGGCACGTCGCCGTAGATGTCCTTCTCGTTCTCGTGCAGCAGCGTGACGCCCTCACGCTCGGCGAGGTCGGCGAGCGCCCGCATCCGGACCATGACGTCGTCGCGCACCTCGTCGGCGGTGCGGCCGTCGAAGTAGAACGAGAAGATCCGGATGTTCGTCGTGCCGAGGGCGTGGGCGGCGGCGATCGCGCGGCCGAGCCGCTCGACCTCGTGCTCGACGGGCCGGTCGACGACGACCTTGCCGATCGGCGAGGCGATGGCGGAGACGGTCTGTCCGCGCTCCTCGAACAGGCGGTGCAGCCCGGCGAGCTGGTCGTCGTCGAGGTCGACGACGTTCGTCCCCCAGGCGCTCCGCACCTCGATCGCGCTGGCGCCGAGCGCCTGCAGCACCGCGACCTGGACGACCGGGTCGGCGTCGATCTCGTCGCCGAAGCCGGAGAGCTCCCACGTTGGCTGGTCGGTCATGGCATCCCCTTCGTGGGACGGACTGGAGGCGCGGGGCGGGCTGGCACCGCGCCTCCCGTCCGTCGTCTGGTTGCGATCGCTACTTGACGGAACCGGCGGTGAGCCCGCCGACCAGGTAGCGCTGGAAGATCAGGTAGAGCGCGACGACGGGGACGGCGCAGACGATCGAGGCGGCCATCATCTGGCCGTAGATCGGGACGGCGCCGCCCTCCTGGGCGGTGCCGAGCACCTGCAGCACCACGGCGACCGTGCGGGTGTTCGGGGTCGTCATGATCGTGCTGAAGAGCACGTCGTTCCAGCCGAGCAGGAAGGCGAAGATCGCCGAGACGACGATGCCCGGCCACGAGAGCGGCAGCACGACGCTCCGCAGGATGCGGGTGCTCGACGCGCCGTCGATGCGGGCCGCCTCCTCGAGCTCCTTCGGGAGACCGCGCAGGTACGTGACCATCACCCACGTCGAGAAGGGCAGGGCGAAGGTCAGGTAGGTGACGAAGAGGCCCCAGCGGGTCCCGATCACCTGCACGCCGGTGGCGCTGGCGATGTTGGCGAACACGACGAAGACGGGCAGGAGCAGCAGGGTGCCGGGGATGGACTGCAGGGCGAGGAGCCCCCGGAGGATCGTCAGGCGGCCGAGGAACCGGAACCGGACGAGCACGTAGGCGGTGGACACGGCGAGCGCGGCACTCGCGACGGCGACCGCACCGGCGGTGAGCAACGAGTTCACCAGCCCCTGCCCGAGCGCCACCGTGTCCCAGATCGCCACGTAGTTCGACAGCGTGAACTCGGAGGGGAAGTACTCGCCGCGGGCGACCGCGACGTCGGAGTTCACCGAGCCGAACAGGATGTACAGCACCGGGACGGCGATGAACGCGACGAGGAGCACGATCACGGTGACCAGCAGCCACCGGGGCAGCAGCCGGGTGACGTCGGTGTCGTACGGACGCTTCGGGCGCTTCGCGCCGCCGGCGGTGATGCTCTCGGTGAGCGTCGCGGTGGGGCGGGTGCGGGTCTGGCTGAAGGCGCTCATGCGCGGGCTCCCTCGATGTCGGCGGCGGCCGGAGCGGCGAGTACGGCGCGGTCGGCGCGGCGCTGCTTCCGGGTGGGGCCCGCGTCGTCACCGGTGTCGAGCCGGACGGCCCGCAGGTAGACGAAGAGCGGGATCGCGACGATCACCAGCGAGCAGATCGCCATCGCCGCGGACAGGCCGAAGCGGAACGACTGGAAGCTCGCGATGTACGTCAGGACGGGCATCACCTCGACGCTCGACGGCAGGGGGTTCCCGAACAGCACGAACGGCAGCGTGAAGTTGTTGATGTTGTGCAGGATCGAGATGATGACCGCCAGGCTGAGCGGGCCGCGCAGGTACGGGAACACGATGTAGCGGAGCTTCGCCCACCACGTCACGCCGTCCAGTGCTGCGGCCTCGTGCACCTCGTTGTCGACCGCCTGCAGCCCGGCGAGCGAGAGCAGGTAGACGAACGGCCAGCTCGTCCAGACCATGACACCGGCGAGTGCCCAGTAGGACGCGGAGCCGTTCAACCAGAGGACGTCGGTGCCGAGCACGGTGTTCACCACGCCCTGCGGCTGGAGCATCGTCCGGAAGAACGTCCCGACGACGAAGGCCGGCAGCACGTAGGGCACCAGGTAGATCGACCGGACGAGCCCGCGACCGGGGAACCGGTTCTGCGTGGACACCGCCGCGGCGACCCCGATCGGCACGGTGACCGCGGTGACGAGCACGGACAGCGACACCGAGATCCAGATCGAGTGCAGGAGCGGCGAGTCGGTGAAGGCCTCTGCGAAGTTCGCGAACCCGACGAAGGGGGCGCTGAACCACTGGCGGAGGGTGTACTGGTCGAGGTCGAGCATCGCGATGTACACGCCGACGAGCAGCGGGACGACGATGACGGCGAGCATGAGGACGCCGCCGGGCAGGAGCATCCACAGCGGACGCTCGCGCTTGACCAGCGGGGTCGTCCCGTGCGGGCGGACCGCGCGCGGGGTCTCCCGGGGGGGCCGGGCCTGCGTGGTGGTCATCACAGCCCTCCGTTCTTCTGGCGGTCGAGCGTTGCCTGGGCGTCCCGCTGCGCCGCTGCGAGGCGCTTCCGGAGCTGGTCGTCGCTGACCTCGCCGCTCTTCAGCGACGGGATCGACTGCACGACGACGTCGACGAGCGAGAGCTGCACGTCCGACCACGCGCCGGTGAAGGCGGTGGGCTTCGACAGTTCGCCGGCGCGGACGATGGGGGCGAGGTCGGGGTTCTGCTCGGCGATGCGGTCGGCGGCGACGGAGTTCGTCGGCAGCTGCCCGAAGAGCTCGAAGTAGCGTTCCTGCGCCTGGGGCGACGACACCTGCTTGACGAACGCGAACGACAGGTCCTGCTTGGAGCCGTAGTCGGCGACGACGAGGTTGTCCCCGGACAGGATGCTCGCCGCCTCGATGCCGTCGGCGGGGCGCTCGGATGCACCCGGCGGCACGGTCGGCAGCAGGGCGTACTCGTACTTGCCGTCCACCGCGGAGCCCTTCAGCGAGTTGAGCGACGTCGTCGTCGTCATCGGGAAGAACGCGGCCTTGCCGTCGGCGAACTGCGCGAGGGCCTGCGGGTTGTTCCAGCCGATCGCCGCGGGGTCGACCACGCCGTCCTTCGTCACCCAGTCGAAGTAGGTGCGGTAGGCCTGCTCGACCGCGGGGGCGTCGATCTCGGCCGTGCCACCGTCGACGATCGTGTTGCCGGCGTTCTGCGCCATGCCCCACACGAACTTCCACGGGTCGAACCCGTCGGCGTAGGCGATCGCCATGCCGTAGGTCCCGTCACCGGTGGTCTTCCGGGCGTCCTCGGTGAGCTGGTCCCATGACGTCGGCAGGTCCGTGATCCCGGCGCGAGCGAGGAGCTCGGTGTTCACCGCCATCACGAACGGCCGACTGGCGAACGGGATCCCGATCTGCTTCGACGTGCTCGGTCCGGAGATGCCGAGCGACGCCGGCGCGAACTGGTCCTTGCCGCCGACCGCCTCCCACTGCTCCGCACCCATCTCGACGAAGGCGCCGGTGGCGTAGGCCGTCGGGGTGAAGGTCGTCCCGATCGCGTACACGTCGGGACCCTGTCCGGAGATGACGCTGGTCTGGATCGCGGTGAGTTCCTCCTGCGGGGTCGAGTAGGTCTCCCACTGGATGTCGGCGCCCGTGGTCCGCTCGAACTCGGCGGCGGTCTCCCGCTGCCACTGCGCCCGTTCCTTCGGGTAGGTCGTGTCCGCGCCCATCATCACGCGGAGGGTGTCCGGGTCGTCGCCGCTGCCGTCCACGATCGCGCAGCCCTGCAGCGAGAGGGCGGCGACGGCGACGACGGCGGCACCGACCAGGACGCGGGTCCTGCGTCTTCCTGTGCTCATGCGGGGGTGTCCTCCTCGACATCTCCCCCGGGCGACGGTGCCCGGGACGGCGGCTGCGCTGCCGACGTGCCACCACTGTCCCGTTCGTGGCAACAAACGGCAACCGGTTGCCACTTGTTGCCAACCCGGCCTAGCTTCGCCTCGTGAGCAGCGCAGACACGGACACCTCGCGGCGGGTGACCATCCGGGACATCGCCGATGCGACCGGGGTGGCACCGTCCACCGTGTCGCGCGCGCTGTCGCTGCCGGACCGCGTGAACCACGCGACGCAGCAGCGGATCCAGCAGGCGGCGCGGGAGCTCGGCTACGTCCCGAACTCGCAGGCCCGGGCGCTCACGTCCGGCCGGACCCGGGCGGTCGCCGTCCTGGTGTCGGACATCACGAACCCGTTCTACTTCGACGTCATCCGGGGCACGCAGCACCAGCTCGCCGCCGCCGGCTGGACGCAGCTGCTCGTCGACACCGAGGAGTCCGCCGAGGCCGAGGTCGCCGCGCTGAGCGCCGTCGCCGGCAAGGCCGACGGTGCCGTACTCACCGCCTCCCGCCTGTCCGACGCGCAGATCGCCCGGTTCGCCGAGCGCACGCCGCTCGTCGTCGTGAACCGACGTCCGGCCGGGGTGCCGTCGGTGCTCATCGACACCCCTGGCGGGGTCGAGCAGGCCGTGCAGCACCTCGTCTCCCTCGGGCACCGCGACGTGCTGTACGTCGCCGGGCCGGACAGCTCGTGGTCGAACGAGCGCCGCTGGCGTGCACTCGTGCGCGTCGCGAAGCATCTCGGGGTGCGGGTCGCACGGATCGGTCCGCACGCGCCGTTCGTGGACTCGGGAGCAGCGGCCGCCGACGCCGCCGTGCACGCCGGAGCGACCGCCTGCATCGCGTTCAACGACCTCATCGCGATCGGGATGCTCACCCGGCTCCGGGAGCGCGGCATCCGGGTGCCGGAGGACATGAGCGTCGTCGGCTGCGACGACATCTTCGGCGCCGACTTCTGCAACCCGCCGCTCACGACGATGACCTCGCCGATCGAGCGTGCCGGACGGGTGGCGATCCGGATGCTGCTCGGACGGCTGGATGCCCTGCCCGCCGACGAGCTGCCGGGCGAGCACGCCTCCGGCGCCGTCGCACTGCCCACCCACCTGACCGTCCGGGGGTCCACGGGTCCGGCACCCGCGCGTCCCCGCTGACCTCGACCGGTCCCGTCCCGTCCCGCCCAGCCCGCCTCGCCCGAAGGAGCCGATGATGTCCTCCACCAGCACCACCACGCCGCTCGCGCCGCACCCCGACCGGCTGTTCCCGGCCGACCCGGGCGCCCGTGCCGTCGCGCGCACGGTGTACGACGCGGTCCGCGACCTGCCGATCATCTCGCCGCACGGGCACGTCGACGCGGCGCTCATCGCGGACGACCAACCGTTCCCGGACCCCGCTGCGCTGCTGGTGACACCCGACCACTACGTCCTGCGCCTCCTGCACGCCAACGGCGTCGGGCTGCAGGACCTCGGACGCCCCGACCACTCGGGCGCGCACCCGCTCCCCGACGGCCGCGAGGTCTGGCGCCGCCTCGCCGAGCACTGGGACGACTTCACCGGCACGCCGGTCCGCTACTGGTTCGAGACGGAGCTCCACGACGTCTTCGGCCTGACCGAGCACCCGTCGGCCACCAACGCCGACGAGCAGTACGACCGCATCGCAGCGGCGCTGGCGACGCCAGCACTCCGCCCTCGCGCACTGTTCGACTCCTTCGGCATCGAGGTCCTCGCCACCACCGACGGTCCCGCCGACGACCTCGCCGCGCACGCGCGGCTCGCTGCCGACCCGTCCTTCACCGGGCGGGTGCTCCCCACGTTCCGCGCCGACGCCGTGTTCGACCCGTCGCGTCCGGACTGGAGGCACGTGGTCGCGTCGATCGGCGAGGCGTCCGGCATCGACACGGGTACCCACGACGGGCTGCTGGCGGCACTGCGGGACCGGCGTCGGTACTTCATCGAGCACGGTGCGACCGCGACCGACACGGGGGTGCTCGACGCGGGGTCGACGCCGCTGTCCGCGGCGGAGCGCGCGCGCATCCACGCGGCGGCGCAGCAAGGGCCGTCGGGTGTCACCGCGGCCGAGGCCGTCGCCTACCGTCACGACATGCTCTTCCGGTGGGCCGAGATGAGCGTCGAGGACGGCCTCGTCATGCAGCTGCACCCGGGGGTGGTCCGGAACCACCACGCGCCCACGCTCGAGCGCTTCGGCCCGGACACCGGACACGACCTGCCCGCGGTGGGCGCGTTCACCGAGCCGCTCCGCCCGTTGCTCGAGGCGTTCGGGACCACACCGGGCTTCCACCTCGTGCTCTTCACGGTGGACGAGACGGTGTTCTCGCGGGAGATCGGGCCGCTCGCCGGCTTCTACCCGGCGGTGTACGCGGGAGCCCCGTGGTGGTTCATCGACACCCCGGCGGCGATCGGACGCTACCGGGCGGCGGTGACGGACTCGGCCGGGTTCACGAAGACCTCGGGGTTCATCGACGACACCAGGGCCTACTGCTCGATCCCGGCCCGGCACGACATGGCCCGTCGGGCGGACGCGGCGTACCTGGCGTCGCTCGTGGTGACGCACCAGCTCAGCGAGGAGGACGCGGTGCACACCGCGCGGCGGATCGTGTCGGACGTCCCGAGGGCGACCTTCAAGCTCTGATCGGAGTCAGGTTCGTATGTGACATGCAGAGTGTTCGGCGCTGCGGTCCTCGCCGTCACAGGGTGGGG
Source organism: Curtobacterium subtropicum (assembly GCF_030362975.1). NCBI lineage: Bacteria > Bacillati > Actinomycetota > Actinomycetes > Micrococcales > Microbacteriaceae > Curtobacterium > Curtobacterium subtropicum. The sequence goes on from NZ_JAUCMM010000001.1 coordinate 445,675, forward strand.
CGTCCGTCGTCCACCCTGATCCCGATCGAGGAGCGCCATGTCCCGTCGCCCGTCGCCCGAACGTCACCCTTCGCCGACCCCTCGCCCTCCGACCCCTCGCCCTCCGTCCGCTCGTCGTGTCCCGTCGGTCCGTCACGACCGAACCCGCCGCGCGGGCGGTGCGCTGGGCGCGGTCGCCCTGGCGGTCCCCGCCGTCCTGCTCGGGCCGACCGGTGCTGTCGCTGCGGTGCCCGCGCCGGAGTCGGTGGTCGGCCTGGCCGTCGAGGTCGCCGCCGACGGCCACGGCCCCTTCACCCCCGGGGACGGTCCCGGCGCCGACCGGGGTCCCGCGAACGGCGTGGTCCGGACCCGTGACGCCGTGACCTACCGCGTCACCGTGAACGCCGGCGACGGCACCGCGCACCACGAGCGCTTCGTGCTCGACGCCCCGGCGGGCACGAGCTGGGCAGGCGTACCGCTCGCGTGCAGCGGCTCCGGGTCCGGGTCCGGGGTCGAGGGCCAGCGGCTCACCTGTGACCTCGGCGACGTCGCCTCCGGGCACGCCGTCGCCGTCCCCGCCGTGCTCGACGTCTCCGGTGACCTGCGGGACGGCGACCGGATCGCCGTGACCGGCACCGCCTCCGCGGACGACGCCGGACCGACCGCACCGGTCACCTCGGCGACGACCGTGGTGTCGGCAGCACCGCGGTACAACCTCAGCAAGGCCGTGGTCGGCTCGACCCTGCGCACCGACGTCCCCGGCCCGGACGGCAGCCCAGGGGTGCAGCTGATCTACCCGATGACCGTCGACTGGCAGTCCCCCGTCCCCGGACAGGGCCTGCTCGGCTTCGAACGGAGCACCGGCGCCATGCACTTCACCGACGACCTGTCCCGCCTGCTCGGTGACCGCCCCTCGCACGCGGTGCTGTGGAACGGCGGTCGACCCGCCTGCGGTCGGAACGGCGAGGACGGTGTGCGGTTCGGCGGCCTGCCGGGTGGCCGCGGCGGGGGCGACCGTGCCGTGGTCGACTCCGGCACCGTCACGTGCACGCAGGCGGAGCCGGGCGGGGACGTCGACGTGACGATCGACGGCGCCGTGACGGACGCCGCGCGGATGCCCGGGCGGAACATCGGCGGCGGTCCGATCAGCGGCGGCGCGAAGCCGTACGTCGTGAGCGGGTGGATCGCGCTGTGGATGCCCACGCCGTCCGCGCCGACGTCCGTCGAGTCGGTGAACACCTTCACGCCGCTGCAGACGACGTCCGTCGGCGGGACGCCGAACTTCCCGGGCGCCACGGAACCGACGGCTGACAACAGCGCGCGACGGAACCTCGTCGAGCTCGGACCGGGCACCGCGGGGAAGCGACTGTGGCGTCTCGGCAGCGACGGCACGAGCGTGGTCGCGGGATCGGCGAAGGACGGCGACCCCTGGGCCACAGCCGGCACGCGGCTCCGCAGCGACGTCACGATGTCGAACCCCGGGCTCGCACCCTTCCGCAACGCGGCCCTGTGCGACACGTTCGACCGTCGCACGCAGCACCTGACGGCGATCGACGGGCGGGCACCCGCCTGGACGAGCGGCTTCGCAGACGCCCACGTGCAGTACGCCGCCTACGACATGGTGTCGCCCGCCGCGGGACAGGTGCGCACGTGCGACGACGGCGACGGCCCCTGGTACGACGACCCGACGGACGTCCCGGGCGGAGCCGCCGCGGTCGGTGCGGTCCGCGTGACCGGTGACCTGGCCGGCGGGGCCTCCGCCGGGCTGTACTCCACCGTGACGACCGAGCGGGCTCCCGACGGCACCCGGGCGCGGGACTTCGGACACGCCCGCTTCGGAGACCACCAGCCCGGGTGGGTGCACGACCAGCAGGACCCCGAGCTCGCCGCCGGCGGGCTGGCCGACAGCGTGGTGCTCACCGAGGACCTGGTCCGTGTCGGCAAGGTGGTCGTCGACCCTGGACACGACGCCGCGGACACCCCCGACCGGACGAGTTCCGTCGTGCCCGGCAACACCGTCGACTACGCACTCCGCCCGACCCTGACCAACGGCTTCGCCGACGGACGTCCGACCACCGTCACGGTCCGCGACGTCCTGCCGGCGCACACGTCCTACGTCGAGGACAGCGCATCCGTGACGCCGGAGGTCGACACCGTGCAGGGCGACGACGGCCAGCAGCACCAGCGCCTGACCTGGACCCTGCACGACGTCGACCCCAACAGCCGCATCGCCCCGATCACCTACTCGGCGCGGGTCGACCGCTCAGCTCCAGGAGGGCGCATCACCAACACCGTGACCGTCGCGTCACCGGCCGACCGGTCGGACGGACGCTGGCGCACCGCCCAGCGCGGACTCGAGGTCGTGACCACCGGTGGTGTCGGGGTCGAGAAGCGCACACCGGCTCCGGTCGTCGTGACCGGCGACCACCCCGAGTGGGACCTCGACGTCACGAACACCGACGACACCCCGATCAGCGACCTCGACCTGATCGACGTGCTGCCGCACCGGGGTGACACACGGGGCTCGGACTTCCACGGCAGCGTCGGTCTCGCAGAGCCGGTCGCCACCGACACCGCCGGGGACGAGGTCGTGCGGTACACCGGCGCCGATCCCGCCGATGTCTCCCTGGACGGCGCAGACCCGAGCAACCAGCCAGGCGGAGCGACCCGCTGGTGCGCCGAGGACGAGTTCGGCGCGGACGGCTGCCCGGACGCACTCGCGCAGGTGACCGCGGTCCGGGTCGAACGGCGCACCCCGGTCGCGGCCGGTGACACGGTCACGCACCGGCTCACCCTCGCGACGAGCGGCGAGCAGGACGGCGACCGCTACATGAACCGCTTCGGGCTCAGGACGGCCGACCTGGCGCTGCCGGTGCAGTCCAACCCCTCGACCGTCCGCGTGGTCGCCGGGGCGATCGGTGACCGGGTGTGGGACGACCGGAACGACGATGGTCTGCAGGACGACGACGAGCCCGGTGTCGGCGGTGTGCCCGTCGCGCTCACCGGAACGGACGACCGCGGCGACGAGGTCGAACGCCGGACGACCACCGACGAGCAGGGCGGGTACCGGTTCGACGGGCTGCGGCCGGGCGACTACCGCGTGCACTTCACGGCGCCCGACGGCACGCACTTCACCGAGGAGCACGTCGGGGACGATCCGGCGCTCGACTCCGACGCCGGACCGGACGGCGAGACCGCGCCGGTCGCGATCGACCGGGTCTCGAGCGCGACCGGTGCACTCGAAGGGGTGCGCCGGGACACGACCGTCGACGCCGGACTGGTCGCAGCAGGTCCCGGGGACGGGGGCGACGACGGGGGCGATGACGGAGGCGACGGCGGGACGGACCCCGGACCCGGCGGTGACCCGGGCGGTCCGGGCAGTCCGGACGACGGTGCCGGCGGCAGCCCCGGAAGCGGAGGCGACACGTCGACGGGCAGTGGAGACGCACCTCACGCAGCGGCGGACGCCCCGACGGCCGAGCGACTCGCCTGGACGGGCACGACCATCGGCGCCGCAGTGGCCCTGGCTCTCGCGCTCCTCGTACCCGGGCTGACCCTGCTCGTGGGTCGTCGTCGGCCCCGGGATTCGTCCGACTGACATCGGTCGGACACCCCGTGCGGTGGGGTCGGGTCGCTGCCGGGCGGCCCGACCCCACCGTCCCGCGTCCGGCCCGCGTCCGGCCCGAGGTCGAGCGCAGTCTCGACAGGTCGGGACGGACCGGACGGCGCGGCCTCGTCGGTGCGGTCATGTCGGTGCGGCCACGTCGGTGCGGCCTCGTCGGTGCGGCCACGTCGGTGCGGCCACGTCGGTGCGGCCACGTCGGTGCGGTCACGTCGGTGCGGTCACGTCGGTGCGGTCACGTCGGTGCGGTCACGCGAGTGGGGCCTCGTCACGACGTTCGCGGCGGTGCGCTCACGTCACTGCGTGCACGTCGCGCGATCATGTCGGTGCGGCCACGTCGGTGCGGCCACGTCGGTGCGGCCACGTCGGTGCCCGTCGGTACCGTCGAGCTGTGCAGCACCCCCGGAAGACCGCGGCAAGCGCAGCGAACGCGGCGAGCGCGGAAGGTACCCCGAGCGCGGGAAGTGTCCCCGGCGCGGTGAGTGCAACGAACGCGGCCAGCGCAACGGGCGCACCGCCCCACGGCGTCGATCACGTCGTGGCCGCCTACGGAGATCGGGCGGACGAGTACGCCGAGGTCCTCGGATCGATGAGCGCCGTCCACGCCGAGGACCGGGCGCTCGTCGAGGCATGGGCGGAGGCGATACCCGGGCCGCTGCTCGACGTGGGGTGCGGCCCCGGACACTGGACCGCGCACCTCCACCGTCGCGGCCACCCGGTCACGGGCATCGAACCCGTCCCACGGTTCGTCGCACTCGCTCGTGCTGCTGCTCCCGGGGTCGACTTCCGAGCCGCGACGATGGAGTCGACCGGCCTGCCCGACGGCGGTGTCGGCGGTGTGCTCTCCTGGTACTCGCTCGTGCACCACGAACCGACCGAGGTACCGGCGGCGCTCGCCGAGGTCCACCGCATCCTCGCACCGGGCGGAGCGCTGCTCGTCGGGTTCTTCGAGGGCCCGACCCTCGAGTCGTTCGACCACGCGGTGACGACGGCGTACCGCTGGCCCGTCGAGCGGATGGTCGACGTGCTGCAGGACGCCCGCTTCACGGTCGACGTGGTGCACCGACGATCCGACCTCGGCGCACGACCCCACGCTGCCCTCATCGCGCACCGATCCTGATCACGGCTGCCAACCCGGCGTGACCAGCCCCGTCTCGTAGGCGAAGACCACGAGTTGGGCGCGGTCCCGGGCGCCGAGCTTGATCATGGCCCGCGAGACGTGGGTCTTCGTGGTCATCGGACTGACGAAGAGTCGCTCGGCGATCTCCGTGTTGGTGAGGCCGAGGGCGACGAGCTGCATCACCTGACGCTCGCGTTCGGTGAGCACGTCGAGCGCGGGGGCCAGTGCCGACGGCTTGGCGTGCGTCGCGTAGGCGGCGACCAGGGACCTGGTCGGCCCCGGCGACAGCAGGGACTCCCCCGCGCGCACGGTGCGGACCGCGCGGAGCAGTTCGGCGGGTTCGGTGTCCTTGACGAGGAACCCGGCCGCACCGCCGCGGATCGCCTCGAACACGTACGAGTCCTCCTCGAAGGTCGTCAGGATCACCACGTGCACGCCGTCGAGGTCCGGGTCTGCCGAGATGCGCTGCGTCGCGACGAGTCCGTCCGTCCCCGGCATGCGGATGTCCATCAGCACGACGTCGGGGCGTTCCCGTCGGACGATCGCAACGGCTTCGTCGCCGTCACCGGCCTCACCCACCACGGTCATGCCGGGTTCGGCGTCGACCAGTGCCCGCAACCCGGCGCGGATGAGCACCTGGTCATCCACGAGCACGACGCGGATCGGGTCATCGGTGCGGGTCACGGGCGCTCCTCGGTCTCGGCCAGACGGGACGGCGACGCAGCCGAAGCCGCAGCCGCAGCCGCGGGCGCGGGCGCGGCCGACGGCAGTCGAGCGGCGACGCGCCACCCCCGGTCGGGCGTCGGTCCGGCGGACAGGGTGCCGCCGACAGACGTCGCTCGCTCGCGCATCCCGATGATGCCGTTGCCCGACGGGCCGAGCAGCGGCGTCGGCCGGTCCGCGGTCGCGGTGCGGCCCGGGGATGGAGTGTCCTGCACCGTCAGCTCGAGGACGTCCGGCTCGACCCGCACGGCGATGCGCGCGCGGTGCTCGGGAGCGTGCTTCATCACGTTCGTCAGGGACTCCTGCACGATGCGGAACGCCGAGCGGTCGACGGTGCGGTCCAGCTGCGCGAGGTCCCCCTCGACGTCGGCCGTGACGTCCACCCCGGCTGCGCGTGCCCGTTCGACCAGGTCTGCCAGGCGGTCGAGCCCGGGCACGGGGTTGCGCTCCGGAGCGCCGGGAGGTGTCACCCCGCCGACGGATCCGCGGTCGGACGACGCATCCTGCAGCGACCCACCGCCGTGCGACCCGCTCTCCGGGCCGCCCGACTCGCCGGTGTCGACGTCTCCGGGTCCGTCGACCGACCGCAGGACCCCGAGGATCGTCCGCAGCTCGACCAGGGCCTCGCGGCTGGTGTCACGGATGTCGGCGAGCGCGCTGCGCGTCTGCTCGGGGAGCTCGGACCCCAGGTGGAGCGCCACGCCCGCCTGCAGGTTGATGAGCGACATGCTGTGCGCGACGGAGTCGTGGAGTTCACGGGCGATGCGGACGCGCTCGTCCCGCGCACGGTCCCGCTCCGCAGCCGCACGTCGGCGACGACGTTCCGCAACGCGCTCGAGTCGCACCCGGACGAGCTCTGCGACGGCCAGCGTCACCACGGCCCACGCCACGGCGAGGAACACCGCGTCGAGGTCCCGCGCGGGTGTCCGTCCGAGGAACTCGTCGGCGGTCGGCAGCACGGCGACCGCCACCCCGAGCGCGATCCCCGTGGTGGTGCGGCGCCCACGGAGCCAGGCGTTCACCGCGGCCATCGTCAGCGCGGCCACGAACGGTCCCCGCGGGCTGACCAGCAGGGCGTAGCCGATCGTCGTCGCGAGGGTGACCAGCAGGACGGCCGTCGGCCACCGCCACCGCCAGGGGAGGACGAGCACCCCGGCGACGAGCAGCACGATCGCGAGCGGCCCCGGGACCGCCGGGTCCGCGACCGAGGACCCGAGGACGTGGGACGCCCACGGCGGGCCGCCGCGAGGGCCGACGGTGGAACCGTCGGCCGGACCGCTCGGGAAGCGCGCCACCAGCAACGTCCCCGCGACCTGCACGAGTGCGACCGGCAGCACTCGACCGACCCGGGCGAAGCGGCGGACGCCATCCCGCTCGTCGTCGGTCGCCTCGGCGGAGGCGGTGTGAGTCCGGTGCATGAGTCCGAGCCTAGGGTCGGCCGGACACCACGGCATCGGGCCGTGGCAGGAGCTGTGGACTACTCCCCGGGGAGTAGCCGGATGTGCAGGAAGGACGGCACTACGGCTGCGGGAGCAGGCGGGAGTGGGCCCTCGTGGCGGACGCGGGACGAGCCTCCAGGCCGGACGCTTGGAACGTCGCCCGACCGGGCGGCACGACCCGCACAGGAGGCAACCGTGCACACCGCTCTCTCGACCATCGCCGCCGTCGGCCCGTACGGGCACGGCGGGCCGCCCTTCTTCCTGTTCCCGGCGTTCCTCCTGCTCGTGCTGCTGGCCGTCGCCGTCGTGTTCGGCGTCCTGCGCCGCGGCGGCTGGCGCGCGCGGTCCGACGCCAGGGCGGTCCTCGCCGACCGGTTCGCGCGCGGCGACATCGACGCGGACGAGTACCGTTCGCGGCTCGCGGAGCTCAGCCGGAAGTGACCGACAGCGCCGACGTGATCGTCGCCACGGTGTCGTCGACCGATCCCTCGATCGACACGGCGACGGCGGTCTCGTCGGGCTGCGGCCGCTCGAGGGTGGCGAACTGCGAGTCGAGCAGCGATGACGGCATGTACTCGTGGTGACGGTGCGACTGGCGCTCGGCGATCAGGTCGAACGACCCGTCGAGGAACGCGATGACCAGGTCGGGCGCCGAACTGCGGAGCCGGTCGCGGTAGACCCGCTTGAGCGCGGAGTTCGCCATCACGCACCGGTGCCCGGACGCCTGCACATCGGCGATGCGCGCCGCGCAGGCGTCCAGCCAGGGCCAGCGGTCCTCGTCCGTCAGCGGCGTGCCCTGCCGCATCTTCTCCTTGTTGGCGGCCGGGTGCAGGTCGTCGGCGTCCACGAACGTGCTCGGCTGGCCCTGCTCGGCGAGCGCGTCGGCGAGCGCCTGGCCGATCGTGGACTTGCCCGAGCCGGAGACACCCATCACGAGCACGGGCGGGAGGACGTCGTGGTCGGTCATCCCTCCACAGTACGGGTCGTCCGCTTCCCGTCCCCAGTTGCCGGCACACCCGTGCCGGCCCAAGGTGTCGGTCGTACCGTGGGCCGCGACACGTCAGGACGAAGGAGACTCAGGTGGCGGACAACGAACAGCACGACGGCGGCACGGCGAACATCGGTGTCGTCGGTCTGGCGGTGATGGGCTCGAACCTGGCCCGCAACCTCGCATCGCGCGAGGGCAACACGGTCGCGGTCTACAACCGCACCTACGCACGGACCCAGGAGCTCATGGACGAGCACGGTGACATGGGGTTCATCGCGTCGGAGGACATCGACGGCTTCGTCGCCTCGCTGTCGAAGCCGCGTACCGCGATCATCATGGTGCAGGCCGGCAAGGGTACCGACGCCGTCATCGAGCAGCTCGCCGACCGGTTCGAGGAAGGCGACATCATCGTCGACGGCGGCAACGCGAACTTCCACGACACCATCCGCCGCGAGCACGACCTGCGCGAGAAGGGTCTCAACTTCGTCGGCACCGGCATCTCGGGTGGCGAGGAGGGCGCGCTGAAGGGCCCGTCGATCATGCCCGGCGGTTCGGACGAGGCGTGGGAGACCCTCGGACCGATCCTGAAGTCGATCGCCGCGGTGGCGGAGGGCGAGCCGTGCGTGACGCACATCGGCACCGACGGTGCCGGCCACTTCGTCAAGATGGTGCACAACGGCATCGAGTACGCCGACATGCAGCTCATCGCCGAGTCCTACGACCTGCTCCGTCGCGCCGGCGGGCACTCGGTCGACGAGCTCGTGCAGATCTACGAGAAGTGGAACGAGGGCGACCTCGAGTCGTACCTGATCGAGATCACCGGCGAGGTCCTCAAGCAGCAGGACGCCGAAACCGGCAAGCCGCTCGTCGACGTCATCCGTGACGAGGCCGGCTCCAAGGGCACCGGCGTGTGGACCGTGCAGAACGCGGTCGGCCTCGGGATCCCCGTCTCCGGCATCGGCGAGGCGGTCTTCGCCCGCGCGGTGTCCTCGAAGCCCACGCAGCGCGCCGCCGTGCAGCGCTCGGTCACGGGCCGTCCGGACGTCGTCGACGTGCCCGACACCTTCGAGGACGACGTCCGCGCGGCGCTGTACGCGTCGAAGGTCGTCGCGTACGCGCAGGGCTTCGACCTCATCATCGCCGGGGCGAAGGAGTACGACTGGGACATCGACCTGGGCGACATCGCGAAGATCTGGCGCGGCGGCTGCATCATCCGCGCCCAGTTCCTCAACCGCATCGTCGAGGCCTACGACAAGAACCCCTCGCTCGAGAGCCTGCTGGTCGACCCGTACTTCGCCGACGCCGTCGCCGAGGGCGAAGCGGCCTGGCGACGCATCGTCGGGATCGCCGCGGCGTCGGGCATCCCCGCCCCGGGGTTCTCGTCCGCGCTCGCGTACTTCGACTCGCTCGCCTCGGACCGCCTGCCGGCGGCGCTCATCCAGGGCCAGCGCGACTTCTTCGGCGCGCACACCTACCAGCGCGTCGACAAGGACGGCACCTTCCACACGCTGTGGTCGGAGGACGGCCGCCGCGAGGTCGAGCAGGAACCCTCCACGCACTGACCCGAACACGCACTGACCCGAACACGCACTGACCCGACCACACAGCAGGCCCCGTCGGTCGACGGGGCCTGCTGCGTACCCGGTGGTCGCCCCCACCCGCGCTCCCGCTGGCGGACGTCCGCCGCGGGTCAGGCGACGATGCGCTCCCGCGCCAGGTCCGCGACGAGCCGCTCGAGCCGAGGGCCCCGTCCGAGCAGTCGACGGGACCCGGCAGCCGAGCGGACGAAGAAGGTGGCGACTGCGGCGGTGTCGTCCGGGCGGACGTAGTGCACGGCCACGGCGCTGGCGTTCCGCTCCCCCAGGACGTCCTCGATACCGATGTGCACCATCCGACTCCAGCGGATCACGAGCAGCCGGGTCGCCCGGCGCTCCTCGAGTTCCCACAGTGACGCCTCGGTCGCTCCGAACGCCCAGGTCACACGCTCGCCCAGGACCGCCTCTGGCCGGGCACGCTGTACGTCCTGGCGCAGCTCCGGTGTCGGCGCTGCCGGGACCAGCCAGACGGTCGGGTCGATGCGACGGATCGCGAGCGCGAGCGCCTCGTCCGCACGACGACGCCGGATCGCCCGGGCGCGAACGACGGCGACGACGACGCCCGCCACCCCGACGGTGATCGCGACGAGCTCGGCGATGCCGAAGAACGTCAGGTCGGTCTGCGGCGCCGTCGAGACCACGACGATCCGACCGACCAGGAGCGCGGTCCAGACACCGACGATGCTCCAGCGCAGGACCGCGAAGCGCCGTTCGACCGTCCAAGCGGTTCGCGACCGCCGCGCGCGCCCGCGGCGGGGCACGCGGTCTGGTCGGTCCAACACGCTCCCGATCCTCGCACGGGTCCGGTCGGCCGCGCTGTCCGTGAGCAGTGAACGGTCGACGAACCCGTCGGGATGACGATCCCTGCACAGCCCCGGCGCGGACGCCCGTCGTCCACGAGCAGGCGGTTGTCAGCCCCTCCGCGGTCAGGTCGACCTACGCTGCACGGGTGAGCACGACAGCGACACCGACCGCCGAGCAGGCACCGACTCCGACACGGATCCGGCGTCCGGCCCTGCTCGCGGCCGTGTGCGGTGTGATCGCGATCGCCGCGTTCCTGGCGGTCGCCGAGTTCGGTGCGCTGCTGCTCGGCGGGGCGGGCAGTCCGCTCGTGGCCGTCGGTTCCGCCGTGATCGACCTCGCTCCCCCGGCAGCGAAGGACGTGATGGTCGGGCTGTTCGGCACCGGGGACAAGATCGCCCTCTTCGTGCTGATGGCCGTCATCACGGCAGCGGTCAGCGCGGGTGCGGGCGTGCTCGAGCGCGCCCGGCCGCCGTTCGGGGCGCTCGTCCTCGCGGCCGGTGCGGTCCTCGCGCTCGTCGCCGTGACCACCCGCTCGGGCAGCGGCACCTGGGACGGCGCCCCGACGGTGCTCGGCGTCGCCGCAGCGATCGTCGTGCTCCGCGTGCTCCTGCGTCGACTCCGCCGGTGGGAGGCCGCGGCCGCCGTACCGTCGGCCTCACCGCGCCCCGCGGCGACCGAGCGACGCGCCTTCCTGGTGTGGAGCGCGACGGCCGCCGCGGCGGCGATCGTCCTCGGCGGCGCGTCGCGAGCCGGAACGGCGGCGATGCAGGCTGCGGCGGCCGCACGACGCGCTGTCCGGCTCCCCCGCGCCGCGACGACCGCTCCGGCCGTCCCCTCCGGCGCGTCGCTCGACGTCGACGGGATCACGCCCTACGTCACCCCGAACACCGACTTCTACCGCATCGACACGGCGCTCCGGGTCCCGTCGATCGATCCGGCCGACTGGACGCTCCGCATCCACGGCGCCGTCGACCGCGAGGTCGAGCTGACCTGGGACGAGCTCCTCGCGCTTCCCCTGCAGGAGCACATGGCCACGCTCAGCTGTGTGTCGAACGAGGTCGGCGGCGACCTCATCGGCAACGCGCTGTGGCTGGGCTACCCGATCCGGGAACTGCTCGCCCGAGCGGGGGTGCAGGACGGCGCCGACATGGTGCTCTCGCGCAGCATCGACGGGTTCTCCGCGGGGACACCGCTCGACGTGCTGCAGGACGAGGGCACGGCCGCGCTGCTGGCGATCGGGATGAACGGGGAGCCGCTCCCCGCCGAGCACGGTTTCCCGGTGCGGATGGTGGTCCCCGGACTCTTCGGCTACGTCTCCGCGACGAAGTGGGTCACCGAGCTCGAGGTCACTCGCTTCGCCGACGCCCAGGGGTACTGGACCCCACGGGGCTGGTCGGAACGCGGACCGGTGAAGCTCGAGTCACGCATCGACACTCCTCGGGGCGGCACCTCGCTGACCGCCGGACAGCAGGTCGCCGTCGCCGGCGTCGCGTGGCAGCCGCACACCGGGGTGAAGGCGGTGCAGGTGCGCTTCGACGACGGCGAGTGGCAGGACGCAGAGCTCGCGGACTCCGTCTCGGCAGACACCTGGCGGCAGTGGGTGCTCCGCTGGACGCCGGAGGCGGGCTCGCACACCATCCGGGTCCGGGCGGTCAGCGCCGACGGCCAGGTGCAGACGAGCGTGGAGCGGCAGCCGGCCCCGAACGGCGCCACCGGATGGCACACGGTGCAGGTCAGCGCCGGCTGACCGGGCCATCGCCGTTGCGGCCGCCGTCGCCGCTGCCACCACCGCCGACACCGCTCGCGTCACCGTCGCCCCACCCGCCGGTCGCGGACGTCGCGAGGGCCGTGTCGAGGTCCATGCCCGGTCCGTCCTCGTGCCGGCGGACGAAGCCGTGCTGTTCGGAGAAGGTGGCTCGGCCCCGCGCTGCGAAGAGCTGCACGTCCTCGACACCGCGTCGTCGCGCCTCGGCGACGAGCCGGGCGAGGACCTCGCCGCCGACGCCCTTCCCGCGGACGCCCTCCGACACGATCATCTCGGTGACGAAGGCGTGCAGGGCGCCGTCGCTGATGAGACGCTCGATCCCGACCAGACGACCCACCTCGTCCCGCGCGCTGCACACCACCCAGCTGCCCGCCAGGGCCCGGTCGAACCGCTCGAGGTCCCACGCACCCCACCCGGTCTCGTCGTACAGGGCCCGGAACTCCGCTGCGGTCGGTGGTGTGGACGAGTACTGCACGCCGAGACGGTACCGCGGCGCGGGCGTCAGACGGGCAGCTCCGCGACGATGCACGTGCCGTCGACCTGTGCGTCGGACTCGATCGTCACGATGAAGCCGGCACCCTCGAACACCGCCGCCGACACCGGCGCCTGGTCGGACGACACCTCGATGACGACCGCGCCGCCCGGCCGGAGCCACTCCCCCGCTCCCGCCGCCACCCGTCGGTGCACGTCGAGCCCGTCGGGCCCGCCGTCCAGTGCGACGAGCCGCTCGTGCTCCCGCGCCTCGGCCGGCATGGTCGACAGTGCCCCGGACGGCACGTACGGCGCGTTCACCGCGACGACGTCGACGGCTCCGCGGAGGCGCTCCGGCAACGGCGCGAACAGGTCGCCCAGGACGACGATCCCCCGGTCACCGATGTTCTCCGCGGCGACGTCCACCGCATCCGGGTCGACGTCCGCTGCGACCAGGTCAAGCGCGCCGACGCGGCCGAGCAGCGCGACCGAGATCGCGCCGACCCCACAGCACAGGTCGACGACCCGGTCGTAGCGGTGCAGCCGCCGCGCGGCCTGCTCCACGACGACCGTGGTCCGGGTCCGTGGCACGAACACGCCCGGTGCGACCCGCACACGGTGCCCGTCGAAGGCTGCCCAGCCGAGCACGACCTCGAGCGGCTCGCCGCCGAGCCGTCGCTGCACGAGCCCGCGCAGCTTCACGGGGTCGCCGTCACCGGCCTCGAGCAGCAGGTCCGCTTCGTCCTCGGCGAAGACGCTGCCCGCCGACCGGAGTCGAGCGGCCAGTGCGGCTCGGGCCGGATGGACGCCAGGCACGGCTCAGCGCACCGGACGGGTCACGGTGCGCACGTGGCCGGTCCGGCTACGCGGCACCGTCGAACATCGACGTCACGGAACCGTCGTCGAAGACCTCGTGGATCGCGCGCGCGATGAGCGGTGCGATCGGCAGGACCTCGAGACGGTCCCACCGCTTGTCCTCGGGCAGCGGCAGGGTGTCGGTGACGACGACGCGGTCGATGAACTCGCTCTGCAGCAGCTCGGTCGCCGGGTCGGAGAACACGGCGTGGGTGGCCGCGACGACGACGCCGGTCGCGCCGTTCGCCTTGAGGGCCTCGGCCGCCTTGGCGATGGTGCGGCCGGTGTCGATGAGGTCGTCGACGAGCAGGCAGACGCGACCGGAGACGTCGCCGACGATCTCGTGCACGGACACCTGGTTCGGCACGAGCGGGTCACGGCGCTTGTGGATGATCGCCAGCGGAGCGCCGAGCTTCTCGGACCAGATGTCGGCGACCCGCACGCGGCCCATGTCGGGCGACACGACGGTCAGGGTCGCCGGGTCGAGGATCTGCTGGAAGCGCTCGAGCAGGACGGGCATCGCGAACAGGTGGTCGACCGGGCCGTCGAAGAAGCCCTGGATCTGTGCGGCGTGCAGGTCGACGCTCATGATGCGGTGAGCGCCGGCGGCCTTGAACAGGTCGGCGACGAGCCGGGCCGAGATCGGCTCGCGGCCGCGGCCCTTCTTGTCCTGGCGGGCGTAGGGGTAGAAGGGCGCGACGACGGTGATGCGCTTCGCCGACGCGCGCTTGAGGGCGTCGACCATGATGAGCTGCTCCATGAGCCACTCGTTGATCGGCGCGGTGTGCGACTGGATGACGAACGCGTCGCAGCCGCGGACCGACTCGTCGAAGCGGGCGTAGAGCTCACCGTTCGCGAAGGTCCTGGCGTCGGTGGGGACGAGATCGACCCCGAGCTCCTCGGCGATCTGCGCCGAGAGCTCCGGGTGTGCCCGGCCGGACACGAGGACGAGTCGTTTCTGGCCCGTGGTCTTGATTCCGGACAAGTGCGGTGCTCACTCCCTGACCCGCTCGGGGTCGTCTCGATCGACCCGACCGCCGTCAGATCTGTTCGCCGTGCGCGCGCCGAGCCGCCTCGGCCGCCGGCGAACCGGGTCGGTGTTCCTCGACCCATCCGTCGGTGTTGCGCTGCGGGGCGTAGCTGATCGCCAGCGACCCGGCCGGTACGTCCTTGCGGACGGTCGTACCCGCGCCGGTGTACGCCCCGTCACCAATCCTAACCGGGGCGACGAAGACGTTGTGCGAGCCGGTGCGGACGTGCGACCCGACCTCGGTGCGGTGCTTGTGCACGCCGTCGTAGTTCGCCGTGATCGTGTTGGCCCCGATGTTCGAGTCCTCGCCGACCTCGGCGTCGCCGATGTACGACAGGTGCGGGACCTTGCTGCCGCGGCCGATCACCGCGTTCTTCGTCTCGACGAAGGTGCCGATCTTGCCCCGCTCGCCCAGGACCGTGCCCGGTCGCAGGTAGGCGAAGGGTCCGACCGTGGCACCGTCCCCGACGACCGCCAGGGTGGCGTCCACCCGGTTCACGACCGCGCCGGCACCGACCTCGGTGTCCCGGAGCGTGGTGTCCGGTCCGACCACCGCGCCCGCGGCGATGGCCGTCGCCCCGACGAGCTGCGTGCCGGGCAGGATCTCCGCGTCGGGCTCGATCGTGACGTCCACGTCGATCCAGGTGGTCGCCGGGTCCTGCACGGTGACGCCGGCGACCTGGTGCCGACGGACGATGCGGGCGTTGAGCTCCCGCGCGGCGTCGGCGAGCTGGGCGCGGTCGTTGATGCCGGCGACGAGCCAGGGGTCGGTCAGCGTGACGACGTCCACCGCTCCCCCGCGTTCCATGACGAGCGCCGGGACGTCGGTCACGTACTTCTCCGCCTGCGCGTTGGCGGTGGTGAGCGAGGGCAGCACCGCGCGGAGGTGGGTCACGTCGAAGGCGTAGATGCCGGCGTTGTACTCGGTGATCGTGCGCTGCTCGTCGGTGGCGTCCTTGTGCTCGACGATCTCGACGAACGCGCCGGATGCGTCGCGGACGATGCGGCCGAGGCCGGTCGGGTCGTCGGCGATCGCGCTCACGAGCGTGACCGCCTTGCCGGCGTGCGCGTCCACGAGCGCCCGGACCGAGACCGCATCGAGCAGCGGGACGTCACCGGAGAGCACGACCACGGTGCCGTCGAAGTCCGCCGGCAGCGCCTGCACGGCGACCTCGACGGCACGCCCGGTGCCGGGGACCTCGTCCTGGTCGACCACGATCGCGTCGGGGGCGCGCTCGGCGACCTCGGCCGCGACACGATCGCGCTCGTGCCGCACGACGACGGCGACGTGCTCCGGCTCGATCGAGGACGCCGTGCCCAGCACGTGCGCCAGCAGGGGCAGGCCGGCGAGGCGGTGCAGCACCTTCGGCGTGGACGACTTCATGCGCGTGCCCTGCCCGGCGGCGAGGACGACGACGGCGATCCGCTGGTCGGTCATGCACCCATCCTGGCGCATGCGGGCCGACCGGGCGCTCCGCGCACTCCGGGCGCGCGGACCCGGAGCTCCCCGGCCGCTCCGACCGGAGCACTACGCGCGTGCGGGCTCCCGCTGCACGAACGCCATGAGCACGAGCCCCGCGACGAGCACCACGACCACACCGATGATCCCGAACCGCGTCGACCCGCCGATCGTCACCGCGATGCCGAACAGCGCCGGCGCCAGGAACGACGCTGCCCGCCCCGTCGTCGCGTACAGGCCGAAGAGCTCGCCCTCGCGCCCCGGGGTGGCGAGCCGCGCCAGGTACGCCCTGGACGACGACTGCACGGGCCCGACGAAGATCGCGAGCGTGAGGCCGAGCACCCAGAACCCGGCCGTGGCGTTCCCGATGAGGAACACCCCGATGCCGGTGAGCGCGAGCCCGACGAGCGACACGGTGATGACCGCCCGCGAGCCGAACCGGTCGTCGAGTCGCCCGGACGCGAAGGTCGCGACGCCGGCCACGACGTTCGCCGCGATTGCGAAGAGGATCACCTGCGACGGGCTGAACCCGAAGACCTGCGCGGCGACGATGCCGCCGAAGGTGAACACCGCGCCGACGCCGTCGCGGAACACGGCGCTCGCGAGCAGGAAGACCAGGACGTTCCGACGCTCGCGCCAGAGCCGGGCGACGTGCCGGCCGAGGTCGCGGTAGGCGCCGAGCAGCCCGCCGGTGCGGGAACGGTCCGGCGCTGCCTCGGGCACGGTCAGGAAGAGCGGGACCGAGCTGACCGCGAGCCACACCGCGGCGATGCCGATCGCGACCCGGACGTCCCACGACCCGTCCGCGACGGTCGACGGCAGCTGCAGGAGTCCGGCGACCCCCGGGGAACCGAAGTCCTGGATGCAGAGCAGGAGCAGGACGACGAGCAGCACGATCCCGCCGAAGTACCCGGCCGCCCACCCGACCGCCGACACCCGCCCGGTCTGCGGCCCGGACGCCACCTGGCCGAGCATCGCGTTGTAGCCGACGGTGGCGACCTCGTACGCGACGGTCCCGATGCCGAGGAGCGCCGCGCCGAGCACCAGGTACGGCTGCTGCGGCGCGACGAACACCATCGCCCCGATCGACAGGGCGACGCCGATCGTGCCGATGAGCACCGACCGACGGCGGTGGCCGGAGGAGTCCGCGAGCCGGCCCACCGCGGGCGCGACGAGCGCGACGACGATCCCGGCGAACGTCAACGCCGTCGAGACGGTCGCCGCGTTGTGCGCGAGCTCCCGCTCGACCGCCTGCGCCGCGGCCGACGACGAGTCCTCGGCCGCGACGAGCCGTGGGTCGACGAACGCACGGCTCGCCAGGTACGTGCTGAAGACGAACGTGGTGACGACCGCGGTGAACGCCGAGGACCCCCAGTCCCAGAGCGCCCAGGACACGAGTGCCCGCCGGTCGGTGCGCTGCGGCACTGCCGCCGCCGGTGTCGCGGTCATGGCCGAACCGTAGCGCGTCCCGGTGACCGGGCGGTGGCGCCGTCCCGTCCCGTGCTCGCTGCCCCGGTCCGGCTGGGATCGCCGCGGCCTGCGCGCGGTCCCGACGCGACGCCGGTGGGGACCACGTGACGGACGGGAGGCTCGGCACCCGCCGGCACCGCGCCTCCCGTCCGTCGACCGGTCGCCCGACGGCGCGACCCGCGTCGCGCACGTCGGCCGACGGCATCACTCGCCCGCGGGGACCCCGTTCGGGTAGACCACCGACTTGAGCGAGGCCGGGTCGGTGTCGCTCTCGAGCGCCTCGCGGACGTCGTCGAGGCCGAAGCGCCCGGTGACGAGCGCGTCGAGGTCGACCTGGCCGGACGCGACCAGACCGATCGCGACCGGCCACGTGTTCGTGTAGCGGAAGATGCCGGTGACCGTCACCTCGAGGTTCTGGATGTGCTCGACCGGCAGCACCATCTCGGAGTTGCCGAGCCCGACGAGCACGGCGGCACCCGCCGGTCCGACCGCCTTGATGCCGTCGGACACGGCGCGGGGCGCACCGCTGGCGTCGATGAACGCGTCGACGGGGACGATGTCCGACGTGACGTCCACCGCGACGGGGTCGACGGCCTCGGTCGCACCGAAGGACAGCGCCCGTTCCCGGCGCTCGGGGACGAGGTCGCTGACGACGACACGGGTGGCACCGAACGCGCGGGCGACCTGCGCGCAGATGACGCCGATCGGACCGGCGCCGGCGATGAGGACGCTGGAGCCGGGGACGATGCCGGCCTTCCGCGCGGCGGCGATGCCGACGGACAGCGGTTCGAGCAGCGCGCCGGCCTCGAAGGACACCGTGTCGGGCAGGGTGTGCGCGAACTCGGCCTCGATCGTGACGTACTCGGCGAACGCGCCGTCGACCGGGGGCGTCGCGTAGAAGCGCATGTGCGGGCAGAGGTTGTAGCGGCCGGCCAGGCACTGCGCGCAGCGGTGGCAGGGGCGCTGGGGCTCGACGGCGACGCGCTCCCCGACCCGGCCGGGGTCGACGCCCTCGCCGACGGCGGCGATCGTCCCTGAGAGCTCGTGGCCGAGGACGAGGGGCTCCTCGACGACGAAGTCGCCGATGCGGCCGTGGCGGTAGTAGTGCACGTCGGAGCCGCACACGCCGACGGCGGCGACGCGGACGAGGACGTCACCCGGATCGACCTCGGGGACCGGGCGGTCCTCGATCGTCAGGTCCTCGGTGCCGAGCAGGACGCTCGCGCGCTGGGTGTCGGAGGTGGTGCTCATGCGGTTCTCGCTTCCTCGACCGCGTCGTCGCGGTCGGTCGTGGAGTGGTCGGTGTCGGTCGCGGGCGTCGCCGTGTCGGTCGTGCCGGCTGCGGTCGCGCCGATCGCGGTCGCGCCGATCGCGGTCGCGCCGGTCGCGGTGGTCGGGATCGCGGTGGGGACCGCGCCGTCGCGGAGCAGGTCGGCGAACCCGAGCTCGGCGGCACCCCGCACCAGGACGTCCCGCCCGAGTTCGGCGGGCACGATGCGCAGTCGGTCGGTCATCGCCGCCATCGTCTGCGCTCGCACGTCGTCCTCGACGCGGCCCCCGACGTGCCCGAGCAGCACCCCGAGGAACCCGCCGAGCACGACCACCTCGGGGTCGACGGTGTGGATGGCGTTCCGGATCGCCGTCGCGAGCGCGGTCACCTGCCGGTCGACGACCCGCTCGACCGCGTCGTGCCCCTCGGCGAGCGCCGCGGCGAGGGCGTCGAGGTCGTCGGGCGCGGTGCCGGTCACGGCGGTCAGGGCATCGCGGGACGCCTCGGTCTCCAGGCACCCGACGGCACCGCAGTGGCAGCGGACGCCGTTCGCCGCGACGAAGGTGTGTCCGAGCTCGCCCGCGTAGCCGTCGGCCCCGCTGAACGGTCGGCCGGCGCTGACGATCCCGCCGCCGATGCCGCTCGCGCCGCCGTTCAGGTACACGAGGTCGTCGACGCCGCGCGCGCTGCCGTAGAGCCGCTCCGCCCACGCGCCGAGGTTCGCGTCGTTCGCGGCGCGGACCGGCAGCCCGAGGTGCTCGGCGAGGGGGCCGGCGAAGGGCTCGTCCCGCCACCCGAGGTGCGGGGCGTCACGGACGACCCCGTCCTCGACCCGGACGATGCCCGGGACGGCGACGCCGACCCCGACGAGCCGCAGCTCCGGAGCTGCCCGCGCGGTCAGGACGCCGAGCAGCCGGGCGACGGCGTCGATCGCCACGACCGCGGTCGGGACGCTCGGCTGCGGCTCGACGAGCCGGTCGCGCACCGTGCCGTCGAGGGCGACGAGCACCACCGCGACGGTGTCGATCTCGACCGTGACCGCGGCGGCCACGACGTCGCCGGAGGCCCGGACGACGGCGCTCGGCCGACCGACCCCGGCGGGACGGTCGGCAGCCGCGGCTCCGGCGGCGGGGAACTCCTCGTGCACGAGCCCCCGTTCGACGAGCTCCCCGACGAGGGCGAGCACCGTCGAGCGGTTGAGCCCGGTGCTCCTGGTGAGTTCGGCGCGGGTGACGGGTCCGTCCTCGTGCACGATGCGGAGGACGCGCGCGACGTTGCCGGGCGTGGTCGTGGCCGGTCGGGCCATGGGTCCTCCTGTCGGTGGGGGGGGGTGGTGGTGGGTGGTCGGGCCCGAGTCTCGGGGCCAGCGACGTTCCTCGCGCTGATCAGGCCGAGGAACGTCGCTGGGTCCGAGTCTCGCGCACGCGCGGGGCCGCTCAGCGCGAGCGGGAGAACGCGGCGTCGAAGGCGGCGTCGGGCGGCGCGATCGTGCCGAGCCGGCGGACGAACGCCAGCGCCTCGGGGCCGCCGACGAGCCGGTCCATGCCGGCGTCCTCCCACTCGACGCTCGTCGGGCCGTCGTACCCGATGTGGTTCAGCACGCGGAACACGCGCTCCCACGGCACGTCCCCGTGCCCGGCGGACACGAAGTCCCACCCGCGGCGGGGATCGCCCCACGGCAGGTGCGACCCGAGTCGGCCGTTCCGCCCGTCGAGCTGCTTCACCGACTCCTTGCAGTGCACGTGGTACACCCGGTCGGCGAAGTCGAGCAGGAACGCGGCGGGGTCGAGGTCCTGCCAGACGAAGTGCGACGGGTCGAAGTTGAAGCCGAACGACGGCCGGTCCGCGAACACGTCGAGTGCTCGACGAGCCGTCCAGTAGTCGTAGGCGATCTCGGACGGGTGCACCTCGAGCGCGAAGCGGACGCCGACCTCCTCGAACACGTCGAGGATCGGCGACCAGCGGTCGTGGAAGTCCTGGTACCCGGCGTCGATCATGCTCGCCGGGACCGGCGGGAACCCGGCGACGGTCTTCCAGATCGACGACCCGGAGAAGCCCGTCACGGTGTCGACGCCGAGTGCCCTGGCCGCCCGCGCGGTCCACTGCAGCTCCTCGGCCGCCCGCTGCCGGACGCCCTCGGGATCGCCGTCACCCCACACGTGCGGCGCGAGGATGTCCTCGTGCCGCTGGTCGATCGGGTCGTCGCACACGGCCTGGCCGGTCAGGTGGTTCGCGATCGTCCAGACCTGCAGCCCGTTCCGTTCGAGGACGGCCTTCCGGTCCGCCACGTACTCCGGGTCCGTGGCGGCGCGGCGCACGTCCAGGTGGTCGCCCCAGCAGGCGATCTCCAGGCCGTCGTAGCCCCACTCGCCCGCCAGGCGTGCAACCTCCTCGAAGGGCAGGTCCGCCCACTGCCCGGTGAACAGGGTCACCGGCCTGGTCGACCGGGCACCGCCGTCCGGCCTGGAGGCGCTGCTCACCTCGGTCTCGCCGGTTCCGTCCGTCGTCGTCATCGTCGTCGTCCTTCCTCGCCTGTCGTGTCTCGTCCCGCGTCGTGCTGCTGCCGGGCCCGGTTGCTGCCGGGTCGTGCTGCTGCCGACTCGCGCTGCTGCCGAGTCTGGCTCACCAGGACCCGGGTGTGGCACCCGCCGGGACGGTGTCGGGCCGCTCGACCCGCGACCGGACCTCGACCACCGTGTGCTCACGGGCCGCGGTCGACACCGCCTCCATCACCTCGAGCACGTGGAACGCGAGCTCCCCGGACGCGCGGTGCGGACGGTCGGTCGCGATCGCGTGCGCCATGTCGGCGAGGCCGTACCCGCGCCCGGCGTCGGCGTACCCGGCGCCCGTCGGCAGGTCCCGCCACTCGCGGGTGGCGGCGTCGGCGACGGACACCGTGTCGGAGAACCGGTTCGGGTCGGGGACGCCGAGCGTGCCCGCGGTGCCGTACACCTCGAACAGCGGCGCACGGGTCGCCCAGACCTCGAACGACACCGTGACCGTGGAGACGACGCCGTCCGCGTGCTCGAGGACGGCGACCACGTGCGTGTCGATGTCCACCCGGAGCGGGGTGCCCGCCGCCGGCCCCGTCGCGATGGTGCGCGCACGGTCCGACCGGGTCGAGGAACCGCTGACCCGGACGACCGGACCGAAGAACGACACGAGGCTCGTCAGGTAGTACGGCCCCATGTCGAGCAGCGGGCCGCCGCCCGGCTGGTAGTAGAACGCGGGAGCCGGGTGCCAGAGTTCGTGCCCGGGTGCCGACCACGACACCGCGGCCCCGACCGGGGTGCCGATCGCGCCGCTGTCGAGCGCCTGGCGGGCGGTCTGGATCCCGGTCCCGAGCACGGTGTCCGGCGCGCTGCCGATCCGCAGGCCCGCGCGGCGGGCGAGGTCGAGCACGGGCTGCGCCTCGGCCGTCGACATCGCCAGCGGCTTCTCGCCGTAGACGTGCTTGCCGGCCTCGAGCGCCCGCGTGGCGATCTCGGCGTGCGCGGCCGGGATCGTCAGGTTGAGCACGACGTCGACGTCGTCCGCCGCGATGAGCTCGTCGACGCTCGTCCCCCGCACGCCCTGGGTCTCGCCCACGGCACGCGCCCGGTCGACGTCGATGTCCGCGACGGCGGTGAGCTCGAGCCCGGGCAGCGCCGGGAAGTGCTCGAAGTACTGCTGGCTGATGACGCCGACGCCGACGACCCCCACCCGCAACGGTCGGTCGTTCACCGGGCTGCCCACAGGAGTCCCCTCTCGATGATCGTGCGGAGCGGCTGCGACTCGACGACCTCGAGCCGGTGCCCGGGCGCCGAGACGAAGACGCGCCCCTGCCCCCACTGCCGGGTCCAGATCGCGGGCGCGGTGACCGGGCGGTTCCAGGCGTCGAAGTCCCGGGCCTCCTGCGTGGTCGTCGCCAGCACGTCGTTGTACTCGTCGGAGAGCACCCAGTACTGCTCGGTCACGAGGTCGAAGTCCTCGACGCCCTGCGTGATCGGGTGCTCGTGCCCCGCGTCGGTGATGTGCACCGTGTACGGGATGTAGTTGTCGGACTGCTCGCCGGTGCGCTCCGACGGGTGCTTGCCCGCGTGGTGCGCGAACTGCCCGCCGATCATGTGCAGGTAGTCGGCGGTGTTCCGGAAGGCGTCCGCGATCCCGCCGTGCCACCCGGCGAGCCCGGCGCCGCCGAGCACCGCCCGCTGCAGTCCGGCGAACTCGTCGTCCGCGATGGTCGACATCGTGACGATCTGCACGATCAGGTCGACGTCGGCCATCGCTGCCTCGTCGGCGTACACCGCCGTTGAGTCCGACACGTGGACGTCGAAGCCGTGGTCCCGCAGGAACGGGACGAACAGGTCGGTGGTCTCGACGGGCATGTGTCCGTCCCACCCGCCACGCACGACGAGGGCCTTCTTGTCCGGGGCCATCAGATCACCGTCCAGGCGCTGCCGTCGGCCGCACTGCGCTCGACCGCGTCGAGGACCCGCTGCACGTGGAGGCCGTCTGCGAACGACGGCTGCGGGTCGGTGCCCGCGACGATCGCCCGTACGAAGTCGGTGACCTGGTGGCTGAAGGTGTGCTCGTAGCCGATGAGGTGCCCGGTCGGCCACCACGCAGCCATCCACGGGTGCTCCGGCTCGGTGACGAGGATGCGCCGGAAGCCCTGCTCCCCCGCGGGCGCCGACGACTCGTACAGGCGCAGCTCGTTCATCGACTCGAGGTCGAACTGGATCGCACCCTCGGACCCGCTGACCTCGAGCGTCAGACCGTTCTTCCGGCCGGTCGCGTAGCGCGTGGCCTCGAAGGTGCCGATCGCACCCTCGGCAGCGCCGCCGGTCAGCCGACCGAGGAAGAACGCAGCGTCGTCGACGGTGACCTGCCCGCGTTCGCTCGACGCGGTGCCGGAGAGTCCGACGCCCTCGGCCATGAGCGGGCGCTCGTGCACGAAGGTCTCGAGCGTGCCGGACACGGTCGAGAGCTGTGCGCCCGTGACGTGCTCGACGAGGTCGATCGCGTGCGCGCCGATGTCGCCGAGCGAGCCCGAGCCGGCGAGCGCCTTGTCCAGGCGCCACGTCATCGGTCCGTCCTCGTCGGCCAACCAGTCCTGCAGGTAGAGCGCGCGGACCTGGCGGACCGTCCCGATCCTCCCGTCCGCGACCAGCTGCCGGGCGAACGCGACGGCGGGGACGCGGCGGTAGCTGAAGCCGACCATCGCGCGGACGCCGCGCTCGGCGGCGGCGGTGGCCGCAGCGGTCATCGCCTCGGCCTCGTCCACGGTGTTGGCGAGCGGCTTCTCGCACAGGACGTGCTTGCCGGCCTCCAGTGCGGCGATCGCGACCTCGACGTGCGAGGACCCGGGCGACACGATGTCGACGACGTCGATGTCGGGGTCCGCCACCACCTGCCGCCAGTCGGTCGACGCGGCCTGCCAGCCGTACTGTCGGCGCGCCGCCTCGGTGCGCTCGGCGTCACGGCCGACGACCACGGCCATCTCGGGCTCCACGCCGAGGTCGAAGAACCGCGGGGCGGTCCGCCACGCCTGGGAGTGCGCCGCTCCCATGAAGCCGTGCCCGACCATGGCGACGCGCAGTCGTCCCGGTCCGTGTCCGTCCTGTGCCATCCACTCGCTCCTTTGCGATCCGGTGTTGCCAGGATCCACCCTACCGCTTATGTTGGGCGCGGCAACATTTTGTTTCGACGACGAACGGTGATCCACCATGGCAACGACGCCCACCCGCGACGACAAGTTCTCCTTCGGTCTCTGGACCATCGGCTACAACGGCTCCGACCCGTTCGGCGGCCCGACCCGTCCCGCGCTGGACGTGGTCGAGGCGGTCGAGAAGCTCGACGAGCTCGGCGCCTACGGCCTGACCTTCCACGACGACGACCTGTTCGCGTTCGGCTCGACCGACGCCGAGCGCCAGGCGCAGATCGACCGCCTCAAGGGTGCGCTCGACTCCACCGGCATCATCGTGCCGATGGTCACGACGAACCTGTTCTCGGCGCCCGTCTTCAAGGACGGCGGCTTCACCTCGAACGACCGCGCCGTCCGTCGCTTCGCGCTCCGCAAGGTGCTCCGCAACCTCGACCTGGCCGCCGAGCTCGGTGCGAAGACATTCGTCATGTGGGGTGGCCGCGAGGGCTCGGAGTACGACTCCGCGAAGGACGTGCAGGCCGCGCTCGAGCGCTACCGCGAGGCCGTCAACCTGCTCGCCCAGTACGTCACCGACAAGGGCTACGACATCCGCTTCGCCATCGAGCCGAAGCCGAACGAGCCCCGCGGCGACATCCTCCTGCCGACCCTCGGCCACGCGATCGCCTTCACCGAGACGCTCGAGCGTCCGGAGCTGTTCGGCATCAACCCCGAGGTCGGCCACGAGCAGATGGCGGGCCTGAACTTCACGGCCGGCATCGCCCAGGCGCTCTACCAGGGCAAGCTCTTCCACATCGACCTCAACGGCCAGCGCGGCATCAAGTACGACCAGGACCTGGTGTTCGGCCACGGCGACCTGCAGAACGCCTTCTCGCTCGTCGACCTGCTCGAGCACGGCGCCCCGCAGGGTGGCCCGGCGTACGACGGCCCCCGTCACTTCGACTACAAGCCGAGCCGCACCGAGGACATCACCGGCGTCTGGGACTCGGCGCAGGCGAACATGCGCATGTACCTGCTCCTCAAGGAGCGCGCGCAGGCGTTCCGCGCCGACCCCGAGGTGCAGGAGGCCCTGTCCGCCGCCAAGGTCGACGAGCTGAGCACCCCGACGCTGAACAGCGGCGAGTCGTACGACGACTTCCTCGCCGACCGCTCGGCGTACGAGGACTTCGACGCCGACGCGTACTTCGGCGGCAAGGGCTTCGGCTTCGTGCGCCTGCAGCAGCTCGCGATCGAGCACCTCATGGGCGCGCGGAATTGAAGGCAGACGCGCCAGCGGCTGCATTCCGCGCGCTGAGGCGGCCTGCCGCCGAAGGGGCTGACGTCGTCGAGCGCCAGCTCGTCGCGGGCGTCGACTCGTCGACGCAGTCCTGCAAGGTCACCATCCGTGACGCGTCGACCGGCGCGGTCGTCCGGGAGGGCCGAACGGCCCACCCGGACGGCACGTCCGTCGACCCCCGCCACTGGTGGGACGCGCTCGGCTCGGCGATCGCGGACGCCGGCGGGCTCGACGACGTCGCCGCCGTCGCGGTCGCCGGGCAGCAGCACGGCATGGTCGCGCTCGACGCCGACGGTCGCGTGGTCCGCGACGCGCTCCTGTGGAACGACGTCCGCAGCGCCGACGCGGCCGCGCAGATGGTCGAGGAGCTCGGCCGGGAGGCATGGGTCGCCCGCACGGGTCTGGTCCCGGTGGCGTCGTTCACCGGCACCAAGCTGCGGTGGCTCCGCGACGCCGAGCCCGAGAACGCGGCACGCGTCGCCGCCGTCGCGCTCCCCCACGACTGGCTGTCGTGGCGACTGCGCGGGTACGGCCCGGCGGACGAGAGCCCGCTCGGCCCCGACCTCGACGCCCTGGCGACGGACGGCTCGGACGCCAGCGGTACCGGCTACTGGGACCCGGTGCGCCGGGAGTACGACGCGGAGCTGTTCGAGGCCGCGCTCGGTCGTCGCGCACGGGTCGCTGGGAACCAGGTTCCGGACGAGGAACCACGGCAGAGCGCGGTGCAGCGTCCGGAACCTGGTTCCGCGGGCTCCTCGGACGCGGTCGTGGTGCCGCGGGTCGTGGCCCCGGACGAGGCGATGGGCGCGCTCGAGGGCGACGTCGAGCTGCCCGGCGGTGCCGTCGCTCGTGCCGGACTCGTCGTCGGGCCGGGGCTCGGCGACAACGCCGGCGCGGCACTCGGCCTCGGGCTCGGCCCGGGCGACGTCGCGGTGTCCCTCGGTACCAGCGGGACGGTCTTCGGCGTCACCGACACCGAGGTGACGGACCCGAGCGGGACCGTGGCGGGCTTCGCCGACGGGACCGGGTCGCGCCTCCCGATCGTCACCACGCTCAACGCGGCCCGCGTGCTCGAGGTGATCGGCGGGCTCCTCTCCGTCGACCACGGCGAGCTCGGCGAGCTCGCGCTGCAGGCGCCGGCGGGGGCGGACGGGCTCGTGCTCGTGCCGTACTTCGTCGGCGAGCGCACGCCGAACCGGCCGGACGCGACCGCCTCGCTCGTGGGCATGACGCCCGCGACGACGGACCGGGCACACCTGGCCCGCGCCGCCGTCGAGGGCATGCTCTGCGCCCTGGCCGACGGGCTCGCCGCGGTCGAGGACACCGGCGTGCACGTGTCGCGGCTGCTGCTCATCGGTGGCGCGGCGCGGAACGAGGCCGTCCGGGCCGTCGCCGCGCAGGTGTTCGGCCGCGACGTGTCGATCCCGGAGCCCGGCGAGTACGTCGCCTCGGGTGCCGCGCGACAGGCCGCGTGGGTGCTGACCGGGAGCCTGCCGTCGTGGGAGGTCTCCGCGACGGTCGTGCCCGCGGACCCGCACCCCGAGGTGCTCGAGCAGTACCGCGCCGCCGCCCGCCAGTAGGACGAACCGCTCGTAGGAAGACGAACCGCTCGTAGGGTGCAGGAAGAACCGGCACCCTACGAGCGGTTCGACATCCCACGCGCGGAACAGCCCACGTCTCCCATCCCGGAAGGACCCCATGCCGCTCACCGACCTGCCCCTCGACCAGCTCCGCGCGTACCGCCCGACGGTCCGGCAGCCCGACGACCTCGACGCGTTCTGGGCGGACACGATCGCCGAGGCTCGGGCGGCCGGCGCCGGGACCGAGCCCGTGCTCGTCCCCGCCACCACGCCGGTCACCGCGCTCGACGTGCAGGACCTGACGTTCCCGGGCTTCGCCGGCGACCCGGTCCGTGCCTGGGTCTCGCGTCCGGTCGGCGCGACGGGTGACCTGCCCGCCGTCGTCGAGTTCATCGGGTACGGCGGCGGCCGGGGCCTGCCGGGCGAGCGGGTGTCGTGGGCCCTCGCCGGGTACGTGCACGTCGTGATGGACACCCGCGGTCAGGGCAGCGGCTGGGGTTCCGGCGGCGACACCCCGGACCCGCACGGCTCCGGCCCGAACGGCGGCGGGTGGATGGCGAGCGGCGTCGCCTCGCCCGCCGAGCACTACTACCGCCGCGTCTACACGGACGCCGTCCGGCTCGTCGACGCGGTCCGAGCGCTGCCCGGCGTCGACCGGGACCGCATCGCGCTGACCGGCGGCAGCCAGGGCGGGGGCATCGCGATCGCCGCTGCCGCCCTGGTCGAGGCGCACACCGCACCGCTCGTCGCCGTGATGCCCGACGTGGCGTTCCTGTCCGACTGGGAGCACGGCACCGACGTCGCCGTGGGCGGCCCCTACCGCGAGCTCGCCCAGTACCTGGCCGTGCACCGGGACGCGGTCGACACCGTGTGGGACACCACGGCCTACTTCGACGGCGTGAACCTGGCCGAGCGGATCACGGCCCCCGCGCTGTTCTCCGTCGCGCTCATGGACGACGTGGTGCCCCCGCGCACGACCTTCGCGGCGTACAACGCGCTCGCCTCGGCGGACAAGCACATCGAGGTCTACCCGTACAACGGCCACGAGGGCGGCGGCCACCGGCACTGGGAACGGCAGGCGGCGTTCCTGGCCGAGCGGCTGATCTAGGGGCTTACCTTGTTAACTTTATCAAGCCACAGATGGTCTTGATAAAGTTAACGCATGCGCTCCCCGGTCACGAACCCATTCCAGCCCGGTTCCGACATCGTCCCCGATGTGTGGGCCGGACGGGTCGAGCAGCTCTCCGACTGGCGTGACGTCGTCCGTCCACGTCGGCACGTCGGCCTCTACGAGACCGGGCGGACGATCCTCGGCGAGCCGGGGACGGGCAAGTCCAGTCTCGTTCGTCGGATCGCCCGTCACGCCATCGATGCCGGTGACTGGGTCACACCGCAGCTCCGGATGCCCGCGGGAGCCGATCCGCTCCGCATCGTCGCTGCGGCGCTCCTCCGTCTCGCGGACTCCGCCGGACTCCGGTCCTCGGCGCGGCAAGGCCTGCTCGACCTCTTCGCGCGGGTCGAGCAGCTCGCCGTCTCGGGGTTCTCGGTCACCGTCCGCCAGGGTCAGGGCCCGGAGGCGTTCACCAGTCTCTTCGAGCTGCTCGTCGAGATCGGGCAGGCAGCGATCGAGCAGGACAAGGTCGTCCTCGTCCACATCGACGAGGTGCAGAACATCTCGGACGAGGCGGCCCTCTCGCAGCTGCTCATCGCGCTCGGCGACGCCCTCGCCCACCAGGTCGACGTCGTCGCTCCCGGTGGGGTGGTGATCGAACGTTTCCTCCCGATCGCGGTCTACCTGACCGGGCTGCCCGACTTCGAGGACATGGCCGGGGCGCGGAAGGGCGCCACCTTCGCGCGACGCTTCCGCACCGTCACCCTCACCTCCATCGACGAGCCCGACCTCGCCCAGGCGCTCCAGCCGTTCGTGATCGACGGGTGGACGACACCGGCCGCAGACGGGTCGACCGAGGTCGTCCACATGACCCCGGACGCGGTCCGCGCCCTCATCGCGCTGTGCTGCGGTGAACCGTTCCTCTTCCAGCTCGCGGGCCAGCGGGCGTGGAACGCAAGCACCTCCCCGGTGATCACGGACGACGACGTCCGGAGCGGCTGGCAGGGGGCAGAGGGCGAGGCCTCCGCTCACGTCGAGCGCATCCTCAACCGGTTGCCGTCGCGGGAGCGGGAGTTCGTGGAGGCGATGGCCGCACTCGATCCCTCGGAACGGACACTGACCACCATCGCCGAACGGATGGGCCTCCCGTCGGCCGCGAACGTCGGCCCGTTCTCGCAGCGGTTGGACACGGTGCGGGGCATCATCGTCCGCGGCAAGCCCTACTCGTTCCGCAACCGTGCCGTCGAGGCCTACCTGTCCACGGACTGGCCGCACGTGCGCTGATCCGCGACGGCCGCCGGAACGCCGCGACGCGCACTGCACCACGGATTCCCGGCGGTGAGGCGCAGACTGGCTCTCGCATGCGTACCGATCCCCGAACACCCACCGCTACTGCGACCGCGCAGCACGGCGCCGTCGTCGACGACGCGGTCGAGCTGTTCGAGGGCGTCTACAGCAGTCACGACATCAACGTCGGGCAACCGGTGTCCGACGGGTTCTCCTACCGCTACCGCGCGGTCGGCGACGACCGGGTCACCATCGCGACGTCGGCGGTCGCCGCGCACCGGTGGGGCACGATCAACCCCGGACGGCAGTACACCCTGGCCTGGGCCACCGGACCGGGCATGGTGCTCGACGCCGACCGCCGCGACCCGATCACGATGCACCCGAACGTCCCCGTCACGTATCCGGTGGGGCGCCCCTTCGTGTTCGACGCCGCGCCGGCGGTCCAGCACGTGGTCCGCTTCGACGCCGACTTCCTCGAGTCGGTCTCGGGCGCGCTCCGCGGTGACCTCCCCGGCCCGCTCGACCTCCGGACGACCGCCGACCAGGCCGCCCTGCCCGCGCTGCGCCGCACGATCGCCGGTGCCGCGGCGACGCTGTGGGACCCGTCCGCCCTGCCGTCCGTCCGGGACACGCAGCACCGGAGGATCGCCGAGGCCGTCCTCGCGGCCTTCGACCAGACCCCGCCGTCGGGCGTCGCGGCGGCCGGGCACGGAGCGGTCCGGGCCGCCCAGGAGTGGATCGCCGCGAACGCCCACCGCCCGCTGACGACCGCCGACGTCTGCCGCGTGACCGGTCTCAGTGCCAGGGGCCTGCAGGCGGCCTTCCACCGGGCGGGTGCGACGAGCCCGATGCAGTTCCTGCGCGACGTCCGCCTGCACCGCATCCGCACCGCGCTCGAGGCCGCGGACCCGACGTCCACCACGGTCGCCGAGGTCGCGAGAGCGTGGGGTTTCGCCCACCTCGGCCGGTTCGCGGGCACCTACGCCGGCGTCTTCGGCGAGCGCCCCTCGAGCACCCTGCAGCGACGCGTGACGCCGCCGACGGGTCAGTCCCCGAGCAGCGCTCCGACGGCGTCCACCACGACCTGACGGCGACGCTGCGGCACCACCGCGGCGACCGAGGCGGCGGCCTCCGGCGGGAGCGTCGGCCAGACCCGGGCGAGCTGGACGACGAGTCCGTACAGCACCGCGGGACGGAAGCGTCGCGGGAGCACCCCGGCGCGCTGGGCCCGTTCGATCTCGGCGACCGCGTCGGCGTACTGCTCGGCGAGCGCCTCGACCGGCACGTCCGGCCGCTCGAGTCGGTGCCAGGTCGCGAGACGTTCCACCCACGGACGCTCGACGAGGACGTCGTGCAGGCGCCCGGCCCACGCGGCCAGGTCGGCGGTGTCGAGCGGCGCAGCGTCGTGCACCGCCGTCAGCTCGCTCGTCAGCAGCGCGTCGAAGAGCCCGTCCTTGCCGCCGAAGTAGTGGAAGACCTGCGCCTTGGTGCTGCCGACCCCGGCCGCGAGGCGCTCGACCCGCGCCCCGGCCAACCCGTGGGCGGCGAACTCGTCGCGGGCGGCGGCGAGCAGGGTCGCGCGCATCGCGTCGGCAGCGGGGGGCGTGAAGCGGGCCATGCCGGACACGGTACCGACCCACGGTGCGGTCCCGACGACGACGCGGCGATCCGGGACGGACGGGAGGCCCGTGGCGGCGTCGCCACGGGCCTCCCGTCCGTCCGTGCTCGGGTCGGCTACTCCGCCGTCTCGTCGTCCTCTTCGGGGTTGAAGTGCGAGTCGTCCCCGGCGAAGCCGGCGGCGACGCCCTCGGGGTGCGCGGGGATGGTGCCGTCCTCGCCGAGGCCGTCGGGCTTCTCGGTGCCTTCGGGGTCGTTGGTGGTGTCGCGCGGGTCGTGTGCGTCGGACATGGCGTGCTCCTTCACGGTGTGAGGAGGGCCACGGTACCCACGCTCCCCCGGGGTTCCCGGGACGGTGTCGGATCCCGGACCTCCCGGTGCGGTCACCGGCCGTGTAGCCTCACGACCACCGAGACCAGGAGGGGTGTCATGGGGGAACAGGACCGCGACCGACCGTGGGGCGACGACGCGTTCGAGCACCCGCGGAAGCGGGGCTGGTTCGCGACGGCCGTGCGCATCGTGACGCGCTCCGTCACCGCCGTGGGTGCAGCGCGGAACGGCGGGCAGGCACCGCGGCAGCTGCCGCTCGACCCGCCGCCGGGTCGGTACGACCACCGCCCCTGACGGCGTCGCGTCCGGCTCCGTCCGTGGTCGGAGCCGCGTCCCGCTCCGTCCGTGTGAGGTTTCGAGTGATCGCGGAGTGCGCCGAGCGGCCTGCCGGACGAGCGCGGCGCGATCCGGGCAGGTTGGCTGATCGCAGGTCGCCGGAACCACCGGCGCGCGACCCGAGAGGCCACGATGGACTGGCAGTTCGACGGCATCCCCCTGCACCCGCTCCTCGTGCACCTGACCACGGTCAGCGTCCCGGTGGCGGCCCTCACCGCGATCGTGACCGCGGCGTGGCCGGCGGCCCGACGGTGGCTCGCGGTCGGCGCACCGGTCATCGCCCTGGTGGCGCTCGTCTCGGTGCCGCTCGCGACGTCGTCCGGTGAGTGGCTCGAGCACCGCGAGAAGGAGACCGCGCTGCTCGAGCGGCACACCGAGCTCGCCGACGGGCTGCTGCCGTGGTCGATCGCCGTCTTCGTGCTGCTGACGCTGTGGTGGGGCTGGCACCGCTTCGCCGCCCCGCGGGTGACGAACGACGGAGTGGCGCGTGCGGTCGGCATCGTCGGCCCGGTGCTGCTCGTCGCCGCCGGCATCGGTTCGCTCGTCGAGGTCGTCGTCATCGGCCACGCCGGCGCCGTCTCGGTCTGGAAGGGCTGACAGGACCCTCCGCCGTGTTGCGCACCGTTCCCGCCGTCCTCACAGCGGCGAGGCGGAGCGTGACGGGCGACCCCCGCGTTCCGCGGACAGTCATCGAACAGGAGCAGCGTTGAGCGACGACAGCACGACCGGCACGGACG
The DNA here is from genome assembly GCF_030362975.1 of Curtobacterium subtropicum. Lineage (NCBI taxonomy): Bacteria > Bacillati > Actinomycetota > Actinomycetes > Micrococcales > Microbacteriaceae > Curtobacterium > Curtobacterium subtropicum. Next base: position 478,183 of record NZ_JAUCMM010000001.1, read on the forward strand.
ACACCGGCCAGCAGCACGACGGCCACCACGACACCGCGACCCCGCAGGGGTCCTCCTTCCACGGCAGCCACGCCCGTGACGCCGACGGCACGGACACCTGCAGCTTCCACATGGCCGGCTCGTTGCCGGCCGGGGGCGACCACCTCGGCGGCACGTTCGGCCAGGCGCCGTCGTCGCTGGAGGGCTGGTACCCGCAGCGGCTCCGCGTCGAGCTGCTGCACCGCAACGGGATCGACGCCGACCCGCTCGGCGCGGACTTCGACTACGCGGCGGCCTTCGCCACGATCGACCTCGAGGAGCTCAAGCGCGACATCAAGCAGCTGCTCACGACCTCGGTCGACTGGTGGCCCGCCGACTACGGCAACTACGGCCCGCAGATGATCCGCATGGCCTGGCACGCCGCCGGCACCTACCGGATCGCGGACGGCCGCGGCGGCGCGGGCACCGCGATGCAGCGCTTCGCCCCGATCAGCAGCTGGTGGGACAACGGCAACACCGACAAGTCGCGCCGCCTGCTCCAGCCGATCAAGCACAAGTACGGCAACGCGCTCTCGTGGGCCGACCTCATGGTCCTCACCGGCAACTGCGCGCTCGAGCTGATGGGCCTGCCGACGTACGGCTTCGGCGGCGGTCGCCTCGACGCTTGGGAGCCGGACGAGGGCACCTGGTGGGGTCCGGAGGTCTGGGACCCGCACCACGTCGAGAGCCAGGACGACATGGTGCAGCGCGACGAGCGGTGGACCGGCGAGAACGGCGACGCCGACTACGACCTGCAGAGCCCCCTCGCCGCGTCCCACCAGGCCCTCATCTACGTCAACCCCGAGGGCCCGTACGCGAACGGCGACCCGATGGGCTCGGCGCGGGACATCCGCATCACCTTCAGCCGGATGGCGATGAACGACGAGGAGACCGTCGCCCTGATCGCCGGCGGCCACGCGTTCGGCAAGAGCCACGGCCAAGTACCGGCCGCCGAGATCGGCCCGCCGCCGGAGATCGCCCCGATCGAGGCGATGGGCCTCGGCTGGCACAACCCGCAGGGTGCCGGCAACGGCAAGGACACCATGACGAACGGCATCGAGGGCAGCTGGACCCAGGACCCGACCCGCTGGGACAACAGCTACCTCGAGAACCTGTTCGGCCACGAGTGGGAGCAGACGAAGAGCCCCGCGGGCGCCCTGCAGTGGACGCCGAAGGACCCCGACGCCCCGCGCACCCCGGACGCCCACGTGCCCGGCGAGACGCACGCGCTCATGATGATGACCTCGGACATCGCGCTGAAGGTCGACCCGGCCTACCGCGAGGTGTGCGAGCGCTTCCTCGCCGACTTCGACCTGTTCACGACGGCGTTCTCGAAGGCCTGGTACAAGCTGACGCACCGCGACATGGGGCCGAAGCACCGCTACCTCGGCCCGGAGACGACGATCTCGGACGACCTGCTCTGGCAGGACCCGCTGCCCGACGCGGTCGGCGCGCCGCTGACCGACGCGGACGTCGACGCGCTCCGGCAGGCGATCCGCGCGACCGGCACCGCGGTGTCCGACCTGGTCGTCACCGCGTACTCGGCTGCCTCGACCTACCGCGACAGCGACAAGCGCGGCGGCGCGAACGGCGGGCGGATCGCGCTCGCCCCGCAGAAGGACTGGCCGATCAACCAGCGCACCGTCCCCGTCGTCGAGACGCTGCGCGGCGTCAAGGCGACGTTCGAGCAGGGCGGCAAGCACGTCTCCCTCGCCGACCTCGTGGTCCTGGCGGGCTGCGTCGGGGTCGAGGACGCCGCGCGCGCCGCCGGCGTCGATGTCTCGGTGCCGTTCACACCGGGCCGCGTCGACGCCTCGCAGGAGCAGACCGACATCGAGATGTTCGAGTGGCTCCGGCCGATCGCCGACGGGTTCCGGAACCACGTGTCCGAGCGCTTCGCGGACTTCGCCCCCGGTGTCGCTCCGGAGGCCGTGTTCCTGGACCGGGCGAACCTCATGACACTGACCGCCCCGGAGTGGACGGTGCTCACCGGCGGGCTGCGGGTGCTCGGTGCGAACTGGGACGGCTCGTCGACGGGTGTCCTGACCGACCGGGTCGGCGCGCTGACGACGGACTTCTTCGTCAACCTGACGGACACCGACCTGGTGTGGAAGAAGACCGACGACACCGAGACGACCTTCACCGGGACCGTGCAGGCCACCGGTGAGGAGCGCTGGACGGCGTCGCGGAACGACCTGGTGTTCGGCTCGAACGCACAGCTCCGCTCGATCGTCGACGTCTACGCCGGCAGCGACGGCCAGGAGCGCTTCGTGCGGGACTTCGTCGCCGCGTGGGACAAGGTCATGATGCTCGACCGCTACGACGTGAAGGGGCACCGCCGGTACGGCCCGATGGCCGCCTGACCCGGACGGCTCCTCGCGCGGTCAGGCGCGGCCGAGGACGACGACCGTGACGTCGTCCTCGGCCCGTTCGGCCGCGCGCAGCCGAACCGTCTCGAGGAAGGCGTCGACACCGGGCGCAGCGCGCAGGGTGCGCGCGAGGTCGAGGAGCGTGTCGATCGTGCCGTCGCCCAGGTCCAGGGCGCCGTCGCTCACGACGACGAGGGCGTCGCCGGGTGCCAGGACCGTGCTCGACGCGTGCCGCGGGGTCCCCTCGGGGTGCAGCCCGAGCGGCAGACCGCGCGACCGGAGCACCCTCGGCGCCCCGTCCGCCGGGACGTGCACCGCCAGACCGTGGCCGGCGTCCAGCACGTCGACGACCCCGCTGTCCGGGTCGAGCCTGGCGTGGAACAGGGTGGCGAAGGCGCTCGCTCGGCCGAGGTCCTCGGCGAGGGCGGGTTCGACGGCGGCGACCGCGGCCACGGGCGCGACGGTCCGGTGCTGGCGGAGGGCGGCGCGGATGCCCGCCGCGAGCAGCGCCGCCGGCTGCTCCTTGCCCATCACGTCGGCGAGGGTCAGCACGAGGTCGCCGTCGACCACGGACCAGTCGTGCAGGTCACCGCTGAGGTCCCCGTAGGGCACCGTGACCGCCGCGATGCGGTACCCCGCGGGTGCGACGGTGCTCGGCGCGAGTGCGGTGGCGACCTCGAGCAGACGGTCGTGGTGCAGCCCCTGCCCGAGGGCACGCTCAGCCCAGTGCCCGAGGTCGATGAGCGCGGCGGTGTCCTGCGGGGAGAACGCCCGCGGTCGGGTGTCCATCAGGCAGAGGGTCCCGACGGGCTCCCCGCCGGCGATGGTCAGCGGCACACCCGCGTAGAACCGGATGCCGCGCCGCGTGACACCCGGCAGGTCGACGGTCCGGGGGTCGGCCGTGGTGTCCGGCACGATCGTCGGCTCCGCCTGCTGCACCGTCAGCTGGCAGAAGGACCACCCGACCGGCCCGGAGACGATCTCGTCGGGCACGTTCGGGGTGAGGGTGTGCAGCAGGTCGTCGTCGAGCACGTTGACGTAGGACAGCGGCACGTCGAAGACCTCGCGCGCGACCCGGACGATGCGCTCGAACCGCTCCGACGGCGCCGCGTCGACGACGTCGAGCGCCGCCACGAGCGCGCTGCGCACGCGTGCCTGGTCGTCGGTGCTCACGGGTGTCGTCCTCCTCCTGGTCCACCGGGGCCGCGGTGCGTGGTGGCACACCGTGGGACGCGGTCCCCGTGGAAGACTCGTTCCACCGTACCGGCCCGACGTCGGCGGGCTCACGGGCGCCGCCGCGGAGGACCCTGATCCGGTCACTCCGCGGCGGCGCCCGCCGCTCAGCCCGTCGTCCCGGCGACGACCCGTCGGTCGGCCGGACCGCTCAGCCCGTCGTCCAGGCGACGACCCGCCGGGCGGCCGGACCGCTCAGCTCGTCGTCCAGGTGACGACCCGCCGGTCGGTCAGTGTGACCTCGTGCACCGCACCGGTCACCCGCACGACCGCGCGGTCCGTCGCGGACCGGGGGAACTCGTGCCGGACCGGCCCGTCGCCGGACGCGACGATCCCGCCGGTCTCGAGCGGGCCTCCCGGCCGGGACGCCCCCGCGTCCGACGCGACCCACACCTCGACGTCACCCGGCTCGACCACCTTCCGCATCGCGCGGTCGGTGAAGGCGAACCGCGCCAGCGGCACGTCGAACCGGACCGTGACGGACTCCCCCGCCGTCACGGCGACCCGCGCGTACCCGAGCAGCTGCGCGACCGGTCGGGTGACGGACGCGTGCGGGTCGTGCCCGTAGAGCTGGACGACCTCGACGCCGTCACGGTCGCCCGTGTTCCGGACGGTGACCGACGCCGTCAGCGCCCCGTCGGTGGTCGCGGTCCCGTCCACGGACAGCCCCTCGTACGCGAAGGACGTCCACGTCAGGCCGAAGCCGAACGGTCGGACCGGGGTGGAGTCCGTCGCCGTGACGTCGGACGGACCACCGAGGCGCGGGTGCAGGTACGAGTACGGCTGCGCCCCGGCGGCCCGCGGCAGCGAGACCGGCAGGCGACCAGATGGTGCGGCGGCACCGGTGAGCAGGTCCGCGATCGCGGTACCGCCCTCCTCACCCGGGAAGAACGCCTGCACGACGGCCGCGGGCTTCGGGCCGTCGCCGTCGAGCGCCCAGCCGATCGCGTACGGACGACCGGTGAGCAGCACCACGACGGTCGGGGTGCCGGTGGCGACGACGGCCTCGACGAGCTCGCGCTGTACGCCCGGCAGGTCGAGGGACTCGGAGTCGTTGCCCTCGCCGACGGTGCCACGGCCGAACAGACCGGCCTGGTCGCCGACCACGACGACCGCGACGGCCGACCCCTGCGCGGCATCGACGGCCTCGGCGAAGCCCGAGCGGTCGTCGCCCTCGACCTCGGCGCCGCGGGCGTACCGGACGGCGTCGGGGCCGAGCGACTCCTGCAGCGCCTCGAGCACGGTCGGGATGGCGAAGCCGAGGTCCAGGCCCGGGTGGGTGGCGAGCACGTGGTTCGCGAACGAGTAGCAGCCCTGCAGGGCCTCGGCGCGGTGGGCGTTCGGGCCGATCACCGCGACCGGGCCCTGCAGGACGGCGCCCGGGGTCCGGGGGACGACGGCAGCGGCGCTGCCCTCGCCGACGGCGCCAGCAGCGGCACCGTCGCGAGCAGCAGAGCCGCCAGCAGCAGCGCCGCCGCCGAGCGGCAGCACGCCGTCGTTCGACAGCAGCACCAGGGACTCGGCCGCCAGCCGCTTCGCGAGCGCCCGGTGCTCCGGCGAGTCGAGGTCGATGCCCGTCGGTGGCTCGTCCTCGAAGACGTCCGGGTCGAGCAGGCCGAGCCGCTCCTTCTGTCGGAGCACCCGGAGCACGGCGCGGTCCACGAGGGCCTCGTCGACCAGCCCGCTGCGGACCCGCTCGACGAGCGGCGACAGGTACGCGTCGCCGGTCGGCAGCTCGACGTCGACGCCGGCCGCGAGCGCGGTCGCCGCCGCCTCACCTCGGTCGCGGGCGACGCCGTGCATCACCTCGAGGAACGCGACGGAGAAGTAGTCCGCCACGACGGTGCCGTCGAACCCGAGGCGGTCGCGCAGCAGGTCGGTCAGCAGCGCCGGGTCCGCCGCGACGGGCACGCCGTCGATCTCGGCGTACGAGTTCATGACGCTCCGGGCACCGCCGTCGACGAGCGCCATCTCGAACGGCGGCAGGAAGACGTCGGCGACCTCGCGCGGCCCGGCGTGCACCGGCGCGTGGTTGCGTCCGGCCCGCGAGGCCGAGTAGCCGAGGAAGTGCTTGAGCGTCGCGTCGACGCCGGCGCTCTGCACGCCGCGCACGTAGGCGGTGCCGACCGTGCCCACCAGGTACGGGTCCTCGCCGATGCACTCGTCGACCCGGCCCCAGCGGGGGTCACGGACGACGTCGAGCACGGGCGCGAGGCCCTGGTGCACGCCGAGCTCCCGCATCGAGCGTCCGATGACCGCACCGACCTGCTCGACGAGCTCGGGGTCGAACGACGCACCCCACGCCAGCGGCGTCGGGAACGTCGCCGCCTTCCACGCCGCGAGGCCGGTGAGGCACTCCTCGTGCACGAGCGCCGGGATGCCGAGCCGCGTCTCGCGCTTCAGCCGGCGCTGCTCCGTCCACAGCCAGGCGGCACGCTCGTCGGGCTCGACGGGTCGCGTGCCGTAGACGCGGGTGTACTGGCCGAGGCCGTGCCGCGTGACGTCGGCGAGCGTCGTCCCCTGCTGGGCCGCGACCATCTCGCCCTGCATCGGGGCGACGACGCCGTTCTGGTCGAGCCAGTAGCCGACCAGCTGCGCGGTCTTCTCCTCGAGGGTCATCGCAGCCAGCAGCGCGGTGACGCGGTCCGGTGCGGTCCCCTCGGTGACGTGCCCCGGGTCGGACGGGAGGCCCGTGGCGGCGCCGCCACCCGCCTGGCGTCCGTCACGAGCGGCGGACGGGACCGGTGCTGCGGACGCGCCACGCGCCTCCTGGCCGTCGGTGGTGACGGCGTGGTCGAGCGTGGTCACCCCTTCACCGCCCCGGTCAGGCCGCCCACGATGCGCTTCTGGAAGATCGCGAAGAACACGAGGGCGGGGATCATCGACAGCGAGGTGAACGCGAGCACCCGCGCGGTGTCCACGGAGTACTGCGACGAGAACGCCTGCACGCCGAGCGGCAGGGTGTAGGCCGACGCGTCGTTGAGGATGAAGAGCGGGAGGATGTAGCTGTTCCAGCTGCCGATGAACGCGAGGATGCCGACGGTGACGACACCGGGCAGCGACAGCGGCACGACCATGCGGAAGAAGAAGCCGAGCCGGCTCGCGCCGTCGATCGCCGCGGCCTCCTCGAGCTCGTCGGGGATGGCCCGGAGGAACGGCACGAGGATGATGACGGTCGTCGGCAGGGCGAACGCGATCTGCGGCAGGATCACACCGGCCAGGCTGTTCGTGAGTCCGAGGTCCTTGACGAGCAGGTACAGCGGCGTGATGGCCACCGTGATCGGGAACATCAGACCGGCGGCGAACAGGGAGTAGAGCGCGCCCTGGCCGCGGAACCGGTAGCGGGCGAGCACGAAGCTCACCATGAGTCCGAGCACGACGACACCGACGGTGGTGGTCACGCCCGCGATCACGGAGTTGCCGAGCTGCTGCCAGAAGACACCGCTCGTCAGGACCGAGACGTAGTTGCCGATCTGCCACGGGTTCGGCAGGCCCGCCGGGCTCGCGGTGATCTGCGAGTTCGTGCGGAAGCCGCCCAGGATGATGTACGCGACCGGCGCGACGCAGACCGCGATGAAGACCAGCGCGATGAAGTACGTGCCGAGGTTGCGTTCCTTGCGGACCGGCCCGCGGTCACGGGACCGGCGCCGGTTCGGCGCGACGATGGAGGCGGTGGCGGTCATCGGTCGCCCTTCTCGGTGAGTGCGCCGGCGGTGTCGCGGCGCAGGACGAACCGCTGGTAGACGAGGGCGACGACCAGCGAGATGAGGAAGATGACCACGGCGACGGCGTTGCCGTACCCGTAGTTGCCGGAGAGTCGACCGTTGGCGACCATGTACGTCGCCATCGTCGAGGTGCCGGCGGTCGCGGCGATGTACTGACCCCAGATGATGTAGACGAGGTCGAACAGCTGGAGCGACCCGATGATGGACAGGAACGCCCAGATCCGGATGGTCGGGCCCAGCAGCGGCAGCGTGATGCGCCGCTGGATCTGCCAGTAGCTCGCACCGTCGAGCTGCGCGGCCTCGAACAGCTCCTCCGGGATGCTCTGCAGACCGGCGAGGAACAGGATCACCGCGAAGCCGATGTACTTCCACGAGATGATCGCGAGGAGCGTCCAGATCGCGATGTCGGGGTTCGACAGCCAGTCGTTGCGCAGCGCCCCGAGCCCGACCGCCTGCAGCAGGTCGTTCACGGCGCCGCTCGACTGGAGCATGAGGCTCCAGCCCGTGCCGACGATGACCTCGGAGATCACGTACGGCACGAAGATGAGGACGCGGATCAGGCCGCGTCCGCGGATGCGCTGGTTGAGCAGCAGCGCGAGGACGATCGCGATCGGCCCCTGCACGACGAGCGACCCGACGACGATGAACAGGTTGTGCCAGAGCACGCCCCGGAAGTCCGGGTCGGTGAAGATGATCGTGTAGTTCTGCAGACCGACGAAGTCGGTCGGGGTGCCGTACCCCTGCCACTTGTAGAAGCCGTAGTACGCGGCCAGCACGACGGGCAGGATGACGAACCCGACGAACATGATCGTGGCGGGGCCGGCGAGGACGGCGATCTCGACCCGGGTGCGGACGTCGTTGCCCTTGCGGGCCCGACGGGCCGGGGCCGACGGCGAACCGTCGGCCCCGCCCGTGCGACGCGACGCCCCGGACCGCGCTGCCCCGGACTGGTCCGTGGAGCGACTGGTGACGGAGGTGGTCATGGGTTCGTCAGCCCTTCGCTGCTGCCTGGTTGACGGTCGAGACGATGTCCGACACCGACCCCTTGCCGGCGAGCAGGTTGACGACGCTCGTGTTGAGGGCGTTGCCGACGTTCTGGCCGTAGACCGTGTCGAGGTAGTTCGAGACGAACGGCGCCTTGTTGTACGCCTCGAGGACGCTCTTCAGGTAGGGCTCCGTGACGACCGACTGGGCCGACTTGTTCGCGGGGATGGCGTTGAAGGCCTTGTAGTAGGCCTCCTGGACGGGCTTCTCAGTCATGTAGTTGAGGAAGTCGGTGCACGCCTTCTTCGGGGCCTTCGCCGAGCAGGAGTACCCGTCGACGGCGCCCATCATCGAGCCCGGTGCGCCCTTGCCGCCGGAGACCTCCGGGAAGGGGAAGAAGCCGAGGTCGGACAGCGGCTTGCCGTCCGGGGTCAGCGAGGAGATCACGCCCGGGTCCCACGCGCCCATGAGTTCCATGGCCGCCTTGTGGTTCGCGACGAGACCGGCCGAGCTGCCGGCGCCCTGCTGCGCGGCGGTGGTCAGGTAGCCGTCGTTGAAGGGCTTCGTGTCGAAGAAGGCCTTGGTGTCCTCGCCGGCCTGCTTCCAGCACGAGTTGTCGAACTTCAGGTCCTGCGCGGTCTTGTTGAGCACGCTCTCGGGGCAGGCGCGGAGCGCGAAGTTGTAGTACCAGTGCGCGGCCGGCCAGGCGTCCTTCGCGCCCACGGCGACCGGCTGGATGCCGGCGTCCTTGAGCTTCTGGATGTCGGCGTTGAGCTCCTCCATCGTGGTGGGCGTGCCCTCGATGCCGGCCTGCTCGAACAGGTCCTGGCTGTACCAGATGCCCTCGGGGTTGACGTCGACCGGCATGGCCCACGTCTTGCCGTCCTGCTGGTAGCCCTTGAACGACCCCTCGCTGATCTCGGACTTCGCGGTCGAGCCGATCGAGTCGGAGATGTCCAGCAGTTGGCCGGCGTTGACCATCGCGGCCATCTTGCCGCCACCGCGCTGCAGGAACACGTCCGGCGCGGAACCCGAGTTGAGCGCGGTCTGGAGCTTGCCGTCCAGGTCCTCGTTCTGGATCGCCTGCACCTTGATGGTGACGTTCGGGTTCTTCGCCTCGAAGTCCTTGACCGTCTGGTCCCAGAACGCCTTGCCGGGTCCGGTGGTCGAGTTGTGCCAGAAGGTCATCGTGACCTTCCCGCCGTCGCTCGAAGGGTCGGCGTTGCCGCCGGCTGAGCAGCCCGCCGCGGTCAGGGCGGTCGCCCCGATCAGCGCGATGGCCGCCGCGGCACGGATCTTCCTCGTCATCGTGGAACTCCTCGGTGTCGTCGTTGACGTGCGCGGCAGTCGATGCCGCTGCGGAGAGCGTGCCAGGTGCCCCGCAGGGTTGTCAATCGTTATCGATAACGTTTTCTATCCGGGGTGTACAGGCTGGCGGAATGCGGCTCCGGCGGTACGGTGAGCACATGCAGACCGCCGTCGACCCCGTGCCCGGACCGGGGCGGGTCACGATCGCGGACGTTGCACGCGCCGCGGGCGTCTCGATCCCGACCGTGTCGAAGGTGGTCAACAACCGCGACGGTGTCGCACCGGCGACCATGCTGCGCGTGCAGGAGGTCGTCGAGCGCCTGGGCTACGAGACGTCCCTGGTCGCCAGGAGTCTGCGGAGCTCCCGGACCAACGTGATCGGCATCCTGGTCACCGAGTTCGAGCCGTTCTCGACCGAGCTGCTGCGCGGCATCTCCGCCGCGACGACGGGCACCGGGTACGAGCTGCTCGCCTACGCGGGCCTGCTCACCGGGTCGAGCCGACCGGGGTGGGAGCGGCGGTCGCTCTCCCGGCTGTCCGGCACCCTCATCGACGGTGCGATCGTCGTGACCCCGTCCGAGGCGATGTCCGCCGCGTCGATCCCGGTCGTGGCGATCGACCCGCACACCGGGCCGGAGGGCCACGCCACCGTCGACACGGACAACGTCGCCGGCGCCCGGGACGCCGTGGAGCACCTGCTCGGTCTCGGGCACACGCGCATCGCCCACGTGCAGGGCCGGGGGGACCTGGCGTCGTCGCAGCTCCGCGAGACCGGGTACCGGGACGCCCTCGCCGCCGCGGGCATCGCGGTCGACGAGCGCCTCGTGCGGGCCGGTGACTACCAGGAGGAGCGCTCGGCGGCCGTGGCGCACGACCTCCTGACGCTGCCGGACCGGCCGACGGCGGTCTTCGCGGCGAACGACTCGTCGGCCATCGGCGTGCTGCACGCCGCCGAGGCGCTGGGCCTCCGCGTCCCCGAGGACCTGTCGGTGGTCGGGTTCGACGACGTCCCGCAGGCGTCGACGACCACCCCGCCGCTCACCACCGTGGCCCAGCCGCTCGCCGACCTCGGCGCGAGCGCGGTCACGATGCTCCTCGCGATGCTGCGCGGCGAGCCCACGAGCGACCACGTCCGGCTGCGCTCGACGCTGCGCGTGCGCAGCAGCACGGCGCCGGCGCGCGCCTGACGCCCGGGGCGCCCGCGGCGCCGGCGCGCCCGCCGCGTGGTCGAACCACGTTCCCGACGTCGAACCAGCCGAGCCGCCTGGTTCGACGTCGGGAACCTGGTTCGACACCGGACGCCGCCCCGGCGCGCCGCGCCCCGCCGCCGCGCCCCGCCCGCCGGGCCGCACCGCGCCGCGCGTCAGCGCCGCAGCGTCTGCTTCGGGTACTCGCCGAACCGCTCCGCGTACGACGCCGAGAACCGCCCGAGGTGCGCGAACCCCCACCGCCGCGCGATGTCCCCCACGGCACCGGCCTGCGGCCCCGCCTCGAGCAGCTCCTCGTGCACGCGGTCGAGCCGCACCTGGCGCAGGTAGGTCAGTGGGGAGACGTCGAACACCCGGCGGAAGGACTCCTGGACCGACCGGACACTGAGCCCGGCGGCCTCGGACAGGTCGACGATCGTCACCGACTCGGCGGCGTGCGCGTGGATGTACTCCACGGCGGCACGGAGCCTGGCGTTCCGCGGCTGTTCGAGCACGTCGGGCAGGCTGTCGCCCTGCGGCGGGAACACGTCGAGGAAGACCTCGGCGGCGGTCACCTTGGCGTCCTGCCAGACGTCGGAGTCGGGGCCGCCGACGCGGAGCGCGCGGGACAGCGCCGTCAGGGCGCCCTGCCACCGGTGCCCGATGGACTCGCCGGCGCCCCGCCGCTCGTCGAACCGCAGCGGCCGGTCCGTGACCTCCGCCCGCGTCGCCGCCACGCGCCGGACGAACTCGCGGTCGAAGTGCACGAGCCGCTGGTCGTAGTCCGCGGTGACGAAGCTGAACGGCTCGTCGGCGGGGAACATCACCGGGGTCTCGTGCAGCATCGGCCAGCGCTCCCCGCGCATCTCGAGCTCGCCCGTGCCCGTGGTGATCCAGGTGACGACGTAGTCGGCGGACCCGGCGGGCATCCACCCCCGGATCTCGCCGTGCATCTGCGAGCGACGGATCGTGACCTCGCTGTCGCCGATCGCCGTGTAGCGGTAGTCGAACCGCCCCTGCGACGGGACAGCGCTCCACCGCTCCCCCGCGTAGATGCCGCCCAGGTCGCGGACGGCGGCGTCCGGCCGCGTCCCGGAGACCTCGAACCGCACGGGGGCGATCGTCTCCTCGGCGCCGAACGCCTCGATCAGGGGATCAGCCACGGCGATCCTGTCCGCGACCACCTGTCCACATGGCGCATGCTTCCTCGTTATCCGGATACTGTTCTGGGGTGGGTGCGGCGTAGTGTCGCGCTCGACCGGCGCGCACGGAAGGGGCGACCACGTGAGTGAGATCGACCTGACCGCCGCCATCACGCGGCTCGAGGCCGCCATGGGCGCGCTGCGCGGTCGACTGCGAGAACGGCTCTCCGTGTCCGGCTCCGACCTGACGGTCCTGCAGTTCGTCGCGCGGGCCGCTGCCGCCGACCGCAGGGTCCGGGTGAAGGACCTCGTGGCACACCTCGGACTCACCAGCCCGGCGGTGACCGGGACGGTCGACCGGCTCGAGCGCGCGGGCCACCTGTGCCGCGTCCCGAACCCGGAGGACGGCCGCAGCCGGTACATCGAACTGACCCCGGAGACCCAGCGCGCCTACGCCGCCGCGATGGACAGCACGAACGAGCACCTGCACGAACTCCTGTCCTCCTTCTCCGAGCGAGAGACCAAGCGGTACGTCCGCGTGATCGACCGTGTGATCGAGGCGCTCGAGTACGGCGCTCCGACCCCCTGACGGCAGGCTACGGGCGGCTGAGGACCCTCCTCGAACATTTGTCCAACAAGCGCAGTTAGGTAACTTCCCTACCTACATCGGCGGACGTGGGACAGCGTGCCACGTACCGTCACCCCTGGGTACCCCCGCACGGGGGTGGATCAGGGAAGCGGGAGGGACCATGGGTTCGTACCAGTCCGAGCCGGGCATCGACCCGGTGCGCATCGAGACGTTCCGCCGGATGCGCAAGCGTTGGAAGTACGGCGAGCTGCAGGACGTCAACGGCCTGTACGCCGACTTCTTCACCGACACCGCCCGCGACCGACGTCGCTGACGGCACGACACCGGTCCGGCCCGCGCCGTGCGCGCACCGGACCACAGACGGACGGGAGGCCCGTGGCGGGATCGCCACGGGCCTCCCGTCCGTCACGGGGCCGGTGACCGGTCGGTGGTCACCGACGCCGCGGAGGTCGCCCCGTCACCCCTTCACCGCGCCGCTCGTGAGGCCGGAGACGATCGACCGGCGGAAGACCAGCACGAGGATGACGATCGGGATCGTCGCCGCCACGCTCGCCGCGAAGATCTGCGCGAACGGCACGGTGAACTGCGTGCCGAACAGGGCGATGCCGACCGGGATGGTCCGGAACGAGTTCTCGCTGTTGAACGTCAGCGCCATGAGGAACTCGCTCCACGAGGCCGTGAAGGTGAAGACGCCGACCGTGAACAACCCGGGCTTCGCCATCGGCAGGATCACCGACAGGACGGTGCGCCAGGCCCCGGCGCCGTCGATCTCGGAGGCCTCCTCGATCGTCGACGGGATCCCCTGCAGGTAGTTGCGCATGATCCAGATGGCGAACGGCAGGTTGAACGCGACGTACGGCACGATCAGGCCCGGGTACGAGTTGAGCAGCCCGAGGTTGCGCTCGAGCAGGTACAGCGGCGTCAGGACCGCGATCGCCGGGAACACCGACAGCATGAGCAGCGACGTCATGATCGCCGTCCGGCCCCTGATCCACCGACCCGCCAGCGCGTAGCCGGCGAGGAACGACAGCGCGAGCACGATCACCGTGGTGGACACCGCGACCACGACGCTGTTCACCATGTACTGCCCGAGCGCGTTGTCCCGGAACGCCACGACGAAGTTGTCGAACGTCAGCGCCCGCGGGAACGCGGTCGGCGGTGACTGCGCGATCTCCGACGACGGCTTGAGCGACGTGGAGACGAGCCAGTACAGCGGCAGCGCGGTGAGCACGGCGATGACGACACCGCTGACGTTGACGGTGTTGACCCACTTCCGCCAGCCCTTGCGGACACGTTGACGGGGCATCAGGCATCCCCTCCCTTCGCCTGGTTCCGGAACGCCCGCAGGAAGAGCAGGCACCCGACGGCCACGATGACCGCGGTGCTGGTCGCGATCGCGGCGCCCGGTCCGATGTTGATGTCCTGGAAGAGCACCTTGTAGCCCATGATCGCGAGCGACTGGGTGGCGGTGCCCGGGCCGCCGTTGGTCAGCACGAACGGCAGGTCGAAGACGCCGAACGCCTGCAGGATGCGGAAGAGCACCGCGATCGTCAGGGTCGGCGTGAGCTGCGGGAGCACCACGCGCCAGAACGTCTGCCACGTGCTCGCGCCGTCGAGCTCGGCCGCCTCGTAGTGGTCCTCGGAGATCTGCACGAGCCCGGCGAGCAGGATGATCGCGACGAACGGTGTCGTCTTCCAGATGTCAGCGACCATCAGCCCGGTGATCGCCGGGACCGGTTCGCCGAGGATCACCGGGGCGTCACCGAACAGGCCGAAGAACCACGTCGCGACGCCGTACGTCGAGTCGTAGATGTACTTCCACAGCTGTGCGTTCACGATCGTCACGAGCGACCACGGCACGAGGAGCAGCGCGAGCATCCACCCGCGGGTGACGCCGAGCCGTTTGAGCACCAGGGCGACGAGCATGCCGAGCACGAGCTCGACGAACACCGTGACGACCGTGTACAGCACCGTGAAGCCGAGCGCCCGGTACCAGTCGGCGCTCTGCAGCAGTGCCGCGTAGTTGCCGAGGCCGAAGCCCTGGATCGAGAAGCCGTCGTAGCCGATCTCGACGTCCGCGAAGCTCAGGACGATCGAGTACACGACCGGGAAGATCGTGACCGCCGCGACGACCAGGAGCGCCGGGGCCGCGAAGCCCCACGCGCCGCGGGCCCGCACGCGCTCCATCCGCGACCGGGCGCTCGTCGGGCGGTACCCGTCGGGCTTCCCCCGGCCCGGCGCGCGCGTCGCCGGGCGGGCGGCGGTGCCGGCGCTCACAGCGCGTCCCCGGTCAGGGCGAGCGCGATCGCCGACGCCATCGCGCGGGTGCCGCCGTCGACCGATGCCTGGCCGCCGAGGATGCTGTTGCCGTTCTGGTAGACGCCCTGCGAGACCTTCGGGTAGTAGGCCGTCGAGGTCGGTCGGGGCACGAGCGTGATGCCTGCCGCGGTGTCGTAGGTCGGCCGGTTCTGCCGCTTGGCGTCGTCGCTGACCAGGCTCGCGCTGCGGGCCGGCAGGACCCCGCCCTCGCGGGTCAGGAACTGCTGCGCCGACTCACTCGACATCCACGCCGCGAAGGTCAGCGCCGCGGCGGGCTGCTGGGTGTGCGGGTTGATGTAGTTCCCCCACCCGCCGATCGTCGAGTGGTGCTCGTCCATCCCGTCGAACGTGGGGCGGGCGGCGAGCCCGACCTTGCCGGCGACGGCCGAGTCCGGGCCGTTCGCGATGCCCCAGGCGTACGACCAGTTGCGCAGGAACGCGGCACGACCACCCGCGAAGGCGTCGTTCGTGTCCTGCTCCTGGTAGGTCAGGGTCGCGCGGGGAGCGGCGCCGTCGGTGATGAGGGAGCGCATGAACTCGAACGCACGCTTCGTCTCCGAGCTCGTCGTCGCGGGCTTCGTGAGGTCGTCGTTGAGCAGCGACCCGCCGGCGTCGGCCACGAACTCGGTCACGTTGCAGGTCAGGCCCTCGTACACGTCGCCCTGGAACGCGAGCCCGTAGTCGACGTCACCCGTGTCCACGAGCTTCGCCGCGGTGTCCTTGACCTCCTCCCACGAGCGCGGGACCTGGAGCCCGTGCTTGTCGAGCAGGTCCTGCCGGTACAGGAAGAACGACTCGTCGATGTAGAGCGGGAACATGTAGTAGGTCCCGTCGACGCTCGCGGCCAGGCGGAGGCCCTCCGGGAACTGCTCGAAGAAGTCCTCGCCGACCAGCCGGTTCACCGGGGTCGCGAGCTTGTTCTTCGCGAACTGCCCGGGCCACGCGACGTCGCCGAGGTACACGTCCGGCGTCGGGCTGCCCGCGGCGATCTGCGTCGTCAGGCTGGTGCGGTTCGTGTCCGTGTCGCTCGGGGCGCTGACGATCCGCACGCGGATGTTCGGGTGCTCCTTCTGGAACTCGGCGATGAGACGGCGGCGCAGGTCACCGCCGTCCTTCGAGGCCACCTGCCCCGCCCACCAGCTGATCGTGACGTCGCCCTCGGGCGGGTCGGTGGGCCACTCCTCGACGGTGGTGCGCTCCGGCCGGGTGGAGCAGCCGGCGAGCAGCAGCACCCCCGTGCCCCCGAGCAGGAAGAGCCTGCGGTCGATTGCCATCCGTCCTCCTCGACGAAGGGTGCGTACGCACCCGGCGATCACGTGGCCCCACAGAACCAAGCGCGCCTGAGCGACCCCACAGGGAACCTGAGTACGCGTCGGACGGGAGGCTCGGTGCGGGCCCGCCACGGTCCTCCCGTCCGGTGGATGGCGCGAGACCCGCGCTGCGCGACCGTCCTCGCGGCCTGCACCCCGAGGGGTGTCGCTGGGCGCGAGACTCGCCGGCGGCCGGCGGCCGGGGGTCAGCGCGGGTCAGCGCGTGGGCGCGGCGGCCACCGACTCGGCGGGGCGGAGCACGCAGGGCAGCAGGAAGTGCGGGAGCTCGGTCGACGTGCCGTCGAGGCGGTCGATCAGCGCGTCCGCGGCACGGACGCCGAGCTCACGACCGGGCGCGATCATCGTCGACAGCCGCGGGTGGTGCTGGTCCCCCGCGGCGGCGGACGACGCGATGCTCAGCACCGAGACGTCGTCCGGCACGCGTCGACCCGCGGCGTACAGCCCGACCAGCAGGCCGGCGGACGAGTCGTCCTTCATGACGAGCACCGCGGTGACGTCGGGGTCCGCCTCGAGCAGGCGCCGAGCGGCGTCACGGCCGCCCTCGCTGCCGGGTCCGGCGTACACGACGGTGCCCGCGCAGCCGCGGTCGACCACCGAGCGGCGGAAGGTGTCCTCCACCCGCAGGTGCGGCGCGTACCCGGCCATCGGCGTGCCCTCGAGGTTCTCGAGCACGAGTCCGAACCGCCGGTGCCCGAGGCCCTGCAGGTGGTCGAGGCCGTCCTCGATCGTGGTCTCGAAGTCGATGTCCACGTAGGGCAGCTCCGCAGCGTCGCGCGTCCGGCCGATCAGGGTGAACGGGACGCCGAGCTCCGACAGCTTGACCACGCGCGGGTCGTCCATCCGCACCTCCATGAGCACGACGCCGTCGACGAGGCCGCCGGAGACCAGGTCGTCGAGGTCGTCGCCTGCCGGGTCGACCGGCCAGAGCACCAGGTGGTACCCCCGCTCGGAGGCCCGCTCGGCCGCGTTCATGAAGAACTCCGACGTGGTCGGGCTGAACCGATTGCCCGTCGTCGGGAACAGCAGCGCGACGATCCTGGTCCGCCGACTCGCGAGCGCCCGCGCCACGACGTTGCCGCGGAACTTCAGCTCGCGCATCGCCGCGGTGACCTTCGCCGTGGTCGCCGGCGTGACGTACTTCGTGCCGTTCACCACGAACGACACCGTCGCGATGGAGACACCGGCACGGTCGGCGACCTGCTGCATCGTGGCCATCGGACCCTCCTGATCGATCGGTATCGCCCCGGGCCCGCGGCACACCCGAGAGCAGGACGACGACGCTGCCGACCTGCACCGCACGTGCTGCGGTGGTCACGAGCATAGACCCGCACCGGAACGAGAAAAGCGCTTTACAGGTAAAGCGCTTTCCTGCTAACTTCTCGCCCCAGGACCACCGCGACGACGACGTCAGTGGAGTCGACGCACCGTGTCCTTCCCCGCATCCGCGAAGAGAAGAGCAGTGCAATGAAGCCTGGTTTCCGCTCCACGTCCCGCCGGGGCCGCGCCCTCGTCGGCGCCGCCGCGATCGTCGCGACGGTCCCCCTCGTCCTGACCGGGTGCTCCGGCTCCGGCAACGCGTCGTCGTCCGGCGGCGGCGGGAAGACCCTCACGATCGAGGACTACTACGCCGAGAACTACGACCCGATCTACCAGCAGTGCGCGAAGGACGTCGGCGCCGAGGTGAAGATCAACCACGTCGCCGGTGCCGGCCTCATCTCGAAGGTCCTGCAGCAGGCGTCGTCGCGCACCCTCCCCGACGTCCTCATGCTCGACAACCCCGACGTGCAGCAGATCGCCGCCTCGGGCGCACTGTCCGACCTCGCTGACTACGGCCTCGACGCGGACGACGACGTCCCCGGCGTCAAGGGCGCGAACACCTACGAGGGCAAGCTCTACGGCCTGCAGCCGGTCACCAACTCGATCGCGCTGTACTACAACAAGAAGCTGCTCGCCGACGCCGGCGTCCAGCCGCCCAAGACGTGGGACGAGCTGAAGGAAGCGGCGAAGAAGCTCACCAGCGGGTCGACGTACGGCTTCGCGATGAGCAACATCAACACCTACGAGGGCACCTGGCAGTTCCTGCCCTTCTTCTGGTCGAACGGCGGTGACGAGAAGGACATCGCGACGCCCGAGGCAGCGCAGGCGCTGCAGCTCGTGCAGGACCTGCAGGACGACGGCTCGATGTCGAAGAGCTCGATCAACTGGGCGCAGGCCGACGTCAACAACCAGTTCATCGCCGGCAAGGCCGCGATGATGATCAACGGTCCGTGGCAGCTGCCCGCCCTCAAGGAGGCGAAGGACCTGGAGTTCGACAGCGTCCCGATCCCGACCCGTACCGGCTCCGAGACCGTCGCACCGCTCGGTGGCGAGGCCTTCACCGTCCCGCAGACGGGCGACAAGGAGAAGATGCAGCTCGCCGGCAAGTTCGTCGGGTGCCTGAACAGCGACAAGATGCAGTCCGTCATCGCGGGGGTCACCGGCAACGTGCCGACCAACGTCGAGGTCGGCAAGCAGTGGGCCGCCGACCACGCCGACGTCGCGTCCTTCGTCACCACGGTGCAGACCGCCCGCGCCCGCACCGGCGAGCTCGGACCGGAGTGGCCCAAGGCCGCCACGAAGATCTACACCGCCGTCCAGCTCGCGCTGACCGGCAAGGCCGACCCCGAGCAGGCGCTCGAGCAGGCGCAGTCGCAGAACCAGTAGCGGATCCGGGGAGCCGGTCGCGCGACCGGCTCCCCGCCCCCGACGGAAGGACCTGACATGAGCGCCTCCACACAGATCCGGCCCCGGGCGACGACGCCCGCGGCCCCCGCCCGCCCCGGACAGCGCCGCGCGCGCCTCCGGTCGTCGATCACCCGCTGGCTCTTCGTCGTGCCGGCCGCAGTGTTCGTCGCCGTGTTCTTCGGCTACCCCGTGGTGAAGAACGTCCTGATGTCGTTCCAGGACTACACGACGAAGACCTTCTTCACCGGCGAGGCCCCCTGGGTGGGTCTCGGCAACTACGTGTCGGTGTTCACGAGCGCCGTCTTCACCACGAGCGTCGTCAACACCGCGCTGTTCACCGCGGGCTCGATCGTCCTGCAGTTCGTGCTGGGCCTCGGCCTCGCGCTGTTCTTCCGGCGGCACTTCCCGCTGTCGGGCTTCCTGCGGGGCCTGCTCCTCCTGCCGTGGCTGCTCCCCCTCATCGCGTCGAGCGCGGTGTGGAAGTGGCTGCTCGACCAGGACAGCGGCGCCCTCAACCAGCTGCTCGGCGTCGTCGGCATCGGCCCGGTCCCGTGGCTGGTGAGCCCGAGCCTCGCGCTCATCGCGGTCATCGGCGTGAACGTCTGGCTCGGCATCCCCTTCAACACGACCATCCTGTACAGCGGGCTGCAGTCGGTCCCGCCGGAGCTCTACGAAGCGGGTGCCCTCGACGGCGCGACCGGCTTCAAGGCCTTCTGGTACATCACCTGGCCGAGCATCCGATCGGTCGTCAGCGTGGTCATCGTGCTCGGGGTGGTCTACACGCTGAAGGTCGTCGACATCATCCTCGGCCTGACCGGCGGCGGCCCGGCGAACTCGACGCAGACCCTCGCCACGAACGCCTACCACCAGTCGTTCATCAACTTCCAGTTCGGCATCGGAGCCGCGGTGAGCAACGTGCTCATCGTCGTCTCGTTCGTGTTCGCGATGGTCTACATCGCCATCTCCCGGAAGGCGGTCGACGAATGAGCGTCGGACTCGCGAACCAGACCGTCACCGTCACCCGCGCGATCACCACGAAGCGGAGCGCACGAGCACCCCGACCCCGCCGGACCGCCAAGGGCCTGCCGTTCACCGTCCTCGGGATCGTCTTCCTGGCGATCATGATCTTCCCCGTCTACTGGATGGTGAACACGAGCCTGCAGGCCACCTCCGGCGCCGCCACCGCGACGTGGTTCCCGTGGAACCCGACCTTCGCCGGGTACCGGGCCGCGTTCGCCCAGCAGGGGCAGAACTTCGTGTCGAGCATGATCATCGGGCTCGGCACCGTGGTCCTGACGCTGGCGATCGCGACCCCGGCGGCGTACGGCCTGGCGCGGTTCCGGATGCGCGGCACGAAGGTGTTCCTGCTCGTGCTGCTCATCACCCAGATGATCCCCGGCATCGTCATCGCGAACGCGCTCTACACGCTGTTCAACAACGTCGGCCTGCTCAACAGCTACGTCGGGCTGATCCTGGCCGACAGTGCCGTGCAGGTGCCGTTCGCGATCCTGCTCATGCGGGCGTTCATGGAGTCGATCCCGCCGAGCCTGGTCGAGGCCGCGCTCGTCGACGGCGCGAACGACCTGCGTGCGTTCATCTCGATCGTGCTCCCGATCAGCCGCAACGCGATCGTCACCGCGGCACTGTTCACGTTCCTCGGCGCGTGGGGCGACTTCCTCATCGCCCTCACGCTCACCTCGACCGACGCGGTCCGCCCGATCACGCTCGGCATCTACAACTACATCGGCTCGAACGTCACCGACTGGGGGCCCGTGATGGCCACGTCGGTCCTCGCGTCGCTGCCGGCGGCCGTGCTCCTCATCGTCGCCCAGCGCTACATCTCCGCCGGTGCCCTCGGCGGCGCGGTCAAGTGACGACCGTCCACGCCGAGCACCCCGCCACCCCTCCAGGAAGGCCCACACCATGACCACCACACCGCTGCGCATCACCGTCTGGGGCGAGAACGTCCACGAGCAGGTCGAGCAGCACGTCGCCGAGCGCTACCCCGACGGCATGCACGGCGCGATCGCCGACGGCATCCGCGAGAACCTGCCCGACGCCGTCGTCCGCACCGCCACCATGCAGGAGCCCGAGCACGGGCTGTCCGAGGCCGTGCTCGCCGAGACCGACGTCCTGACCTGGTGGGGGCACGCCGCCCACGCCGACGTCGACGACGCCGTGGTCGACCGCGTCCACAAGCACGTGCTGTCCGGCATGGGTCTGGTCGTCCTGCACTCCGGCCACTGGTCGAAGATCTTCGGCAAGCTCATGGGCACCACGTGCACCCTGCGCTGGCGGAGCGAGCACGACCAGGAGCTCGTCTGGACCGTCAACCCGCAGCACCCCATCACGCGGGGCGTGCCGAACCCGATCGTCATCCCCGAGCAGGAGATGTACGGCGAGTACTTCGACGTGCCGACGCCCGACGAACTGGTCTTCATCTCCGGGTTCACCGGCGGCGAGGTCTTCCGCAGCGGCATGACCTACCGCCGCGGCCTCGGGAAGATCTTCTACTTCTCCCCCGGCGACCAGGACTTCCCCGTGTACCACCACCCGGACGTGCGGCGCGTGGTCGCGAACGGGGCCGAGTGGGCGCGACCGGAGCGCGAGCGCGAGCTCCCGACCCTGCGCCGCTACGACCTCGGCGAGTACTTCGACGGCCAGCACTACCGCGGCCCGTTCGACGACGCCCCCGAGGACGAGGCGACGACCGACACCACCGAACCCGAGGCGACCGCCGAGCCCGCCGAGGCCCGCGCATGACCGACCACGCCCCGCTGCGGGTCGTGCAGGTCGGCGCCGGCGGGATGGGCCGCGCCTGGCTCGGCACCGTCGCTGCCGACCCGGACGTCGAACTCGTCGGCGTCGTCGACCTCGACCTCGACGCCGCGCGCGCCGGGGCCGAGCTCGCCGGCGCCCCGACCGTCCCCGTCGGTCGTGACCTGCCCGCGCTCCTGGCGGACACCGGTGCCGAGGCCGTGCTCGACATCACGGTGCCCGTCGCCCACCACCCGGTCACGATGGACGCCCTGCACGCCGGGCTGCCCGTCCTCGGTGAGAAGCCCGCGGCGCAGACCGTCGCCGAGGCGCTCTCCCTGGCCGCCGCCGCCGAGGCCACCGGGCAGCTGTTCATGGTGTCGCAGTCCCGTCGGTACAACGACCAGCTCGTCGCCTTCCGGCAGCACGTCCGTGCGCTCGGCGGGGTCGGCAGCCTGAACACCCGCTTCGCGAAGGCCCCGCACTTCGGCGGCTTCCGCGAGGAGATGGACGACGTGCTGCTCCTCGACATGGCGATCCACGCGTTCGACTCGGCCCGGTACGTGCTCGAGCGTGAACCGGTGTCGGTGTACTGCGAATCGTGGAACCCGGCGTGGTCCTGGTACCGCGGGGACGCGGACGCCGCCGCGGTCTTCACCTTCGAGGACGACGTCCGCTACGTCTACGACGGCTCGTGGTGCGCGCCCGGCGACGAGACCTCGTGGAACGGGGACTGGCGTGCGACCGGTGCGTCGGGCTCGGCGGCGTGGGACGGCGACCACGACCCGTCGAGCGTGATCGACGACGCACCCGGCACGCCGGCAGGTGCCGAGGGGGTCGGTACCGAGATCGCCGGGGCGCTCGCGTCCTTCGTCCGGGCGGTCCGCACCGGGACGACGCCCGACGGCGAGGTCCACGGCAACGTGATGAGCCTGGTGATGGTCGACGCGGCGATCGCCTCGGCGCGCTCGGGACAGCGGGTGGTGGTCGACGACGTGCTCGAGCAGGCGCACGCGACGGCGCTCGAGGTCGAGCGGGACGACGCGGTCCGCGAGCGGCTCGCCGCGTGGGGGTCGGTCCGGCAGGCGCTCGCCTCCGCGCCGGACCGGACGCCGGCGGGCTGACGCGAGCACGCGCCGGATCGCGACGCGGTACCGGACGGGAGGCGCGGTGCAAGCTGGCACCGCGCCTCCCGTCCGTCCCCTGGTCACGCCGCCCTGCCGGACGGATCCGCGCGTACCAGGCGGGTCCGCGCGTACCAGGCGGGTCCGCGCGTACCAGGTCGTTCGTTCCGACCAAGTACGCGCGGTTCCGCTTCCCACTCCACGCGTGATGGGAAGCAACGAGCACGCGGGTCGGACCCGCTCGTCCAGCAGCCGCGACCGGGACCCGAGTACAGCTCACGCCGGTTACGGTTGCTCCGTGCGTGGACAACGGGCGTCGACCAGCGGGCAGCCGGCCCCGGTCGTACTCGTCGCCGCCGATCCCCGTCGTCGTGCCGCACGGATCCCCTGGCGGCGGGTCCTCGTCGGGGTCGTCGTCGCCGCGCTGCTCGGCGGCGCCGTCGTCGCGACCGCGGGCACGCTCGTGTCGCAGCGCGTCGCCGAGTCCTTCGCCGTCCGGGACGCCACCGCCGACACGGCCGCGCTCGCCCGGGTGGTGGTGGAGCCCGCCCTCGTGGACGACGTCGCCGGTGGCGACCCGGACGCCCGAGCCGCCGCCCGCACACGACTCGACGACGCCCTGGCCGGCGAGTCCCGCGCCGGCTCGACGGTGCGCCTGAAGCTCTGGGCTGCGGACGGCACCGTGCTCTGGTCCGACGAACCCCGGCTGGTCGGCGAGCGCTTCCCGCTGTCCGACGAGGACCTCGCGGCGCTCCGGACCGACCGGTCCGACGCCGAGGTGTCCGACCTGGACGAGCCCGAGAACCGGTACGAACGCGGACACGGACCGCTGCTCGAGGCGTACCAGGCGGTGCACACGCCCTCGGGCGTGGCACTGCTGTTCGAGGCGTACCGGCCGTACGACCAGGTCCTCGCCCGAGCCGCCGACCTGCGCGCCGCGTTCGCCGCGCTGGCGTTCGGTACCGTCGGGGTCGTGCTCGTGCTGCTCGTGCCGCTGTTGCTCTGGCTGCTCGTGCGGATCCGCAGGGGCCAGCGGCTCCGTGAGCGGCTGCTCGGGCGCGCGCTCGACGCCGAGGCCGACGAACGACGTCGCCTCGCGGGCGAACTGCACGACGGGCCGGTCCAGGACGTCGCCGGACTGGCACTGTCGCTCGGTGCGGTGCCCGAGACGCGAGCGGCCGCCGAGACGCTCCGGCAGGCGGTGTCCGCGCTCCGGACCTCGATGACGACCATCCGCCCGGCCGATCCCGGGCGCGACGACCTCGGCGCGGCGCTCGACGACGCGTGTGCTCGGGCGCGAGCAGCCGGGGTGGTCGCCGATGTCGACGTCGCCGAGCCGCTCGACGCGTCGGCCGCCGCCCGGACCGCGGTCGTGCGCTTCGTGCGTGAAGCCGTGTGGAACGCCGCAAAGCACGCCGGGGCCACCCGGATCGACGTCGTGGCGCGCGCCGACGGAGGGGACCTGCTGGTGCGCGTGACCGACGACGGGGTGGGGTTCGACCCGGCGCTCCTCGACCGTCCGGCGCCGACGGGGCACCTCGGTACGACGCTCCTGCGCGAGGTCGCCGAGGACACCGGCGGCTCGCTGCTGCTCCGGACCGCACCGGGCGCAGGGACCACCTGGGAGCTGACCCTGCCCGCGCGGACGGAGTCGCTGCGGTGAGGGTGCTGCTCGTCGACGACCACGCCCTGGTCCGGCAGGGGCTCCGCGCCGTGCTCGCGACGACGACCGACTGCGACGTGGTCGGCGAGGCGGGAACGGGTGAGGAGGCCGTCGAGCGTGCCTCGTCCCTGCACCCGGACGTCGTCGTGATGGACCTCTCCATGCCCGGCGCGGGCGGGGTCGAGGCGACGCGGGTGATCCGCACCACGATGCCGGCGGTCCGGGTGCTCGTGCTCACCACCTTCTCCGACGACGAACGGGTGCGCGCAGCCCTGGCCGCCGGGGCGACCGGGTACCTGCTCAAGGACGCGGCCCCGGAGGAGGTCGTCGCCGCGGTCCGCTCGACGGCGCGCGACGAGGCGCCCGTCGACCCCCGCGTCGCGCGTGCCCTCCTGCCGGGTGCACCGGTTCCGGGACGGGACCGCGGACCGGCCCTGCCGCCCCGCGAGCGGGACGTGCTCGACCGCATCGCACGCGGCCTGTCGAACCGCCAGATCGCGACCGAGTTGGGGATCGCCGAGCGCACCGTGAAGGTGCACGTCGGCTCGCTGTTCCGCCGCATCGGCGTCGCCGACCGGACGAGTGCGGCGCTCTGGGCCCGCGACCACGGCTGGTGACGACCCGGCGGTGCACACGCCGGCGGGGCGGGTACTAGTACCAAGGTCCGATGGTGCCGTCTCCGTGACCCGGCGACGATCGTCACGAGGGACGCGACCACCGCGGGCGCGTCGGACCAGCTCAGGAGGCACCCCATGACCACCCCACGCACGCGACGCCGCACCACCGGCATCGCCATCGCGATCGCGCTCGGTGCCGTCGCCGCGGCAGCCCTCGTCGGGGTGTCCCCCGCGAACGCGTCCGGCAAGACGTCGACCGGCGGCGACTACGCCGTCACCGTGAACGGCACCACGACGAACCCCGCCGTCGGCAAGGACTTCAAGCTGAAGGACGTCGCCGTCTCCGGGACCATCGCGGTCCGCGGCAAGCACAACGGCTTCGACATACGCATCGCCGACCTCGGCGTGTACGACTACACGCTCACCGGCGCACCGGACACGCAGCGGATGGTGACGAAGCCGACCGTGGTGTTCGCCTCGAAGGTGCCCTCGCTCACCGCCGCGCAGCTCGCCGGCACGAAGCTGTCCTCGCTCGAGGTCCGCGACGACACGCTCGTGGCGATCTTCGGTACCGGCGCGGGCAAGTTCAAGATCCAGGCGAAGGACGGCGCCCAGGGCGGGGTCTTCCAGATGGAGACCGAGTTCGCCCAACCCGTGACCTTCACGCACACGCTCGGAGCCGGGCTCTTCTACTTCACCAACCCCTACACGGGGAAGATCAACTTCGGCGACGGCGTCGCGGCGGTGTCCTCGGGCAGCGACGCGCACCAGATGCTCCTCGGCAAGGACAGCCCGCAGGTCGCGACGAAGACCTCGCAGACCGCGACCACCACGACGTGGACGGTCCAGCCCGGCGGACGCATGGGTGGTGTCCTCGGCGAGGACGCGGTCGAGCTGTCGCAGGGCGCAACGAACTGCACGAGCGACTGCCAGGCGCAGAACCAGGTCCACGGCTCCCTGCCGGTCCCGCCGGACCCGGTCGACCCGCAGCCGCTGCGCGTCACCACGCGCTGACGCAACCACGCGACCATGCGACGGACGGGAGGCGCGGTGCCAGCCGGCACCGCGCCTCCCGTCCGTCGTTCCGTCCCGGCCCGTCCGCCCGGGGCCCAGTCCGAGACTCGGGCTCAACGACAGTCCTCGTGCCGCCGACCGCGAGGACCGTCGGTCAGGACGAGACTCGGAGCCGGCTGGGCCGAACCACGCCGGCCACGCGGGTCAGCGCGGGATGACCGAGAACATGAACCGCTTCCGGATCATGTACCAGACGAGCAGGATGAGGGCCGTGTGCGCCGCGAAGCCGATCCACCCGTTGAACCAGTCGACGCCCGGGATGGACGCGATGGCCAGCGCGAAGAACACCTGCCAGACGAAGACGTAGAGGCTCGCCTGGCCGATCGGGATCCACAGCCACCCGATGACGGCGTTGATCGGCTTCCAGAACACGGTGAGAATCGCGTACGACACGATCGCGAAGAACGCGATGTCGACCAGACGCCCCCACTGCAGGTCGACGCGTTGGTAGGCCGTGTTGTACAGGTCGTCGTACATCGATGCCGGGAAGGGCACCGGGGTGAACCCGAAGTGGTTCCCCGCCCACACGTAGACCAGGAAGAGCGCGTACCCGGTGACGCCGATGCCGATCAGGACCTTGCCGAGCCGGCCGGTCAGCGCGCCGATGACCTGCCGCCGGTAGTAGCCGAGGACGAGCCCGTGCGTGAAGACGACCTGCCAGGTGAGCAGTGGGAACACCGACTCGAACTGCGAGTTCAGCGGCCGGAGCTCGGGCACGAGGGCCTGCAGCACGTACAGCGCCCAGCTCACCACGAGCAGCGCCCACCAGAAGCCCCGCTTGATCACCCACATGCACAGCGGGATGAACAGGCTGAGCACCACGAAGAGACCCATGATGTTGAACGGCCACGGCCCCATCTCGAGCAGCAGGAACTGCCGGATCGCGAACCAGGGCGGCGGGTAGGCCAGGAGCTGCATCGCGTTGGGGTACAGGTCGTAGACGCGACCCTCGGCACCGACGCCCCCGGTGCCGGTCCCCCGGTCGGTGAAGGTCGTGATCGCGTCCGTGTTCAGGAACGGCACGAAGCTCAGCGCGAAGACGACCAGGATCACCGCGAGGGTGACGAGGTACTGCTTCCGTGCTCGCTTCCACGCGCCGACCGCAGCGACCCACTCGCCGAACTTCTTGATCGCGAAGGGGTAGGTCATGCCGAGGACCATGCCGGACAGGAACACGAACATCTCCGCGCCCGTGATCGCCCCCGTGGCGTGCAGCGTGATGTACGAGTACGGCCCGCCGATCTCGATGTGCGTGATCACGACGGCCAGGATGATGAAGCCGCGGAACAGGTCGAGGCGCAGGTCGCGGCCGGGCTTGCCGTCGTCGGGGTACCGCCAGCTCGGCAGCAACCGCCCGACGAGTCCGCTGAGCAGGAACGCCGCCGCGAGACCGAACGCGCACCAGACGATCCACGCCATCTGGTCGCCGCCGGTCTCGTACTGCTGACTGATCGCCGCGGCGCCCTCCTGCTGCGTGACACGCTCGGTCACGGGCCCGAAGACGAAGTCCCCGGCCTGTTCGAGGTCCGTGCGGAACGACCCCGCGATGCCGGGGTCGGCCGTGTCGCGCCAGTCGGCGACGCGGTTGCCGGCCTCGGGCTCGCGGCGGTTCGTCTCGAGGAACGTCACGCCGCGGACCTCGGGGTGGTCCTGCACCGCGGCGAGGACCTGCCGCCACCACGCCTGCTTCACCGACAGCTCGGCGGCACCGCGCAGCGAGTGGTCGTACAGGGCGCCGGTGTCGAGCAGCATCGGGCGGTCCTCGCCCTGCGCGAAGCGCTCGGTGAACGTGCCCTCGGTCTGCGCCTGCTCGTAGCCCCAGGTCTCGTCGAAGCGCGCGGCGACCTCGCCGTCCTCCGGGACCTCGTTGCTCGTCAGCGGGACGTCACGGCCGGCGGCCTCGGTCGCCTTGCCCTTGCCGAAGGAGAACATCGACAACCCGACCCAGTCGACGCTCGCGGCGCCCGGCCAGTACGGACCGTAGGGGTCGTCGGCCGCGGTGAGTCGACCGTCGCCGTTCGTGTCGAGCTTCGCGACGTCGGTGTCCGACAGGTCCTGCAGCCGTCCGGCGGACTCACCGAACGGGTAGCCGGCGCCGTACGAGGGCGACCAGACCATCGCGGCCTCGGAGTCGCCGGCGTGCACGGCTGCGGCGAGCGTCCGGAACGCCGGGACGAACGCGGTCGGCTGCTGCCCCCACCGCACCCACGTGCCGTTCATCTGCGGCGCGAAGCGCACGAGCAGCTGGGTGTCGTACTGCCGGTGGACCTCCTCGAACAGCCGGTTCGCCGCGGTGGCGTCGGCCTCCGTGAGGGAGCGCAGCGAGCGCGAGGGCTCCAGGCTCACGGCGAGCACCGCCCCCTGGGTCGCGGCGGCCCGGGTCGCGCGGAGGAACTCGTCCCGCGCGCTGCGGTCGAACGGGTACTCGACCTCGACACCGTAGACCGACGGCGTCGCGCCGAGTCGGCCCTCGTAGCCGTCCGGGGCGTCACTCCCCCAGTCCAGGTCGGGGCCGAACCAGACGCGCCCGTCGGGCGGCGTCTCGCCGGCGCGGCCCGGGGCGGAGACGGCCGATGCCGGCAGCGCACCTCCGAGCAGCAGCGTCCCCACGACGACGAGGAACGCGAGGGCCTTCGCCAGCGCGCCCCTCACCGGTTGCACGCCAGGGTCCAGACGTTCCGTCCGCCGGTGTGCTCGTGCTCGAGGCGGTCGAGCGCGGCGATCGCGAGCGCGAGACCGCGACCGCTCTCCTCGTCGGGGTCGGCCATGGTCACCGCGGACAGGTCGACGTCCGCGGGGCGCCCGTTGTCGGCGAGCACCGCGACGAGTTCGCGGTCCGTCGCCGAGAGCGTGACCGAGTAGCCCCGCCCCGCCTCGACGTCGGTGCGGCGCGTGTGCTCGACGATGTTCGCGGCGATCTCGGCCAGGGCGGTCTCGAGCGAGAAGCGGAGCCGGACGTCGTCGATCCCGAGCGAGTCCCACCAGGCACCGAAGCGGTCCTGCACGACGTCGAGCGACTCCGCGACGGCCGGGACCTCGAAGGTCAGGTGGTCGGTCACAGGGGGCCTCCTGCCGTCGAGGACACGTGCTCGGACTGTGCCGTCCCCGCCTCGGGTCCGCGGTAGAGCACCGCGCGGACGACGATGCTGAAGATGAACAGGTCGAAGACCACCCACGCGGTGTTCACGAGCGGCGCGATGCCGTCGGCCTGTCCGGTCGCGTAGCGGATCGCGATCAGCACGAGGGCGGCGACGAGCGCGCCCATCGCGTACAGCTGCGGCTTCACGAGGTCCCACCGCGGTCGCTGGTCGGACTCCTCGCGCACCTTCGGCGTCACCCGGAAGCCGAGGGGCTTGCCGCGGAAGACGTTCTCGAACGCGCTCGTGACGGACTCGATCCAGACCGGGAAGAGCGCGAGCGAGTACTGCTGGCCGCGCCACGTGGGTCTCCCCGCCGCCACCACCCAGAACAGCAGCTGGTTGAGCACGAGGAACGGGATGAGCCGCACGAAGAAGTCGACGCTGTAGGCCTGCACCGGCACCACGCCGAACGACAGGCAGAGCACCGGGGCCGCGATGTAGACGATCGCCGCGAAGCCCGACAGGTAGCTCCACATCGTGGAGAAGTACATGAGGCGCTGGCCCCACGACAGGCCCTTCTGCACCAGGGGGTTCTCGCGGAAGAACACCTGCATGGTGCCCTGCGCCCAGCGGAGCCGCTGCACGAGCATGGTCGGCAGGTCCTCGGGCGCCAGGCCCTTCGCCAGGATCTCGTCGTGGTACGCCGACCGCCAGCCGAGCCCGTGCAGGCGCATGGCGGTGGCCATGTCCTCGGTCACGGAGATCGTGGCGAGCGGCATGATCGGCTGCGCCTCGTCGTCGCGGTTGACGTCGAGCGCGCGGGCCAGCACCGCGATCGACTCGATGGCGGCCACGGGCGAGGCCTCGCGGCGGCCCAACACGTCGAGGGCCGCGTCGTCGAGCCCCGCGAACGTGTCCGCCTCGGTCGACATCGCCGCGAGTTCCTGCAGGTCGCGACGCACCGACTCGAGGTCGGCTGCCGCGAACCGGTACGCGATCGCGTCGATGCCACGCTGGAAGTCGTAGGTGACGTCGCCGAGCGGTTCGCCGCGGTCGATCTGGTCGCGGGCCCGGTCGACGACCTGCTCGGCCCCGTCGAGCGCGTCGAGCACCCGCGGGTCGGTCTCGGTCTCGCGGGCGCGTGCGAGCAGCTTCCGCGACGTCCTGATCGTCCGCTCGACCGACTCCTCGACCTCGCGCACGTACCGGGTCACGCCGAGCTGCATGAGTGCCTCGCGCCGCAGGATCGCGTTGGAGCCGCAGAAGAACGCGGCGTTCCAACCGTCCTTCGACTGCTGGATCGGGCCGTAGAACAGGGGCGCCTGACTGCCGAGCAGGTCGGCCTCCGGCACGTTCTCGAACCACTGCGGCGTCTGGACGAGCGCCATCCGCTCGTCCTTGAAGTAGCCGAGGGTGCGGTCGAGGATCGACGGCTCGGGGACCTGGTCGGCGTCGAGGATGAGCAGGAACTCGCCCTGCGTGGCGAGCAGCGCGTTGTTGAGGTTGCCGGCCTTCGCGTGGCGCGGCCGGTCGACCCAGTCGGCGCCGCGCGTGATGACCCCGATGCCGAGCGACTCGGCGGCGGCACGCATCTCCGGCCGGTTGCCGTCGTCGAGGATCCAGGTCTGGTGCGGGTGCGTGATGGCCTTCGCGGCCCGGGCGGTGCGGACGACCAGGTCGACCGGCTCGTTGTAGGTCGTGATGAACACGTCGACGGTGACGTCACCGGCGGGCTTCGTCGGCGGTTCCCCGCGCTCGCGGAGCCGCCACGCCCCGAAGGCGAACAGCAGCGAGTCGATCACGCTGTAGGTCTCGGCGAGGATCAGCGGCACCGCGATCCACCACGAGTGCCAGTTCACCGACGCTGCCCACCGCCAGACGATGTAGTTCACGCCGGCGATCGACGCGAGGAGCGCGACGGTGCGCACGGTCACGAGCCGCCTGGTCGCGGTGCCGGTGGTGAGTCGGCGACGGTCCTGACGGCTGACGTCGAGCGCGGTCATCGGCGTCCTTCCTGCTGCGGCCGGACAGCGCTGGGTGAGTGCGCCGTACCGCCCTGTCTACCGCAGGCAGGCGTCGCTGTCAGCCAGACGCCCCGATCGGGGGATGAGAACGGCTCAGCGGGGGTCCGCCAGCCCCAGGTCGTGCGCCAGGCGGACGACCACCTCGTCGAAGTAGGCCTCCGGATCGGTCACGGAGCCGACCGCGTGGCCGAAGAGCTCGAACGACAGGACGCCGAACACCGTCGTCCAGGCCATCACGGTCCGCAGGACGACCTCGGGCGACGGGTCGCCGTGGAAGCCGCGCGCCCGCGTGTAGGTGACCGCGTCGGCGATGGAGGTCGGCGCCCCGGGCCGCGCGCCGATCGGCGGCCCCGCACCGAGCCTCCAGTCCGGCGGCAGCTCCGACCCGTCGACGTCCGCCCACGCGTCGGTGACCACGCGGACGAGCACGTGGGTCGTGCGCGAGGCTGGCTCGATCGTGTCCTGCGGCGCGACGTAGCCCGGGACGGGCGAGCCGTACAGGAGCGCGAAGTCGCCGGGGTGGCCGATCGCCCACTGCCGGACAGCCCGGCAGGCGGCGACCCACCGGCCGACGTGGTCGGCGCGGTCGACCGGCGCCTCGGCCGCCTCGACCGCGGCACCGAGCTCGTCGTAGTCGAGCACGAGCAGTGCGGTGAGCAGGTCGTCGCGGCTCGGGAAGTACCGGTACACGGCGGAGGACACGAGGCCGACGTCCCGCGCGACGGCACGCAGGCTCAGCTGCGCCGGCCCCTCCTCGGTGAGGCGGGCGCGCGCAGCCGCGAGGATGCTCGCGTGCACGGCCTCCCGCGCCAGGGACCGCGCGGTCCTCGCCTTCTCCGCCATGCCTCCAGCGTGCCATGAGAGAGCACCGACCACAAACGAGAGCACTGCTCTTGCAATTGTCACCGCAAGGCCGCATGATGAGTTCCGAGAGCACTGCTCTCCCGAATTCAGGAGGAACCATGTCCCGTCACCACGTCGTCGTCGGAGCCGGCCCGGTCGGCCGTCACACCGCGGCGCTGCTGTCCGAGCGCGGCGACGAGGTCGTCGTCGTCACCCGCTCCGGGCGCGACACCGGACTGCCCGGCGTCCGGCACGTCGGACTCGACGCCGCCGACGCGGACGCGCTGACCGCCGTCACGGACGGCGCTGCCGCGCTCCACAACTGCGCGAACCCGGGCGACTACACGCAGTGGGAGCGGGTGTGGCCACCGCTGGCGTCCTCGCTCCTGACCACCGCCGAGCGCACCGGCGCCGTGTACGCGATCACCGGGAACCTGTACCCGTACGGCCCGGTCGACGGTCCGATGCACGCGGACCTGCCCGATGCCGCGACCGACCACAAGGGCGTCCTGCGGGCGCGGATGTGGGCCGATGCCCTGGCCGCGCACGAGGACGGACGGATCCGCACGGTGGAGGTCCGCGGCTCGGACTACGTGGGACCGGGCATCGGGGCCAACGGGCACGTCACCCGCGTGCTGCCGACCGCGTTGCGCGGGAAGCCCGTCACCGTGCTCGGTCGATCCGACCAGCCGCACTCGTACACCGACGTCGGCGACGTCGCGCGCCTGCTCGTCGCCGCCGCGGACGACGAGCGGTCGCACGGTCGGACGTGGATCGTGCCGACCAACGCGCCGCGGACCCAGGAGCAGGTCCTGACCGACGTGCTCCGGGCGGCCGGACGCCCCGCCGTGCGGGTCCGCTCACTGCCGATGGGCCTGCTCCGCACCGTCGGCACGGTGGTCCCCTTCATGCGGGAGGTCGCGCAGCTCGGCTACCAGTGGTCGGCTCCCTACGTCGTCGACGATGCGGCGACACGCGCGCACTTCGGGTTCGGTCCGACGCCGTGGGACGAGGTCTGCCGGCGCACCGTCGACGGACTGGCTGCCTGAACGGGCCGGGCGGACGGCGCGGTCCGGACGGGCGGCACAGACCGGCCGGGAGGCACAGACCGGCCGGGAGGCGCGACCCGCCTCCGGCAGGTCGCCGCACTCGCACCTGTGGTCGACCTCGCGACCGCGCCGGTCACGCGGTCGGGGCGCGGACCCGCCGGGGGCAGCCTCCCCCGCGGACCTCAGTGGAGCGCCCTGCGCGCCAGGGGGGTCGTCAGTGGCGCGGCGTGCGCGCTGGGCGGCCGTCAGTGGCGCGGCTTGCGCGCCGGGCGGTCGTCGTCGTAGCGAGGACGGTCGTCGCGCCGGTCATCGCGCCAGTCATCACGCCGGTCGTCGCGGCGCGGACGGTCGTCGTCGCGGCGCGGACCACGGTCGTCACGACGCGGGCCACGCGGACCCCGGTCGTCACGGTCGTACCGACGGGCACCACCGCGGCGGTCCGGCTTGATCTCGATGAGCTTCCCGCTGATCCGGGTGTCCGACAGGCGGTCGAGCATACCGGGGTCCATGCTCTCGGGCAGCTCGACGATCGAGAAGTCCGGTCGGATCTGGATCGCGCCGAAGTCGTCGCGTCGCAGGCCGCCCTCGTTCGCGAGCGCACCGACGATCTGGCGCGGCTCGACCCGGTGCCGTCGGCCGACCTCGATGCGGTACGCGGTCATCGGCTGCGAACGGCGCGGCCCGCGGTCCTCACGGCCACCGCGGTCGTCGTCCCGGTCACGGCGCTCACCACGACGACCGTCGCGGTCGACCTGGTTGCGGAGCTGGTCCTCGTTCGGGTCGAGCAGCAGCGGCGAGTCACCCTGTGCCACCACCGCGAGCGCAGCCGAGACGTCCTCTGCCGGGACGTCGTGGTTGCGGACGTAGTGCGCGATGACGTCGCGGAACTTCTCGATGCGGTCGTGCTGCTCGAGCGCCGCGGTGATCGCGTCGTCGAAGCGGCTCAGGCGCGTCTCGTTGACGTCCTCGATCGTCGGGAGCTGCATCTGCGTGAGCGGCTGCTTGGTGTGGCGCTCGATGGCCGACAGCAGCCGACGCTCGCGCGGGGTGACGAAGCTGATCGAGTCGCCCTTGCGGCCCGCGCGACCGGTGCGGCCGATGCGGTGGACGTAGGACTCGATGTCGACGGGGATGTCGAAGTTCACGACGTGGGTGATGCGGTCGACGTCGAGACCACGGGCGGCGACGTCGGTGGCGACGAGGATGTCGAGCTTGCCCGACTTGAGCTGGTTGACCGTGCGCTCGCGCTGCGCCTGGGCGACGTCACCACTGATGGCCGCGGCGGCGTACCCGCGAGCGCGGAGCTTCTCGGCCAGGGTCTCGGTCTCGCTCTTCGTGCGGACGAAGATGATCATGCCCTCGAAGTCCTCGACCTCGAGGATGCGGGTGAGCGCGTCGACCTTCTGCGGGTAGGACACCATGAGGTACCGCTGGGTGATGTTCGCGGCGGTCTTGGTCTTGGTCTTGACCGTGATCTCGGACGGGTCGGTCAGGTACTGCTGCGAGATGCGACGGATCTGCGCGGGCATCGTCGCCGAGAAGAGCGCGACCTGCTTGTCGTCGGGCGTCTCGGCGAGGATCGTCTCGACGTCCTCGGCGAAGCCCATCTTGAGCATCTCGTCGGCCTCGTCGAGCACGAGGTACTTCAGCTCGGACAGGTCGAGCGTGCCCTTGGCGATGTGGTCCATGATGCGACCGGGCGTGCCGACGACGACGTCGACGCCACGACGCAGGGCCGACAGTTGGACGCCGTACGCCTGGCCGCCGTAGACGGGCAGGACGTGCACGTGCTTCATGTGCGACGCGAACTGCTCGAACGCCTCGCACACCTGCAGCGCGAGCTCGCGGGTGGGCGACAGCACGAGGGCCTGCGGCACCTTGCTGCCCGACTCCATGCGGGACAGGATCGGCAGCGCGAACGCCGCGGTCTTGCCGGTACCGGTCTGCGCGAGGCCGACGACGTCGCGCCCCTCGAGCAGCGTCGGGATCGTCGCTTCCTGGATGGCGGAGGGGGTCTCGTAGCCGATGTCCTTGACGGCCTTGAGCACCGGGTCGCTCAGGCCGAGGTCGGCGAAGGTCACCACGGGCCCCTCGTCGGTGGTCTCGGTGGTGGTGGCGGTGTCCGTGCTCATGCGGAAACGGTACCTCGGACGGCGGACGTCCGCTGACGCCGTCGGGTGCGCTGTGGACGGACGGGAGGTGCGTGACGGGGCCGCGACGCGCCTCCCGTCCGTCGCGTATTTAGTTGCACTCCGGAACCATCGGATGTATCGTTGCGCGGTCTGCAAAGTTACACAGTACGAAAAAGGAGTTCGATGACCGCCACCGCACCCGTCTCGGTGCAGCCCGGCCGCCTCGGCGCCGGGGCCGACGCGGCACCCGGAGTGTCCGGCACACCCGGCCAGCAGCCGCTCATGACGCACCGCCAGATCCTCCTGGTGATCTACGGCCTGATGGCGGGCATGTTCCTGTCGTCCCTCGGCCAGACGGTGTTCGGCACGGCGATCCGCACCATCGGCGACGACCTGCACGGTCTCGACCAGCAGGCGTGGGTGACCACCGCGTACCTGATCACGTCGACCATCGCGACGCCGATCTACGGCAAGCTCTCCGACATCTTCGGCCGTCGGCCGCTCTACATCTTCGGCATCGTCGTGTTCATCCTCGGCGCCGTGCTGTCCTCGATGTCCACCTCGATGCTCATGCTCGCGGCCTTCCGCGCCGTGCAGGGTGTCGGCGCCGGCGCGCTCATGTCGCTGCCGCTGGCGATCATGGGCGACATCCTCGCCCCGCGTGAGCGCGCGAAGTACCAGGGGTACTTCCTGGCCGTCTTCGGCATCTCGTCCGTCATCGGCCCGCTCATCGGTGGCCTGCTCGCCGGGTCGTCCGAGATCCTCTGGATCACCGGCTGGCGCTGGGTGCTCCTCATCAACGTCCCGATCGGCGTCGCCGCGCTCATCATGGTGATCGTCTTCCTGCACCTGCCGAAGGTGCACGGCACAGGCGACAAGCCGAAGGTCGACTGGTGGGGCGCCGCCGCGGTCATCGTCACCCTCGTGCCACTGCTGCTCGTCGCCGAGCAGGGCCGCACCTGGGGCTGGGGCTCCCCCGCCGCGATCGCGAGCTACGTGATCGGCGCGCTCGGACTCGTCGCACTGCTGCTCGTCGAGTCGAAGATGGGCGACGCGGCCATCATCCCGCTGAAGCTCTTCCGGTCGGGCACGTTCTCGATGGCGACCGTCATCGGGTTCCTGGTCGGCTTCGCGATGTTCGGCGCCATGCTGACCATCCCGCTCTACCTGCAGATCGTCGTCGGCCTGACCCCGACCGAGTCCGGCTTCGCCACGCTGCCGCTCGTCGGCGGCCTGATGATCGCGTCGATCACCTCGGGCCAGATCGTCGCCCGGATCGGCCGCTACCGGATCTTCCCGGTCATCGGCACCTTCCTGGTGTCGGCCGGCTACGTCGTCCTGACCTTCATGACGATCGACAAGCCCCTCTGGTTCCTCATGATCGGCATGTTCCTCATCGGGCTCGGGCTCGGCTCGGTCATGCAGTCCCTGACCCTGGCCTCCCAGGGTTCGGTCGAGGCCCGTGACATGGGCGTCGCCACGTCGTCGGCCACGTTCTTCCGCCAGATCGGCGGCACGCTCGGCACGGCCGTCCTGCTCTCGATCCTGTTCTCGGTGATGCCGAACAACATCCTGAGCGCCACCGCGAACCAGGCCGACCTGAAGCCGGCGCTGTCCGCGGCACTCGACCCGTCGGTCGCGAGCAAGCCGGCGAACCAGGGCGCGATCGAGAAGATCTGGGCGCCGATCACCACCCCGCTCCAGCAGACCGTGCAGTCGCAGCTCGACGACGCGTCGGCGCAGGCGAAGCAGGCGGCCGACCAGGCCGTCACGCAGCAGGTCACCGCAGCCGTGCAGCAGCAGGTCGCCGCGGGCACCATGCCCGCAGCAGCCGCCCAGGGCGTCATCGACCAGCAGGTCGCTGCGGCCACCCCGGCCGCCGAGTCCACTGCCCTCGAAGCAGTGGCGGAGCAGGCCCACGCCAGCGTGCAGGACGGCACCGTGACCGTCGACTGGTCGAACGCCTCGCAGCGCGCGTACTGGGTCGACGAGCTCACGCCGGCGCTCGCGGAGAAGATCGACGACGGCGCCAGCTCGGACTCCGCGGCGACGAGCACGAACGACACGTCGTTCCTCACGGGTGCCGACAGCCGTCTGACCCGGCCGTTCATGGCGGGCTTCAACGCCTCGTCCGTGACGATCTACTGGGTCGGACTCGGGGTGATCCTGCTCGCCTTCGTGCTCACGTGGTTCTTCCGGGTGCCGCCGCTCCGCCAGCGCTCGGCGCTGCAGGAGCAGCACGACGCCGCCAACGGGTCGTCGTCGGACGACGAGGACGGTTCCGCGCCCTCGGCCGAGGCCGACCTCGAGGCCCGCGCCGGACTCGCCGCAGCCGAGGCCGGATCGTTCACCGGGCCGATGACCGGCTCCACGCCGACCCAGCGTCGGTGACCCCCGGCCGCCTGCACCCCACGCCGGGGTGCGGGCGGCCTCCCCGCGTCGGGCACGTCCGACGCAGACGACCCGGCCCCCGGTGGACACGGTGGCCGCCCAGCACCACAGGAGTGCACGTGAGCACCACAGCAGCCCCGGAGCCGGCCACCGCGCCGTGCACGCTGCGCGAGCGGAAGAAGCAGCAGACCCGGCAGGCGCTCCACGACGCCGCCCTCACGCTCGTGTCCGAGCACGGCCTCGACGGCGTCACCGTCGAGCAGATCTGCAGCGACGCCGACGTCTCCCCGCGGACGTTCTTCAACTACTTCACGTCGAAGGCGCACGCCGCGCTCGGCCTCGACACCGTCGAGGTGCCGGAGTGGGCAGCGACGCGCTTCGCCGAGGCGGACGGTCGGCTCGTCGACGACCTGTGCGTCCTGATCGCCGCGACCGTCCCGCTCTCCCAGGACCGCCGCCGGATGAAGGAGCTCCTCGTGCTCCGCCCGGAGATGGCGCCGATGGTGATGCAGTGGATGGCCGAGTCGCGGCAGTCACTCCTGGCGACGGTGTCGTCGCGCACCGACGAGCAGACCGCGCGCACGGCCGTCGGCCTCGTGCTGTCGGCGCTGTCCGAGGTCGCGCACCGGGACACGGTCGGCGACAGCGACGAGCTCGCGGCGAAGCTCCGGACCGTCGTCGCCGAGATGGGCGCGATCGCCGCGGGCTGACTCCAGCCCTCCTCGACTCAAGACACCGCCGGGCGCTCGAGACGCCGCCGCTCTCGACGGCGTCTCCCCGATCCGGAGGCGTCTCGGCGTTCGAAGGACATCCCGGCTGGTCCGGCGGTAGCGTCGACGCATGGACGGCACCGCCCTGACCCCGTACCTCCTGCTCGCCGGCACCGCTCGCACGGCGCTCGCCCGCTGGCAGCAGGTCTTCGGTGGCGAGGTCCGGATCGCCTCGTACGAGGACGCCGGGCGCGAGGACGGTCCGCCGGCGGCCGTGGCGCACGGCGAACTCGTCGGTCCCGTCCGGCTCTTCGCCGCCGACGCCGGGCCCGACGACGCCCCGTTCGCGGCCTCCGGCCTGCTGCTCGCGCTGCTCGGGACCGCCGCCCCCAGGGTGCTCCGCCGCTGGTTCACCGACCTGGCGACGGACGGGACGGTCGTCGACGACCTGCAGGAACGGCCGTGGGGCGACTGGGACGGCTCCGTGCGCGACGCGTTCGGCGTCACCTGGCTGATCGGCTTCGAACGCTCCGCACTCGACCCCCAGGGTTGAGCCGGCTCAGCCCGCCGCGGGCCGGTCGGAGCCGAGCGGCAGCAGCGGCGCCCAGAAGGCGTCTCCCCCGTCGGCGACCACGGCGTCGGACTCGAAGCGGAACCCGTACTCCCGCACGAAGTCGAGTGCTGCGGCCTGCTCGTCCTCGGCGTCGTCGGACGCCGCGTCGACCAGGTACACGCCGTGCCCCATGCGCACGCCGGAGTCGCTGATCACGGTCAGGTCCCACCGGCCCTCCTCCGCACGCTCGATGCGGACGACGGCAGCCTGTGCAGCGGTGAAGTCAGCCATGCAGCGGAGCCTACGGACCACCACCGGGGCGCGTTCAGGGTGGGGCGCGCCGTTAGCCTGACCGCATGGACACCCCGCAGCCGTCCGGTACGACGAAGCGCCGGATCACCCTCGACCTCGACCGACCGCTGCTGACGTGGGGCGCCCGACCGACGGTGACGATCGACGGCGTCGGTCACCCCGCCCAGTGGGGCACCGGCACCTGGGCGGTCGCCGACGACGGCTCCACCCGGATCGGGGTCTCCTGCTTCAACCGCCTGTGGCGCTTCGGCGCCGCCAGCAGCACGGTCGGCGACGCCGACCGGTTCGCCTACCGCAGTGGGCTGCTGCCGCTCGGTGCGGGTCGGCTGACCGCCCGACACACCACGGAGTGAGCCGGGAGGCCCGGTGCCGGTGCGCGGGTCAGCTCACCGGCACCGCGCCTCCCGTCAGTCGTAGATCGCGATCCAGTCGACGCTCACGTGCCCGGAGGCGGTCGCCGGCACCCGTGCGCCCGTGTCGGTCTCGGCCTGCAACGTGACCCGCATCGGCTGCGTCGGCACGGCCTTCGTCGTCGACGCGACGAGCACGTCGTCCCAGTAGAAGCGGACGACGCCGGCGTCCCACTCCGTCGTGGCGACGTGCCAGCTGCTCGTGTCGGTCGGCGCGAAGGTCTCGCGCTCCGGCTGGAACGTCATGGCGCCGTTCCGCAGGCTGCCCGGGATCGCCGACGCCGGACGGGGAGGCGCACCGAGGGTGGCCTCCGGCCAGTCGATCTCCCCCTGGTTCCAGTCGTCACTCGACGGCCAGAGGATCACGCTGAACTTGTAGCCCGGGGTCGTCGTGGTCTTGTAGCGGATCGACACCCGGCCCGTACGGTGCGGTGCGTACCCGTCGGGCATCACCGCCGCCGAGAGCGGCTGCCCGCGGTCGGACCGGAGCCAGAAGTCGAGCACGCCGCCGTGCACGCTCAACACCTTCGACGGCGTGTAACGACCCTGCCCGCTCGTGTCGGAGAACCCGTCGTACAGGCCGATGCGCGGGTACTTCATGCGGAAGGTGCCGGCGGGCGCGGACCGGAAGAAGTCCTGCACGGCGGTCTGCTTCCAGGTCCGTCCGTTCGACACGACGTTGCCCGACGGCGCGATGGTCGTGCCGCTCGACGTGTCGGCGGCGGATGCGGGGTCGGGGGTCGAGACGCCGGCGACCGCGCCGGCGGCGAGGACGGCGACGGTGAGGGCCGCGACGATCGAGGACTGCATGGGGCGCTCCTGCCTGGGGGCGACGACGTGGGTGGCGTCGATGCACCATGGTGGTGGTGCTCGGTGTGCCCAGCTGTGTCGGCTCGGGAAGGGCTGCCGTCAGTGAACCCACCCCGGGCTGTCAGGGAACCCGCGGTGATGTCCCCCGATCACGCGGGCAGAACGGTCTGCCCCTGACCGGTCCGGCCGCCGGGAACCGCTCCAGTAGGGTGAGCGGCATGTCAGTCGGGTTGCTCGCCGTGGTGGACGACATCCTCTCCGCGGCCCTCAAGGCCAGCGCGAAGACCGCAGGGGTCGTGATCGACGACGCGGCGGTCACGCCGCAGTACGTCCAGGGGCTGCAACCGGCCCGCGAGCTCCCGGTCGTCGGACGCATCGCGCTCGGCAGCCTGTTCAACAAGTTCGTCATCATCATCCCGCTGGCGCTGCTGCTGTCGGCGTTCGCCCCGTGGGTGCTCCCGTGGCTGCTCGTCATCGGTGGGACGTACCTCTGCTTCGAAGGGGCCGAGAAGGTCACCGAGTGGTTCGGCGTGCACCACGAGACCACGGGCGACGCGCAGCCCACCACGGAGCCCAAGCTCGTCTTCGGCGCGGTCCGCACCGACCTCATCCTGAGCACCGAGATCATGCTCATCGCCCTGTCGAGCCTGGACACGGGGCTCGCCTTCTGGCCGAAGGTCGGCGCCCTCGCACTCATCGGGCTCGGGATGACGGCCCTGGTCTACGGCGCCGTCGCACTGCTGGTGAAGGTCGACGACATCGGTCTGCAGATGATGAAGAACGACTCGCGACGGACCCGTCGAGCGGGAGCGCGGATCGTGCGCGCGATGCCGACGGTCTTCCGCGTCATCAGCATCGTGGGGACGGTCGCGATGCTCTGGGTCGGTGGGCACCTGGTGATCGCGAACCTGGCGGAGACGCTCTGGGCCGGACCGGAGCACCTGCTGCAGGCGATCGAGCACGCGGTCGAGGCCGCGGGTCCGGTCGTCACGTGGATCGTCGACACCGCCGTGTCGGCAGTGTTCGGGCTCGTGCTCGGCATGGTCGTGGTCGGCGTCGTCCTCGGCATCGGCCGGCTGCGCGGTCGCACCCACTGATCGCGAGACCGACGCGCGTCCGTCCCGCGACGCCGGCGGACTCAGGCGTCCGGGTCGGTGGTCGCCGTCCAGAGGTACCAGGCCTCGAGCTGCGCCTGAGCACTGCCCAGTGCGCTGTGGGAGCCGCGGACCGTGCCGTCCTGCGAGACAAGTTCGTACTGTCGGTCGTGCGTGATCCGCGCGATCGGGCGACCGTCCGCCCAGGCCGACCAGGAGTCATCGCGGTCCTGATGCCAGGTGAGGTCGTTCCGGTGTGCCATGATGGGCGGCTTCCGCTCGGTGCCGCAGGAGCCCGGTTGGCGGAACGACCCGTCGGACGCTACGCCGTCCACCTGGACGGTGTGCAGCGCCGATGGCGCTCGGAGCTCGACGGCCCTGGGCGCGACCGCGGTCAGAGCTCGACGTCGCTGCCCATCGTCACGGTGCGCTGGGCCGGCAGGCCGAACCGGGCGGCGGGATCGGCTGCGTTGTGCGCCAGGCCGACGAAGAGCTTCTTGCGCCACCGCGCCATGCCCCGGTTGCCCGGCTGCGGCCGGAGGGCGCCGCGCGAGATGAAGTACGACGCCTTCGCGATCTCGTCCGGGTCGATGTCGAGCACCTCGGCCAGACAGGCGGCATGGAGGGCGCGCGGCAGGTCCTGGTCGTCGGAGAACCCGAACTTCACGGTGATGTGGTCGATGCCGTCGTCCTCGTAGCCGAGGTCGTCACGGAAGAACGCCTTCGCGTGCGGCACGTGCGGCACGTTCGCGGTGAGCACCGAGACGATGAGCACGGTCCGGTGCACCACGTGGTTGTGCTCGACGTTCGCCCGGAGGGCCAGCGGGGTCGTCTCCTTGTTCGGGTGCGGGAAGATCGCGATCCCCTCGACCCGCGGGATGTGCTTCGTGTTGATGCGCTCGATGAAGCCGGCGAGCGACCCCTCGCGTTCCTTGCGTTCCTCCTGCACGAGCTGCCGTCCACGGCGCCACGTGGTCATCAGCGTGATCACCGCGAGGGCGATGAGCAGCGGGACCCAACCGCCGTGCACGATCTTCGACAGGTTGCCGGCGAGGAAGGTCAGCTCGAGACCGCCGAAGACCACGGCGGCCAACACGAGCTTCCACGTCGCCCAGTGCCAGAGCGGCTTGACGACCAGGAGCAGCAGCAGCGTGTCCACGACCAGCGCGCCGGTGACCGACACCCCGTACGCCGTCGCCAGGCTCGCCGACGACCGGAAGGCGAGCATGATCGCCAGCACACCGATGAAGAGCAGCAGGTTGACCGCCGGCAGGTAGATCTGGCCGCCCTCTTCACGCGAGGTCTGCCGGATCGTGAGCGGTGGCAGCAACCCGAGCTGGATCGCCTGGCGCGTGAGCGAGAAGGCACCGGAGATGACGGCCTGGCTCGCGATCACCGTGGCCATCGTCGCGAGCACCACGACCGGGATCTGCAGGGCATCGGGGAAGAGCAGGAAGAACGGGTCCTTCGCCGCCGAGGGGTCCTCGAGCACGAGCGACGCCTGCCCCAGGTAGTTGAGCACGAGCGCCGGGAACACGACGAAGAACCAGGCGCGCAGGATCGCCGGCCGACCGAAGTGGCCCATGTCCGCGTACAGCGCCTCGGCCCCGGTGATGACGAGCACGACAGCGCCCATCGCCACGAAGGTGATGTACGGGTGGGCGACGAGGAAGGCGATCGCCCACGTCGGCGACAGCCCCTGCAGGACACCGGGGTGCGCCACGATGTGCGGCACGCCGGCGACCGCGATGACGACGAACCAGAGCAGCATCACCGGCCCGAACAGGTTGCCGACCTTGCCGGTGCCGAACCGCTGCACCAGGAACAGCAGCACCAGGATGACCGCCGCGATCGGCACGATGAGGTGGTCGAGCGACGGTGCCGCGGTCGACAGCCCCTCGACCGCGGAGAGGACGGACACGGCCGGCGTGATCACGGAGTCGCCGTAGAACAGCGAGACGCCGATGATGCCGATGACCAGGAAGACCGTCGCTCCCCCGCGACGCTTCGCGTACAGGCGCCGGGCCAGGGCCGCGAGCGCCATCACCCCGCCCTCGCCGTCGTTGTCGGCACGCATGAGCACGAGCACGTACTTGATCGACACGACGATCGTGACGCTCCAGAACATGATCGAGATGACGCCGTACACGTCCTCCTGGTTCGCCTTGACGATGCCGCCGTCGATGGTGAACACCGTGCGGAGGGCGTAGAGGGGGCTCGTGCCGATGTCCCCGAACACGACGCCCAGCGCGGCGAGCGCCAGGGCGGCGACGCCCTTGGCGGGGCCGTGGGCGCCGTCGTCGACCGCGTCGGTCGTCGGCGACTGGGAGCGGGTCTCGGTCACGCTCGTCT
Organism: Curtobacterium subtropicum; assembly: GCF_030362975.1. Taxonomy (NCBI): domain Bacteria; kingdom Bacillati; phylum Actinomycetota; class Actinomycetes; order Micrococcales; family Microbacteriaceae; genus Curtobacterium; species Curtobacterium subtropicum. Next base: position 522,107 of record NZ_JAUCMM010000001.1, read on the forward strand.
CTTCCGTCGGGGTCGTCCGGGCGACGACCGCGGATCATCCTTGCACCGCTCGCACTCCGGCGTTCACGGCGGACACCCATCCGTGCACGACTGTGCGGAGACCGGCTGGTGTGGAGGACACGTACCCCGCCCCCTCGACGTGTACAGGAACCGCGTCCTACCGTTCGGGGCGACGCGAGCGCGGACGTCCCGCGCACGGAAGGAGTGCACCATGAACCTCGACGGGTTCGAGCCGGCCCAGCTGATCGTCTTCGTGATCGCGGTCGTCCTGGTGTTCGGCGGCCTGATCGCCAGCCGACGGCGTCGCTGAGCCGCGCCGGTCTGCGGGACCGGCGCGACAGAACGAGACCGGCGACCAGCGGACGGGAGGCGCGGGACCGACGGGTGCCGCGCCTCCCGTCCGCCGGTCGGTACCGGCCGTCGCCTCAGGCCGCCAGGTCGAGCAGCACGTCGTGTGCCACGCGCGCAGCACGCGCCGACGCATCGTCGAGGTGCTCGCGGAACTCGTCGCCGTCGGGCGCACACAGGTCGCTGATCCCCCGGATCGACAGGAACGGCATGGCGTGCACGTGTGCGAACTGGGCGATCGCGGCCGACTCCATGTCCACTGCAGCGACCGCCGGGAAGACCTCGCGCAGGGTCCGGGCGCGGCCCTCGGTCACGAAGACCTCGCTCGACCCGATGGTCGCCGACCGGATGCGGTACGGGGTCTGCGCGGCCGCCGCGCGGGCGAGCATCCGCGAGTCGGGTGCGTACTGCGGCGGCATCCCCGGGACCTGCCCGAGCGCGTAGCCGAAGGCCGTCGCGTCCGCGTTGATGTTGACGTAGTGCTCACCGACGACGACGTCGCCGATCTGGACGCCGCGCATCAGGCCCCCGGCGGTGCCGACGCTGAGCACGGGGACGGCACCGAAGTCGTGGTAGCAGTGCGCGACGGCCGCCGTGGCGTTCGTGAACCCGATGCCGCTGCGTCGCAGGGCGACCACCGAGCCGTCCACGTCGAGCAGGTGGTGTTCGTCGTGTCCGCCGACCGGGCCGTCGTCGATGACCACGCCCCCGAGCAGGGCGGCGACGGCGGACAGTTCCTCGGTCATCGCGGCGATGACGACGGCGACGGGCGTTGCTTGCACCGACCGATCCTCGCACGGCGCGGTCCCACCGCCGTCACCGGACCTCGAACGTCCAGAGCGAGTAGCCGTACGGCGTCGCCCGGTCGACACCCTGCAGACGGAGCTGTCGCCAGCTGCCGGACAGCGGGACCCGGTCGGTGCCGCCGTCGCCGTCCGTGACCGTCGCGATCGTCGTCCACTCGCCGGTCGTCCCGTCCCGTCCCTCGATGCGGTAGGCGCGGCCGTACGCGGCCTCCCACCGGATCGTCGCCTCGTGCACCTCGTGCCGCGCGCCGAGGTCGACGTCGAGCCGGGCGTCGTCCCGGTGCTCGCTCGCCCATCGCGTGCCCGGGTCCCCGTCGACGGCGTTGCGCGCCGGGACCCCCGCCGACTCGTCGCCGGATGACGACACCACGGCGCGGCGGGCGAGGTCCGGCGTCGGTGCGCCCTCGGTGGAGAACACCCGGAACGACCACACGGAGACGCCGTACTGCGTGGTGCGCGTGTCGGCGACCAGGCGCACGAAGCGGGCGCGGACGCCGTCGAGGGCGTGCGTCTCGGTCCCACCCCTGCCATCGGTCGTCGTCGCGACCGTACGCCACGGGTCCGATGCCCGGTCGCGCACCTCGACGTGGTCGGACGCGGCCGCTGCCGCCTCCCAGGCGACCTCGACGCGGTCGAGCGGCAGCACCGAACCGAGGTCGACGGCGAGCCACTCCCCGTCGCGGGCGGTGCTCGACCACCGGGTCGTGTCGTCGTCGTCGACCGCCGCGTCGCCGGACAGGTCGCCGCGCTCGTCCGACGAGGTCGTCACCGGCTTGCCGACGGCGACGTCGCGGGACACGACCGGTGCGACACCCTGGTCGAGCGTCCTGAGGACGGCCTGCCCGGTCGCGCCTCCACGGGTGGCGTGCACCGTCGTCGTCACGCCGCCCCGGTCAGGGACCGTCGCCGTGCCCGAGGCGCTCACCGTCGTGCCCTCGTCGGCGGTCCAGGTGGGCCGGGCACCACCGGTCAGCAGTCCGCCGTACCCGTCGGCGTCGAAGCCGTACGCCGCGAGCCGGACGGACGAGCCGGGCAGCACCGTGGCACTGCGCGGGGCGACCAGCAGGTCACGGACGTCCACGTCGGACGCGGTCGGTGTTCCGGTCACCTGCACGTCCCACACCGAGTAGCCGTACTGGGTGAGCCGGTCGGTCAGGTGCAGCCGCACGAAGCGGCCGGTCGCTCCGACCGGCACGGTGTCGACCGAGGCGTCCGTGTTCGTCACGGTGCGGACGTCCCGCCAGGGGCCGTCGTCCGTGTCGGACACCTGCACGACGTACCGTGCCGCGGCAGCGTTCTCCCACGTGACCCGGACCTCCTCGACGTCCCGCACGGAACCGAGGTCGAGCGTCAGGTCCACCGTGTCGACGCCGTGCGCACTCTCCCACCGGGTGGCGGGGTCCCCGTCGACGGCCTTCGCCGCGGTGTTGCCCCCGTCCGTCGAGCTCGCCACGGCGGAGGTCCCGCTGACGACGGGCACCGACGCGATCGACGACACGACGGCAGCACCCTCGACGTCACCGACGGTCGCCACGACCCAGCCCGCGCCTGGGGCCGAGGTGGTGAGCGTCCCGTCGCCGGTGACCGTGCCGGGTGCAGTGGTGCTCCAGGTGACGACGGTGGGCAGCGGCGCGGGGTCGCCGTACTAGTCGTGCCCGGTCGCCGAGAAGATCGTCTGCTCGCCGACCACGACGCGCGTGACGTCGGGCGTCACCGTGATGCCGGTGAGCAGCGGCGCCGGTGCGACGCGGAGCTCGTACGAGTCGGAGACCGTGCCGACGGTCGCGGTGACGGACACCTCGTCCGCTGCCGCTCCCGCGTGCAGGGTGCCGTCCTGGTCGATCGTCCCCGCACTGGTCGACCACCGCACGTCGTCGAGCGGCATCGTCGCGCCGTACTGGTCGTGGCCGGTCGCGGTGAACACGGTCGTGCTGCCCGGGGTGACCGTCCGCGGGTCGCCCTCGGTCCCGACGACGACCTCCGCCAGCCGGGCGTCGAGGTGCGACGTGATCTGCGTCCGGGCGGGTACCGCGATCTGCCCGATGACCCGCTGGCCCTCGAAGACGTCGTACGTGCGCTGGACGTCGTCGATGTTGTCGATCACGTAGGAGTACGTGCCGTCGGCAGCGCGGAACACCTGGCTCAGCGGGTCGGACGTGTGGCGGTCGGTGACCTCGTGCCCGACGGTGCGGTTCGACATCGCCTGGTGGTAGACCATCCCGGCCATCGAGCGGCCGGTCACGGCCGGGTCCTGGTCGGCCCAGAGGGCGGCGTGCACGTCGGCGTACGTGTCCGGGTCGTACTGCGCGAGGAACCCGAGGACGACGTTGCCGAGCGCGTCGCCCATCTCGCTGAACACCGCGGCTGCGTGGGCCGTGTCGGCACCCGGACGGTGGTCGGTCAGGTCGACGCCGTACAGCCGGTCGATCGTGGCGGGGTCCGCCCGGTAGTCGGTGACGAGGAACGGCAGGAGCGGTGACTGCGTCGGCCAGTCCCCCGGCTGCCGGTCCGCCGTCGGGCCGTCGAGCTGCGCGGGCACGAGTGCCGCCGGCAGGGTCTCGGGCGTCCAGTACCGAGCCGGGAACACGACGGAGCCGTCCTCGTCGACCGAGACGTACAGCGAGTCCGTCGACCGGTCGTACAGCGGGTTGGACGCGGTCCTCGCCGTCACGTAGCCCGGGTGGTTCCGCTCGACGGCGCGGATCGCGTCCTGCAGCTCGCCGATGGCGGCGACCCGGTCCTGCGTGATCACGACGTCCCCGTAGGTCCCGACGCCCCACCACTTCTTCGTGAGCATCTGCACGTGCCCGGCGTTGCCGCTCACGACGCCGTCCTGCCCGACGACCTCGCCCCGTGCGGCCATCATCTGCCGCATGAGGGCCCTCGAGAAGTCCGGGTCCCACCCGAAGTACGTGAACCACGGCGCGGTCGGCATCCACTGGATCCCGTAGATCCACGCGGGGTCGCCGGAGAAGTACGTCGCCTCGGCCTGGCCGGAGTCGAACAGGATGCCCGCCTGGCCCGCGTCGTAGGCCTCGGGGAACGCACCGTTCCCGTCGTACGAAGCCGACGCCGGGTTGCCGTGGGCGTTCTGGTAGTAGTCGCGCACGGCTGCACGCTCGGTGACGTACTGCACCGCACCCGCTGCCTGCATGTCGCGGTCGCCCAGCACGGTGCCGAGCAGGAACAGCCCGGCCTCGGACTGGATCGCCTCGGACGACGACTCCTGGTTGTTGCCGCCCGGCGAGGAGACACCGCCGGCGTTCGAGTGCCCGCTCCACACCCCGAAGGTGCGGAAGTGCGGGAAGCGCTCGTCGTCCCGGTCCCAGTTCGCGTACTGCTTCGCGACCAGGGTCGCCATCTCGCCGTACCGCTGGGCCCACTCCGGATCGGCCCGACCGAGCAGTGCGGTCGCGAGCGTGAAGTAGCCGTAGTGGAAGTGGTTGTCGTTGAACTGTGCGGACCCGTACGAGTCGCCGAAGCCGATCAGGGCCTTCCACGTCGGGTACATCGCGAAGAAGTGCTCCCGCTCGCCCTGGCTGTACGTGTACCAGTCCGTGAGCGCACGCTCGAGGGTCGCCCGCATCCGGTCGGCGTCCTCGGTGTCGCCGATCTGGTCCGCGACGCTCATGTACGCGCCGAGCTGCTGCAGGTCCTTACCACCCCAGTAGGTGTCGCCGCCGTAGGTCGTCTTCTCGGCGTACTCCGACAGGTACTGCCGCATGACGTCCTCGCGGTACGGGTCGTCGCCCGTGCTCGTCGGCTCGGCGCCGATCGGGGTCAGCCCGCTGAAGGCGTACCGCAGCGTCCAGCCGTCGTGCCCCACGGTCGTCTTCATCGTGCCCCGCGGTGTGGCGTAGGTCGCACCGGTGAAGTCGAGGTCGTGCGTCGCTTCCGCGTACTGGTGCTGCAACCACCCCTGGACGGTGTCGTGGTCCGTGCCCTGCAGCACGTCGGTCTGCAGCGACCACCGCTGCTCGACCTGTCCCGCCGCGGGGTCGTACGAGTAGTCCATCCGGGTGTCCCGCGGCACGGCGAAGGCAGTCCGGTGCAGGTCGTCGAGCGTCAGTCCCTGCTCGGGCACGGCGCTGAGCACGAGGAAGGGGGTGCCCGCGGACGCCTCGAGCGTGGTGCCGGAGCGGGTGAACGTCGTGCCTGCGGGTGCGTGCACGCCGAACACGTGCCCGTCCTGCCGGACCTCGAACCGGTCCGTCGTGATCACGCCGGTGAGTTCGGCACCGGCACCGTCGGTGAGCACGGCACCGTCCTGCAGCGTGATCCGTGGGGTCATGCCGTGGAACTCGAACCACTCGTACGGCGACCCCTGCACGCTCGTCACGTCCATGTACTGGCCACCCGGGCCCGCCTGCGGCATCCGCCAGCTGACGTTCCAGTCGCCCCAACGCAGGGCGTCGGCCCGGTCGGCGGAGAACGCCGTGGTGAACCGCTGCGCGACGCCGTCCGGGGCGTCGGTGAGCAGCACCTGGTCGACCAGGACGTGCGCCCACCCGGCGCGGAGCGAGTCGACGACCCGGAGCTGCGCCGTCTCGCCGCGGTACGGGCTCACGTCCCACGACGCCCACCGCAGCTCCTCGCTGTCCGCGCCGATGGCCTCTGCGACGACCTCGCCGTCGACGAGCAGCTGCACCGCCTCGGCACCGGGGTGCCGACCGCCGCCGACCAGGAAGGCCAGGGTCGACCGGTCGACGGTGAACTCCGGCGAGGTGAGCGTGCCGGTCGCGCCGTCGCCGTCACGGCCGGTGAACGAGTCGAGGAACCCGCGGCCGAGCCAGCCCGACACCGCGCTCTGTCCGGGAGCGGTGCCGGAGGCGGTCCCAGCGAAGGCGTCCCCGGTCGTGGTCCACCCGTCGGGCAGGCCGTCCTCGAAGTCGGCGAGCACCCGGTCCGTCGCGTCGGGCGTCGGGTCGACCGTGCCGCCGACGGTGACCGGGGCGTCGAGGCGCATCGCGGTGCCGTCGGCGTTCCAGGACCTCGGGTAGGTCACCTTCGTCCCCTGCGCACTGTTCGACGAGACGAACGGGTACGCCCACATGTCGCCGGAGTACCTGCTGACGAGCAGGTCGGTCCACCACTGGTTCGTGGGGACGGGCTTCCCCTGCTGCGACGGGTCGATGTACAGGTGCTGATCGACGGTCTTCCGCACGTCGGCGATGGACGCGATCTCGGCCGGCGGCGTCGGCGCGTAGGACCCGTCGCCGACGCGCACGCCGTCGACGCTCGCCACGGCCGGGTCGGCAGCGGTCGCCGCGGGCCGCTCCGCCGGCGGGTGTGCCGGATCGGCGGTACCCGACCCGGCGGCCGAGGTGGCCGCGGTGTCCGGCGGCGGGGTGGCCGCGGCAGCGGGATCCGCGGTGACGACGGGCGCGAGCGAGAGCGCGCCGAGCAGGAGCGTGACGACGACGGTGCGGACCAGGTGCACGGAGGGGTCCCTTCCGGGGCGGAGGTTCGGCGGCGGTGCGTGCGTCGGGTCGCACGGACCCCTGTCGGCCGCCTCGACCTCGACGTCAGCAGAAGTGAGGATCCGTCCCGGAAGCGTGGTGGTGCGTGGCCTCCGTCCGCGGGCGCCGAGCCCGGATGCGCACCCTGCCGCCGCCCGGGTCCGGCGGGGCTACGGTCGGACCGGTGACGGACGAACGACGCCGCGAGGTCGGCGACAGCGACGCCCCGGTCGAGGACGAGATCGAGGAGTCCTTCGACGCGGTGGTCGACGAGGGCGCCGAACGGCTGCAGCGCACGACCCGGGTCGTCCTGGCGACGGGCTTCGCCGGCGGCCTGGAGATCGGTCTCGGCGTGATGGGCTACCTCGCCGTGCTGCACGAGACCGACAGCCACCTGCTCGCGGGCATCGCCTTCAGCATCGGGCTCGTGGCGCTGTACCTGGCGCACAGCGAGCTCTTCACGGAGAACTTCCTGATGCCGATCGTGGCGCTCGTCGCCCGCGAGGGCACGGTCCGGCAGCTCGTCCGGCTCTGGCTCGGCACGCTGGTCAGCAACCTCGCCGGCGGCTGGGTCGTGATGTGGCTCGTCGTACAGGCGTTCCCGCAGTGGCACACGGTGCTCGAGGAGTCCGCCCGGCACTACGTCGACGCGCCCTTCGGGCTGCAGACCGCGGTGCTCGCCGTGCTCGGTGGCAGCACCATCACCCTGGTGACGCGGATGCAGCAGGGCACCAGCTCGGACCCGGCGAAGCTCGTCGCGGCAGTCGCCGGCGGGTTCCTGCTGGCCGGTCTGCAACTCTTCCACTCGATCCTGGACTCGCTGCTGGTCTTCGGCGCGATCCAGGCCGGTGCGGCGATCACCTACGGCCAGTGGGCCGCCTGGTTCGGCTACGTGCTCCTGTTCAACGTCCTCGGCGGGGTCGTGCTCGTGACCTCGCTGCGGATCATCCGGTCGGCGGACCTGCTGCGCGGGCGGCGGCGCGAGGCGCCGGACGCACCGGACCGAGGGGCCGACGAGCAGGAGCGGGGCACCACGCGCTGACCGGCACGGACGACGGACGGGAGGCCCGTGGCGGCGCCGCCACGGGCCTCCCGTCCGTCGTCGGGTCGCCTCAGTCGGCCGTCGACCCGGCCGCTGGATGCTCCACCGGCGCCGTGTCGTCGGGTCCGACCGACGCCGTCACGGCGACCGCGTGCGGGCCGGGGTCCACCAGCAGGCGGCGCCTGCCGTCGGTCGCCGACCCGGCGAGCAGCGCCGTCATCGAGCCGGTCCCGCCGCCGGACGAGACCTCGACCGAGGACTCGTCGAACCAGAGGGTGAGCGCCACGCGGTCGCCGTCGGGTCGGACCGTCGCGGCGACGTGCCGCTCGAACGCCGCGGGGAGCCCGTCAGCGGCGGGCCGGTCGAGTCGGAGCGAGGCGCCCGCGGCGTCGTACCGGAGCCCGAGCCGTCGGCGGCCGTCGGCGTCGTCGACGTCGAGCCGCACCGTCCCCTCCGCCGCGCGCAGCGTGATCGCGACCTCGACACGGACCACGCCGGGCAGGTCGTGCTCGCTGGCCGCGTCGCTCGCTCGTCGGAGCACCGTCTCCGCAGCGCCGTCCGGCCCGACGATCCGCTGCACCAGCTCGAGCCGCCCGCCCCGCTCGGTGAGCCCGAGGACCCGCGCGGCCGTCATCGCGCCGCGCCACGGCCGGGTCGGCAGCTCCTTCGCGTAGTCCCAGTTGCCCATCCAGGCGACGAGGATCCGGTCCGGGCCCTCGGTGCCCGAGAAGGTGACGCCGGCGTACGCGTCCGGACCGTGGTCGAGCCACCGGTACGTCGCGAGCTCCTCGGTGGTCTGCTGCCGCCACGAGCCGTCCGACAGCCGGGTCTCGGCCGGCAGCGGCTCCTCGGGGACGAACCGCTCGCCGTCGAACTGCCCGAGCACGACGTGCGTGCCGGAACCACCCGCGACCCCGCCGGGGTTGAGGCTGATCAGCAGCACCCAGACCACGCGGTCCGGGTCGCCGTCGACGGTCAGCGGGAACAGGTCCGGGCACTCCCACACCCCACCGACCGGGCCGGCCGGGCCGTAGGTCGACACGAGCGTCCACGAGCGCAGGTCGGTCGAGCGGTGCACGAGCACCTGGCGGTCCTGCGCCTCGACCGCGACCATGATCCAGCAGGGACCGTCGGCGCCCTCGTACCGGAACACCTTCGGGTCGCGGAAGTCGGCGGACCCGCGACGCAGCACCGGGTTGCCCGGGTGCTTCCGCCACCGGTACCCGCCGTCCGTGCTGGACGCCAGGGCCTGTGACTGCTCGGTCTCGGCCGCCTGGGTCCAGATCGCGACCAGGGGCGGGTGCCCGGCCGACCCGAGTCCGCTCGTGTCCTCCGCATCGAGGACGACGGAGCCCGAGAACACCTGGCCGTCGTCGTCGGCCTCGAGCGCGACCTCGTGCTCGGTCCAGGTCAGCAGGTCGGTGCTCGACGCGTGCCCCCAGCCGACCGTGCCGTGGTCGATGCCGTTCGGGTTGTGCTGGAAGTACAGGTGCCACCGGCCGTCGTGACGGACGAGCCCGTTCGGGTCGTTCATCCAGTTCCGGGCGGGTGTGAAGTGCCACCGGGGACGGCGGATCGTGGCGCCGTCCGCTGCCGACTCCGTGTGCTCGGCCTCCGCCACCGTGCTCACTTGACGGACCCGGCGGTCAGGCCGCGGACGAAGAAGCGCTGGAGCGACAGGAACACCACGAGGGGCACGATCAGCACGATGAACGACCCGGCCGCGACCAGGTTCCAGCCCGATCCGTACTGTCCCAGCAGGCCGAGCAGCCCCTGCTGCAGCACGGGGTTCGTGTTGCCGATGAAGATGTACGCCACGAGGTAGTCGTTCCACACCCAGAGGAACTGGAAGATCGCGAACGACGCCAGGGCCGGCACGGACATCGGGACCGCGAGCCGCCAGAAGATCTGGAAGTGCGACGCCCCGTCGACGCGGGCTGCCTCGATCAGCGCGACCGGCAGCGTCGACATGTAGTTCCGCAGGATGTAGATGCACAGCGGCAGCGCGAACGCCGAGTGCACGATCCAGGCCGCGGGGAAGGTCCCGGTGATCTGCAGTCCGGTCGCCTCCGTGATCGACTTGTAGAGCTGCAGGACCGGGATGAGCGAGATCTGCACCGGCACCACGAGCAGGCCGACGATGACCGCGAAGTAGAACTCCTTGAACCGGAACTGCAGGAACGTGAACGCGTAGGCCGCGAACGCCGAGATCATCAGCGGCAGGATCGTGGCCGGCACCGCGACCGCGACGCTGTTCAGGAACTCGGCCGCCAGGCTCTGCCCGGTGCCGGAGGTCGCCCCCGTCAGGGCGTTCGAGTAGTTGTCGAGGGTCCACTCGGTGCCGAACAGGTTGCCGAAGACGGTCCACCACCCGGTGCTCTGGGCGGCGGTCGTGGTGCGGAAGCTCGTGACGAGCAGGCCGATCGCGGGCACCATCCAGAGCACCGCGATGATGCCCATCACGATGCTGAGCAGGACACGGGGACGCTGCTCGGCGCTGGTCTTCGTGACCCGCTCGCGCTTCGTCGCGACGAGCTTCGGTGCGCCGGCAACCGGGACGATCTCGGTCATCGGAGGGCCTCCTGTTCACGGTAGGTCCGCACCTGGTACACGATGACCGGCACCACGGCGAGGATGAGGATGACGACCACGGCGGACGCCTTCCCGGGGTTGTTGAACGCGAAGAACTGGGAGTAGAACTCGACACCGAGCACGTTCGTGTCGAACTGCCCGTTGGTCATCGCGAAGACGATGTCGAAGATCTTCATCACCGTGATGAGCACCGTGATGCCGACGGCGATGATCGTCGTGCGGATCTGGGGCGCGATCACCCGGAAGAACGCCTGGCGCTCGCTCGCGCCGTCGATGCGTGCCGCCTCGATCGTCTCCTCGGGCACGGCCTTGATCGCCGCGGACAGCAGGACCATCGCGTAGCCGGCGTTGAGCCAGATCACGACCGCCATGAGCAGGAAGCTGTTCATGCGCAGGAAGTCGTTCTGCAGCCACGGGATCGGGTTCTGGTGCGTGATCGCGGTCCAGATGCCGTTGAGCAGGCCGACCTGCGGCTGGCCCGGGGCGTTGTACGCGTACACGAACGACCACATCGACGCGGCGGCGATGAAGCTCACCGACATCGGCAGGAAGATCAGGGACTTGAAGGTCTTCTCGCGCTTCGGGCCGAGGCGGTCCGCCAGGGTGGCCACGAGCAGGCCGATCACGACCACCACCGCGGGGACGACGATGATCCACAGCAGGTTGTTGAGCAGGGTCGACAGGAACGACGGCGTCGAGAAGAGCGACACGTAGTTGTCGAGCCCACCGAAGGACGTCAGGCCGTACTGGTCGGTCTTCTGCAGGCTCTGGATGACGGTCTGCACCGTCGGGACGACCAGGAAGACGAGCAGGAGGAGCAGGACCGGGCCGATGAACACGTAGGGCAGCAGGCGACCGTGCCACTTGCCGTGCGTCTTCGAGACCAGGAAGTTGAGCCCGAGGTAGATCAGGAACGAGACGGCCAGTCCGCCGATGACGGAGACGAGGACGCTGAGGACTTGCTGCACGAGGGGTCACCTCACTTCGTTGTCGGGGTGTGCTGTCGCGGCGTGCAGGCGCCGAGGGCCGTGGGGGGGGCCCGGGGGCCCCCCCCCCCCCCCCCACGGCGAGGGGGTGTTACTGGGACGGCCAGGAGTCGTCGATGGCCTTGAGGGTCTGGTCGAGGGACTGCTGTCCCGCCGTCCAGGCCGTCAGGTTCGTCCACTCGGTCCCGGCACCCACGGCACCGGGCATCTGGTCGGAGGCGTCGAAGCCGAAGACCTTCGAGTCCTTCACGGCCTGCTGGGCGACCTTCTGGAACGGGCTGGTGTACTCCGAGGCCGGGAAGTCGTTGTGCGGCGAGAGCGCGGCGGACCAGTTCTTGGCGTAGCCGTTCGTGCCGAACTCCTTGCCGACCAGGTAGTCCACGACCTTCTTGGTGTCGTCGTCCTTCTTGAACGCGGCGACCAGGTCACCACCGCCGAGCGTGCCGGACGTCGCTGCGCCCTCCGGGGTCGGGAGCGGGAAGGCGTTCACGTTCGTCGTGTCGCCCTTCGCGATCTGCTCCTGGATCGTCTGCGGGAAGTTGCCCGTGATGAACGTGCCCTGGCGCATCATGTAGCACTGACCGGCCGACTTGCCGCCGTCGACGAACAGGTTGTTGCCCGCCGCGCCGAAGTCGGTCGACGCCATGGCCTTGCCGCCGCCGTTGACCGCGCCGTCGGCGAAGATCATCGACTCGACCTTGCCCGCGGCCTTCTTGACCAGCGGCGAGTCGAACTTCACCTTGTGGGTGATCCAGTCGTCGTACTTCTCGAGGCCGCCGTAGCGGAGCACGTACTCCTCGAGCCAGTCCGTCATCGGCCACCCGTTCGACCCCTGCGACGCGATGCCGACGCACCACGGGTAGCCGGAGCCGTCCTGGATGATCTTGTCCTGCAGCGCCGTGAGCTCGGCGTCCGTCTTCGGGACCTCGTACCCCTTCGCCTTGAACGCGGCCGGGTCGTACCAGACCAGCGACTTCACGTTGATGTTGTAGGGCAGGCCGTAGGTCTTGCCGTTCACCTTCGCGATGTCGGCGAGACCGTTCGCCTCGTCCGCCGTGACGCTCTTGACGTCGATCAGGTCGTCGAGCGGCTGGATGCCCTGGCTGATGAGCGACTTCAGCACACCGGGCTGGGGGAAGATCGCGATGTCGGGGGCCTGACCGCCCTTCACCTGGGTGACGATCGACGTCTGGAAGCTGTCGCTGCCCGAGTACTTGACCGTGATGCCCTGGCTCTTGGCCCACGTGTCCAGGTCCTTCTGGAACGCCGTGGCCTGTGCACCGGTGAACCCACCGGAGATCGTGACGGTGCCGCCCGACGACGACCCGGATCCGCCGGCACTGCAGCCGGTCAGCGTCAAGCCGGTCCCGACCGCGAGCGCGGCGGCGACGGCGATGCCCTTACGAAGCCTCATTACTTCGACCTTTCACTCGCACAAACCCAAATCGTTTTGTGTCGAGGAAGAGCATCACACAGGGCGCAACCGCTCGCCACGGGCGGAGGTCACGAACGAGTAACGGTTGCCGATCCGATCGAGTCGCGGACGACGAGCTCACCGCGGAGCCGTTCGACCCCGGCACGCGGTGTCGGCGGCGCGGGCAGCGCCCCGGTCTGCTCGAGCGCGCGACGGACGGCGGCGCGCCCCATCTGCTCGTGGGGAAGCGCCACGGTGGTCAGGCCCGGGCGCAGGGCGGCGGCGACGAGCTGCAGGTCGTCGATGCCGACGACCGACAGGTCCCGACCGATGCGCATCCCCCGCTCCTCGGCGACCTGGTACACGCCCATCGCCATCTGGTCGTTGAAGGCGAACACCGCGGTCGGCCGCTCGGCGTCGTGCCCGTCGGCCGTGCCCGGCGGCACCGGCCCGAACAGCTCCGTCGCCGCCCGGTGACCGGCCGCGGCATCCGCGACCTCGCCGCCCGCGCGGACGACCACGGGGGTGCCGCCGGCCGCGACCAGGGTCCGCTCGTACCCCTCGACGCGGCCCGTCACGGCGGGACCGGCACCCTCGACCGTCAGGTGCGCGATCCGGCGGTGACCGGCGTCGAGCAACGCCCGGACCGCCGTCGCGGCGATGTCCTGCTCGTCGGGCACCACGGACGGTACCGGGGCCGCCGGGTCGAAGGCGTCGAGCAGCACGGTCCGGGCCGGGTCGAGCGACCGCGGCAGGCGGATGACCCGGTTCGACGCCGAGGCGAACACCACCGCGTCGACCTGGCGCTGGATCAGGGCGTCGATGCGCGGGTCGTCGAACTCCCCCGCTGCGATGTCGACGATCATCAGGACGTGGTCGTGCGCGGCGGCCTCGGCCTGTGCACCGACGATGATCTTGCCGGCGTACGGGGTCGACGCGATCTCCTCGGACACGAAGCCCAGCACCGCTCGCCGATCGGTCCGCATGGCGCGGGCGATCGGGTTCGGGGCGTACCCGAGCCGCTCCACCGCCTCCTCGACGCGCAGGCGCGTCCGGGCGCTCACGGTGCCCTTGCCGCTCAGGGCGTGCGACACCGTCGTGATGGACACCCCTGCCTCGGCCGCCACGTCGCGGATGCTCGTCGATCGCGCCACGTGGTCTCCTGCCCTCTGCCGGTCCGGCTCGTCGGCCCGACGGGAACCGCCCGCGGACCGCACGTGCTGAGCCTAGTCACGCACTCGGCGGACGCGGGGTCCTCGACGGGCTACCGCTGCGCGGGCGCTCCCACGGCGAGCGCCGATGCCAGGGTCGCGATCAGACCGAGGCGGGCGAAGTACGGCCGGGCGCCCACGGGGAGCAGCGCGATCAGGGCGAAGGCGTTCGCTGCCGTGTCCGCGAGCCGGTCCTGCTCGGACGCCGACAGCCGTACCCCGGCCGCGACGAGGGTCGCCCAGCCGACGATCTCCGCACTCGGCAGCTCCGGGTCGCAGACGCTGGCTCGGTCCACACCGTCGGGCAGCGGGGCGCCGCGGTGTGCCGACAGGACCGCCTCGAGCTCTTCTCGCATCGGTCCACCGTAGAGAGCGGCTCGTCGCCGGTCCCAGGGAACCGGGGGACGCCGCGGTCCGGTCGCCGGGTCGACTCTCGGGCCGCCCGGGTTGAGTGGGGGCGTGCAGCCACCTCCCGAACCGACGCAGACCCCGGCGGACGGCTCCCTGCTGTCCCTCGTCTACGCCAGCCGTGCGGTCGTCGGCTTCGGCCTCGACGACCTCGACGAGCTGCTGGTCCACGCCCGCAGCGCGAACGCCCGCGCCGGGGTGACCGGCCTGCTGCTGTTCCGCGACCACCGGTTCCTGCAGCTGCTCGAGGGGCCGTCGGCGGCGGTGCGCGAGAAGATGGCGTACATCGCCGAGGACCCTCGACACGACCAGGTCACCGTGCTGCTCGAGGAGCAGGTCTCCTCGCGGCAGTTCCCCGACTGGTCGATGGGCTACGCAGCCGAGGCGACCCTGCAGCGCGCCGCGGTGCCCGGGCACCGCACGACCTTCGACGACCTCGACTTCCTGCCGGACGACCACGGCGGGGCGCCCGACCTGGCGACGGTGCGCGAGCTGCTGCAGTGGTTCCGGCAGGACCGCGACGGCAGCGGCGCGGACACCGGCACGGCCCGCGCGCACTGACCTCCTCGTCCGCGTGAGACGACGACGGACGGGAGGCACGGCACCGGCCCGCACCGCGCCTCCCGTCCGGCGCCGCCCGCGACCGCAGCGTGTCCCGTCGACCCGCGCCGTGCCTCCCGTCCGCCCCGGCGCGGGTCAGCAGCTCAGCGCTCACCGCTCACCGCTCACCGCTCACCGCTCACCGCTCACCGCTCACCGCTCACCGCAACCAGCGGTACTCGTACTCCGGACGGCCCTGCCCGCGGTGCCGGACGTCCTTGCCGACCTGCCCGGAGGCGGCCAGGTGCTCGAGGTACCGCCGCGCGGTCACCCGCGACAGCCCCGTCGCCTCGGCGACCTCGGAGGCCGACCCGCCGTCCGGCCGCTCGAGCAGTGCGTCGCGGACCAGACCGAGCGTCTCCGGAGCGATGCCCTTCTCGTGGTCGGTCGGTGCGATCGGGCGCAGCGTCCCGAGCCGCTGGTCGATGTCGGCCTGCGTGAGTGCCCGACGGTCCTCGAACCCGCGCCGGAACTCGCGGTACGACGTCATCCGGTCGGCGAACGACCGGAAGCTGAACGGCTTGACGAGGTACTGCACGACCCCGAGGGCGATCGCGTTCCGCACCGCGCGGACGTCGTGCGCGGCGGTGACGGCGATGACGTCCACGGCGGAACCGGCGCTGCGCAGGGCGCGGACCAGCTGCAGGCCGTGGGCGTCCGGCAGGTTGAGGTCGAGCAGCACGAGGTCCGGTCGCTCCGCGGCGACCGTCGCGAGCATCTCCCGCCCGGTGCCGACGGTACCGACCACCGTGAAGCCGTCGAGGCGCGCGACGTAGGCGGCGTGCGCCTCGGCGGTCAGGGGTTCGTCCTCGACGACGAGGACCCGGATGGGCGCGGTCACGTCGCCACGCTCCGGGCGGTCAGGTGCACCGTGAAGGTGCTGCCGTCCGGCCCGGTCGTGACGTCCACGGTGCCGCCGGTGCGAGCGAGGGTGGCGCGGACGAGGTCGAGGCCGATGCCCCGCCCCTCCGGCCCGGCCGGCTTCGTCGACCAACCACGCTGGTAGACGGCGTCGACGTCGGCGATGCCGGGTCCGTCGTCGCGGACGACGAGCCGGACGTGTCCGTCGACCGCGGTGACGATGACCTCGACACGGCCACGGTCTGCGCCGGGCCGGGGCCGGGCGACCGCGTCGACGGCGTTGTCGACGAGGTTGCCGAGCACGGTGATGACGTCGCCGGGGGCCGCCGGGACGGAGTCGAGCAGGCCGCTCGTGTCGGCGACGAGGTCGACCCCGCGCTCGGCTGCCTGCGCGCGCTTGGCGGCGAGGAGGGCGTCGAGCACCTCGGGTGCGGTCCGGGCGGGGTCGTCGGTGCGGTCCGCCGCGTCGGGCTGATCGACGTCGCCATGCCGGTCGACCTCGCTGTGCCGGTCGACCTCGCTGTGCCGCTCGATCTCGTCGGAGGCGAAGCGGATCGCCTCGTCGACCCGGCCGAGCTCCATGAGCGCGACCACCGCGTGCAGTCGGTTGGCGAACTCGTGCGTCTGCGAGCGGAGCGCGTCGGTGAGCGTCCGGGTGGCGGCCAGCTCCCCCGACAGGTGCAGCAGGTCCGTCTGGTCACGGATCGTCGCGACGGTGCCGATGGGTCTCGTCGACCCGCGCGGGAACGCCATCTCCTGGTTCACGACGAGCACCCGGTCGCTCGTCGCGTACGTCTCGTCGACGGCCCGGTCGCCCGATGCGAGCAGGGTGCGCAGGGCGTCCGGCACGTCGAGCGCCGCGAGCGGGATCGGTTCCTGGCGTTCCGCCGGTACGGGCAGGTGCAGCAGTTCCGCGGCGCGGTCGTTGTGCAGCACCACGGCGCCGGACCGGTCGACCACCACGAGTCCCTCGTGCACCGAGTGGAGCACGCCCTCGTAGGACGCGAAGACGCGGGCGAGCTCCTCCGGCCCCCGCCCGGCCGTCACGCGACCGAGGTAGCGGCTCAGCAGCCACGAGAAGAGCGCGGCCACGGCGACGACCGCCAGGGCGAGCAGGACGACCGAGGTGAGCCGGGGCACCAGGGCGGTCGAGATGTTCGCCACGGTGACGCCCGCGGCGACGAGTCCGACCACCCGCCCGTCGGCGTCGGTGATCGGGGTCACGGCCCGCACCGACGGACCGAGCGTCCCGGAGAACGTCTCGGTGAAGGTCCGACCCTCGAGCGCCGGCTGGACGGTGCCCCGGAACGGCCTGCCGATCTCGGAGCGATCGGGGTGGGTCCACCGGGTGCGGTCGGGCGCCATGATCGTGATGAAGTCCGTGTGGGTGCGCCGCATCAGGTCGAGGGCGTACGGCTCGAGCTGCTCCGAGGGGTCGGCGGTGTCGACCTGCTGGAGCACGAACGGGTTGCGGGCGATGGACACCGCGACCGCGGTGGACTTCTCAGCCGCGTCCGCCTCGAGGTCGGCCCGCGCGGACGCCCAGCTCCAGGCGCCCCCGACGGCGACCCCGACCACGACGAACAGCAGCTGCAGCGCGAAGAGTCGCGCGGCGATGCTCCACCGACGGGGTACCACTGTGCTGCCTCCTCGCTCCGTTGCGGGACGTCCATCCTCGCGTACGAGTGCCCCTCCGCGCAGCACGCCGTGAACGTTGTGAACACAAGTCGATCCGGTGGGCCGGTCCGAGCGAGGGTGTGTGGCGTTCCCCCGAGGACGAGCCGACCGGAGCGACGCCGCCCCGGTCCTGACGACAAGGAAGTCTCATGGCATCGACGCACCCGACCACCGCCCGCCGCCGGCGCCGCGGTCTGGATCGCTCGCACTGGCTCTACATCGCGGTCATCGTGGCCGTGCTCGCCGGCATCGTGGTCGGCCTCACGGCCCCCGACTTCGCCGTCGGTCTCAAGCCGATCGGCGACGGCTTCATCGCCCTGATCAAGATGATGATCGCCCCGGTGATCTTCTGCACGATCGTGCTCGGCGTCGGCTCCATCGCCAAGGCTGCGACGGTCGGCAAGGTCGGCGGCCTGGCGCTCGGCTACTTCATCGCGATGTCGACCTTCGCGTTGGCGATCGGCCTCGTCGTCGGCAACCTCATCCACCCGGGCGACCACCTCGACATGTCGAAGGCCACGTACGAGCTGCCGGCCGGCACCGAGGAGAACGCGTCGTCGACCTCCGGGTTCCTGCTCGGCATCATCCCCGCGACCCTCGTGTCGTCGCTGACGAGCGGCAGCATCCTGCAGACCCTGTTCGTGGCGCTGCTCGTCGGCTTCGCCCTGCAGGCGATGGGCGAGAAGGGCGCGCCGATCCTCACCGGCATCCGGCACCTGCAGGCCCTGGTCTTCCGCATCCTCGCGATGGTGATGTGGGTCGCCCCGGTCGGCGCGTTCGGTGCCATCGCCGCGGTCGTCGGCGCCACCGGCGTCGCCGCACTCGTCGCCCTGGGGACCCTGATGGTCGCCTTCTACATCACCTGCATCGTGTTCGTCGTCGGCGTCCTCGGGGTCCTGCTCCGGGTCGTGACCGGCGTCAACATCTTCAAGCTCATGAAGTACCTCGGCCGCGAGTACCTGCTCATCGTGTCGACGTCCTCCAGCGAGGTCAGCCTGCCGCGCCTCATCGCCAAGATGGAGCACCTCGGCATCTCGAAGCCCGTCGTCGGTGTCACCGTGCCGACCGGGTACTCGTTCAACCTCGACGGCACCGCGATCTACCTGACGATGTCCTCGCTCTTCATCGCGAACGCCCTCGGCACCCCGCTGAACGTCCCCGAGCAGATCTCGCTCCTGGTCTTCATGATCATCGCCTCGAAGGGCGCTGCCGGGGTCACCGGCGCCGGGCTGGCCACCCTCGCCGGCGGTCTGCAGGCGCACCGTCCGGACCTGGTGAACGGCGTCGGACTGATCGTCGGCATCGACCGGTTCATGTCCGAGGCCCGCGCGCTGACGAACTTCACCGGCAACGCGGTCGCCACCGTGCTGGTCGGGACGTGGACGAAGCAGATCGACAAGCAGCAGGTCGAGCGGGTGCTCTCCGGTGCGGCTCCGTTCGACGAGCGGACGATGTCCGCCGACGACCACGGCACCCCGGCCACGCCGGCGTCGGAGGAGCAGGAGCGCATCTCGACCGAGGCCGTCCGCACCATCGTCGAGCCCGACCGCTCGACCGCCCGCCGCTAGCCGCTCCGGCCCGCCCTGCCCCGTCACGCCACGCCACGCCACGCCACGCCACGCCACGAGGAGATCGACGATGATCACGAACCCCAACCACACGAGTCCCACCCCGCACACCGTGCCCGGCTCACCCCGCGTCGCCCTGGAGGCGTGGGTCGCCCGGATCGCGTCCCTCACCCGCCCCGACCGGGTCGTCTGGTGCGACGGCTCGGCCGACGAGACCGCCCGCCTGACCCGGCAGCTCGTCGACGAGGGCAAGCTGGTCGCCCTCGACCAGGAGCGCCGACCGAACAGCTTCCTCGCCCGCTCGGACCCCGACGACGTCGCCCGGGTCGAGGGACGCACCTTCACCTGCTCCCGGACCCCCGAGGACGCCGGCCCGACGAACCACTGGCGGGAGCCGTCCGCGATGCGCGCCGAGCTCGAGGAGCGCTTCGCCGGGAGCATGCGCGGCCGGACGATGTACGTCGTGCCGTTCTCGATGGGGCCGGTGGGCGGGCCGATCTCGCAGCTCGGCGTCGAGGTGACCGACTCGGCGTACGTCGTCCTGAGCATGGGCAAGACGACCCGCCTCGGGCACGGGGTGCTCCGGGCGATCGACGCCGGCGTGCCGTGGGTCGCGACCGTGCACAGCGTCGGGATGCCCCTGCGCGACGACGCCGGCACCGAGCAGCCGGACCTCGCCTGGCCGTGCAACCCGACGAAGTACATCGTGCAGTTCCCGGAGACCCGCGAGGTCTGGTCGTACGGCTCCGGCTACGGCGGCAACGCCCTGCTCGCCAAGAAGTGCTTCGCGCTCCGGATCGCCTCGGTGATGGGCCGTGACGAGGGGTGGCTCGCCGAGCACATGCTGCTCGTCCGGCTGACCTCGCCCGAGGGCCGCGCCTTCCACGTCGCCGCAGCGTTCCCCTCCGCCTGCGGCAAGACGAACCTCGCCATGCTCCAGCCGGAGCTGCCGGGCTGGTCCGTCGAGACCATCGGCGACGACATCGCCTGGCTCCGCCCCGGCGCGGACGGGCGGCTGCACGCGATCAACCCCGAGGCGGGCCTGTTCGGTGTCGCGCCCGGCACCGGCCACGACACGAACCCCGTCGCGGTCGAGACCATCGCGGCGGACACGATCTTCACGAACGTGGCGCTGACCGACGACGGCGACGTCTGGTGGGAGGGACTCACGCCCGAGCCACCCGCGCACCTGGTCGACTGGACCGGCGCCGACTGGACGCCCGACAGCCCGACGCCCGCGGCGCACCCGAACGCCCGCTTCACCGTGTCGCTCGACCGCGTCCCGACGCTCGCCGACGGGTGGGAGCACAGCGTCCCCGTCGACGCCGTCGTGTTCGGCGGTCGCCGCTCGACGAACGTGCCGCTCGTGGCACAGGCACCGACCTGGGCCGAGGGCGTGTTCATGGGCGCGACGGTGTCGTCCGAGCAGACCGCCGCGGCCGAGGGCACGGTCGGGGAGCTCCGCCGCGACCCCTTCGCGATGCTGCCGTTCTGCGGGTACGACATGGCGGACCACTGGTCGCACTGGCTCGACACCGGTGCACGCCTCGGTGCCGGAGCACCCGCGGTGTTCCAGGTCAACTGGTTCCGCAAGGACGCGGACGGCGGCTTCCTGTGGCCGGGCTTCCGCGAGAACGCCCGCGTGCTCGAGTGGATCGCCCGCCGGGTCGAGGGCAGCGTGCCGGCGGTCGAGAGCCCGGTCGGCCTGCTCCCCGACCTCGGCGACCTGGACGTGCGCGGCCTGGACCTGCCGGAGGCACGGCTCGACGCGCTCTTCGCCGTCGAGCCCGGGCCGTGGCTCGAGGAGTGCGACCTGACCGAGGAGTTCCTCGCCGGGTTCGGCGACCGCACGCCCCCGGTGTTCACCGCGATCCTCGACGAGCGCCGCGCAGCCCTGCACGCCGAGACACCCGAGTCCGCGCCCGAGTCCGAGTCCGAGTCCGTCCGGCAGGCGGCCTGATGGCCGCCGTCGTCCCGACCACGACCGGGGTGTCCACCGCCGCAGAGCGCGCGGACCTGCAGCGCGCGTGGGACGAGAAGCTCGCGGCCGCCGAGGCGATGGTGCCGCTCATCGGACGGCTCTACCGGCGGGACGACGTCGTGCCGTCCGTGCACGGCCGTCCCCTGGTGGGACAGTCCCCGATCGGGATCGTCAAGGCGCACCGCTCGAGCCGCCGGGTCGACGAGACCGAACTGCCGGTGACGACGAGCCTGGCGATCCTGACCGAGCTCGACACGATGGCGCTGTCGTCGGTGTCGGTGGACCTCGGCGACCTCGCGGCCCGCCACCGACGCGACCGCCTCGGCAGCAGCCTGCGCGAATTCCTGGCCGACGAGTTCTTCCTGCACCGGGGCACGGCGGACGGACCGCACCGCGACGCTCCGCGCGACGTCGTCCTCTACGGGTTCGGGCGGATCGGTCGGATGCTCGCCCGGATCCTGCTCGAACGCGCTGGGGCGCACGCCCCGCTCGCCCTGCGCGCCGTCGTCGTCCGGCGCCGGGGGCCCGACGACCTGGTCAAGCGCGCGAGCCTGCTCCGACGGGACTCGATCCACGGCCCCTTCGCCGGCACCGTCACGGTCGACACCGAGCACGACACGATCACCGCGAACGGCACCCTGGTGCAGTTCATCTCGGCGGACTCCCCCGGCGCCGTGGACTACCGCGCACACGGCATCGAGGACGCGATCGTCGTCGACACCACCGGTCGCTGGCGCGATGCCGAGGGGCTCGGGCAGCACCTCCTCGCCCCGGGCGCGGCCCGCGTGCTGCTCACCGCGCCCGCGAAGGGCGACGTGCCGAACGTGGTGCACGGCATCAACCACGACGGCATCGGCGACGACCCGGTCGTGAGTGCCGCCTCGTGCACGACGAACGCGATCGTCCCCGTGCTGAAGGTCGTGTCCGACGCCTACGGCATCGTCCACGGGCACGTCGAGACCGTGCACTCCGCCACGAACGACCAGAACCTGGTCGACAACTACCACCCCGCCGACCGACGCGGGCGGGCGGCGGGCCTGAACATGGTGATCACCGCGACCGGTGCCGCGAAGGCCGCCGAGAAGGCCCTGCCCGAGCTCCGCGGCCGGCTCACCGGCAACGCCGTCCGCGTCCCCACGCCGAACGTCTCCCTCGCGGTCCTCCACCTGACGCTCGGTCGACCGGTCGGACGCGACGAGCTGAACGGGGTGTTGCGGGAGTCCTCGCTCACCTCGGTGCTCCGGCGGCAGATCGACTACGTGGAGTCGCCCGAGATCGTCTCGACGGACCTGCTCGGCAGCCGACGAGCGGGGATCGTGGACGGGCTCGCGACCATCGCGGACGGGTCCGAGCACGTGGTGCTGTACGTCTGGTACGACAACGAGTCCGGGTACAGCCGGCAGGTCCACCGTGTCCTGCAGGAGATGGCCCGGGCCGCTCACCGGCCTCGGACCGAGGGGGTGGCAGCGCCTGGTCGACCCCTCAGTGCCGTGGGACGTTCTCGTTGACCCAGTCGCGCAGGTGCGCCAGCGGGACCGCGGCGCCCCGGCCGAGCGGCGTCAGCGCGTACTCCACCCGCGGTGGCACCTCGGCGAACACGGTCCGACGCACCAGCCCGGCGCCCTCCAACCGCTTCAGCGATGCGGACAGCACCTTCGGGCTGACCCCCTGCAGGTGACGCCGGAGTTCGCCGAAGCGCAGCGGACCACCCTCGAGCACGCCGATCGCGAGCGCCGTCCACTTGTTCGCGAGGAGGTCGAGCATCGCCCGGCACGTGCGGGGGTGCACAGTGGTCGGGTGACCACCACGAACGAGATCCGAGCGATCGCACAGACCGCAGCCCGCCCCGTCGACGACCCGCACAGCCTGGTGCCCACCACGATCCCCGAGCCGGTCCCCGGCGCGCACGACCTGCTCGTCGAGGTGCGTGCTGTCTCCGTGAACCCGGTCGACGTGAAGCTCCGTGGTGGCGCGGAGCCCGACGGCGGCCTCCGGGTGCTCGGCTTCGACGCCTCCGGCACCGTCCGCGCCGTCGGTGCGGCGGTCACACGCTTTACTCCGGGGGACGAGGTCTCCTACGCGGGTGCGATCGACCGACCGGGCAGCAACGCCGAACTGCAGCTCGTCGACGAGCGCATCGTCGGCCGGAAGCCGTCGACGATGACACACACGGAGGCCGCCGCGCTCCCGCTCACCGCGATCACGGCATGGGAGAGCCTGTTCGACAAGCTCCGGATCACGCCGGACGCAACCGGGACGCTGCTCGTCGTCGGCGGTGCGGGCGGTGTCGGATCGATCGCGATCCAGCTCGTCCGGGCCCTGCTGCCCGGCATCCGGGTGGTCGCCACCGCGTCCCGCCCGGAGAGCGAGACGTGGGTGCGCGACCTCGGTGCCCACGAGGTCGTCGACCACCACGGCGACCTCGCCGCGCAGGTGCTCGCAATCGCTCCGGACGGCATCGAGTGGATCCTGACGACGAACTCCTCCGGTCAGCTCCCGGTGTACGAGCGCATCCTCCGCACGTTCGGACAGATCGTGGCGATCGACGACCCCGAACAGGTCGACGTCGTCGCGTTGAAGTCGAAGGCGCTCACGTGGCACTGGGAGTTCATGTTCGCCCGCTCACTGCACGGCGCCGCGGACCTGGTGGAACAGCACCGGATCCTCGACCGGGTCGCGGACCTCGTCGACGAGGGGCGCGTCCGCGGGACCGCCACGACCGTCCTGCGGCCGATCACGGCCGAGACCCTGCGCGAGGCCCACCGCCTGGTCGAGAGCGGACGGGTCATCGGCAAGGTCGTCGTGACGGACGAGCCGGAGGACTGAGCCGCGCGGTCCGCGCTCCTGACGGTGTCCTGGGGCCACTCGCGACCGCCGTCGGCTCGGGACCGAGCCCCCTCGATCGGTCTGGAGGCGCGGACCACCGGGCGCCGACCGGCGGCGGTGATCCGGGCCTCCCGTCCGACGCCTCGGTGCCGGTCCGTCAGCCGGCCTGCGTGTCGCGCTCGGCGCCCCGCTCCGCCCGGTCGCCGTCCGACCGCTCGAGTACGCCGAGCAGGCGGAGCTTCTCGGCGTCGGCCGACCCCTCGTCCGCGTAGTAGAGCACCAGCACGACGTCGTCGACGGCGAGCTTGTCGCGGTGCAGGCGCAGGGTGCCGACCCCGGGATGCCGGACCACGGTCGTGTTGCCGGCGAGCGGTCGGACGTCCTGCCGGGCCCAGACGCCCCGGAACCGGGCGCTCACCAGCGACAGTTCACCGACGAGCTCGATCGCCCGGGCATCGTCGACGTCGGTGCCCAGGGTGTGCCGGAACGCTGCGACCATGTCGACCACGGCGCGGTCCCAGTCCTGCTGGAACGAGCGCTCCTCGGGGTCGAGCAGGAGCGACCGCAGTCGGTTGTGACCGGGGGCCATCCGCGGTGACAGTGCCGTCGCCAGGGCGTTGGCTGCGAGGACGTCGAGGGTGCGGCTCTCGACGAAGGCGGGCACGTCCACCGCGGCGAGCAGGTGGCGCAGACGGTCCGGCACCCGATCGGTCCGACGGGTCCGGCGACGCCGGGGCCGGGGTGCGGCGAGGTCGGTGAGGTACTCGCGCTCCACGTCGTCGAGGTCGAGCACCCGGGCGAGCGCCTCGACGACCTGCTGCGAGGGGTTGCGGTCCCGGCCGCGCTCGAGACGCAGGTAGTAGTCGGCGCTGATGCCCGCGAGGAGCGCGACCTCCTCGCGTCGGAGCCCGGCGACCCGGCGGCGCGGCCCCGACGGCAGTCCGACCTGTTCCGGCGTCACGACCGCCCGCCTCGCTGCCAGGTACCGACCGAGCCGGTTGTCGTCTGCGCGCTCCTCCACGGAGCACACGGTATCCGGGCACGACGTGCGGAGCGGGGGCCCTGTCACTCCCCCGGAAGACCGCGGCCTGTCGGACCTGCCGGGCCCGGAGCGACCATCGGTGCACCACCACCGAACAGGGAGGACGATCCACATGGACATCAGCAACCGCACCGTCTTCATCGCCGGAGGCACCTCGGGGATCGGGGCCGGCCTGGCCCGCCGCTTCCGCGCCGCCGGTTCGACGGTCGTCGTCGGCGGACGGCGCGCCGCCGGTTCGACGGTCGTCGTCGGCGGACGGCGCGCGACCGGTCTCGACGACGTCGAGTCGGTCACCGTCGACGTGACGGACCCCGCGTCCGTCCTCGCGGCCCGCGACGAGGTCCTCACCGCACACCCGGACCTCGACCTCGTCGTCACGATGTCCGGTGTCATGCTCACCGAGGACCTGCGGGACCCCGCGCACGTCGCGCAGGCGGAGCAGTCCGTCGCCGTGAACCTGCTCGGCACCATCCGCGTGGTCGACGCGTTCACGCCGCACCTGCTCGCGCAGGGGCACGGGGACGTCCTCACCGTGACGTCCGGGATCGGTTTCACCCCGTTCCCGCTGATGCCGACGTACGGTGCGACGAAGGCGGCGGTGCACTCGTACACCGAGTCGCTCCGCGCGCACCTCGCGGGCACCGGTGTCGGCGTCAGCGAACTCGTCCCGCCGGCCGTCGCGACCGCGGGTCAGGAGCAGCTCAACCCGAACGCGCTGCCCCTCGATGCGTTCCTCGACGAGGTGGTCGGCCTGCTCTCCCAGGACCCGACGCCGCACGAGGTCGTGGTCGAGCGGGCCCGACCCCTCCGCTGGTCCGAGCGGGACGGCACGTACGACGAGATGCTCGCGCAGCGGTCGCAGGCACTGGCGTCGCTGCCGGGCCGCTGAACGGCCGAGCCGCTGGGTGGTCGAGCCGCTGAGCTGCCGGGCCGCAGGCCGCTGAGTAGGGCTGGTCAGGCCGCGACGACGGTCACGTCCGCTGCCGTGAAGCGCTCGACGAGGTCCGGTGCGATGCCGTCGTCCGTGATCAGGGTCCACCCACCACCGAGCCGGGTCCACGCGTGGAACTCGGACTGCTTGAGCTTCGAGGAGTCAGCGAGGACGTACACCGCCGTCGCACGACGAGCGATGAGTTCCTTCAGTCGGATCTGACCGAGGTCCGCTTCGCAGATGCCGCGTTCCGGCGACACCGCGTCGGCACCGAGGTAGGCGGCATCGAAGGTCAGGTACTCGAGCGCCGCCTCCGTCAGTGGCCCGACGAACCCGTTGCTCAGCGACCGGTACTCACCGCCGAGCATGACGAGTCGGACGTCGTCGCGGTCGGCCATGTCCGTGACGACCCCGACGCTGGTGGTGGTGACGGTGAGCTCGGCGTCGACCGGCAGAGCATGCGCGAAGGCCGCGACGGTCGACCCGTTGTCGAGGAAGAGCGACGTTCCGGGTGCCACTGTCTCGGCTGCACGTCGGGCGATGTCGCGCTTCGCGTCAAAGTGCTCACCGAGCCGCTGCCGCAGCGATGCCTCGGGGTGGGCGGCCACGGCCATCGCGCCACCGAACGTCCGGGTGAGCTTCCGCTGTTCCTGCAGGGTCGCGAGGTCGCGTCGGATGGTGGACGCCGTGACGCCGAACCGCTCGGAGAGCTCGTCGACGCTCGCGAGTCCGACCGTCGTCGCGAGCGTGACGATCGCGTCACGTCGAGCTCTCGCCGAGATCGACACGGGCACCTTCCGGACAGCGGGGACTCAGGACCTGTCAGGCGCTCCGGGCCGGACTCGGCACGCTCGAGGTCGGCGCGAGTTCGGCGGCCTGGCGGAGCGCCTCGATCATGCTAGCGACATCGGCTTTCCCGGTGCCGGCGATGTCGAAGGCCGTGCCGTGGTCGACCGAGGTGCGGATGACCGGGAGCCCCACGGTGATGTTCACCCCGGCCTCGATCCCGAGGACCTTCACGGGGCCGTGCCCCTGGTCGTGGTACATCGCGACGACCAGGTCGTAGTCCCCGCGGCCGGCGAGGAAGAACAGCGTGTCGGCCGGCAGCGGTCCGACGGCGTCGATCCCGTCAGCGCGTGCAGCCTCGACGCCCGGAGCGATCTTCGCTGCCTCCTCGCCGTAGCCGAACAGGCCGTTCTCGCCGGCGTGCGGGTTGATCGCCGCGACGCCGATCCTCGGGCGCGCGTTCCCCGCACGCACCAGGGCCTCGTTGCCCCGCCGGATCGTCCGCTCGACGAGTCCCGGTTCGATGCGTGCCACGGCGTCGATGAGCCCGAGGTGGGTGGTCACGTGGACGACCTTCAGCTTCGCCGTCGAGAGCATCATCGAGACCTCGTCGACGCCCATGAGCTCCGCGAGCATCTCGGTGTGGCCCGGGAAGACGTGTCCGCCGGCGTGCAGGGCCTCCTTGTTCAGCGGCGCGGTGCAGATCGCCTGGACCTTTCCGGCCATGGCCGCATCGCAGGCGACGCGGATGTACTGGAACGCAGCGTCGCCGGCGACGGGCGAGAGCCGTCCCCACGGCAGGTCCTCCGGGAGGAGCCCGAGGTCCACCACGTCGACGACACCGTCCTGGTGCCCGGCGTCGGCCACGTCCTCGACGACGTTGAACGTGACGTCGACGCCACGGATCGCGGCGGCCTGGCGCAGGCGGCCGAGGTCGCCGATGACGACCGGGCGGCAGACGGCGCGGACGTCCGGGGAGACCACGGCCTCGACGACGACCTCGGGGCCGACACCGGCCCCGTCGCCCATCGTGACGGCGACAACAGGAGTGGCGTTCATCTCAGTACTGCCTTTCGGTTCGCGCGGTCGACGGCCGCTTCGACACGGCTCGCGGCCGCGGACGGATCATCTTGGACGGCCTGGAGGAACGTGGCCGCGTCGAGCAGGTTGGTGGCCGTCCCGAAACTGCCGGGTCGCGTGACGACACGACGGCCGTCGTCTGCGCGGGACACGATGCAGCCGGGTTCGACGGCGCCCTCGGGCACGATCGTCGCGATCTCGAGGCGGCTCAGCACCGAGCGTGCCGTCTCGCCGCCGGTCAGCACCAGCGCGGACCGTCCGCTGATGGCGGCGGCCACGATGCCGAGGCCGTCGGCGAGCCGACGAGCGAGCTGCGGGATCGGTTCGTGCCGGTCCGCGACGCAGATCGCCACGGATCCGTCCCGCAACGCCGACCGCGCGGCGGTGATGGCGGGGTGGTCGATGTCGTCGACCTCGCGACGGTCGACCGCGCGGAGCAGGACGTCACGTGGCACCGGGACCACCGGGACACCGTTCGCGGCGAGCACCTCGAGCTGCCCGGATGCCTCCGCACTGGCCGTGCCCACCACGAGCAGCACCGGCTGGCGTGTCCCGGCGAGCGCCGCCGGACCGAGGGGCGCGGGCGCGACCATCGACGGCGCGGTCGGATCGGACGGGCGCGCTCCGCGGAGCCGGCCGACGGCTGCGGCGATCCCACCCGAACCGACGACCGTGCAGTCGGTCTGGTCGAGGGCGAACGCGATCCGGTCGAGGTCGTCGTCCGAGTCGGCATCGAGGACGGGGACGTCGCCGGCGTCGAGTGCCCGGACGACCGCGTCGCGGACGGCATCCGCGTCGGCGCGGACGACCGCGAGTGGGACGGAACGGGCCCGCGGTCCGATCGCAGCGAGCGGGCCGGCGACGACCCGCGCCTCCAGTCCGTGCAGACCGGCATCGGCGACCGGACCGCCGTGGACGAGCAGCTGGCCCTCGACGACCGTCCGTCGGAGGGCCGGGAGCGCTGTGGCGACGACCACGCGGGCCCCGGCGTCGGTGAGCCCGGCGACGACGTCCCCGACGCCGCCGCGCAGCAGCGAGTCGGTCTTCACGAGCTCGACGGGCGCCCCGGCGGCGCGCATCTGCAGTGCTGCCCGTGCGAAGGCGGCGCGCCGCGCCGACGGGTCGAGCGCTCGGGTGTCGCAGTCGAGGACGACGTCGGACGCGGAGCGCGCGACGTGTCCGAGCGCGCCGGTGAGCGTGAGGGCGACGGTGGCGGGGTCGGGACCGAGGACCGCGGCGACCTCGGCGGCGCCGGACAGGTCGTCGGCGATCGCGGCGAGGCGCTTGGACATCGGACCCCTCCTCGGGCTCGGTGGATGGTGCGGTCGATGGAACGACGACGTGCACGAAACACGCTAGACGACTTGCGCGAAACACGCAATAGTGTTGAGCGCACCGGAACCGGACGCGCGACACGACGCCGAGTGGCCGGACGGTGCCCGACCGAGAGGAACCCAGTGCGCGACATCGACATTCGAGGTCACCGCCTCGCCCCCGCCGTCCTCGGCACCATGACGTTCGGCGACAGCGTCGACGAACGGACCGCTGGCGAGGTGGTCGACCTGTTCCTCGCGGCCGGAGGAACCGGCATCGACACCGCGAACGGGTACGCCGGGGGCCGCAGCGAGGAGATCCTCGGGTCGGTCCTCGCCGGACGCCGCGACGACGTCGTGCTCGCGACGAAGGTCGGCATCCCGAACCCCGACGCGGAGGGCGCTGCTCCCCTGTCTGCCGTGGCGATCGACCGGTGCGTCCGAGCCAGCCTCCGCCGGTTGGGGACGAGCCACGTCGACGTGCTCTACCTCCACCAGCCCGACCGCTCCACCTCCGTCGAGGAGACACTCACCGCCGTGCAGGCGCTCGTGGACTCGGGCGCGGTCCGCACCTGGGGCGTCTCGAACTTCTCCGCGTGGCAGATCGCGGAACTGCGGCACGCGGCCGAGCGGCTCGGTCTCGGTGCACCGGTCCTCGGGCAGCAGGTCTACAGCGTGATCGCGACCCGGATCGACGACGAGTACGCCGAGTACGCCAGGAGCACCGGCCTCGCGACGGTCGTCTACAACCCGCTCGGCGGCGGTCTCCTCACCGGGAAGCACCGTGCGGACGAGCAGCCGTCGGAGGGACGGTTCGGGTCCTCGCCCCTGGCTGGCATGTACCGCACGCGGTACTGGAACGACGACGTCTTCGCCGTAGTGGAGCAGCTCCGGACGATCGCCGAGGGCGCTGGCATCCCGATGGCGGAGCTCGCACTGCGGTGGACGATCGGCCGACCCGTCGTCGACGCGGTCCTGATCGGGGGGTCGCGGATCACGAACATCGCAGCCAACCTCGAGGCGCTGGCGGCGGGCGCACTCCCGGGGGACGTGCAGCAGGCCGTCGACGACGTCGCGGCCTCGCTCCGTGGTCCGATGCCGGCGTACAACCGCTGACGCGACCGTGCGAAGGACGGGAGGCCCGGTGCCCGTTGGCACCGGGCCTCCCCTCCTTCCGTGGTCGCGGTGGTGCGGCGCCTCAGCCCAGGCCGGCCGCCTGGTCGGCGCGCACGGTCTCGGCGATCTTCGCCAGCGCGGCGTCACCGAGCAGATTGAAGGGTGCGCGGCAGGGTCCGACGGCCTCGCCGGCGGCGTTCGTCGCCGCCTTGACGATCGTGTTCGGGTTGCCGAGCGCGAAGAGGTTGCGCAGCGACCGGATCGAGGCCTGCGCCGCGCGGGCGCCCTCGAGGTCACCCTCAGCCCACCGCCGGTAGATGTCCACCATGGTGCGCGGGTAGACGTTGGCGACGGCCGTGATGCCGCCCGCGCCGCCGGCTTGCAGGGTCGGCAGGACCAGCGAATCGGTCCCGGCGAGCACCGCGAAGTGCTCGGGGTCGGTCAGCTCGATGACCTGCAGGATCGCGTCGAAGTTGCCCGAGGAGTCCTTCACACCGGCGATGGTGTCGAGCTCCGCCAGCCGGGCGACGGTCGCGGGGGTGATGGTGTTCCCGGTCCGCGCGGGGATGTTGTAGATGAGGACGGGGATGTCGACGGCCTCGGCGACCGTGGCGAAGTGCCGGTACAGCTCGTCCTGCGATGCGGCCGCGAAGTACGGCGTGATGACCGAGAGCACGTCCGCGCCCGCCGCCTGCATGCGCTGGGCGATGCGCACCGTCTCCTTCGTCCCGACGGCACCGGCGCCGCCGTAGACGGGCACCCGGCCCTCGGTGGCGTCGACGACCGCCTCGAGCACGGCGAGTCGTTCGTCCTCGGTCTGCTGGAAGAACTCGCCGTTGGTGCCGAGGCAGAAGACGCCGTCGGCGCCCGCCCGGACGGCGCGGTCGGTGTGCACGCGCATCTGGTCGAGATTGAGCGACTCGTCGTCGTGGAAGGGGGTGACGAGTGCGTGGATGCTGCCGCGGATCGTGGTGGTCACTTCGGGTGCTCCTTGTCGGCGTGGTGGCCAGGGGGCGGATGGTGGGTCAGGGTCGGGGTTGCTGCATCACGTGCACGGCGAAGCCGCCGAACTCCCCCGCGAGGTAGATGTTCTGCAACCGTCCGTCGTCGAAGTGGGCGGCCGTCTCCTCGTCGAAGGCGAAGCCCTTCGCGGTGAGTTCCTCGACCGCCGCCCCGAGGTCGGCCGTCGACATCCCGATGTGACCGTGCGTCCCGAGGTACTGCGACCGCACGCACTCGAAGAAGGTGCCGGCGAACTCCGACTTCTTCCCCCCGCGCGGGTCGAGGTTGAACATCAGGCAGAACAGGTCGCAGAGTTCCTGCGCGGCTGCTGCGTCGGGGTTGTTGATGCCCACGTGGGCGAGCTCGAAGGTGTTCTTCACGGGAGGCCGCGCTTCCTGTTCGGGGTGGCGTTCACGGTCGGGCTCGATCACATCGGGAAGAGCAGGAGGGCACCGGCGGTCAGTGCCAGCAGGCGGATGAAGTACATCGGGATCGTGAACTTCCAGAACTGCAGGAGCGAGTACTTGCCGACGCCCATCACCATCGCGGGGAGCCCGTCGATGGGGAGGAAGTGTCCGTTCCACCCGGAGATGACGATGGCGACCGCCGCCGCCGCGGGGTTGAGCCCAAGGCTGACGCACGTCGCGATCGCCAGGGGAGCGAAGACGTAGACCGTGCCGATCGTCGACCCCGTGAGGGTCGCGAGGACACTCGTCAGGACGCAGAACGCGAACACCAGCAGGAAGGGGCTGACGTTGCCGCCGAGCAGACCGGCGACGGACTCGCCGACCAGCTTCGTGAGCCCGGTCGCGCCGAGCGCCTCGGCGATGCCGATGACGCCGGCGGACATGATGATGATCGGCTGGCTGATGGCGTCGCGGATCTCGGTGAAGTCCAGGACCTTCATCACCAGGAGGAGCGCCACGGAGAGCCCCGTGATCGCGTAGCCCGCGTCACCGATGTAGCTGTACGAGATCATGCCGGCGATCGCCAGGACGAAGCAGGCGTAGGTTGCCAGCTGCTTCCGACGATCCAGCGTCGGCGCGGTCACCGTCGCCGTCGCGCTCGACGAGGCGATCGCGGTGGCGTTCGCCTCGGCGGCGTGGGGGCCCGGTGCCGCAGGGTCGCTCGACGGGTCGTGGTGGGCTCCGGGGCGGTCGGACCCTGCGCCGGTCGGACGAGCACCGGCCAGGGCCGGCTCCTGCGCATCCGTCGTGCTCGCGGTGCCAGCCGCTTCGTCGGTGATCGCATGGTCGGGCAGCAGACGGTACGCGATGAGGCACCAGACGAGGAATCCGAGACTGAGCACGAGGTTGACGATCGAGAACCGGACGAGGTCGATGTTCTCCCGGACGCCGGCCGCCTCGAGCACCGCGACGACGATGCCGTACTGCAGCGCCACGTTGAACGGCAGCATCGGGTGGTTCGCGGCGAACCCGGCCGGCATGAGGACCTTCGACGGTGGCAGCTTCTTGTTGTACGCGAGCGTCGACAGCAGGCCGATGACCAGCACGTAGTAGGCCGTGGATCCCGTGCCGAAGATGCTGCAGCCCACCATGACGAACACGACGATGAGGACGTAGGCCCGGAACCCGCCCTTCGTCCCGAGTCTCGTGATCATCCGTTTGAAGCCCGAGACGAGGTCGGTCTTCTGCAGCGCAGCGATCACCGCCATGAAGGAGGCGAGCATGATGATGGTCGCGTTGGCGAAACCGCTGAAGGCCACGTTGATCGGCACGACGCCGAACACCACCATCAGCAGGCAGGCGATCAACGGCGGGACGCCGAACGGCAGGCGGTCGATCATGATCAGCACGATCATGAAGACGGTGATCGCGAGTGCGAAGACCATGGGGAGGGTCATGCTCGCTGCTCCTTCGCAGGGAGGTCCGGACCGGCAGAGGCGGACGGCGTCGAGACGATCTCGGCGAGGACGTCAGCAGGGAGGTACACGTGCTTGATCGACTTGCGGTGCCAGGTGTACGCGACGTGAAGTCCCCCGGCCGGGTCGGGGAGCACCGAGGGGTAGGACAGCTCGCGGTTGCGTGACTCGCGGCTGTTGTTCGAGAGGCAGTACCCGTCACCGTTCTCGATGTCGTAGGCGGTCGGCCAGGACCGCCCGTCCGGGCTCGAGACCACGAGCGTCATCGGCGCGCGCGGCGCACCCCAGAACGCGCTGGGTCCGTCGGCGTCGAGCGCGGGCTCGGCGACTCGCGGACCGCTGTCGGCTGCGAGGCCCTCGTCGTCGATCTCGTCGTACAGGGAGACACGGCGGCTCGTCGCGTCGTCCTTGCTCGAGTGGTTCATCACCATCGCGATCCGACCGTCGTCGAGGGAACGCGCCTGGATCGAGGAGTTGTTGTTCGGCAGGTCGAGCGGACGGCACGGCGCCCACGTCATCCCGCCGTCCGTCGACGTCGACTCGTACACGTGGTCCGCCCAGCGGGAGCGGAAGCACGCCCAGAGCACCCCGTCCTCGCGCGGCACGATGTTCATGTGCACGCACCCGGTCGACTCGGGCACGGCGACCTCGGACCAGGTCTGCCCGCCGTCGTCCGAGTACCAGACCGAAGCCGTGTCGTCGTTGCCGACCCACTTCTCACCGGCGACCGTCCGGCAGTTGAACACGGGGAGCAGGATCCGACCGCTCTCGAGCACGACGGGTGCCTGGCGCACGAAGACGCCGACCGGCGCATCGTGACCGAGCAACGGCGCCGGGTCACCCCAGGTCTCGCCGCCGTCGTGGGAGACACGTCGTCGCACCTCGGACGTGTCCTGGTTCCCGGCGATCTGTGCGGTGTACAGCAACCAGACGGCGCCGTCGGGCGCGACGAAGAGGATCGGGTTCTGCTCGGAACGCGCACTGTCGAAGCTCAGCTGCACCGGCTCGAGCCAGCGATCCGTGCCGGCGGGGAGGCGTGACAGGTGGATCGAGATGTCGGAGACGCCCTCCTGGGTACCGCCGAACCACACGCAGGCGAGGTCTCCCCCGGGCAGGAACGCGAGGTTGGCCGCGTGGCACTGCACCGTGGGGGTCGGGAGGAGCGCTTGTGCGCCCCCGTCGGACCGGGCTCGCAACAGCCCGTCGAAGTCACTCATGCGGGGTCCTCCAGTCGACGTTGACGGTGGGCACCGGTGGATCGGTGCTGAGCGCTCATCCTGACAGAACTGCTCGAAGTGCGCAATGGCCATGCGCGTCATGCGCACTCTCCGGCCGTTGTGCGCGAGTGCATGCGCCGTTGTCGCTCGAAGTACGCGATCATCGCAACGCCGACGGGCCAGCACCGCCCGGCCACGGCCGCGAGCCGCGGTGAGCAAACGCAGCGCATCACCGGTCGCCGTCGGGACTCTCGAGCAGGCGACGGGGCACAGCGCGACGCTCACCGAGGAGGGAGGCTGCCCGGCGTCGGCCGGAACGACGCCGCGCTCCGCCTCCAGGATTCGAACCCGGACCTAACGGCACCAAAGGCCGTCGTGCTGCCGTTACACCAAGGCGGAACACACCGGGCGGGGTGGAGCCCGTCCGGTGCCCGTCCATCCTCCCACGGCCCGGACGCTGGCCGCGCGCGGCGGCTTCGGCCAAGATGGAGGGATGCCGCAGCAGGACGAGGTCGACCGGATCGTCGCGGCGTGGGGTCGCGAGCGGGGCGACCTGGACTTCGGGCCCCTCGAGGTCCTGTCCCGGGTCGACCGGCTCGCCCGACACCTGGACCGTGCACGACGGGCCGCGTTCGACGCGAGCGACGTCGAACCGTGGGAGTTCGACGTGCTGTCGGCGCTGCGGCGTGCGGGCGAACCGTACGAGCTCAGCCCGAAGTCGCTGCTCCAGCAGACCCTGGTGTCCAGCGGGACGATGACGAACCGGGTCGACCGGCTCGCGGCACGCGGGCTGGTCAGCCGCCGCACCGACCCGCGCGACGGCCGCGGCATCCTCGTCTCGTTGACCACGAGCGGCCGGGCGGCGGTCGATGCGGCGATCGCGGACCTGCTCCGGGCCGAGCGCGGGATCCTGTCCGGGGTGTCCGACGACGAGCAGGCACAGCTGTCCGCGCTGCTCCGACGACTCATCCTCGGCCTCGGCGACTGACGCCCACCGCGGAGCGACGATCGCCGGACTACACCCCGAGCTGCTCCGCCACCTCGAGCCACCGCTCCTCGAGCTGCTCGACCTCGGCGTCGAGGGTGCCGAGCTGCGTCTGCAGCGCCCCGAGCCCCGCGTAGTCGGACTGGTCGTGCGCCGCGAACGCATCGAGCAGCTTCTGCCGGTCCTGCCCCGCCTTCGCGATCTTCCGGTCGAGCGCCGACATCTCCTTCTCCGCCGCGCGCCGGTCCGCACCGGTCAGGCCGGGTGCGGCAGGGGCACTCGACCCGGCCGCCGCGCCGCCGGTGCCGCCCGCCGGAGCCGTGTCGGGCCTCCCGGCCGAGGCGGCGGCAGCCGCAGCCGCCGTCTGCGGGACGGATCCGGACGCACGCAGCCGCATGTACTCGTCGACACCGCCGGGCAGGTGGCGCAGGTGCCCACCGAGGACCGCGTACTGCTGGTCGGTGACGCGCTCGAGCAGGTACCGGTCGTGGGAGACGACGAGCAGGGTGCCCGGCCAGGTGTCGAGCAGGTCCTCCATCGCGGCGAGCATGTCGGTGTCGAGGTCGTTCGTCGGCTCGTCCAGGATCAGCACGTTGGGCTCGTCGAGCAGGATGAGCATGAGCTGCAGACGGCGCTTCTGCCCACCGGACAGGTCCTTGACCGGCGTCGAGAGCTGCTCCGAGGTGAAGCCGAGGCGTTCGAGCAGCTGCGAGGGCGTCATCTCCTTGCCGTCGGCGACGTAGCTCGTCTTCTTGCGGGCGACGACCTCGCGGACGCGGTCGTCGGCGAACTGCTGCAGGTCGGCCAGCTGCTGGTCGAGCACCGCGACCTGCACCGTCTTGCCGGTCTTGACACGGCCCTCGGAGGGCTGGAGCTTCCCGGACACCAGGTTGAGGAGGGTCGACTTGCCGGCGCCGTTCGGCCCGAGGATGCCGGTGCGCTCCCCCGGCGCGATGCGCCACTCGACATCACGCAGGATCACGTCGTCGCCGAACGAGACCCCCACGTCGAGCAGGTCGACGACGTCCTTGCCGAGCCTGGCGGTCGCCATCTGCGACAGGGCGACCGTGTCGCGGATCGGCGGCACGTCGTCGATCAGGGCGTTCGCCGCGTCGATGCGGAACTTCGGCTTGCTGGTCCGCGCCGGCGCACCGCGACGGAGCCACGCGAGCTCCTTGCGGGCGAGGTTCTGCCGGCGCTGCTCGCTGGCCGCGGCCTGCCGGTCGCGTTCGACACGCTGCAGGATGTACGCCGCGTAGCCGCCCTCGAAGGGCTCGACGACACCGTCGTGCACCTCCCACGTGTCGGTCGACACCGCGTCGAGGAACCACCGGTCGTGCGTCACGACGACCATGCCGCCCTGGTTCGACGACCATCGGCGGTTGATGTGGTCGGCGAGCCACTGGATGCCCTCGACGTCGAGGTGGTTCGTCGGCTCGTCGAGGAACAGCACGTCCCAGTCGCCGACGAGCAGCTTCGCGAGCGCGATGCGCCGCCGCTGCCCACCGGACAGGTCGTCGACCGTGGCGTCCCACGGGATGTCCGACACGAGGCCGCCGATGATGTCGCGGATCTTCGGGTCGCCGGCCCACTCGTGCTCGGCGAGCTCACCGACGACGATGCTGCCGACGGTCGCCCCGGCGGGCAGGACGTCGCGCTGGTCGAGGTAGCCGACGGTCAGGCCGCGGCGGTGGGTGACGCGACCGGCGTCCGGCTCGAGGCGCTGGGCCAGCAGGGCGAGCAGGGTCGACTTGCCGTCACCGTTGCGGCCGACCACGCCGATGCGGTCGCCCTCGTCGAGGCCGAGGGTGACGCTGTCGAAGACGACACGGGTGGGGAACTCGAGATGCAGGTTCTCGGCGCCGAGGAGATGAGCCACCCGTCAAGGGTAGGCGGCGCGGGCGGGTGTGCGCGCCGCGGGGCGGTGGCGCGGGCGGGGCGGCGGCGCGGGGCGGTGGCGCGGGCGGGGCGGCGGCGCGGCCGGTGCGCGGCGCGGGCCGCCGGTGTCGAACCAGGGATCCGACATCGAACCAAGGCGGGCGGCTGGTTCGATGTCGAGACCGTGGTTCGATCCGCGAGCGCACACGATGCTGCCGACCAGGGGCAGGAAGATGCAGATCAGGTGCCGGGCCACGCCCTGAACGGGTGGCGGGGTCACGATCGGGCGTCGGTCTCCTGCGCGGTCCTACAGGTACCCACCGGACGAGCGTGCTCAGCGGGTCACAGGGCGGCGACCCACTCGTCGGTGCCGTCGGTGAACTCCTGGCGCTTCCAGATCGGCGTCCGCTCCTTGACCAGGTCGACCAGCGCGGCGCAGGCGGCGAAGGCCTCCGCCCGGTGCGGCGACGACACCGCGGCGGCGAGCGCCACGTCCCCGATGCCGAGTGCGCCGACGCGGTGCAGCACGGCGATCCGGACCTCGGGGTGGTCGGCTGCGATCGACCGGGCCACTTCGGCGATGACGTCACCGGCGCTCGGGTGTCGTTCGTAGTCGAGCGCGGTGACGCCCTTGCCCTCGTCGTGGTCGCGCACGACCCCGGCGAAGGTGACCACGGCGCCGTCACGGTCGGTGGCGACGGCCACGGAGACCTCGTCGACGGTGATCACCCGGTCCACGACGTCGGCGACGACGACCCGCGCGTCGGTCCCCGGCGCCCCGCTCACGAGGCGCTCCGGGGCGCGTGTCCTGCGCCGTGCAGCTGCGCGAGCACGTGGTCGAGCACCCCGTCGAGCACCGCGAGCCCGTCGGCGACGCCGCCCCGCGACCCCGGCAGGGTCAGCACGACCGCCCGGCCGCCGGCGATGCCCGCGACCCCGCGGGTCAGCAGCGCGGTCGGCCCCGCACCGGCGAGCCCGCGACGACGGATCTCCTCGACGATGCCGGGGAGCTCGAGGTCGATCAGGGGGCCGACGGCCTCGGGCGTGCGGTCCGTCGGCGTGACACCGGTGCCACCGGTGGTGACCACGACCTTCGCGCCCGCGAGCAGCTCGGCCGAGACGGTGTCGGCGATGGGCCCGCCGTCGGGCACGATCGTCGGCTCGGCGACGGTGAACCCGCGCTCGCGCAGCCACGACGCGATGACCGGCCCGGTGCGGTCCAGCGCCGCGTCGGCCGAGGCCTGGGTGGAGACGACCACCACGCCGGCTCGACCCCTGGTGGGTTCGGACGTCATCGGTTGCTCCAGTCCCCCGAGCGCCCGCCGTGCTTCTCGAGCACCCGGACGTCGGTGATCACGGCCGTGCGGTCGACGGCCTTCACCATGTCGTACACGGTCAGGGCCGCCACGCTCGCACCGGTCAGCGCTTCCATCTCGACGCCCGTGCGCGAGGTCGTGCGGACCGAGACCTCGACCCGGACCCGGTCGCCGTCGCCGGTGATGTCGACCTCGACGCCGGCGATCGGCAGCGGGTGGCAGAGCGGCACCAGGTCCGAGGTCTTCTTGACCGCCATGATCGCCGCGATGCGGGCGGTGCCGATCACCTCGCCCTTGGGCAACGACCCGTCGACGATCCGCTCGACGACGTCGGCGCGGGTCACCAGCGTCGCGGTGGCCGTGGCGGACCGGGCGGTGACGTCCTTGTCGGACACGTCGACCATGTGCGCGGAGCCGTCCGAGCGGACGTGCGAGAGCTCGGCGTCGCGCACGCCGTTCGGGTGGTCGTCGGTCATCGGAGGCTCCAGACGGTCAGCGGGTCCCCCGGTGCGACGGTGTCGGTGCCGAGGGGGACGTGGACGAGGTGGGTGGCGGCGGCGAGGTGCCCGAGCAGGTGCGAGCTCGGTCCGCCCACGAAGTGCACGCGTCCGTCGGCGACGCGGCCGCGGCGGACCTGGTGCTTGCCGACCGGTGATTCCGCCGACTCTGCGGCCGGCAGCTCGGCGGTCGGGCGGTCCGGCGCGCCGACCGCGGCGGCGAGCACCGGGCGCAGGAACACCTCGAACGACACGAGCGCCGACACGGGGTTGCCGGGGAACGCGACGACCGGCACCCGCCGACCGGCGAGCTCGACGCGTCCGAGGGCCTGGGGTCCGCCGGGCTGCATCGCGACCGGGGTGACGACGAGGCCACGCGGCTCGAGCACCTGGCGCACGACCTCGTACGCCCCGGCACTGATCCCACCGGTGGTCAGGACGAGGTCCGCCCAGCCACCGACCGCCGACTCGAGCCCAGGCAGGAACGCTTCGGCCGCATCGCTCAGCCGGACTCCGCGTGCCTCGGCACCGACCTCGGCCAGGGCCGCGCGGAGCGCCACGCCGTTCGCGTCACGGATGACCGCACCCGCGCCGTCCAGCCCGTCGTCCCGAGCACCACCGTCGTCCCGAGCACCGCCGTCGTCCTGAGCACCGCCGTCGTCCCGAGCGCCGCCGTCGGCGAGCTCACTGCCCGTCGACACGACGAGCACCCGGACCGGGCGCACCACGGAGACCGCGCCGACGCCCGCCGACGCCAGGGCACCGAGGAGCGCGGGGGTCACCGGATCACCGGCGCGGGCGAGTCCTGCGCCGCGGGCGACGTCGCTGCCGACCCGCCGGACGAACACACCGGCGGTCGTGCCGTCCGGGACGGCGAGCACATCGAGGTCGAGCGCCGCGGGGAACGCGCCCGGCAGGGTCGCCTCGACCGGCACGACGGCGTCCGCGCCGTCGGGGATCCGCGCCCCGGTCATGATCGGCGCAGCGGTGCCCGGCTCGAGCGGTACCGGCACGGCACCGGCCGGGATCGGGTCGACCACGCGGACGACGTCGCCGGCCTCCGTCGACCGCACGGCGAACCCGTCCATCTGGCTGTTGTCGAACACCGGCAGCGGCACGGGGGCCGTCACCCCGTGCGCGAGCACGCGGTACCCGCGGCCCGTGCCGACACCGTCGGCCAGGGCGTCGAGCGCGACGGTCTCCGCACCCCGCTCGGCGAGCACGGGTGCGAGGAGCGCGGCGACCTCGTCGCGGTGCTGACCGATCGTGCGCACGTGTGCCTCCGAACATCGTGGGGTCGCCCCGTTCCCGGTCGGAGCCGGAGGGGCGTCAGTAGCGTATCCAGGGCGCACCACGCGCCGAGGACATCCGGAGGACCTGTGGAGGACCACGTGACCACGACCGCACCTGTGGACGGAACGACGGCTCGCATCGGGGTGATCGGGGGCTCCGGCCTCTACCGCCTGTTCGAGGAGGGCACCGCCGACGAGATCACCGTGGACACGCCCTACGGCCCGACGTCGAGCCCGATCACGGTCGGCACGATGGCCGGCAAGCGCGTCGCGTTCCTGACCCGCCACGGCCGCGAGCACTCGGTCGCGCCGCACCTGATCAACCACCGCGCGAACGTCTGGGCGCTCCGGTCCCTCGGTGTCCGGGCGATCGTGTCGTCGAGCGCGGTCGGCGGCCTGCACCCGGACTACGCCCCCGGCACGTTCGTCGTGACCGATCAGCTCATCGACCGCACCTGGGGCCGGAAGGACACCTTCTTCGAGGACCAGGTGCAGCACCTGTCCTTCGCCGACCCGTTCGACCCGGTGCTCCGCCGCGCCGCGATCGACGCCGTCGCCGCACTCGACGTGCCCTTCAGGCCGACCGGCACGTGCGTCGTCATCCAGGGTCCGCGCTTCTCGACCCGCGCGGAGTCGATCTGGATGCGCGAAGCCGGCGGGCACACGATCAACATGACGATGACGCCCGAGGTGCCGCTCGCGGCCGAGCTCGGCATCGGCACTGTCAACCTGTCCTTCGTCACCGACGCCGACGCCGGCCTGGCCCCCGCGGCGGACGAGACCGCGACCGACGGCACCGCAGCGGACGCAGACGCCCCCGTCACCCACGGCGCCGTCATGGAACGCCTGGCCCGCGCGAACGAGGTCATCGTCCGCGCCATCGGCGACGTGGTCGCCGCACTGCCCGACGACTACACCCCGCGCGAGCTCGTCCCCGCCGCCGCCAGCGAGAGCATCCTCGGGGTGACCGCGTGAGCCGCCTGCTCGTCACCGGTGGCGCGGGCTTCATCGGCTCCGCGATCGTCCGTCGCGCCCGCGCCGAGGGCCACGAGGTCCGCATCCTCGACTCCCTGCGCGACGACGTGCACGGCGACCCCGCCGAGGTCCTCCGCGCCCACGAGCAGCAGGGCCTGTCCTTCGTGCACGGCGACGTCCGCGACCGCGTCGCGCTCGAGGCCGCGCTCGACGGCATCGACGTCGTCTGCCACCAGGCGGCGAAGGTCGGCCTCGGCGTCGACTTCCAGGACGCGCCGGACTACGTCTCGTCGAACGACGCCGGGACCGCGCACGTCCTCGCGGGCATGGACCGGCACGGCATAGGTCGCCTCGTCGTCGCGAGCTCGATGGTGGTCTACGGCGAGGGCGCCTACGAGACCGCCGACGGCGAACCGATGCGACCACCGGCGCGCCGACGCGAGGACCTCGACGCCGGACACTTCGACCCGATCGGTCCCGACGGCCGCCCCCTCGTTCCCG
Organism: Curtobacterium subtropicum; assembly: GCF_030362975.1. Classification (NCBI taxonomy): domain Bacteria; kingdom Bacillati; phylum Actinomycetota; class Actinomycetes; order Micrococcales; family Microbacteriaceae; genus Curtobacterium; species Curtobacterium subtropicum. The sequence goes on from NZ_JAUCMM010000001.1 coordinate 563,699, forward strand.
GGCTGATCGACGAGTCGGCGGCCCTCGATCCACGCAACGTGTACGCGCAGACGAAGGTCGCGCAGGAGCACCTGGCCTCGTCGTGGGCCCGCGCGACCGGCGGCACCGCGATCGCCCTGCGCTACCACAACGTCTACGGGCCCGGGATGCCGTCGAACACCCCCTACGCCGGGGTCGCGTCGCTGTTCCGCTCGGCACTCGCCCGCGGCGAGGCGCCCCGCGTGTTCGAGGACGGCCGGCAGCGTCGCGACTTCGTGCACGTGGACGACGTCGCCGGTGCGAACGCCGCGTCGATCGCCGCGACCGCCGAGCTGCCGGCGGAGACCTTCCGGGCGTTCAACGTGGGCTCCGGGGTCGTGCACACCATCGGCGACATGGCGTCGGCGATCGCCGGTCCCGACGGCCCGCAGCCGGTCGTCACCGGTGAGTACCGGCTGGGCGACGTCCGCCACGTCACGGCGTCGTCCGACCGGATCCGGTCCGAGCTGGGCTGGCAGGCGCAGGTCGACTTCGAGCAGGGGATGCGCGACTTCGCGACGTCCCCCCTCCGCGCGGCCGTGCAGCGCTGACGCGGCGTCCGCCGGACGCCGCCACCTGAGACTCGTCTCAGGCGACACGGCTCGCGCCCCCGGGCGCGAGCCGTGTCGGTCGAACCGGGACTCGCCCACTCCGACCAGGGTGCGGACGGACGAGACTCGCCCACCCCGACCAGGGTGCGGACGGACGAGCACAGCACCACCCACCCGCGCGGGCGGCCCGCCGACCGCACCCGCGCCTCCCGGCCGACCCCCGATCACGGGTCAGGTCGTCCGATCGCCGCGCTCGACACGCTCGGGGGACAGGAATCCTGTACCCCGGGACGTGTCATCGTGTTACGTCGTGAGCATGGACCGAACCCCACCCGCCGGCGACCAGCCCGACGAGGACGCGACGCGCGCGACCGGAGACCGGCCCAGTCGCCAGGGCGATCCGCACCGAATGGACCACATGACCGTCGACGTGATCCTGCCCTGCCTCGACGAGGCAGACGCGCTCCCGCGCGTCATCGGTCGCCTGCCCGAGGGGTACCGCGCCATCGTCGTCGACAACGGCTCGACCGACGGATCGGCCGACGTCGCCCGCGCCCACGGTGCGACCGTCGTCACCGAACCGGTCAAGGGCTTCGGCTCGGCCTGCGCCGCCGGTGTCGCCGCCGCGACCGCCGAGTACGTCGCGTTCTGCGACGCCGACGCGTCCATGGACCCCGCCGAACTGCCCGACCTCGTGGCCCGCGTGGCGGACGGGCAGACCGACCTCGCGCTCGGACGCCGCGTCCCCACCACGCGCGGGGCCTGGGCACCGCACGCCCGCTTCGCCAACCGCGTGCTCGCCGTCCTGATGCGCCGCGCCACCGGCTACCGCCTCCGCGACCTCGGTCCGATGCGCGTCATGCGCCGCGCCGACCTGGTGGCCCTCGACCTGCAGGACCGCCGCAGCGGCTACCCGCTCGAGATGGTCCTGGCCGCGCACGCGGCCGGCTGGCGGGTCGACGAGTCCGACATCGGCTACGCCCAGCGCGTCGGCGACAGCAAGGTCACCGGCACGCTCCGCGGCACGGTCAACGCCGTCCGCGACATGTCCCGCCTGCTGCGCGAGTACGGCCGGGAGGCACGCCCCCGCGTCGTCGCGCCCGGTCCGGCCCGCGACGTGGCCGGGTCCACCACGGAAGGAGCACGCTCATGACGGACGTCACGGTGGTCGTCGTGGCCAAGGAGTGCCTGCCCGGCAAGGTCAAGACCCGGCTGACGCCGGCGCTGACCCCGGAGGGCGCCGCCCGCGTCGCCTCTGCCGCGCTGGCCGACACGATCGAGACGGTGCGTGCCCTGCCCGCCTCGCGTCGCGTGCTGCTCTACGACGGCGTCGTGCTGCCCGAGGGCACCGACGACTTCGAGGTCCTGCACCAGGTCGGCGGCGGGCTCGACGAGCGTCTCGGGGCGATGTTCGACGCGATGACCGGACCGACGCTGCTCGTCGGCATGGACACCCCGCAGGCGTCGCCTGAGCACCTCGTGCCCGTCTTCGAGGACCCGGAGCGTGACGCGTGGTTCGGCCCCGCGGACGACGGTGGCTTCTGGTCGCTGTACCTCCGCGAGCCCGACGGCGACCTGCTCCGCGGCGTCCCGATGTCGCAGGACGACACCGGTGCCGTGCAGCTGGCACGTCTGACCGATGCTGGGCTGTCGGTCGGGACCCTGCCGGGGCTGCTCGACGTCGACACCGTGGCGGACGCCGAACAGGTCGCCGCCCTCGCGCCGAACTCGCGGTTCGCCAGGGCCTTCGCCGCCGAGCGCGACTCCACCATGACCACGACGACCGGAGGTGCCCGATGACGATGCACGACACCGTCACCTTCGGTGCCGGCGGCGGCGAGCCGTACGCCCGCGCCCTGCAGAACGACGGCCACCTGCGCCTGACCGACCCGGACCGACCCGACGTCGAGGTCACGATGGACGTCGGGCGTTGGAGCGCCGCAGCCGACCGCGTCGACCGTTCCCTGCTCGAGGGCGCGGACGGACCGGTCATCGACATCGGGTGCGGTCCCGGCCGCATGCTCGTCGCTGCCCGGGCGCTGGGCATCCCCTCGCTCGGCGTGGACGTCTCCGCCGAGGCCGTCGCCATCGCCCGACGCTCCGGCGGCACCGCGGTGCAGGGCTCGGTGTTCGACACGATCCCCGACGAGGGCCGCTGGGACACCGCACTCGTCATCGACGGCAACATCGGGATCGGCGGCGACCCCGTCGCGCTCCTGGCCCGCTGCGGCGAGATCGTCCGCGACGGCGGCCGCGTGGTCGTCGAGACCCACGTCGACCGCACCGCCGACCGTGCGTTCACCGCGCACGTCGTCGACGTGGACGGCAACCGGAGCGAGGGCTTCCCGTGGGCCGAGGTCGGCGTCGACGCGCTGCTCCGGCACGCGACCGTGGCCGGGCTGCAGGCGCGGCAGAGCTGGACCACCGACGGACGGACGTTCTGCGAGCTCGTGGCGTGATCCACCTCGTTGTCTTGCATCATTCAAGACAACGAGGTACCGTCGTGCGTACAGCCGACGGCGCCCTGGTCGTCGGTCCGGCGACTCCGGGACCTCGGCACGACGACGAGGAGCACCCGTGCAGAACCGACAGAACCCCCTCGGCGGCGCCTACGTCTCCGGCCTCGAGCAGCGCGACGAGCTCGGCGCCTACGCGGTCGAGGCCGCATGGCGCCCGGTCGGCAGCTACACCGGTACCGGTGTGGGCCGTGCGCTCGGCCGGTTCGTGGACACCCAGTTCCGCCGCCCCGGCACCGCGACGGCCTCGACGCGGACCGTGACCGGATCGGTGCGGACGGCGACCGGGTCGTTCCGGACCGCCTGAGGCACCACTCCCCCAGACCGCGAGCGGTCGCCCACCCCGAGACGTCCCCCGCGTTCCCTGTGTGGGCGGCCGCTCGCTGCGTGCTCACCCGTCTGCACTCACCGGTCGAGTCGTGGCCCCCGTGCGTCACGCTCCGTCACCGGATGCTGGATGAGCTGCGGCGACCACTCGTCAGGATGACGCCGCGCCCACTCGAGTGTGCCCAGGAACCGAGCCTGCGTGGACGGTGCGCATCCCCAGAGCCATCCCCGCGGCTCGTCGTTGTTTCCCGGTGTCCGGGTTGATGATGTCTCGCGATGCAACGTGCCCACCGGCTGCATCGACCCCCTGCACGCCGCCCGTCCTGACGAATCAGTCAGGATCAGATCTCGGGCCGAGAAGACCGGACTCCGGGTACGCCGCTTCGTACGCACCGACCTCCTCATTGAACAGCTGCGTTCCCGGGCCGGAAGCGCCGGCGCAGCGGCTTCACCAACCCACGGTTCGTCCACGCTTCGAACCGTGCTTTCGCAGCGCTGATCGCGGCGTCCGGGCACGAGCGGATTGTTCGTGCATCGACGGAGAACCGGGCTGATCCTGTGCGGAGCGTCCGTCGGCGAATCACATCGTCGGTCATGGCGCTCCGCCGTTGCCGAGTTGTCGTTCGACCCGAGCCGCCACGTTGCGCAACCACGCTCGGTCGTCGAGTCCGTCGTCCGCCGGAACGTAGTTGCAGTCGAGTTCAGTCAGGCGTCCACCGAGTGCCGACTCGTCCGGGAGGATCTGGTCCAGGTCGCGGACGTCTTCGAGGAGCGCACGCTGTTCGTCGGAGGAAGTGTGAGCAAGGTGGTCCTCGAGCGCTGCATCCGCCGAATACGGCTCGTCCGCCCAGTCCTGATGGAAGCAGGTCCCGACGAAGTCATCGAACCCGTGGAAGTTGCGCGCCGTGATGCTCGCGACCGCGGGGTACGCCGTGAACACCGTGTAGCCCGAGGGACTGTCCGCCGATAGGACGAGCACGGCGCGCACGGCTTCGAGGTCCTGCGGCTCCACGAAGGGGTTCCCCCGGCCGGTCACGCCGCCGGGGACGGCGTACACCCGCAGCGGGCGTGGAGCACCCCCCGCGACCCAACGCCTGATGCGCTCGTGGTTGTAGTCGAGCGCGTAGCCCACCGCTTCGTTCGCGCGCTCGACGCTCGGGAAGTAGGACTCGCCCGTCCGTACAGTGCGTGCCATCAGAGGACCTCACCGGTCTGCCCACGCTCGACCGGATCGCCATTTCGGACATTGCGGGCAGCACGGTCTCGAAGTCCGATGAGCCAGGTACGGGAGGTTTGGCCAGTCTCGGCGAGGGGATCGAGGCCCGAATCTATGTACGTGAAGAAGTCGTCAACCGACGAGTCGGTCCGCAGCGCATTCAAGAGGTAGTCGAGCTCTGTTCGCAGCACCTCGTTGTCGCGCAGCGGAGCATCATCGAGGTCCTGCACGAGGACCGATTCCGCATCTGGCCAGTCGAGCCGCCAATCGAGGTTGAACTCCACGCCGAGCAACGAGGTCGTTCTCGGAGCGCGACGGGTCACCTCACGGTAGAAGTCTTCGTCATCCATTGATCGTCTCTCGCGGGTAACTAGTCAGGATCGAGTACGGGGGATTTCCGCTGGGTTCGAACTTCAGGACAACCCGTACAACGGACCATCTTGGATCGGCGGTGTCCGCCCTCGACGACTCTCCGGCCGATGACCTGATCTGCTGGCCAGCGGACGGCCCCGTCATCGACATCGGCTGCGGCCCGGGGCGGATTCTCGTCGCGGCGCAGGCCCTCGGCATCCCGGCGCTCGGCGTCGACGTGTCCGTCGAGGCCGTCGCGATCGCGCGACGCTCCGGCGGCACCGCCGTGCAGGGGTCGGCCTTCGACCCGATCCCCGACGGGGGGCGGTGAGACACCGCACTGGTGATCGACGGCAACATCGGCATCGGCGGCGACCCCGTCGCACTGCTCGCCCGCTGCGCGGAGATCGTCCGCGATGGCGGTCGCGTCGTCGTCGAGACCCACGTCGACCGCTCCGCCGACCGGACCTTCACCGCGCACGTGGCGGACGGCGACGGCAACCGCAGGGGGGGCTTCCCCTGGGCCGAGGTGGGTGTCGACGCGCTGCTCGAGCACGCGGCGACGGCGGGACTGCGGGGCCGCCGGAGCTGGACGGCCGAGGGTCGGACGTTCTGCGAGCTCGTCGCGTGATGCGGCCCCGTTTTCTTGCATCATTCCTGGCGCCTCGTCGGCAGCTACACCGGCACCAGAATCGGCCGCGCCCTCGGGCGCTTCGTGGACACGCAGTTCCGGCGTCCGAGCACGTCGACAGCCTCGACGCGCACTGTAACCGGGTTGCTGTGTACGGCGACCGGGTCATTCCGGACCGCCTGAGCCGCCACTCCCCCAGACCGCGAGCGGTCGCCCACGCCGGGACGTCCCCCCACGTCCCCGGTGCGGGCGGCCGCTCGCTCGGCGCTCACCGGTCGAGTCGCGGCCCCCACGAGTGGCGCTCCGCCACCGGATGCTGGACGATCCGCGGCGACCACTGGTTCGTCGTTGTGCGGGAACTCCCACATGACGAACCGATGAGCGACCGCATCCCACGTCGGGACCGCTGGCGCGACCTCGTGAGCGATCTCGTCGAGGTGAGCGAGCAGTTCACTCCGCAAGGCCGCGAGCCGTGCCTGACGACGGTGCGATCGAACAACGACACTCATGGCTGTGCCCGCAGTCTCTGCACTACAGCGAGCAGCCACTCTCGGCTGCTCACACCGAGGTCCGAGCGCGGGCGGCGACCCGTCCCACTCGCACGGAAGACGTCGTCGACCTCGTCCTCCGAACGATTCGCGACGAACGCCTCGATCTGCGCGGCACGCGCCAGACGCGCGTGCCGCGGCTCGCCGTCAAGGAGATCTTCGTAGACCTCCTCGACGCAGTCGTGCTCTTCCCGCCAGTCCTGGTTGAAGATCGCGCCGAGGAGGTTGCGGACGAGCGGGTACTCGCGCAACTCAGTTTGATCGCCCAAGGTCATCCCTTCGTCTTCGGTGCCGCCAAGGTGCAGCTCGTGTACTTGCTCGTAGCAGGGCGGTCCTGCCGTCGCTTCCGATCACGAGGCGAACCCCCGCACGACTCCGCGGGCAGCTTCGAGCCAGGCGCGGACATCGCCACCGAAATCGCGTCGGAAGTCGATGTCGACATTGAAGGAGAGGAAGAAGCCTTCGACATCCTCCGTCGTCGGAAGAGCCGCAAGGAGTCCATCGATCTCGCACACGATCGCTTCTCGCTCGGCCAGCGGGCGGTATGCAAAGGCAAGTTCCAACGTCTCGTCCGCCGAACGGTCCTCGTACCAACCCTGGTAGAAGAGGCCTCCGATGATGTTGACCATCCGCGGAGCGCTGCGAGCCAAGGTTTGACTGTCCACTACTTCACCGTTCTGACCGGACAGGTGCTGAGGACACGGACGCCAGCCGAGACGCCCGGCATACCGCGACCATGCCGAGCGCGCGAATCTCGGGACACTCACCGTATCCGGCCGGATCATCGAACCACACGGTTCGGTCGACGACCCGAGTTCCGCCCTCCAGCCGTACTCACGGTGGCGTTGGGTCGATCAGAAATCGGCGTCTCCACCGGCACCCGATGATTCACTCATCAGTGATGTCAAGTGCGTTGATGCGTTCTACAAGATGGTCTACCCAACCGAGAGCACTCAGCTGGGCATCGATTTCCGGCCGAAACCCACTGCCCATCGATTCCAACAAGTCCACCACGTCGGCCTCCGAACAGGTCTCCCTAATTCGAAGGAGTTCGTAGAGCAGTGCGCTGCGAGTTGCCGGATAATTGTCGAGGGCTTCCGACAGGACCTCGTCAACTGAAGACCACTCGTCCCTCCAGTCTTGATTGAAGGCGCCGCCCATGAGCGAATCAAAGGCGGGGTACCGGGGCGATGTTTCCATGCAATTCACTTCGTCTCGATCTGCGGGAAGGCTGTCTGCACGCGGTAGCCAGCCTCGAAACTCGGGTCGAACTTCAGCACGACGCGCACCTCGCGACTGTCGTAGAAACCGTTCTTTGGCGACCATCCTCGGCCGATGACATCCTGTCCGCGCCAGGTGACAGGCTTACCGGTGTTCGCGCTTGTCCTCCCGTCGCGAACGTCCTGGAGCCATCGTTGAATGTCCTCGTGCCGATAATCAAGCGTCCGCTCGATGATCCGATCGACATCGGGCACCGACCCTGTGAAGGCACTGTTCGTCTGCGGCGGATCGCCCCGAGAGCTGAGGAAGTCATCCAGGCGCTTCCCTGTCCAGCCACTTCGAACGTGCTTTGTCTCTGTGTGAGGCCCGTACTCGCCAGGCTCAGCCTCGATGCCCCTGATCCCGCCGTGATCCGTGAAGCCCGACGACTCGACACCATGTCGATCGAACTCAGGATGTTTCAGCTGATAAGCCTCGACCTTGTCGTCCCAAATCTGCTTGAAGGCTGCGTCGTCGAAGGGATCACCCCCGACTTCGTGGTCACGCGCCCACTGCGCAAAACTGTCGTCGAATCGCTCGGCCAGCGCATCGAGATGCTCTCGTGCAACGCCTCGTGCCGACCACTCCTCGACGGACCTCGCGAGGTCCCTTGCACCGAGCTTGCCCAGCCCTGCGGCGAGTTCCTCAGCCCGACCGGCACGCCCTGCCCAACCTTCGGGCCCGAGGAAGCTCGTCCCCACCACCGATGCCGCGGCGCCGGTAGCGATGCCCGGGTGCTCGCGTGCGTCCTTCCACCAGTCCTGCGCCGCGTCGCCCATCGCACCGAGCGTCTGCCCTGCCTGGCCCTTCGGGTTCACCGCCGCGTCGAACCATGCCATCGGGTCCACGAGCAGGCTGAACGCGACAGCGCCGTCGGCCGCACCCTTCCACGCCGACCCGAGGTTGCCCCAGCTCCAATCGCCGCTGTTGTCCCATCCACCCAAGTGCAGGAAGCCACTGAGGGTCTTCAGCAGATCGTCCGTGAAGCCGTCCTCGAACTGCTCGGCCCACGTCTTCCCCTCGGCTGTTCCGACGCGCGACCAGGGCAGGTCGACGCCTCGAGCATCGAGGTCGCTCTCGGACGGCGCCACGAAAGCCTTCTTGACGGAAGCACCCGCAGCCTTCTTGATCGCGAGTGCACAGTCCGCCTGCGCCGCCAGCAGCAACGCAACCTGTTCGTTGATCCGCTGGATCAGCTGGTCGTTCTCGTACCGGGTACCGATGTCCTCGTACCACGGCACCGTCTTCGACTGCGGGTGGGCTTCCTCAGGCTGGTACCCGTTCCAGGATCCGGACACCGGCGCTTCGGCCTTCGGCGTGAAGGCGGACTCGAACCGTGGAACGCCGTGCTCCACCTTCGCGACGAATGCAGCGGCCTCGACTCGCAGCTCGTCGAGCCTGCGCTTCGGCTCCGCTGCCACGGACGCGTAGGTCTCGAGCGCCGACGCGACCTTCCGTGCAACGGTCCCGATCGTGTGGACGTCGTCGGTCACGGGGTCCATCAGGGCGAACACCTGCTCGGACTCCGGCGACTCGTACACGCCGGACAGCCGCTGCCACTTCGACGGCAGGTCGTCTGCGACGGTCTTCATCGACTGGCCGCCGGCCTTGATGGTGCCGGCGCCGGAGGACACGGCCGTCAGGTCGAGGTCCGTGCCTGGGATGCCCTCCGGATCGACGAGCCCGTGATCGCCGTAGCCGACACCACTCACCGTCGCGCCTCCGCCGCTCGGATGAAGAACGACACGTCGTGGCTCTCGTGCGCCGACAGCCCGGCGCGCTGCGCGTTCGCCGCCATCTCGAGGTCCCCAGCACGGTAGGCGTCGACGGCGTTCGTCACACCCTGGACTCCGCCGATCAGCCGGTAGGTGACCTGGTCGACGTCGTCCTGCGTCTTCGTCAGGAACGCACCCAGTGCCTCGTTCACGAGGTCGCCCGCTCCGCCCGCGACCTCGGCCACGCCGCCCTGCACCGACCGCAGTGCACTCGCGGTGCCGTTCACCGACGTGCTGACGTCGTCCATCACGGCTTCGACCCCTGCCGGATCGATCCGCCACCTCGGTGCACCCATCACCGTCCCCCCGTACGGGTGCCATCGTGCCGGAGCCCGCCAGCCTCTCGCAAGTCCTCAGGATGCACAGCGTCCGCTTGCAGATCACGCAGGCCGCTGGCCAGCGCCGCAGCGCCGGACCAACGTTCCCGTTCCGTGCCGCCGAACCAGAAGACGAATCCCGGAGACGGACCCGGCCCGACCGCGTGGCCGCGGAGGGTCTCGGCCGCGCCCGCCAAGCCACGGGCGCGCGTCTCGCGCGCTCCGGAGAACACCCCGAGTGGGGTCGGCGGTCCCGAGGTGCCCGTGTCGACGACGCCGTCGACGCGCCCACGACTGGTCGAGAACCGCGCCGACCGCGGGTGGCGACCGAGCATGACGGAACGGAGGCCCGCCTCCAGGCCGTCTCGGACCACGCGGAGGTCGTCGCTCGCCTCCGGCAACGCGATCATGCACCGGAGCGTCTCGAAGACGGACCGGGGACCACGCTGGACGATCAGCACCCCGCCGAGTGCGCGCGAACCCGTGCCGGTGACGACGAAGGTGGCGTCACGTGGAGATCGGCGCTCGGCCATCGCCGTCAGGCGTGCCGGTGCGAGCGCGGACGAGCCCTCGGCGAGACTGCAAGCGAGGTCCGTCCCGAACGAACGTTCCATGAACCTCGCCGGCGTCACGGCAAGCACCAGTCCGGCGTGTGCGGCGTGCTCGATCGTGAGGTCGACGTGCAACCGCAAGCCTGTCGGGCCGGGCTCGACCGTGCTCGGGTCCTCCGGCGACCAACGGAACCCATGGGCGGCCAACAGGTGCAGCGCCGCCCAGGACACGACCGCACCGCTCGCCGTGTGCAGCGTCGCGCCGTCGCCGGCCTGCACCTCGGCGAGCAGCGCTGCGTCCGCGCGGATCACGTCCCCCATGCGCTCGACCCTACCGCCGGCCGGTGACATGCCGGATGTCCTCCGAACGACCCGCAACTGCTCCCCGCAACGACGAGTGCGCATCCCGACGCGACCGTGAGCGCCCCGAGCCCCGCGATGCCAGGATGGGCCCATGAACGACCGCGCCGGCACCCCCGCGACCGCAGACGACCTCGTCGACCTCGACGCCCTCCTGGCCGCGTACCACGAGCGTGTCCCCGACGTGTCGATCCCCGAGCAGGAGGTGGTCTTCGGCACCTCCGGCCACCGCGGGTCCTCGCTCGACACCGCGTTCAACGACACGCACATCGCCGCGATCACGCAGGCGATCGTCGAGTACCGCGCCGAGCAGGGCACCACCGGGCCGCTCTTCATCGGCCGTGACACCCACGCACTCTCCGCCCCCGCCGAGCAGACGGCACTGCAGGTCCTCGCCGCGAACGGCGTCCGGGTGCTCGCCGACGCCGAGGACGGCTTCGTCCCGACCCCGGCGCTCAGCCACGCCATCATCAAGTACAACCGCGAAGAGCACGGCGACACCGCCGACGGCATCGTCATCACGCCGAGCCACAACCCCCCGCGTGACGGCGGCTTCAAGTACAACCCCCCGCACGGCGGCCCGGCCGACAGCGACGCCACGTCGTGGATCGCCGACCGCGCGAACGCGATCATCGCCGGCGGGAACGTCGACGTCCGCCGCCTGGACGAGACCGCTGCCGAGGGCTACGACTTCCTCGGCTCGTACGTCTCGGACCTCGAGCACATCATCGACATCGACGCGATCAAGCGCGCCGGCGTGAAGATCGGCGCCGACCCTCTGGGTGGCGCATCGCTGCCGTACTGGGAGCGCATCCGCGACCACTACGGTCTCGACCTGACCGTCGTGAACCCCGAGGTCGACCCGACCTGGGCGTTCATGACCCTCGACTGGGACGGCAAGATCCGCATGGACCCGTCGAGCCCGTCCGCCATGGCCTCGGTGCTGGCCCACAAGGACGACTTCGACGTCCTGACCGGCAACGACGCCGACTCGGACCGGCACGGCATCGTCACGCCCGACGGCGGCCTGATGAACCCGAACCACTACCTCGCGGTCGCGATCGAGTACCTCTACGCACACCGTCCCGAGTGGCGCGACGACGCCGCGATCGGCAAGACCCTCGTGTCGTCGAGCATCATCGACAGCGTCGCGGAGTCGCTCGGCCGCCGCCTGTGGGAGGTCCCGGTCGGATTCAAGTGGTTCGTCCCGGGCCTGATCGACGGCTCCGTGGCGTTCGGCGGCGAGGAGTCCGCGGGCGCCTCGTTCCTCCGCAAGGACGGCACGGCGTGGACGACCGACAAGGACGGCATCATCCTGGCGCTCCTGGCGTCGGAGATCACCGCCGTGACCGGCAAGACCCCGTCGCAGCTCTACACCGAGCTCACGGAGCGCTTCGGCGCGCCGGTCTACCAGCGCGTCGACGCCGCGGCGAGCAAGGAGCAGAAGGCCCGGCTGTCGAAGCTCGACGGCGACGCGATCACCGCCGACACCCTGGCCGGCGACCCCATCACCGCCAAGCTCTCGAAGGCACCGGGCAACGACGCGGCCGTCGGCGGCGTCAAGGTCGTCACCGACAGGGCCTGGTTCGCCGCACGACCCTCGGGCACCGAGGACGTCTACAAGATCTACGCGGAGAGCTTCGTCGGCCAGGAGCACCTGGAGCAGGTCCAGCGCGAGGCGAAGGAGATCGTGGACGCCGCGCTCGGCGCGTAGTCACCGACGACCGACCAGGGGCGCCACCGGAACCGTCCGGTGACGCCCCTGGTCGTCTCCCCCGTCGCGCGCAACGGCGTCGCGCCGGGCTGCCTCTCCTGCACATCCGCCTGAGCACCCTGCCGATGTCCACAGGAACGAGGCGGATGGGAACAATCCGTTTGCGCTGGTTGTATTTTTGCAGTGCGCGCAACAACGCTCCCCCGCGCCCGGGTGCGAGCGACGCGCGAGCACCAGTACGCACGGGAGACCTGATGACCCAGACGGCGACCGCACCCGCGGCCCCCACCACGTCCTCGAACGCGGTGATGAACCACCGGCAGATCCTGCTCGTCATCTACGGGCTGATGGCCGGCATGTTCCTCGGCGCGCTCGACCAGACCATCGTCGGCACCGCCATCCGCACGATCGGCGACGACCTGCACGGACTCGACCAGCAGGCCTGGGTGACCACCGCCTACCTGATCGCATCCACGATCACGACGCCGATCTACGGCAAGCTCTCCGACATCTTCGGCCGACGCCCGCTGTTCCTCACAGCCATCGGCATCTTCATCCTCGGGTCGCTCGCCGCGTCGTTCTCGACCTCGATGCTCATGCTCGCCGGGTTCCGTGCGCTGCAGGGCCTCGGCGCGGGCGGTCTGATGTCGCTGCCCTTGGCGATCATGGGCGACATGCTCGCTCCGCGCGAGCGCGCCAAGTACCAGGGCTACTTCCTCGCCGTGTTCGGCATCTCCTCGGTCATCGGCCCGCTCGTCGGCGGTCTGTTCGCCGGTGCGTCCCAGATCCTGTTCGTCAGCGGGTGGCGCTGGGTCTTCCTGGTCAACGTGCCCGTCGGCATCGTCGCGCTGATCATGGTGACGACGTTCCTGCACCTGCCGAAGTTCGGCGACCGCGGGACGCCCCGCATCGACTGGTGGGGCGCCTCGCTGGTCATCGTGACCCTCGTGCCACTGCTCCTCATCGCCGAGCAGGGCCGCGAGTGGGGCTGGGACTCCCCCGGCGCGATCGCCTGCTACGCGATCGGCGCACTGGGCCTCGTGGCCTTCGTGATCGTCGAGCGCTCGATGGGCGACGACGCCATCCTGCCGCTCAAGCTCTTCGGCTCGCGGGTCTTCTCGATGGCCGCGGTGCTGTCCGTGCTCGTCGGCTTCGGCATGTTCGGCGCGATGCTGACGATCCCGCTCTACCTGCAGATCGTCAAGGGCGTCACGCCGACCGAGTCCGGCTTCGCGATGCTGCCGATGGTGCTCGGCCTGATGATCTCCTCGATCGCATCCGGCCAGATCATCTCGCGCACCGGACGCTACGGCGTCTTCCCGGTCACCGGCACGGCGTTCACCGCGATCGGCTTCACGCTGCTGACCTTCCTCACCGCGGACAGCCCCCTCTGGTTCCTCATGCTGGGCATGTTCGGCATCGGGCTCGGGCTCGGCCAGCTCATGCAGACGCTGACCCTCGCGGCGCAGAACTCGGTCTCGCCGCGGGACATCGGTGTGGCCACGAGTGCGGCGACGTTCTTCCGCCAGATCGGCGGCACCATGGGCACCGCGGTGCTCCTGTCGGTCCTGTTCACGCTCATGCCGACGAACATCACCGGCGCGATGCAGAACGAGACCACCCTGAAGTCGGCGCTGAACGCCGCGCTCACCCCATCGGTCGCGAGCGCGTCCGAGAACAAGGGCGTGATGGACCAGATCTGGTCCAAGATCGTCGACCCGGTGCAGCAGAACGTGCAGCAGGGCCTCGACAAGGGTGCCTCCGCCGCGAAGCAGGCTGCCGACCAGGCCGTGACGCAACGGGTCACCGCACAGGTGCAGCAGCAGGTCGCCGCCGGTGCGATCCCTGCCGCCTCCGCCGGCTCGGTCATCGCCGAGCAGGTCGCCGCGAACAAGTCGGCCGCCGAGCAGCAGGCGCTCGAGACCGCGGCGTCGAAGGCGAACGCCGAGGTCGTCGACGGCACGCTGCAGGTCGACTACAGCAACGCCGACCAGCGGAAGGCCGTGGTCGACGAGGTCGCCCCGAAGCTGATCGACCAGCTGAAGAGCGGCGACACGGCAGCGAGTTCGTCCGCCGGTTCGGCCACGAGCGACACGTCGTTCCTGAACGGCGCGGACCAGCGACTCACCCGTCCGTTCCTGGTCGGGTTCAGCCAGTCAGCCGTCGTCGTCTACTTCGTCGGCCTCGGCGTGATCCTGCTCGCCTTCGTCCTGACCTGGTTCTTCCGGGTCCCGCCGCTCCGCAAGGTGTCGGCGCTGCAGGAGCAGGCGAACGCCGCGAAGGGCGACTCCGACCGCCTGACGGCGGACGCGCAGCGGGTGGCGGCGAACACCGGGTCGCTGGTCACCCCGGACACGGGCTCGGTGCGGGCGGTCCCGACCTCGCCGGACGTCACGGTGCAGCAGCCGCAGGACCGGTCTGGAGGCACCGCCTCCTCCGCCGCACGGCGCACCTCCGACGCGGGTGCCGCCGACCGCACCGGTCACCACCCCGAGGCCGGCACGCGGGCCCCGCTCGCCGACGCGAGCACGCACGGCGCACACGCCGCAGCGGCACCGGTGGACGAGCCGCCGGCGACGACGTCGACCATCCGGACGCACCCGGCGCACGCGGCGACGGACGGGGCGCCTGCGCCGGCCGAGCACCACGGGCGGCACTCCGCGGAGTAGGCCGCCGGAGCCGCTGTGAGGCGACATCGCCGACGTCGTACGACGTCGACGATGTCGCCTTCGTCGTCCGAGCCATGACGAGCCCCGACGGGGTCGCCGCCGCTCAGCCCTGCCGGTCCGGTACCGACTCGACCGCCGCGTGCGGCAACCGCCGTCGCATCACGTCGACCGCAACCGGGTTGTCGTCCACGAGCACGAACCGCCGGCCCAGGTCACGAGCGACCGCACCGAGGGTGCCGCTCCCCGCGAAGAAATCGAGCACCCAGTCCCCCTCGCGCGACGACGCCTGCACCATGCGGCGGAGCACCCCCTCGGGCTTCTGCGTCGGGTAGCCGGTCTTCTCGCTGCCGGTCGGCGACACGATCGTGTGCCACCAGACGTCGGTCGGCAGCTTCCCGCGCTCCCGCTTCTCCGGCGTCACGAGCCCCGGCGCCATGTACGGCTCGCGGTCCACCGTCTCGGAGTCGAACCAGTAGCGCTCCGGGTCCTTCACGTAGACGAGGATCGTGTCGTGCTTCGTCGGCCAGCGCGAGCGCGACTTCGCGCCGAAGTCGTACGCCCAGATGATCTCGTTGAGGAACGCGTCACGACCGAAGAGCGCGTCGAGCAGCACCTTCGCGTAGTGCGCCTCGCGGTAGTCGAGGTGCAGGTAGAGCGTGCCGTCGTCGCTCAGCAGTCGCCACGCCTCGAGCAGCCGTGGCTCGAGGAACGCCCAGTAGTCCTCGAACCGGTCGTCGAACCGCATCAGGTCGCCGCGGATCCGTTCGTAGGTCCGACCCCGGAAGCCCGTGATCGTCCCGGCGTCACCGACGGTCCGGCGCTCGGCGGTCACCGCGTGGCGCCGCTGCTTCCGGCCGGTGTTGAACGGCGGGTCGAGGTAGACGACGGTGAACGATGCGTCGGGCAGCGTCGGCAGCACGTCGAGGTTGTCGCCCAGCACGACGAGGTCCGGGCTCCGGTCGTCGAGGCTGCGCACCGCCCCATCCTCCCGCACCGCCCCGCCCTCCCGCGGCGCGGCCTGCCGTCGGACCACGGCGCTCAGGACGCCTGCGTCGACCCGGTGTCCTCGGTCGCCCGGCAGGTGACGCCGCCCGCGACGACGTCCGACGCGTCACGTGTGCCGCCGACGAACACGTCGGTCGCCGTCCCGGCCCGCAGGGCGGTGACCACCGCGAGGTCGTGCGGCGCGTCCACGGTCCCGATCGCCGCGGCGACCCGGAACTGCACGGCCGCAGCGGCGCAGTCGGCCGGAGCGGTCACGGCGAAGGCGACGCAGTGCGCCTCGTCGCACCCCTCCGGCGCGTCCGCGTCGACGTGGTCCTCGGCCCGCTGCGTCGCGGTGACGCGGTCCGTGTCCGCCCCGCCGTCGGTGACGCAGGACACGTCGCCGACGTCGGAGAACGCTTCGTCGTGGTTCTCGACCAGCACGAGCGGCACGTCCGCCGTGAGCGTGACCGTCCGCTCCTCGACCCGGCTCGGTTCCTCGTCGTCCTCGCCCGCGAAGAACCCGACCGTGACGACCGCGGTGCAGCTCTCGTCGGTGTCGATCTCGTACGCATCGCAGTTCGTGGCGCCCGGCGTCGAGTCGCAGGTGCCCTCCCACTCGTCGTCGCCGGCCAGCCACGTCACGTTCGTGTGACCGTCGTCCGACGACCACTCCGGCACCTGGGCGTCGTCCGGCCCGCCGAACCCCGGGTCGGCGGAGCCGAACGCCGCCGCAGCGACGTCCTCCACGGCGGGGACGAGGGGCAGGAGCGACATCGAGGTCCCCGCCACGAGCACGGCCGCTGCGACCCCGGCGGTGACGGCGACCAGGGCACGCTGGACCCGGGGCACGACCCGGGAGGGCGGGCCCTCGACGAAGGGCCGGGCGGACGGCACGGACCACGCCTCGGCCGACCAGGCGGCGAGGGCTGCCGCCTGGCCCGGGTCCGCGTGGGCCGCGGCACCTGGACCGGACAGCGCCTGCGCACGACGGGCGGCGGACCGGTCGCGGACCCGGCCGACCGCTGCCACGACCCCGTCGCCGTGCCGGGAGGCGCCGACCACCCAGAGCGCGACACCCGCGATGAGCGGCGCCAGCGCCAGGACGGCCGGTCCGTCGGTGGCCCAGAGGACGGCGAGGACGAGGAAGGAGGCGAGCGCCACCGCTGCGCCGACCACCGTCACCGCGGTCGTGCCGCGGGACACCGAGCGACGCAACGGCCGCGTCGGCACCCAGAACACCCATCCAGCGGGCGCCGGCGGCAGGTCGTCAGCGGGGGTCCACCCGGTGGCGGGCTCGGCACCCTGGTACAGGTCGACCCACGCGGCGGACGGCGTCGGCCAGCCCGGCGGGGTACGGAAGCGGAGCGAGGGCGTCGAGTCGGGCACGAAGTGAGAGTAGTGCCCGCAGCGACGCCGCACGGCCCCTTGTTCGGGGCAGCCCCGGACGCCGGTCAGGCCCGCGGCGTACCGTCGCCGCCATGGCATCACCCGAGGTCCGCAACGACACCGACGCGCAGCAGTACTCCCTGGTCGAGGACGGCGAGGTCATCGGCTTCGCGGCGTACGAGGTCGACGGCGACGAGATCCGCTTCACCCACACCGAGGTCGACCCCGCCCACCGCGGTGGCGGCCACGCGTCGATCCTCGTCCAGCACGCGCTCGACGACGTCCGCGAGGGATCGCTCCGGGTCGTCCCGATCTGCACCTACGTGAAGGCCTGGATCGAGCGGCACCCGGACTACCAGGAGCTCACGACCCGCTAGCGCCGCGGGCGCGCCGGACTCAGTACGTCCGGTCGAGCGTGCCGGGTCGCGCCTCGTGCCGACCGGCCTGCCCGACCGACGGCACCCGGATGAGCACGTTCCCGCTGAGCAGGTCGTGGTCGTCGTCGGCGGGCGTCGGGGCCTCCTTCGGGAGGCGCGACTGCCGCTCGTACTCGGCCTGCGTCTCGTGACGGGTCGGGGCGAACACCTCGTCCATCATCGCGCCGACGCCGCCGGATCCGCCGGTGCGTGTGGCCTTGTTCGACAGGTCGATCCACCCCACGCGATCGGCGACCCACATCACGACGGCCGCCGCGGCCACCGCCCCCAGGAGGATCAACCAGTTCACGGACCCGACGCTACGTCAGTCGACCGGCCAGGACCTCCGCCGCGCGGATGATCCTGTCGATCCGACGGCCGATCAGGGGACCCGCTCGAGCCACTCCCGCGTTGCGAACTTCGTCTCGACGAGCTCCTGCGCCCGAGCACGCTCGGCCTCGGTCACGTGGCCCTCGTGCGCACCGTAGAGCTTCGTGAACGTACCGATCAGCCGGTCGATGATCTCGGCCCGGGTCAGGCCGGTCTGGGAGCGCAGGGGGTCGACGCGCTTGGCGGCCGAGGTCGTCCCCTTGTCGCTCATCTTCTCGCGCCCGATGCGCAGGACCTCGACCATCTTCTGGCCGTCCATGTCGTAGCTCATGGTGGCGTGGTGGAGCAGGGCTCCGGTGCCGAGGCGCTTCTGCGCGGCGCCGCCGATCTTGCCCTTCGTCGACGAGATGTCGTTGAGCGGCTGGTAGTACGCCTCGATGCCGAGGGACTTCAGGGCCTCGATCACCCACTCGTCCAGGTAGGCGTACGAGTCCGCGAAGGTCATGCCCTGCACGAGGTCGGTCGGCACGTACAGCGAGTAGGAGATGATCGCGCCGGCGTCCATGAACATCGCGCCGCCACCCGAGATGCGGCGGACGACCTCGACGCCGTACTTCGCCGCTCCGGCCGGGTCGACCTCGTTCTTCAGCGACTGGAACGACCCGATCACGACGGCGGGCTGGTCCCACTCCCAGATGCGCAGGGTCGGACCGCGGCGGCCGGCCCCGACCTCCTCGGTCAGGACCTGGTCGAGCGCGAGGTGCTCGTTCGGGCTGATCGGCCCCTCGTGGACGATCTCCCAGTCGTACTCCTGCCACGTCGACGCCCGTGAGAGCGCGCGACGGACGGCGACGCCGACCGACTCCGGGGTGAACCCGAGCAGCACGGCGCCCTCGGGCAGCGCGGCGCGGACCGCGGCGGCGATGCCGGCGGCATCGGTGGTCGCGGACAGGCCGTTCACGGCCTGGTCGATCAGCGGCAGCGCGTCGTCCGGTTCGAGGAAGAAGTCACCCGCCAGCCGGAACTCCTGGATGCTGCCGTCGACGACCTCGAGGTCGACGACGACCAACTTGCCTCCGGGGACCTTGTACTCACCGTGCACGGTCCGAGCCTACGCCGAGCCGGACGGGAGGCGCGGGTCGGCCCCGCCACGCGCCTCCCGTCCGGTGTGCGGTCGCCTCAGCCCGCGCTCGGCGACCCCGGGGAATCAGGTTCCGGACACCGCACCGTGGAACTGCGCGGTGCTGTGTCCGGAACCTGGTTCCGACAGCAGCGACCGACGCGTCAGCGACCGACGTGGCGGTCGAGCCACGCGACCAGGTCGGCGACTACCTCGTCGCGGTTCGTCTCGTTGTAGACCTCGTGCCGTGCACCCTCGTAGACGTGGACCTGCACGTCCGACAGCCGGCCGCGACGGCGGTAGGCCTGTGCGAGGCGCTCGACCGAGCGGGGTCCACCGAGGGTGTCGTCGGAGCCGACCTGCAGCAGCACCGGCAGGTCGTGCGGGACACGGCGACGCGGCACCCCGAGCAGCCGCAGTGCGTCCGCGATCCCGAACAGCTTGATCACGTCGGCCTCGACCGCGAGCGGGTCGGCCGCGATCGCCTCGATGACCGCCCGGTCGCGCGTGATCCACTCGTACTTCGTCGGTCCGGAGCCCGCGTGCCGGGCGTTCAGGTCGCCGCTGTTCATCCAGCCGGGCAGCCGGTACGCCGTGGCGGAGAGCACCACCCCGTCGTACCGCTCGGACGAGGTGTTCACGATCCGCTGCGCCATGAGCGAGCCCCACGAGTGCCCGAGCAGCACGAGGGGCAGGCCCGGGTCCTGCTCGCGGGCGACGACGCTCATCTGCTCGACGGCCGCGATCGCCGCTCGCAGACCTCCGGGGCCGAGTCGTCCGAGCTGCGTGTGGTCGCCGCCCCACTGCGCCAGCCCGGTCCGGCCGTGCCCGCGGTGGTCGTTCGCGTGCACGATGTACCCGGCCCGGACGAGGTCCTGCGCGAGCGGCTCGTACCGGAGCCCGTGCTCCCCGACGCCGTGCGCGATCTGCACGATGCCCTTCGGTCGCCCGGCCCGCCACGTCGAGTAGACGATCTCGACGCCGTGCGCGTCGGTGAACGAGGAGTCCCCTCGGGCGGCGGAGAAGGTGGGCACGGGACGATCCTCGCAGACGTGCAGGCGGTGCAGGTGATCCGTGGCGTGTTCATCCGGCGTTCACGCAGGCGGTTCGGAGCAGGCCTAGCGTCACGCCCATGGACGTCCTCGTCACCGTCGTGCTGGTGATCGTGGTGGCCCTCGTGTTCGACTTCACGAACGGCTTCCACGACACCGCGAACGCCATGGCCACCTCGGTCGCCACCGGGGCCCTGAAGCCCCGGACCGCCGTGCTCATCTCCGCCGTCCTCAACGTGGTCGGTGCGTTCCTCTCCACCGAGGTCGCCGAGACCGTCTCGCAGGGCATCATCCGCGAGGGTCAGGACGGCGTCCAGATCAGTCCGACCATGATCTTCGCGGGACTCGTCGGCGCGGTGCTGTGGAACCTCGCCACCTGGTACTTCGGCCTGCCGTCGTCGTCCACCCACGCGCTGTTCGGCGGCCTCATCGGGGCGTCGATCATCGGCGCCGGACTGCACTCGGTCGACTGGGCCACCGTCGTCTCGAAGGTGGTGCTGCCCGCGCTGCTCTCGCCCGTGATCGCCGGCGTCATCGCCCTCGTCGCGACATACCTGGCGTACACGCTCACGCGGAACGCGACCACGCACGGCGCTGCGACCGGCTTCCGGCACGGCCAGACGATCTCGGCGTCGCTCGTGTCGCTCGCCCACGGCACCAACGACGCGCAGAAGACGATGGGCGTCATCACGCTGACGCTCATCGCGGCGGGCTACCAGGCCGCGGGGACCGGACCGGCGCTCTGGGTGATCCTGGCCTGCGGTCTCGCGATCGGCCTCGGTACCTGGACGGGCGGTTGGCGCATCATGCGGACCGTCGGCAAGAAGATCTCCGACGTGCAGTCGCCGCAGGGGTTCGCGGCGGAGACGAGCTCGGCGGCGACGATCCTGGTGTCCTCGCACCTCGGTTTCGCGCTCTCGACCACCCACGTCACCAGCGGGTCGGTGATCGGCTCGGGCCTCGGCAAGAAGCTCGCCGACGTGCACTGGTCCGTGGTCGGTCGGATCGTGGTGGCCTGGGTGGTCACGCTGCCCGCGGCCGCGGTCGTCGGCGCCCTCGCGACCCTCGTGGCCTCGACGAGCACGGTCGGCCTGGTGGTCGTCGCGGTGCTCGCCCTGGTCGGGGGCCTCGGCTTCTTCCTCCTCGCGCGGCGGAAGCCGATCACGAAGGACACCGTCAACGACGAACAGCCGGCCACCGAGCCGGCCTCGGTCTAGGAGGCACCGTGGACATCGACCTCAGCAGCATCGGCATCGTCGCCGGCGTCGGGTTCGTCGCCGCGGTCGGCATCGTGCTCGTCTACACGCTCGGTCTGCGGCTGCTCGGGACCGGGCAGCCGCAGGACGGCGCAGGCGAGCGCACCGCCCACCGTGACGAGACCCCGCGGTCCGGCCACACCCCGCCGGTCGCACTGGCGGGGGCGATCGTGTGCTTCGCGGTCTGCGCGGCGGCGGTGCTCTACGGGATCTGGCTGACCATCCCGCAGTTCCACTGAGGCGGGGCGGCTGGGAGGATCGTCCGGTGACCTCCCACCGCCTCGATGCCTCGCTCGACACCGCCGTCGACGTCCTGACCGCCGAGCGCGCGCCCGTGCTCTGCGTGCAGGACGGCGACACCGTCACCGTCCGGACGCTGAGCGCCGCCGGCTACACGGAACGGCTCCCGTCGCCCGGTGCCGACGCCCCGACGCTCCTCGACGGCCGCCGCGGGCACTGCCTGGTCGGACCGATCGCGGTCGAGGGGGCGCGCCCGGGCCGGGTGCTCGCCGTGCGCTTCGACGCGCTCGTGCCCGACGACTGGGGCTACACCGGGTCCGGCGGGGTCGACACCCCCGTCAACCGGGCACTCGGGCTCGCCGACCCGGCGTCCCGCGGACCGCTGCTCTGGGACGTCGACGCGGCAGCGGGGACGGCGCGGAACCAGCTCGGGCTCGGCGTCCGGACGGCGCCGTTCCTCGGCGTGGTCGGGCTCCCGCCGGAACCGACCGGAGAGCACTCGACGATCCCGCCGCGGCCGCTCGGCGGGGGCAACATCGACTGCCGTGAGCTGGTCGCCGGCTCGACGCTCTACCTGCCCGTCACCGTGCCGGACGCGATGCTCTCGGTCGGGGACGGCCACGCTGCGCAGGGCGACGGCGAGGTCTCGGGCACCGCGGTCGAGTGCGGGATGACCACCACGATGACGCTCTCGTTGCTCGACGGCGCCCCGGTCGAGGGCATCCACGCCGACACCCCTGCGGGGCGGATCACGTTCGGGTTCGATGCCGACCTGAACACCGCGACGACCACCGCGCTCGACCGGATGGTGGACTGGGTCGCCCGGCTGCACGGGATCACCCGCGGCCAGGCGCTGGCGATGGCGAGCGTCGCGGTCAGCATGCGCGTGACCCAGGTCGCGAACCGCACCTGGGGCGTGCACGCGCTGCTCCCCCACGACGCGATCCTCGCGCCCGCCGCGCGCTGACGGGCGCGCGCGCTGACGCTTCGAGCCCATCGCCCCCGACCTGGGATGCCGAACCGCGCATCGGAGGCAAGAAGTTCCTGCTCCCGATGCGCGGTTCGTCCTCCCACGCGCGGAACGGCACTCCGCGTCCGCTCAGTGCGCGGAGTACCCGCCGTCCACCAGGTGGTAGCTCCCGCTGATGAACGAGGCCTTGTCGCTCAGCAGGAACAGCACGAGCGCCGCGACCTCGGCGTCGGTGCCGAGCCGCTTCGCCGCGTGCTCGCCCTCGAGCGCCGCGAGCTCCTCGGCCGACAGTGACGACCGCACGAGCGGGGTGTCGATGAACCCCGGGCCGACCGCGTTCGTCCGGACACCCTGCGCCGTGTACTCGAGTGCGGCGACCTTCGTCAGCCCGACGAGCGCGTGCTTCGACGCGACGTACGCGGCGTTGTGCGCGATCCCGACCGAGCCGAGCACCGATGCCATGTTGACGATCGCGCCGCCGCCGGCCGCCAGGATCGCCGGGATCTCGTACCGGAGCCCGTAGAAGACGCCGTCGAGGTCGACCGCGCGGACCCGGTCCCACGCCTCGACGTCGTACTCGCCGATGGGCTGCGGAGCGGCGCCGATGCCCGCGTTGTTCACGGCGAGGTGGAGCGCGCCGTACGTGTCCACCGCGTGCTGGACCATCCGCTCGTTGTCCCCGGCCACCGCGGAGTTCGCCTCGAACGCACTCGCCGTGCCGCCCGCGCCCTCGATCTCGGCGACGACGCGCTGCGCGGCCTCGGCCTGGATGTCGGTGACGACGACCTTCGCGCCCGCCGCGGCGAGCTCCTTCGCGATCGCGGCCCCGATGCCGCTGCCACCGCCGGTGACGACGGCGACCCTGCCCTCGAACTCGGACATGTCCTCCTGCTTCCTCGACGTTCCGTCGATCGTGTACTGAGCAACACCTGTTGCGCAATGAGCGTACACCTCGGACATCCAGTTCGTTCGCTGAACTAATGAGGTAGGCTAACGGCCATGCCCGACCCCTCCCTCGCCGCCGACCTGCGCGTCGCGGTGGCCCGGCTGTCGCGGACCCTCCGCGCGCAGAAGGTCGACGCGAGCATGACCGACGGACAGTTCTCGGCCCTCGCCCGACTCCACCGCGAGGGCGCCATGACCCTCGCCGAGCTCAGCCGCCAGGACGGCGTCACCCCGCCGAGCATGACGAAGTCGATCGCCGTGCTCGTCGACCGCGGCCTCGTGTCGAAGGTCGACCACGGCGACGACCGCCGCAAGGTGCTGCTCGCCGCGACCCCGGCCGGGGCGACCTTCGTGGAGGAGACCCGACGGCGCCGCGACGACTGGCTCTCCCCGCGCCTCGGCGACCTGACCGAGACCGAGCGACACACCCTGGCCGAGGCCACCGAGATCATGAGGAGGCTGGCCCAGCAGTGACCGCCGTCTTCCGCTCCCTGTCCGCCCGCAACTACCGCATCTGGTTCGCCGGCGCCCTGGTCTCCAACGTCGGGACCTGGATGCAGCGCACCGCCCAGGACTGGATCGTCCTGACGAAGCTGTCCGACAACGATGCGATCGCCGTCGGCATCACGATGGCGCTGCAGTTCGGCCCGCAGCTGCTCCTGCTCCCCCTGACCGGCCTCGCCGCGGACCGCTTCGACCGGCGCCGGATGCTCATGCTGACCCAGGGGCTGATGGGGGCACTCGGACTCGGTCTCGGCATCATGGTCCTCACCGACACGGCGACGCTCTGGTCGCTGTACGGCTTCGCCCTGGCACTCGGCATCGTGGCCGCCTTCGACACCCCGATCCGACAGGCCTTCGTCTCCGACGTCGTGCAGGGCGAACACGTGTCGAACGCCGTCGCCCTGAACTCCGCGTCGTTCAACGCCGCCCGGCTGATCGGCCCGGCGGTCGCGGGCGTGCTCATCGCCGCGATCGGGTCCGGGTGGGTGTTCGTCATCAACGCCGGCTCGTTCCTGGCCGTCCTCGTCGCACTCCGCTTCGTCGACCCGACGCAGCTCGCCGAACGGGTGCGGCCGAAGCGCGGCAAGGGGCAGATCATCGCCGGCTTCACCTACGTGCGGACCCGGCCGGACATCATCGTGGTGCTCTGCATGATCTTCGTCGTGGGGACCTTCGGCGTGAACTTCCCGATCTTCACCTCGACGATGGCGCGGGTCGAGTTCGGCAAGGGTGCCGGCGAGTTCGGCCTGCTCAACTCCGTCATGGCGATCGGCTCGGTCGCGGGCGCGCTGCTCTCCGCACGACGGGACCGCCCGCGGATGCGCACGCTCGTGATCGCCTCGGCCGGTTTCGGACTGGCGTGCACGGCAGCCGCGGTCGCCCCGACCTACTGGACCTTCGCGGTCGTGCTGGTGTTCGTCGGCCTGGCGTCGCTGACGTTCATGACCACGGCCAACGCGCTGGTGCAGACCACCACGAAGCCCGCGATGCGCGGCCGGGTGATGGCCCTCTACATGGCGATCTTCGCGGGCGGCACCCCGATCGGTGCGCCGATCGTCGGCGCGGTCGCCGACGCCTGGGGACCGCGCTGGGCGATCGTCGTCGGCGCCGCTTCCGGGTTCGTCGCGCTCGCGATCGCCCTGGTGTGGCTCATCCGCTGGGAGCACCTGCGCCTGCGGTACGACGCGGACGCGCGGCTGCACCTCGCGGTCACGCACGCGGTGCCGGTGGTCGGCACGCGGGCGTCCCGCGCCGCGGTGCGGCGCGACCTGGAGCGTGACGAGGCAATGGCGGACCGGTCCAGCTCGGTCTGACGGGCCGGGAGGCACGGGTCATCCCCGCCGTGTTCCCACCGCGACCACGTGCCGGCCGGGAGGCACGGATCACCCCGCCACGCACGCGCCGCGACCGCGTGCCGGCAGGGCGGGACGGGTCGACGTCACCACGAGCCTCCCGGCCGACCCGGCGGCGCCGCGCCGCAGTGTGTCGCAGGCCGCGTCGCCGGCCGCGTCGCAGGCCGCGTCGCCGCACGCGCGACGGCGGCGACGGCACTCAGTGCGTCGGGGCTGCGACCGCGAAGACGCGTGCCTCGAGCGCCTCGACGACGACGCCCACGGCGGCGGCGAGCCCCTCGGCCACGACACGGATCCCAGCCGGATCACCGACGTCCACTCGCCCGAGCGCCGACCGCGCGACCCGGAACGCCGCGACCTGGTCGTCCACGCACGCCGGCGCGACGTCGGACAGGCAGTCGTCCGCCCGCGCCGCGAGGAACGCGAGCGACCGCGGAGAGTGCGACTCGTGGAGCAGGAACCCGGCGGCCTCCTGCGGAGCGACGCCGCTGTGGTCGCGCCCTCGGCGGAAGGCCTCGCCCGCCCCGCAGGCCCGCAGCGCGGTGGTCCACGACGCCGCCGAGCCGGCATCCACGAGCGGGGACGCGAGCAGCCGCGCCGTCAGCCCGCACCGCAGCAGGGACCTGCCCAGGGTGAAGAACTCCCAGACCTCGTCGCGGCTGACGTCACCCTCGACGACACCGACCGCCAGCGCGCTGCGCTCCCGGACCCAGCCGAGGAACTCGTGCGCCCGGTCGACAGCCACCTTGCGGGGCATCCGCGAGCGGGTGACGTCGAGGCAGTCCCAGAGCTCCGTCGACACGACCTCGCGCGCTCGACGCGCGTGGTCACGCGCGACGCCGACGGCGTGGGCGACCGATGCCGGTTCGTGCCGGTCGAGTGCCAGCGACTCGACGACGGCCGCCCGGTCGCGACGACGCCCCGACGAGCGCGCCCCGACGACGCGGTGCAGCGCCGAGCCGACCACGGACTCGTCGTCGACCACGCCGGCATCGGGTCGGACGACGTAGACGTCGAGCATCCGCGCGACGACGTCTGCCCGTTCGACCGCGCTCCCGACGTGGAACACGCTCCCCGCGAGTCGGCTCAGCACGTCGGCTCCTGCATGCGGCGAAGCTACCGACCGGGCGTTGCGACAGTGTTTCGGAGCCGCGTCACGGGTGTTGCGACCACATCCGACAGCCGCGCTCCCAGCAGACGCTCGCTAGACAATCTAACTAGAGCGTCTAGCATTGTCCGTATGACGACCGAGGTGACGAACACCACCACGGGCTTCTGGTACGGGGCCGGTTCCAGGGTCGACGCGGTGGACGTACTGAACGCGCTCCGCAGGTACCGGAGCGCAGAGAGTGCCGCGCAGCGCCGAGCGCGCGAGGCACTGGGCATCGGGGAGAACGCCCTGCTCGGGCTGCGGATCCTGCTGGACGCCGAGTCCGAAGGGCGCTCCGTGAACGCGAAGGAGCTCGCCGACCGACTCGAGATCACGCCGGCGTCGACCTCGGCGCTCGTCGACCGGCTGGTCCGCAGCGGCCACGTCGAGCGGCACGCCGACCCCCACGACCGACGCGGAGTGATCCTGACGGCGTCGGGCGGATCGATGCGGCAGGTGCTCCAGGTGATCGACCAGCTCGACACCCGCGCGATCGAGGTCGCCGAGCACCTCCCGCAGCAGGACATGGGCGTCGTCATCGCGTTCCTCGAGGAGATGGCACGGGTCGTGGACCACGAGGACGACGAGACCGCGACGGAGCACTCCGCGTAGCCTCGGCACATGCGCAGCACGCCGGACGACCACGTGGGTGTGCCACCGCGCGGCCCGGAGGAACCGCAGCCGAGCGGACCGGTCGGCCACCACCCGCGCGACCCCGAGGACGACATGCCGCTGGCCGAGCTCGATGCACGCGCTCGGGCGGACGCCGCACTCCGGCGCATCCGGGACGGTGCCGACCCCGCTCGTGAGGCCTTCGACCTG
Source organism: Curtobacterium subtropicum (assembly GCF_030362975.1). Classification (NCBI taxonomy): domain Bacteria; kingdom Bacillati; phylum Actinomycetota; class Actinomycetes; order Micrococcales; family Microbacteriaceae; genus Curtobacterium; species Curtobacterium subtropicum. The sequence goes on from NZ_JAUCMM010000001.1 coordinate 591,033, forward strand.
GCGAACACGATGAACGACGAGGCGGTCGGGCGGCTGCGCGGAGCAGTCCTGCGCTGGTTCCGCCGCGGCTGACCCGTCGGTCCCCGGCCGGACCTCCGGTCCGGCGGTCGACGTCCGGTCAGTCGGTCGACGTCCGGTCGGTCGGTCCACGTGGGGTCAGTCGGTCGACGTCCCCTCGTCCGTGAACGCCGTACCGACGGCCGCGATGTCGTCCCCACCGTGGCCTGCGGCACTCGCCCGCCCGTAGACCCCGTCGAGTGCGTCGAGCAGGGTCGTCGACACACCTGCGGACCGAGCGGCCTCGCCGATCAGGCCGATGTCCTTCCGCAGGCCGTCGAGGGCGAACTGCGGCGCGAGGTCCCCGCCGATCATCGCGGCGCCCTTGGTGTGCGCGTAGGGCGAGTCGCTCGCGGTGCCGTCGATCGCGTCGAGGAACAGCTGCGGGTCGAGGCCGAGGGCTCGGGCGATCGCGAGCGACTGCCCCGTGGCGGCGGTGATCGACGCGATCCAGGCGTTGGCGGCGAGCTTCAACGCCGTCCCGTCGCCGACCCGCTCTCCCGCACGGACGGTCTTCGCACCGACGGCATCGAGCACCGGCTCCACGCGGTCGAGCACGTCCGAGGGGCCAGCGGCGAGCATCGTGAGCTTCCCCTGCTCCGCGGGGGCCTTCGTCCCGAGCATCATCGCCTCGACGAGGGTGATGCCGTACTGCTCCGCGAGCCGCACCACGGTCTCGGTGCCCGCGACTCCGACGGTCGACGCCTGCACCCACACGGCGTCCGCGGGAGCATCGCCCGCGGCGGCCTCGAGGACGTCGACGACCGCGTCGGTGTCGAAGAGGGTCAGCATGACGACCTCGGCGTCGGTGACCGCGGCGGCGGCGTCCGTCGCCACCGTCGCCCCGTCGTCACCCAGCGGACGAGCCTTGTCGGCGCTGCGGTTCCAGACGGTCACCTGGTGCCCGTCACGCAGCAGGGACTTCGCGACCCCTGCACCCATCGTCCCCGTGCCCAGCACCGTCACGCGCACCAGTGTCTCCGTCCTGCGTCCGGCACCCTGCCGACGACGACCTCGACGCTACGCCTGCGCGGGGAGGACGGGCCGTGCCGGACCGCTGGACCATGGATCACCGGGCAGGACGACGGCTCAGAACAGGCCGCGCGCTGCGAGCCAGGGCGCCGGGTCGACGGGTGCCCCGCCGATGATCACCTCGAAGTGCAGATGCGGTCCGGTCGAGATGCCGGTGCTGCCGACGGCGCCGACCTGCTCGCCGGCCGACAGCGACTGCCCGGGCAGGACGTCGATGCGCGACAGGTGCCCGTACCGGGTCTGCGTACCGTCCGGGTGCGCGAGGAGCACCTGGTTGCCGTACCCGCCGAGGGGACCGGCGGAGACCACACGCCCGGGCATCACGGCGACCACCGGTGTGCCGGCCGCCGCAGCGAAGTCGAGGCCGTGGTGGTTCGTCGAACAGGCGCCGCACCCGGCGACCTGGCGTCCGCCGAAGCCTCCGGCCGTCGGGATCGTGCCCGCGACCGGGCGGACCGCACCCGCGCCGGTCGTGATCTGCACCCCGCCGTGGCGGGCACTGCCCGCGCGGGTCTGCCGCACGTCGAAGCCGTCGCGGGTCACGGTGACGGTGACCCCGGACGCGACGCGGTAGTGCTGCTCCGGCGCGGGCGCGAGGTGCCGCGCGGGAGTGGGTGCAGCCGTCCGTGCGGCTCCGAGACCGAGCCCGGTCGGGTCGTCGAGTGCTGCGGCCGGCGTCGCTCCGGAGACGACCAGGCAGGCTGCGAGGGCGGACGCGGTCACCGGGAACAGGCGCGTCGTCGACCCTGCTCGTGCCGCCGGGAGCGCGGCGGGGCGCCGGGTCCGAGCTGCGACGACGGACCGACGAGGGCCGGGGACGTGCGGGAGCTCCGGGACGTGCGGGCCGGGTGCTCCACGCCTCCGGCGGCTGGCCGTGGTGCCCGGACGGAGGGCCAGGGCGCGCAGGCCGCCGCCGCGGAGGTCCGTCCGGCGCGGACCGCCGGAGGTGGCCGTCGACCTGCGGCGCTCGCGGAGCTCCCGACGGCGCGGCAGTGGTGCTCCGGACAGGGTGGGGTCGGGGGTGGGCACCGGGGCGGCGGCAGGGGGGACCGCCGCCCCGGTGGTCTGGTGGCCGACGCCGACGGGCCGTGCGACGGAGGCGTTCGCCGCCCGGCGGGCCGCTCCGCGGGGGCGGATCGGCGATGTCGCTGAGGGTTGTGTCGCGGTCGCGACGCGAGCGCTGTCGGTCGGGGTCATCGTGTCGGTGGTCGTGTCGGTGGTCGTGTCGGTGGTCGTGTCGTGACGGAGGTCGGGTCGGTGGTCGTACCGTGACGGAGGTCGTGTCGCGCCGGGTCGCGTCGTGATCGGGCGTTCCGTCGCTCCGACGTCCTCCGCCGGTGCCGTCGGTGTCCGCCGACTCAGCCGCGGACCACGCCGTCGCGGGTGATCCGCTCGAGCTCGCAGACGACGGCATCGACCACCGCGCGGGTGATCGCGTCCGTCACCGCCTCGACCAGGGCGAGCTGGTCGGGCGTCACGACGACCTCGTTCGGGAGCGCGGACCCGACCCGCTGCGGGATCTCGTCGATGGCGGCGACCAGGGCGGCCGGCACGAGGGCGGAGCGCATCGGGGGCACCGGGGCGGTCAGCGGCGAGGTGGGCGCGGGGACGACCCGGGTCCGTGCGGCGGTCACCGAGACGGCCGCGGCGGGGGCCGGCGGGGTCATCCGGGACCGCGACGACTGTTCCACCGCCGGGGGCTGGATCGGGGTCTGGCCGTGCGACGGCGTCTCGGCTCGGGCCGCTGCCGAGGCTGCCGCGGCACCGTGATGCGCGCGCTGCGAGATCGAGTCGAAGAGGGGCGTGGAGGACATGCTGCTTGCCTTCCGGTCAGTGGTGGATCGGTCCGTCCTGGGCGGTCCGACTGGGCTCGTGCCTCGGGCACGAGCACGATTCAACCACTGATATGCAGAATGTGCAATAGCGCGTGCGAGATCAGTCCGGTTCGACCGCCTGTGTCGGGTCGTCGCGCCGGAGCACCTGCTTCACCCGCTCGACGATCGTCGACGGCGGGTTGTTGTAGGCGTTCGCGGGCTCCTGCCCGCTGAGCGCCTGGATCGCCTCCATCACGGCGTCCGTCGCGTGTCGCCGGGCCCGTCCGGACGATGCCTCGCCGAAGTGGGACAGGTCCATCGGCGCTCCGAACTCGATGGTGACCCGGGCCAGCCTCGGCAGCCGTGACCCGACGGGCTGCACGTCCTCCGTGCCGGTGAGCGCGACCGGCACGACCGGTGCCCGGCTCGTCAACGCCAGCCATGCCACGCCGGTCCGTCCCCGGTAGAGCCGACCGTCGAGGGACCGGGTGCCCTCCGGGTAGATCGCGAAGGCTTCGCCCGCCTGCAGTCGCTCGAGCCCGAGGTCGAGGGCGTGCTGCGCGGCCGCTCCGGCCCCGCGTTCGACGCCGATGGCACCGATGCCGCCGAAGAACGCCCGCGAGACCGCGCCGCGCAGCCCGGTGCCGGTGAAGTACTCCTGCTTCGCCAGGAACGACACCTTGCGAGGCGCCATCAGCGTGATCGCCGGGGAGTCGATGAACGAGCGGTGGTTGCTCGCGAGGATGACCGGCCCGTGCTTCGGGACGTTCTTCCGCCCGACGATGCGCGGACGCCAGACGAGACGCGCGAGCGGTGTCACCACCGCACGGCTCATCGTGGTGGCGAACTTCGTCGTACCGGGCACCGGGCCTCCTCGTCGTGGGAGGTTCCGAGTGTAGTGAGCGCCGTCGGGACCACATTCCGACTGCGGAATGCGTCTGCGGTGACTGCCGCGGGCACCCGCTGCGGGAGCGTCAGCCGTGCGCGGCGACGACGTCGAGGACGGCTCGTCCGTAGCGCTCGAGCTTCGCCCCACCGATGCCGGAGATCTCGCTCAGGGCGTCCTCATCCGCGGGCTTCACCGCGGCGATCCCGCGTAGCGTCGCGTCGTTGAACACCACGTACGCCGGGACCCCCTGCTCGCGGGCCTGTGCCGCACGCCATGCACGCAGCGCCTCGAACAACCCCATCGCCTCCTGCGGAACGTCCGTGACCGCCTGGCGTCGGGCTCGTGAGGTCCGCGGAGCCTTGACCGGGTCACGGCGCATCAGCACGCGCGTCCGGCCGCTCAGCACCTCAGCGCTCGTCGGGCTGAGGACCACCGTGCCGAAGCCGTCGCCGGACACCGCGGCGTAGCCCTGCGCCAGCAGCTGCCGCGCGACGGCGCGCCACTCCCCCTCGCCCAGGTCGTTTCCGATGCCGAACGTGGCGAGCGAGTCGTGTCGGAGCTCCTGCACGCGCGGCGACTGCTTGCCGACCAGGATGTCCACCAGGTGCGCGACGCCGTACCGCTGGCCGCGCTCACGCTCGAGGCGCACCACCGTCGACAGGAACTTCTGCGCGGGCACCGTGCCGTCCCACGGCTCGGGCGGCGCGATGCACGTGTCGCAGTTGCCGCACGCCGTCGACTCCTGCCCGAAGTACGCGAGCAACCGGACACGGCGGCACTCGATCGTCTCGCAGAGCGCGAGCATGGCGTCGAGGTGGGCGCTGAGCTGTCGCCGGTGCGCCGCGTCGCCCTCGGACTGGTCGATCATGCGGCGCTGCTGCACGACGTCGTTCAGCCCGTACGCGAGCCAGGCCGTCGACGGCAGTCCGTCGCGGCCCGCGCGGCCGGTCTCCTGGTAGTACCCCTCGACCGACTTCGGCAGGTCGAGGTGCGCCACGAACCGGACGTCGGGCTTGTCGATGCCCATGCCGAACGCGATCGTGGCGACCATGACGACGCCGTCCTCGCGCAGGAAGGTCGACTGGTTGCGCTCGCGGACCTTCGCGTCGAGCCCGGCGTGGTACGGCAGCGCCGGGATCCCCTGGTCGGCGAGCGCCGCCGCGGTGCGCTCGACCGAGTTCCGCGACAGGCAGTAGACGATGCCGGCGTCCCCGCTGTGCTCGGTCTTGATGAAGGTCAGGAGCTGCTGCAGCGCGCCGGTCTTCGGCTCGATGCGGTACTGGATGTTCGGCCGGTCGAAGTCAGCGACGAAGTGCGCGGCGTCGTCGAGCCCGAGTCGGCCGGAGATCTCGCGGTGGGTCTGTGGGGTCGCCGTCGCGGTGAGGGCGATGCGCGGCACCGTCGGCCACCGCTCGTGCAGCACGCTCAGCTCGAGGTAGTCCGGCCGGAAGTCGTGCCCCCACTGGGCGACGCAGTGTGCCTCGTCGATGGCGAACAGGGCGATGCGCGCGCGGTCGAGCAGGGAGCGCGTGGACTCGAGCCGCAGCCGCTCGGGCGCGAGGTAGAGCATGTCGACCTGGCCGGAGACGACCGCCCGCTCGACCCGGGAACGCTCGTCGGGGCCCTGCGTGGAGTTGAGGAAGGCGGCGCGCACGCCGTTCGCGGCGAGGGCGTCGACCTGGTCCTGCATGAGGGCGATGAGCGGCGACACGACCACCCCGACGCCGTCGCGGACGAGCGCGGGCACCTGGTAGCAGAGCGACTTGCCGCCACCGGTCGGCATGAGCACGAGCGCGTCGCCGCCCGACACCACCTGGTCGATGATCGCGGCCTGCTGCCCGCGGAAGGCGTCGTAGCCCCACACACGGTGCAGGACGTCGAGCGCGGCAGCCCGCGACGGCGAGGTCGTGGTCGTCGTGCTCATGCACCCAGCCTACGAGCGCGGGGCGACACCCACCGCCTCGTCCACAGGCGCAGCGGCGGACGCACCGGCCACGGTCGTCGTCCGGTCCGTCTCGCGACCGCGAGCCGGCGTGACCGCCCAGCCCGTGCCTCCCGGCCGGGTCCACTGCCGGCCCCCTGCCCAGACCGGGACCGGACCGCGGAAACGGGGTGCCTCGTGTCCCGGGAAGCGACGATCGAGCTTCCGCCACGACGCGAGGAGCTCGATCAGGCCCCAGAAGACGAGCGACGTCGCGAACGAGAAGACGAAGCTCTCCGGCGTGCTGTTCGAGGAGTCGAGGTCGATCTTCGACCACCCGGGCGCCTGCAGCACGAAGATCATGATGTTGTTGAAGGCGTGCTGCAGGACGGTGGCCTCCATGCCGCCGGTGCGCAGGACGATGATCGCGGCGATCAGGCCGAACGAGCCGACGTCGAGGATGCCCCACACGTTGTAGCCGTTCGCGATGTGCCCCGCGGCGAACACCACGGTCGAGACCGCGACGGCGATGACGACGCCGACCACCCGGACCGGGATCCATGACGCGATCGTCTGGATGAGGAACCCGCGGAAGACGTACTCCTCGGCGGCGCCCTGGAACGGGACGAGCACCAGGACCATCACGATCGTGAACGTCAGGGTGGCGGGTGAGACGGTCGACTGCCCGATCGCGTCGTGGTCCCAGCCGAAGCCGCCGTCGAACGAGAACATCCCCCACGTCTGCAGCAGGAACATCGGGATCGCGATGACGATCGTGGGGAGCAGGCACCACAGCGTCCAGCGCCAGCGCACCCGGAAGCGCGTCGACGACAGGATGCCAGCAGGGCCGATCCGGGCGATCTTCACCGCGAGCAGGACACCGGGCAGCAGCACCACCAGGGAGAGCAGGGTCAGCGACAGGATGAGCGGGTCGGTAGGGTCGAGCGCACCGCTCGTCAGGTCGTCCTGGAAGCTCGTCAACCCCGCGGCGCCCTGGGTCGCACCGATCGGCACGAAGTACGCGAACGCGAGGACGACCTGGGTGGCGATGTAGTACCCGACCAGGAACGCGAGCGCGACGAGCGGACGCCACCAGCGCCAACGGGCATCGACGCGGGGCAGGCGGTGGTAGGGAACGCTCACCCGCGCAGGCTACCGGCCCGGGCAGGATGGGAGCCGTGCTCTCCGTCCTGCTCGGCCTGACCGGCGCGGTCGTGTACGGGGCGGCCGACTTCCTCGGTGGCCTCGCCGCCCGCCGGATCCGGGCCGTCACCGTCGCGGCCGTCGCGGCGGCGGTCGGGCTGCTCCCGCTGGTGCTCGGCGTGCCGGTCGTCGGGGCGGCCCTCTCCGGCGCGGCCGTCGCAGCCGGGGTCGCCGCGGGCGTCTCGGGGTCCGTGGCGGTGCTGCTGCTGTACCGCGCGCTGGCCGTCGGTCCGATGAGCGTGCTGTCCCCGCTGACCGCGGTGTTCGCCGCGGTCACCCCGGTCGCGGTCGCACTGCTCGGCGGGACGGTGCTGTCGCTCGCCGCGTCGGTCGCGCTCGTGGTGGCGGTGGTCGCGGTCGTGCTGGTCGCGGCCGTGCGGGACACCTCGGGAGCGCGGGTGACGGCGGTCGGGGTCGTGACGGCCGCGGTGGCGGGGTGCGGGTTCGGCGGGATCGTGCTCGCGTACGACGCGGCGCCGGCGGACGCGGGCGTCGCGACGCTCCTGGTCGGTCGGGTGGTGCAGACGGTGCTGCTCGGGGCGGTGGCGGTCGTGGTGGCGGTGCGGTCGGGAACGGTCCGGACGGGAGGCGCGGACCACGTCGCCCCGTCGGCGTCCGCCGGACGGCCTGCCGCGGGCGGTCCCCGTGGGCAGCGGCGGCAGGGCACGTCGCGGTGGTCGGGCCGATCGCGCTGGTCGCGGTGGTCGGGCCGGTCGCGCTGGTCGCGCTGGTCGGGCCGGTCGCGCTGGTCGCGGCGGACGGTGGTCGCCGTCGTGGCCTGCGGGGCACTCGACGCCCTGGCGAACGCGTGCATCCAGGCGGCGCTGCACGTCGGCTCGGGCGACGCTGCGCTCCCGGTGGTGAGCGTCCTCAACGCCCTCTACCCGATCGGCACGGTGGCGCTCGCGGGCGTGGTGCTGCGCGAGCGGCTGACCGCGGTGCAGTGGACCGGGATCGTGCTCGCCTTCGTCGCCTCGATCGGGTTGGCGCTGGCGTAGCGGAGGGTGCTGAGCCCGAGACCCGGCACGACCCGACCGTTTCGGGCTCCGACCCGGCTCAGTCGTCGGCGATGAGGCGCTTGCCGAGCGAGACCGCGCGGTCCGGGGCGTACCCGAGCGAGGCGTAGAAACCGAGTACCTGCTCGTTGCCCTCGCGGACCTGCACGTTGACCTTCGGGCACCCGCGCTCGGCCAGGAGTCGTTCGAACGCCGCCATGAACGCTCGTCCGAGCCCGGAGCCCTGCAGGTCGGGGCGGACCGCCAGGTAGTTCACCCAGCCGCGGTGCCCGTCGTAGCCCGCCATGCCGACACCGACGACCTCGGTGCCGTCCACGCCGTCGGGCTGTTCGGCGACCAGGAAGAGCTCCGGCTGCTCGGCGATCTTCCGCGCGATGTCCCGCCGCGGGTCGTTCCACGGCCGCAGCAGTCCGCAGGCGTCCCAGAGGGCGACGACCGCCTCCGTGTCGTCGGGGCGGAACGGGCGGAACACCGGGGTCATCCCGCCACGCTAGCGGGACACGTGTGCATCCACAGGTCCGAGGACTCGTCACCTGCTGGTCGCCGTGGTCTGATAGACCTGTCCGACCACCTCATCCGGATCAGGAGCACCGTGACCGCACACGACACCGCCCCGACGCGCCGGTCGGCGCGCGAGGACGAGGCCACGCGGCCGCCACGGCGCACCAGGCCCCGCCAGACCGTCGGCGGCGCACTCGTCTCGCTGCTGGCCGAGTTGCTGATCATCGCCGGTGCCGGTACCGGTCTCTACGTGGCGTGGACCGCGTGGTGGACCGACGTCGTCGCCGTGAACGAGCAGACGAAGCTCGTCGACGACCTCGGGCAGCGCGCGGCGCCGAAGGTCGAGGGCTCCGAGCACCGCGGCGAGGCCCCCGTCCTCCCCGAACCGCCGGACGTCACGAGCGTCTTCGGCACGATGCAGATCCCCCGCTTCGGTGCGGACTACCTCCGACCGATCGGCGAGGGCACGGACCGAGAGCGTGTGCTCAACACGATCGGTCTCGGGCACTACCAGGACACCGCCATGCCGGGCGCCGAGGGCAACTTCGCGGTCGCGGGACACCGCGTGACGTACGGGAAGCCGCTCAACCAGATCGCGGACCTGAAGACCGACGACGCCATCGTCGTCCGTGTGACGGACAAGGAGAAGGACTTCGACGTCTGGTACGTCTACAAGGTCACCGACTCGCAGATCGTCACGCCGGACAAGATCGAGACGATCGCACCGGTGCCGAACCAGCCGGGTGTCACGCCGTCGGCCCAGGACCGCTGGCTCACCCTGACCGCGTGCCACCCGATGTGGTCCGCCAAGGAGCGCTACATCACGCACGCCAAGCTCGACTACTGGATGCCCGTCTCGGAGGGCACCCCCAAGGAACTCTCGGAGACGCCGCAGTGATCTTCCCGTTCGTCTGGCGGATCCTGCCCGGACCCGCCGCCCTGAAGGTCCTCGAGCTGCTCGTGCTGCTCGCCGTGATCGTGTACGCGCTCTTCACGTGGGTGTTCCCGTGGATCGCGGCGGACATCCTTCCGCCGCCCGACGGCACGGTGGACGCACCACCGTCCCCCTGACCACGGTCGACAGCGGCCGAGGGGCCCGGACGACGCCGGTCGTCGGCCCGCGGTCCGTGCGGGTCGTCAGACGGTGGTCGTGACCCGCGAGCCGCCCTCGGCGGTGCGCCGCACGGCGATCCGCTCGGGGATGCGCTGCTTGAGCTCCTCGACGTGGCTGACGATCCCGACCTGACGTCCGCCGGCGGTGAGGCGGGCGAGCTGACCGATGACGTCGTCGAGGGTCTCGGGGTCGAGGGTGCCGAAGCCCTCGTCGACGAACAGGGTGCCGAGCGAGACGCCGCCCGCCTCGGCCTGCACGACGTCGGCGAGCCCGAGCGCCAGGCAGAGCGACACCGTGAAGGTCTCGCCGCCGGACAGGCTCCCCGGTGCGCGCCGGGTGTCGGTGGTGTGGTCGTGCACCGCGAGCGCGAGGCCGGTCCGTCGCGCCCGAGAGCCGACCTCACGCTCGTCGGAGGTCTCGAGCGTGAACCGCCCGCCGAGCATCCCCCGCAGCCGGTCGTTCGCGGCCGCGATGACGTCCTCGAAGCGCCGCATGAGCACGTAGGTGCCGAGGGTGATGCCGCTCGGGTTCACCGCGGTGGCGCCGTTGGCGACGTCGGCCAGGCGCACGATCGCCCGGCTCCGGGCGGACGTGTCGTCGCGGGCCCGGACGGCGCGGTCCACCTCGACGGCACAGCCGGCCGCGGCCTCGGCCCGGTCGGACGCCGAGACCGCCGAGCGCACGGCGTCGTCGGCCCGCTCGGCCGCGGCGACGTGGGCTGAACGAGCCGCGTCCAGGTCGAGCGCGGTGTCCGGCCCGGCGTCGAGGTCGTCGGCGGCAGCGACCACGGAGGGTTCCGCGAGGCCCGCGTCGACCACGGCGCGTTCTCGGTCGGCCGCGGCGACCTCGGCCTGCAGTGCGGTCGTCCGGTCGGGCGGGAGCAGCGCGGCCCGCGCCGCGTCGACCGTGTCGAAGCCCTGTTCCGCCAGCGCGCGGGCGACCTCGGCGGTCCGTTCGACCACGGTCTGCGCGGCCGTCGCCGCCTGCGCCTCGGCAGCGGTGACCTCGACGGCCCGGGCGGCGAGGTCGTCGAGCTGCCGCACCGCCTGCGCGAGCCCGCGGTCGTCCGGTGTCGCGGATCCGTCGGCCGGCACCCAGGGGCTGTCCGCGAGCGACGCTGCACGGACCCGCGCCTCCGTGACGGTGGCGGTGTCGTGGTCGAGCCGCTCTCCCTCGGCCGCACTCGTCCCGACGAGGACGGCGTGCTCGGCCTGCACCGTGGTGTGCTCGCGTTCGAGGGCCCGGGTCTCGTCGTCGTGCGCCGTGCGGCGCCGCTCGATCTCGGCGACACGGACGGCCGCGGCCCGAGCGGCCTCGACGCGCGCGGCGGCGACGGCGGCCTGCTCAGCGAGGGCATCGGCGTCCGTTCCGCCGACCGCGGCGCGCAGGCGGTCGAGGTCCGCCCGTTCGACCGCGAGGACCGCCGCTGCCTCGGCGAGGGCACCGTCGGCGGCACGCGTGGCGTCGGCGGCGGCGTCCACGGCTGCCGCATCCGGGTGGTCGTCCTGCGGCACGGCGACGTCCGGGTGCTCGCTCGCGCCGCAGACCGGGCAGGGATCGCCCGGGACGAGCGCTGCGCCGAGTTCGCCGGCGAGCCCGGCGATGCGTCGTGCCCGCAGGGCCTGCTCGGCACGCAGGAGTTCCTCGGCCCGGACCCGGCGGTCCGCCACCGTCCGTTCCGCCCGACGCACGGCCTCGGTCGCGGCGTCCCGAGCATCGAGGTCCGCACGGACGCGACGGAGGCGTTCGACCTCGGTTCGGGCGGCCTCGCCGTCGCCTGCTGCGGCGGCGGCGGTCCGGGCTTCCTCGACGAGGGCCGCCCGTCCGGCGGGACGCGCTCCGAGCACGCGGTCGAGCTCCGCCACCCGGTCGACGAGCAGCGCGGCCCGATCGGCGGCATCCGCGTGCGTCCGGCGGCGTTCGTCGAGCGTGGCCTCGACCGCGACGAGGTGTCGGACCGACGCGGCACACGCCGTCAGGTCGGCGAGCCGTGCAGCGACGTCGACGCCGGTGGGGACCCCGAGGCGCGTCCGGAGGTCGAGCGCCCGGCGGTGGTGCTCGTCCGCACGGACCCTGGCGGCATCGAGACCGTCGGCCGGCGTCGTGACCCGGGCGGCCCGGTCGGCGAGGGCGAGCCGGTCGCGAGCGACCTCGACCCGGGCTGCACCGGCGTCGAGGGCGCGGCGGCGTTCGAGGAGGGCCGCACGACGCGATCGTGCCTGGAGCCGCGCGGCCACGTCGTGCTCGTGCAGGCGCGCACGGTCCGCCGCCGCGACCGCCTCGGCGCGACGCGCTGCGGTGTCCTCGGCCCGGACCCGGAGCGCGTCGAGGGTCCCCGCCACCGAGGGCTCGGTCGCTTCCGACTCGCCGGCCGCCTGGGCGAACCGGTTGAGCGCGTCCCGGACCCGGGCGTCGGCAGAGTCGACCTCGGCCTGGACCTCGCGCCGGCGGGCGGCGAGCTCGTCGGCGGTGCGGTCGTAGACCTGGGTGCCGAAGAGCGACTGCAGGAGCTTCCGGCGGTCCTCGCCCGGCGCGCGGAGGAACCGGGCGAACTCGCCCTGCGGCAGCACGACCGTCTGCAGGAACTGCGCGCGGTCGAGTCCGACGACCCGCGTGACCTCGAGCCCGATCTCCGGGATGCGCGAGGACACCGGTTCGCCCACGGCGTCCGCCGGGCTCGCGAGCCGGAAGAGCTGTGCGGACGCCTGCTGCCGGACCGTGCCGGCACCACGTTGCTTCGGTCGGTCGTACTGCGGCGTCCGACGGACCCGGAACACGCCGGCCCCGGTCTCGAACACGAGCTCCACGAAGGGTTCGACACCGGGGTCCGCGTGCTGGCTGTGCAGACGGTCGTGCGTCGAGCCCTCGCCCGCGAGGCCGCCGTAGAGCGCGAAGACCACGGCGTCGATGATGGTCGACTTGCCGGACCCCGTCGGCCCCTCGAGCAGGAACACCCCGGAGGCGGCGAGCGCCGCGAAGTCGATCGAGACGAGCTCGGGGTACGGCCCGATCGCACGGAGGTCGAGTCGGTGCAGGTACATCAACGCCCCCGGTCGTCGTGCAGGGTGAGGACGGCGGCCTCGTACGCCTCGGTCAGGACCGCGCGGTCGTCCTCGGTCGGCGCCGTGCCCGTGGCGAACGCGACGAAGTCGGCGGCGACCTCGACCGGGTCGGAGGTCGCGGTCACCGCACGGGCGGTCTGCCGTTCCGGGCGGTCGGCCGGCTCGTGGGTGATCGCCAGGGCGTGCGGGAAGTGGTCCTTCACGCGGGCGTACATCCGCTCCGGGTGCACGGTGTCGGTCACCGCGACGCGGACCCACGCGTCGGCGTCGCCACGGTGCTCGCCGGCCTCGACCGCCGCGAGGGTGGTGCGGACGTCGACCAGGCGACGCGGCACCGGGGCGGGCACGAGCTCGACCGAGACCGCGCCGTCGGCGTCGAGGTCGACGAGGGTGACGCTCTTGCGCTGGTGCCGCTCCCCGAAGGAGAACGCCAGCGGTGAGCCCGCGTAGCGGATGCGGTCGCCGGTGCCCACGCGCTGCGGCCCGTGGAGGTGCCCGAGCGCGACGTAGTCGATGCCGTCGAACACCGACGCCGCGACCTGGTCGACCCCGCCGACGCGGATGTCCTGCTCGCTGTCGCTCGGTGCGGCGCCGCTGACGAAGGCGTGCGCGACGACGACGCTGCGGGTGCCGGGGCGCGTCGCGAGGTCGGCGCGGATGCGTCCGGTCGCCGCCCCGACCACCGCCTGGTGCGACCGGGCGAGGGGTTCGTCGGGCACCTCGGCCAGGGCGTGACGCGTCAGGTCGGGGTGCAGGAACGGGATGCCGTACACGGCGACCGGGCCGTCGTCGTCGGTCAGGAGCACCGGTGTGCCGATGCCCGCGGGCTCCGCCAGGATCCGGACGCGGTCGTGCATGACCCCCGCGCCGAAGCCGAGTCGGGCGGCGGAGTCGTGGTTGCCCGGCGTCAGCACGACCGTCGCCGTCCCCGCCAGGCGTTCGAGCGTCCGCGAGAGCAGCCGGACGGCGTCGACCGGTGGGATGGCCCGGTCGTAGACGTCACCGGCGATCACGACCAGGTCGACCGAGCGCTCGCGGACCGTGTCGACGAGGAAGTCCGCGAAGACCGACTGGTGTCCGAGCAGGTCCGCACCGAGCAGCGTGCGGCCGAGGTGCCAGTCGCCGGTGTGGAGGATCCGCATGCCGTCACGGTAGCGGCGGCCGGGGACATCACCGGCGACCCCGTGCCGCCCTGTGGAGGACCGGAGGCCACGGCGTTCCTGTGCAGGGCCGTCAGCGCACGCAGGTCGTGCCGGACCCGAGCCCGGCGACGGACGTGTACTGGATCGCCACCGGTGCGCTCTGCGCCGAGGTCCAGCTGCCCGGTGCAGCGGCGTTGGTCTGCACCTGCACGCTGCGCTGGGTGCCGAGGGCGAGCGCACCGGTGAGCCTGACGGTCGCGCTCCGCGCCTGCCCGTCGGTCGTGGTGACGAGCACGGCTCCGGTGTCGTCGGTCAGGGTGAAGGACTTCGGCCCGTCGCCCGAGTAGGCCCAACCGATCACGACCGAACCGCTCGCGTTCGTGCACGACAGCGACGTGACGACCGGTACCGTGGCGGCCGCGAACTGGACGGCCGTGCTCGTGGTCCGACCGAACGGAGCCGCCTCCGCATGCACGGTCGGCAGCAGCACGCCCCCGCCTGCGACGACGGCGACGACGGCGAGGACTCCGGGCGTCCCGCCTCGCCGGACCCGACGGACGCGCTGGACGGCGGCGCCGGGCAGGGAACGGCCGTGCACCTCGACCTGGCGCGCGACGGGACGGGGCGACCGGCGGTGCGGACCGGCCGTGCTGCCGACCGCAGGGGACGGGGCGGGGGCGAGCCGCGCCTCCCGGCCGTCGCCCGTCCGCCCGCGACCGCCGCTGCCCGCGGCCGGACCGTCGCCACGGTGCCGGGGGCCGCGGCGTCGGAGCGGAGCGTCGACCGTGCAGAGCAGCAGCACGGCGACGAGTGCGAGCGCGGCGGTCCCGACCTCGACCCAGCGACCCTCGCGGATCCAGAGCACCGGGGTGGCGACGGACGGCACCCGCAGGACGGCGACCCCGTGCACGGCGGACCGCTCGATCGGCGTCGAGTCCGCCTGCGGGTTGGCGTCGCCCTTCGTGACGACGGTGCCGTCCGGACCGGGTTCGACGAACCGGTGCATCCGCAGGTGTCCCGGCTGGTCGGGGTCGTCGGCGAGCAGGACCTGCCCGGGACGGATCTCGGCCGGCGTGACCGGGCGCGACACCACGACGTCCCCTGGCAGGAGCCGCGGGGCCATCGAGCCGGTCATCACCGTGGTCGGGTGCCAGCCGACGAACGCGGGGGCGGCCGCCCACAGCGCGAGTCCGAGGAGCGTGGCCACGACCGCCCTGGCCGCCGTGGCGACGGCGACACGCCCCCAGTCGACGGCGTCGTGCAGCACGTCGTGCGGGGTGTGACCACCGTGCACTGCGATGCTGACCATGACTGCCTTCGACCGGGGGCGTGCGTTCGGGCGGGACGTCCCGCTAGTTGTTCTGGGCCTCCCAGGTGAGGCCGATCGACGCGGTGGTGCCCTGCGCCGTGTTCGGGGTGTTCGCGGACACCGTGTACGTGACCCGGTAGACGCGGGTCTCGCTCGCGGCGCCGGTCGTGGTCCAGGCGCCGAGGCCCGACGCGAAGTTCGTCGCCTGCGTGCCGAGGGTCGGCAGCGTGTTCTCGAAGAGGGTCCCGCCGGTCGCCGCCGGGGTGAAGCCCGAGCACGAGGAGAACCCGCCGCCGGTGCCCTGCTCGATCTTGACCGTGGTGTTCTGCGCGAGCACGGACGAGGTGGACGGCGAGGTGGTGTACAGCTTCACGGTCGACGGCAGCGAGCCGGTCGAGGTCACGGTGATGCACTTGCTGTCGGTCGAGCCGGGCTTGAGGTTCGCGGCGGTGAAGAGCGCGGTGTTCGCGTCGTCGTCGGTCAGTGCGACGGTGCCGGCCGTCCAGTTGCTGGTGGGGTTGGTGGTGGTGGCCGAGAACGCCGAGTACGAGGCGGTCGACACGACGACGCCCGAGGCGACGAGGGCGGCGGGCACGGCGATCCAGGCGGCGAGACGAGCGGCGCGAGGGGACACACGGGACATGGTTGTCCTCCAGAGGAGAGAGATCCTGATCGGTGGCGGCTCCGGACCCGCGGTGGTTGGTCGCGCTGCGGTGCCTGTTTGGTACGACGATCAAGCTACTTGCTCGCCGTGATGATGACAAGTGAAGAAGTACCCCCTCTGTTGGGGGTAGCTTGATGGTCGAGACACCTGTTGCCTGGGACCGAGCACGAGGACCCCTGACCCGGGTCCGCTCACCACCCCCGACCGGCCCACGGTCACCACCCGAGAAGAGCACCCGTGACGGACACCTCCCCCGCACTGCCGCCGCTGACCCCGTCGCCGCTGGTACTGCCGCCCGCACCCGTCTCCCCCGACGTCGAGGTGACGGCTCCGGTCGAGGACGTCGACGACCCCGGCGTGGCCCGGCTGCTCGAAGCCTTCCGCGTGCTGCAGGTGCAGCACGGACGGGTGCTCGCGCACGAGAGCGCGACGAGGGGCCTCGGGACCACGGACACGCGCCTGCTGCTGCACCTCGCCGCCGCGGAGCCGGGGGGCACCACGCCGAAGCAGGCCGGCGAACAGCTCGAGCTGAGCACCGGTGCCACGACCTCACTGCTCGACCGGCTCGAGCGCCACGGGCACCTGGAGCGCCGCCCGAACCCCGACGACCGCCGGAGCATCCTCGTGCACCTGACGCCGTCGGGCACGGCGGTCGCGCGTGAGGTCGCGGCCACCTGGGCCGCGGCGTTCCGCGACGCCGTGGCGCCGGCCGCACGAGCGGGTGTCGCACTCGCGCTCGAGGGCGTCGGCGACGCCCTCGAGCGGCGTCACCGGGCGGCCACCGCGAGCTGAGCCCGCGTAGCGTCGGCCGCATGACCCCAGCGGAACTCCTCGCCGAAGCGTTCGCCCGCGTGCCCGAGACCGTCGAGCGCGCGGTCGACGGCCTGTCGACCGAGCAGCTCGCGACCCGACCGGCCGCCGGCGCGAACACCCTCGCCTGGCTCGCATGGCACACCGCCCGCGGACAGGACGCGCAGGTCGCGGACCTCGCCGGCACCGAGCAGGTCTGGACCGCCGACGGCTGGGTCGAGCGGTTCGGCCTGCCGTTCCCCGCCGACGCGCTCGGCTACGGGATGTCGAGCGAGGACGTCGGACGGGTGCGCGCCTCCGCCGAGCTGCTGACCGGCTACCTGCGGGCCGTGCACGAACGCACGGTCGCCTACCTCGGCACGCTCGCCCCGGAGGACCTCGACGAGGTGGTCGACGAAGCGTGGGACCCGCCCGTCACGCGGGGCGCCCGTCTCGTCAGCATCCTCGACGACTGCACGCAGCACGCCGGCCAGGCCGGCTACGTGCGCGGACTGCTCTTCTTCTCGCGCTGACGCGTCGCGTCCGGACGACGGACGGGAGGCGCGGTGCCAGCCGACACCGCGCCTCCCGTCCGTCCCGGCGTCGCCTTCAGGGCACGGCGAGACGCTGCCGGTTCCGCCGGACGCCGCCGGTCTCGCCAGACGCCGTCAGGTCCGGGGGCGTCTCAGGTCGACGGGGGCGTCTCGCGGAGACGCCCCCGTCTCTCGCGGAGCGAGACGGGGGCGTCGACGTGCCGGCGGTCAGCGCGCGGCGAGCTCCGCGACGATGCCGTCACCGGGGGCGGCGTCGACGAGTTCGGCCTCGATCTCGGCGTTCTCGAGGATGCCCTCGATCTTGCGGCGACGACCACGCGGCACGAGCGTGACGACGGTGCCCTCCTTGCCGGCACGACCCGTCCGGCCCGAGCGGTGCAGGTACGCCTTGTAGTCGTCCGGGGCGTCGGCCTGCACGACGAGCGACACGTCGTCGACGTGGATGCCGCGGGCGGCGACGTCGGTCGCGACGAGGACGTTCACCCGGCCGCTCGTGAGTAGCTGCAGGTTGCGCGTGCGGCGCGACTGGTTGAGGTCACCGTGCAGCGAGGTCGCCCGGATGCCGGCGTCCTCGAACTGGTCGGCCAGGCGCTCGGCGTAGGCGCGGGTGCGGGCGAAGACGATCGTCTTGCCGTCACCGGCGACGAGCTCCTCGAGCACCTGGTCCTTCTGGCGCTGCTCGACGACCAGCACGCGGTGGTCGATGGTCGAGGATGCCTGGTCCTCGCCGGCGACCTCGTGGACGCTCGGCTCGTGCAGGAACTCGGACACGAGCGACGCGACCTGGGCGTCGAGCGTGGCGCTGAACAGGAGCTTCTGCGCGCGGTCGCCCTGCGGCGTGACCTCGGCCGTCGCGGAGAGGATCTCCCGCACCGGCTCGAGGAACCCGAGGTCGCACATGTGGTCGGCCTCGTCGAGCACGGAGACGACGACCTCGCTGAGGTCGAGCTTCCCCTTGTTCATGAGGTCCTGCACGCGGCCCGGCGTGCCGACGATGATGTCGACGCCGCGCTCGAGCGCGCCCTCCTGTCGGCCGTAGGGCACGCCGCCGTAGATCTGCGTCGTGAAGAGGCCGACCGAGCGGGCGATCGGCTGCACGGTCCGGTCGATCTGCAGGGCGAGCTCGCGGGTCGGGGCGAGGATGAGCGCACGGGGGGCGCGGCCCATCCTGCGCTTCGTGCCGCCGCCGTGCTCCATGAGCTTCTCGACGAGGGGCGCACCGAACGCGATGGTCTTGCCGGAACCGGTGCGACCACGGCCGAGGACGTCCTTGCCGGACAGCACGTCGGGGATCGTCGCGGCCTGGATCGGGAACGGGCTCGTGGCGCCCATCTCGGCCAGGGTGCGGGAGATGTTGCCGCCGATGCCGAGGTCGGCGAAGGTCACGCCCTCGACGTCGGCCGCGACGGTCGCCTCGGCCTGGAGCTTCTCGAGCTTGACGTCGTCCGCGGGGACGTAGGCCGGACGGGCGTCCTCGCGGTCGCGACGGGGGGCGCGGTCGTCGTCGAAGGAGCGACGCTGTGGGCGGTCGTCGCGGTCGAACGAGCGACGCTGCGGGCGGTCGTCGCGGTCGAAGCGGCGGGCACCGCGGTCGTCACGGTCGAAGCGACGCGGGGCGCGGTCGTCATCACGGCGCGGGGCGCGCTCGTCACGGTCGAAGCGACGGGCACCGCGGTCGTCACGGTCGAAGCGACGCGGGGCGCTGGGCCCCTGCGAGCCGGTTCCGGCGCGACGCGGAGCCTGCGAAGCGTCGGGACGGCCGTGCGAGTAGGGAGCGTCACGGTCGAACCGACGAGCACCACGGTCGTCGTCCCGACGCGGGGCGCGGTCGTCGCGGTCGAAGCGACGGGCGCCACGGTCGTCGTCCCGACGGGGGGCACGGTCGTCACGGTCGAACCGTCGCGGGGCACGGTCGTCGTCACGGCGCGGAGCACGGTCGTCGCGGTCGAACGAGCGACGCTGCGGGCGGTCGTCCCGGTCGAAGCGACGGGCACCACGGTCGTCGTCGCGGCGCGGAGCACGGTCGTCACGGTCGAACCGACGCGGCGCGCTGGGCCCCTGCGAGCCGGTTCCGGCGCGACGCGGAGCCTGCGGAGCGTCGGGACGGCCGTGCGAGTAGGGAGCGTCACGGTCGAAGCCGCGTCCACCGCGGTCTCGGTCGAAGCCGCGCCCGCCGCGGTCGCGGTCGTACCCGCGTCCGCCGCGGTCGTCACGGCGCTGGCCGCCGTCGCGCGGCTCCCAGTTCGGACGCGCAGGGCGCTCGCCCTGTGCGGAACGCCCACGGCGCTCCTCGGCGTCCCAGCGCTGCTTCTGACGCGGCTGCGACGGATCCGCGGCGCGGTAGCCGCGGTGCTTGCTGCTGCGCGCGGCGGGGGTGCCGTTCGCGTGGCGGACTCGGTCGTCGGCACGCTGACGCGCGCCCTTGTCGTACGGGGCCATTGCTACTTTCCGGGGTGCAGACGTCCGCGCGCCCGGCAGCGACATCGGCGGGGGCTCTGAGGCGGAGAGGGGGTTCTTCCCGTCGCGGTCCGACGTGAATCCAGCCCTCGAGCGCACACACACCCAAACGAATCCCGCGGTCACGATGCCGCGGTGCCGAAGGCCGACCGAAGGAGTCTACGCGACACGGACGCGCCTGGCCAGCCCCGCGGCGGAGTGGGGCGACGGGGCGGAGGGGTGTCGTGCCTCCAGGCCGGAGCGGTCGTCAGGACTCGGCGAGCCGCCGACGCTGCTCGGCCACGTCGAAGTCCGCGGCGGGCCAGGTGAGCTGCATGTCCTCGAGCGCGCGGAGCAGGAGCTGCTGCACGGCGAGCCGGGCGTACCACTTGCGGTTCGCGGGGACGACGTACCAGGGTGCCCGGGCGGTCGAGGTGCGGTCGAACACCGTCTGGTAGGCCTGCTGGTACTCGTCCCAGAGCAGCCGTTCGTCGATGTCGCCGGGGTTGAACTTCCAGTGCTTGTCGGGGCGGTCCAGGCGGTCGCCGAGCCGTTCGCGCTGCTCGTCCTTCGAGATGTGCAGCATGACCTTGACGATCGTGGTGCCCTGCTCGACCAGCCGGTCCTCGAAGTCGACGATCGCGCCGTACCGGCGTTCGATCTCCTCGGGCGAGGCGAACGCGCGCACCTTCTGGATCAGGACGTCCTCGTAGTGGGACCGGTCGAACACCCCGAGCTGCCCGGCCGCGGGGAGCTGCCGCTCGATGCGCCAGAGGAAGTCGTGCGCACGCTCCTCGGCGGTGGGCGCCTTGAACCCCGCGTAGTGGACGCCGTTCGGGTCGACCGCGCCGACCACGTGCGAGACGATGCCACCCTTGCCCGCGGTGTCCATCGCCTGCAGCACGAGGAGCACGCGACGCTGGTCACCGGCGGTGCTCGCGGCGAACAGGCGCTCCTGCAGCGCGGCGAGGCGGTCGGCCCCTGCGGCGAGGGACTCGAGCCCGTCGATCTTCCGGCCGGGGAAGCCCGGCGTGCCGTCGGGGTCGACGCGGTCGAGGCGGAAGCCCTCCTCGACGCGGAGCAGCGGTTCGGGGTCGGTGTTCCAGGCCTTGCGACGGCTCACGGGTCCTCCTGCGGGTGTCGTGCCCATCCTGGCACCCGGCGGCACCGGACGCGGGGTGCGGACGCGCGAGGTCGCCGGGCGCTTCCGGGCGTACCTGCACCGCACTCGCTCCGGGGAAGCGCGGCGTCGAGCGGGCGGGGTTAGCGTGGACGGCGATGAGGTCCGGCCGCCGCACGCTGCTCGCGCTCCTCGCCGCGGTCGTGGCGACGGGTGCCCTCGGGTCGTGCAGCGGTGCCCCGGCGGCCGACCGCGACGACGTCGTGACCGCCGACCCCGTGATCTACCCGCTGTCGCTGCGCTACCCCGGCATCGAGGTCGTGGCCGACGTGCCGTACGGCCGGGAGCCGCTGCAGCGCCTCGACGTGTGCCTGCCGCCGGACAGCGCACCGGACACCACGGCGACCCCAACGGCGACCCCGCGCCCGTCGCCGTCGGGGTCCGTGTCGGACGTCGCGACCGAGGAACCGACCGAGGAACCGACCGACGGTGGTGCTGGTCGGGACGCCCGGGCCGACCGTCCCCGCGACGGCCGACCCGCGGTGATGCTCGTCCACGGCGGGAGCTGGTCGCACGGCGACAAGGCCACCGCGGCGTACCGGGCGGTGTGCCAGTACCTGGCGTCCGAGGGGTTCGTCACCGTGAACATCGACTACCGCCTCGCGCCGACGGACCCCTTCCCGGCGGGCCTCGACGATGCCCGACGGGCGCTCGACTGGGTGTTCCGACCCACGACGCTGCAGACGTACGACATCGACCCGGACCGCGTGGGGCTCTTCGGCGGCAGCGCGGGCGGCAACCTCGTCGCGATGCTCGCGGTGACCGACCACGAGTCGGCTGCGTGGGCGGCCGGGGATCGCATCCGGGCGGTCGTCGACCTGAGCGGTCCGACCGACCTCACGACGCGGTCGACCGAGCCGGACGGAGTGTCGGCCTCGTTCCAGCGCAAGCAGTTGCTGTACCTCGGCTGCCGGAGCTACGAGGACTGCCCGGCCGCACGGGCCGCCTCGCCCGGCCACCACGTCACCGACAGGACCGCACCGTTCTTCGTCGGCCACTCCATCGCCGAGTTCATCCCGCTGTGGGAGTCGCAGGAGTTCGTCGCCACGCTCCGCGAGCACGACGTCCCGGTGACGTTCGTCGCGGTGGAGGGGACGGCGCACTCGATCGCGCAGCTCGACCGGGCGATGAGCGAGCGGGTGGTGGGGTTCCTCCGCGACCGGCTCCGGTGACGGCCGACGGGACACGGTCGGGCCGTGCCCCGTGCGGGTGGCACCCGGACTCGGGTGTGCGGGGGTCGAGCGGCGACCGCAGACTCGGAGTGTGACCGACACCACGACCCGCACCGCGCGCCCCGTCACCGAGTGGCCCGCCCGGACGTCCGTCCGGACCTACGCGGAGCTGCTCCTCGGGCTGTCGTTCACCGCTGCCGTGGCCTTCGGCGGCTACTCGGCGGTCACCGGTCACATGGCGATCGCCGCGCAGGGCGCCGCGATCGTGTTCCTCGTCACCCTGACGTGCGTGCTCGTGTCGTGGTTCCGTCAGGTCGAGGCCGAGGAGTCCGGCAGCCGCGACTGACGGCAGCCGAAGAGCGGGTCGGCGGCCGCGCCGATCCGCGCGACCGCGACCGCCTCAGTGCTCCGTCGCGGCCTCCCGCTCCGCCTTCCGGTCGGCCCGACGCTCCCGGAAGCCCTCGACCACCGAGTACAGCGCCGGCAGCACCACGAGGGTCAGGAGCGTCGAGGACACCAGGCCACCGATGACGACCAGCGCGAGCGGCTGCGAGATGAACCCCGACTTGCCGGTCAGCCCGATCGCCATCGGCAGCAGCGCGAAGATGGTCGCGAGTGCCGTCATCAGGATCGGCCGGAGTCGACGGGTCGCGCCCTCGATCAGCGCCTCGCGGACGCGGAGCCCGCGGCGGCGGTACTGGTTGACCAGGTCGATGAGCACGATGGCGTTCGTGACGACGATGCCGACGAGCATCAGCAGACCGATGAGCGAGGCGACCCCGAGCGGGATGCCCGTCACGATCTGCAGGAGCAGCGCTCCGGTGGCGGCGAACGGCACCGACAGCAGCAGCAGGATCGGCTGGAGCAGGCTCCGGAAGGTCGCGACCATGATCACGTACACGATCAGGATCGCGACGAGCACGGCGAGCAACAGCTGGCTGAAGGCGGACGACTGGCTCGACGCCACACCGCCGATCGTCGCCGACGCGCCCTTCGGCAGATCGAGGGCGTCGACGGCCTGCGTCACGTTCTGCACGGCCTGACCGAGGTTCGTCGAGTCCGGCGTCACGGTGATCGTCGCGGTGCGCACGGCGTTCGACGTGGTGATCGTGGTCGGCCCGTCGGACTGCTCGACCGTCGCGACGTCGGTCAGCGGGACCTCGCCGCTCGCGGTCGGGATCGACAGCGACCTCAGCGCGTCGATCGTGGTCGGCGGCTGCGGGTCGGCGATGTACACGTCGAGGGTGGCGTCGTCGATCTCGACGCTGCCGGTGTCCCGCGGTGAGACCGCGGCCGCGACGATCCCGCCGACCTGGGTCTCGGTGAGCCCGCGCTCGGCGGCCTTCGTCCGGTCGACCCGTACCGCCAGGTACGGCTCGGCTGCCGACAGGTTGCTCGTCGCCGAGGTGGTCCCGTCGACGTCGCGCATCGTCGTCAGGACCTGCTTCGCCGCCGTCTCCAGCTCGGACTGGGTCGGTGCGGTGACGTCGACCTCGATGTCGCTCGACCCGCCGAATCCGCCGCCGGCGCTCGACAGGCTGACCTCGCCCACGCCGTCGATCCGCTCGATGCGGTCGCGGGCGGTGGACTGGATCGTCGTCTGGTCGGCGCCGGCGTCGGTCGTGACGTTGTACTGCACGGCCGCCGAGGCACCCCCGCCGAACGCAGCCTGGATGGACTGGCCGCTCGAGCCGATCGTGGTCTGCACGGTCTCGACGCCGGAGACGTCCTGCAGCACCCGCTCGACCTTGCGTGCGGCGTCCGACTGCTCGTCGAGGCTGGTGCCGGGCTCGAGGTCCTGCGTCACGGTGAAGGTGTTCTGCCCCGAGTCACCGAGGTAGTTCGTCTTGACGAAGGGCACGGCGGCAGCGGTGCCGCCGAGGACGACCAGGGCGAGCACGAGGACGAGCGCCGGACGGCCGACCGCCCAGCGGAGGACGGGCAGGTACCCGCGACGCAGCCGGTCGGACGTGCCGGCGTCGTGCAGGTCGTCGGCCGACGCCAGCGCCCCGGTCGACGATGCAGCCGCGGGTGACGCAGCCGTCGGCGACGCCGGCGTGCCCGACGACGCCGTCGGCGTCGACCCCGTGGTCGGCGTCGCCGCGTGCCGGTGGGTCCTCGGCGCCCGGAGCCACCAGTAGGCGAGCACCGGCACGATCGTCAGCGACACGAACAGCGACGCGAGCAGCGCCATCGTCACCGTCAGCGCGAAGGGCCGGAACAGCTCGCCGACGAGCTCCGCGACGAACGCGACCGGCAGGAAGACCGCCACGGTCGTGAGCGTCGAGGCGGTGACGGCCCCGGCGACCTCGCGCACCGCGTCGAGCACCGCCCGCCCACGGTCGACGCCGGGTTGCAGGTGCCGCTTGATGTTCTCGATGACGACGATCGAGTCGTCGACCACTCGGCCGATCGCGATGGTCAGCGCGGCGAGCGTGATGATGTTGAGGGTGTACCCGGCGGCCTGCATGCCGATCGCGGCGAGCAGCACCGACGTCGGGATCGAGATCGCGGTCACGAGCGTCGAGCGCCAGGACAGCAGGAACACCAGGATGACGACGACCGCGAACCCGAGGCCGAGCAGCCCTTCCTCGGCCAGGGAGTCGATCGACTGCTGGATGTAGGGCGCCTGGTCGAACACGACGGTGAACTGCGGGTCGCCGGTGACCTTGGCCTCGATGCCGGGCAGGGCGTCCTTCACGGTCTCGGAGACGTCGACCGTGTTCGCCTCCTGCGTCTTCGTGATCGCGATGGTGAGCGCGGTCTTGCCGTCGACGCGGCTGATCGAGGTGCGCGGCGACTCCTCGATCTGCACGGTCGCGACGTCACCGAGCGAGGTCGGCGTGGAGGCCGTGCTCGCGCCCGTCCCGCCCGTCACGGTCGTCCCGGTACCGCTCGCACCGGTCTGGCCCTGACCTGCGGCCGTCCCGCCCGCGGCCGTCCCGCCGCCCGGCGACCCGGACGAACCTGAGGAGGCCGACGAACCCGATCCGCTCGACGCTGTCAGGGGCAGCCCGCGGATGTCGTCGAGCGATGCGATGCGCTGCCCGGTCTGCACCGAGAGTGTCTTGCCGTCCTGGGTGATCGTGCCGCCGGGGATGAGCGTGCCGTTGTCGTCGAGGGCGTCCGAGATCGACTGCGTCGTGAGGCCGCGCGCCGCGAGCTCGTCCTCGTTCGGCGTGATCACGATGCGGCGCCCCGGGTTGCCGAAGACGTCGGCCTGGCGCACGCCGTCGAGCTTCTCGAGGTCGGGCACCGCCGTGGCGTTCAACCGGTCGACGAGCTGCTCCTGGTTGCCCGAGGCCGTGACGGCGAGCTGCAGCACGGGCAGGTCGTCGAAGGACCCGGTGACGATCTGGGTCTGCACGGTGTCCGGCAGCGACAGGGCGTTCACCGCGGTCTGGATCTTGTCCTCGGCGCTGGCCAGGTTCGACCCGTAGTCGAACGAGGCCGACACGACGCTCTGGCCGGTCGAGGACGTCGCACTCGTCGACTCGAGGTTCGGCACCACCTGGATCGCCTGCTCGATCTTCGTCGACACGTCGTTCGACACGACCTCCGGCGTGGCACCGGGGTATGCGCTGACGATCGCCACCTGGGGGAACTGGACGCTCGGGATGAGCTCCTGCTTGAGGTTCGTCAGCGCGACGCCGCCGAACACCGCGACGACGATCGTGACGAGCGCGATGAGGGCCCGGTTGCGGAGGCTGAAGACCGAGAGGAGGTGCACGACGCCGATCCTCGCAGTTCCACCTGCGAACCACACCGCCGGACGCGGATCCGTGGACGGACGTGCGACCGGTCAGACCACCGCGGCGAGCGACCCCCGGGTACCCGCACCCTCGCCGCCGATCCGCGACCATGCACGCCCGAGCACGTCGACCAGGCGCTCCCGGTCGGTCGGGCCCATCGTGAACGGCACGCGGAGGAACCGTTCGAACCCGCCGTCGGGACCGAACACCCCGCCGGAGGCGAGCACCACCCCCTCGGCCCGCGCCGCGAGCACGAGTGCGCTCGACACCGGCCGCCCGAGTCCGACCCACGTCGTCAACCCGCCGGCCGGTGACGGGACGTCCCACTCGGGCAGCCGCTCGCGCAGGCCGGCCACGAGCTCGTCGCGACCGGCGCGCAGGAAGGTGCGCCGTGCCTCCAGGACGGCCGCCGTCCGCGGGAGGAGCTCACGCGCGACGAGCTGGTCGAGGACCGGCGTGCCGAGGTCGCCCGTCGGACGGGCGAGCAGCAGGCGCTGCAGGAGCTCGGGGGCTGCCCGGACCCAGCCGATGCGCAGGCCGCCCCAGAAGACCTTCGCGGCCGACCCGATCATGACGACCGAGGCGCCCGACGGGTCGGCCACGGCGAGCGGGGGCGCGGGCTCCCCGTCGATGCGGAGCTCACCCATCGTCTCGTCGGCGACGACCGTCGTGCCGGTCGTCGCCGCGACGTCGAGGAGCAGCCGTCGGGTGTCGGCCGTCATGGTCGCCCCCGTCGGGTTGTGGAGTTCGGGCATGACGTACGCGACCGCCGGGGCCGTCCGGCGCAGGGTGGTCTCGAGCGCGGCCGCGTCCCACCCCGCGCGGGCGTCGACGGGCACGCCGACGAGGCGCGCGCCGGCCTCCCGGAAGGCCTCGTGCGCGTGCGGGTACGTCGGCGACTCGACGAGCACGGTGTCGCCGCGGCGGACGAGCACACGGGCGAGCAGCGCGATCGCGTGCTGGGCGCCGATCGTGACGACGACCTGCGAGGGGTCGGTGGGCAGCCCGCGCTCGGTGTAGCGCGCGGCGACGGCGGCGCGCAGCCCGGGGTCGCCGACGGTGTCGTACCCGATGCCGGCGAGTGCGGCGGGCACGTGCCGGACGGCCCGCTCGACGGCCTCGGCGACATCGGGTGCGGCGTGCAGCGCAGCCTTCCGCAGGTCCAGCAGGTCGCCGGGCACGACGCCGCCGAGCCACTCGGGGTCCGGGCGTCCGGCCAGGTCGCGTGGCAGGTGCACGACGCTGCCGGAGCCTCGCAGCGACACGACGAACCCGTCGTCCCGCAGCCGGGCGTACGCGTTGGCGACGGTCGTCCGCGAGACCCCGAGGGCCTCGGCCAGCCCGCGTTCGGCGGGGAGGCGGACGCCGAGCGGCACCCGCCCGTCGATGACGAGCACGCGGACGGCGTCGGACAGCGCCTCGTACGCGGGGGCGTCGGTGCCGTCCCGCCAGTCGGCGAGCAGCAGGGCGGCGGCGCGGGCACTGAGGGAGACCGGGGGCACGGAGCCACGCTAGCGCGATTGGCTCTCGACGGCCATGCCAATCTGGGCCCAGCATCGGGTCATGCCCCGATCCACCGCCCTCGTGCTCCGCTTCGTCCAACTCGCCGTCGGACTCTTCCTCTACGGCGCCTCGACCGCGCTGCAGGTCCGCGCGGTCGTCGGCGTGGGCTCGTGGACGGTGCTCACGCAGGGCCTGGAGAACGTCCTGCCGTGGTCGTTCGGCGTCGTCACGGTCGTGTCGAGCGTCGTCATCCTGCTGCTCTGGATCCCGCTCCGCCAGAAGCCCGGCATCGGCACGCTGTGCAACGTGCTGGCGATCGGACCGTCCGCCGACCTGGTGCTCTGGCTCGTGCCCGAGCCCGACGGCCTGGTCCCCCGCGTCCTGCTGTTCGCCGCGGGGCTCGCGCTGCTCGCGGTCGCGACGGCCTGCTACATCGGCGCCGGGCTCGGTGCCGGCGCACGGGACGGACTGATGGTCGGCGTGCACGAGCGGTTCGGCTGGCCGCTCTGGCTCGCGCGCACCGTCATCGAGGTCACCGTCGTCCTGGTCGGGTGGCTGCTCGGTGGCGACGTCGGGGTCGGCACGGTGGTCGCGGCGTTCGCGATCGGGCCGATGGTGCAGCCGCTCATGCCGCTGTTCCGCCGACTGCCGTGGTCGCCGACACGGACGGACGACGGGACGACCGGCTCCGTCCACGGTTCCGGGACGACCCCTGGTGGCGACGAGACCGCTGCCGCTAGGGTCGCGCCATGCGACTCGGAGTCTCGTCCTACAGCTACGCCCGCTCGCTCCAGCGCGGTGCGCTGACGATCTTCGACGTCGTCGACCGCGTCGCGGCGGCCGGCGGCCAGCACCTCGAGATCGCGGCGGGCGGGTTCGGCGACGACCTCCCCCGGCAGCCCGAGCTCGTCGACCGGCTGCGTGAGCACGCCGCCGCGCGCGGGATCGGGCTCGCGAACCACGTGATCGGTGCGGACTTCTCGGACCCGGCGACCGTCGACGCCGAGGTCGCCCGCGTCCACGAGCACCTCGACGTGGCGCACCGACTCGGCATCACGCACCTGCGCCACGACGTCGTCCCGTGGGCCTGGCGGGACGCCGACCACGCGGAGTTCGAGCGCGTGCTCGCGCAGGTCGTGCCGGTCTGCCGCGCGGTCGCCGAGCACGCCGCGACGCTGGGCATCACGACGATGGTCGAGAACCACGGCTTCGCCTTCAACGACAGCGAGCGCATCCTGCGGCTCGTGCACGAGGTCGACCACCCGGGCTTCCGCGCCCTGCTCGACGTCGGCAACTTCGTGTGCCTCGACGACGACCCGCTCCGCGCGGTGCAGCGGGTGCTGCCGGTCGCGGCGGTCGTGCACCTCAAGGACTTCCTGGTGCGCGAGACCCCGCCCGCGGCGGACGGCTGGCTCACCACGCTGGCCGGTCGCGCGGTGCTCGGCACGGTCGTCGGGCACGGTGACCTGCCGCTCGGCCGGATCGTGGAGCGGATCGTCGCGAGCGGGTTCGACGGACCCGTCTCGATCGAGTTCGAGGGGCTCGAGGACGACGTCGACGCCGTCGAGCGCGGACTCGCGAACGCCCGCCGTCTGTGGGCGGCGGCCGGCGGTTCCTGAGTCGGTCACTCGACGGACGGGAGGCGCGTGGCGGGGCCGCCACGCGCCTCCCGTCCGTCTTCGGTCGGGTCAGACGGACCGCACCCGCACCGTCTCGCCGGTCGCGGCCGACTCCTGCGCCGCCAGCACGATCGCCAGGGTGCGCAGTCCGACGGCCGCATCGGGCTGGGGCTGCTCGCCGGAGCGGACCGCACCGACGAAGGTGTCGAGCAGTGCCGCGTCGAAGTCCGGTCCGTACGGCAGGACGACCGAACGCCCGGTCGCCGCGTCGAGACCCCGCACGCTCGGCCGGAAGAAGTCGACGTCGACCGATCCCTCGGTCCCGACGACGGTGAGCGCGAGCCCACCCCACGTCGGCGAGGTGTCCGGACGGCTCCACGAGCAGTCGATCGCCGCGATCGTACCGTCCGCGTAGGTGATCGTGACCAGGCCCGCGGTCTCGGCCTGCGCGCGCTCGGCGTGCAGCACGCGGTTCGTCACGGCGGTGACGGTCTCGGCCGGCGTACCGTCCAGCAGCTCGTCGAGCAGGTCGGCGATGTGCACCACGTGGTCGACGATCGCGCCGCCACCGGACAGCTCCGGCTCGGTGAACCACGAGCGGGTCAGCGGCAGCATGCCGTTGTTCGCCCCGCGGACCGAGAAGACCTCGCCGAGACGGCCGGACCGCTTCGTCGCGGCGAGCCGGGCGAACGTGCTCGCGAACCGGACCGGGAAGGCGACCATGAGCAGCACACCCGCGGCCTCGGCGGCGGCGCGCATGGCGAGCCCGTCCTCCCACGTCGTGGCCAGGGGCTTCTCGCAGAGCACGTGTGCCCCCGCGGCGGCGGCCTGTTCGACGAGCGCACGGTGCCGGGCGTTCTCGCTCGTGACCACGACGGCGTCGACCCCGCTCGCCAGGAGTTCCTCGACGGTGTCGACGTACGCGACCCCGAGGGCGTCGGCGAGCTCGCGACCGCGCAGGTCGACGAGCTCGGTGCCCGTCGAGGTGCCGTCCGGGTCGGTGCCGACGACCTCGACGTCGAGCATCGCCTGCAGCGCCGACAGGTAGGACAGCGCGTGCGTGTGCGCGAACGACAGGACGCCGATGCGCAGGGCGCTCATGCCGTCGCCCCTTCGTGCGTCCCGGTGGCCCGGACGGGCTCGAGGTCGACGGGCTGCCCCGTCGCGACCGACCGCAGCGCGGCGTTGACGATGCGGACCGCGGTGGCGCCGTCCTCGGCGGAGACGCGGGGCACCGCGCCGCCCCGGAAGGCACCGAGGTACTCGCGGATCTCGAGGAAGTACGGGTCCTCGGCGGGGTCGAGCTCCGGCAGGTCCCCGCCGACCCCCGCCTCGTCGAGGAGCTCGGCGGTGTAGTTCCGCTCCGCTCGGGAGTCGTGCGACAGGCTGCCGAGCGTGCCGGTGGCGGAGAACTCGGTGACGAACGGCAGGTGCGCCGGGCCCCAGATGCCGGCGACGTGGCTGATCGCGCCGGACTCGTGGGTGAGCAGCACGTGCGCCGCCTCGACGGGGTGGTCGACGGTGCCCTTCCGGACGTGCACGGCGCTGACCCGGACGACGTCGCCGGCGATCCACCGGGCGATGTCCAGGTCGTGGATCATCTGGTCCATGATGATGCCGCCCGACAGCTCGGGGTCGGCGAACCAGGCGGACCGGGTCGGGAACGCGCCGGAGCGGACGAAGCGCAGGACGGCCAGTTCGCCGAGCTGCCCGGCCTCGACCGCGGCCTTCAGCCGGACGTACTCCGGGAAGTAGCGGACCACGTGCGCGGGGTAGAGCTGGCGACCGGTCTCGTGCGCCAGCCGGACCAGGTCGTCGGCGTCCGCGTCGGTGCGGGCGAGCGGCTTCTCGCTGATGACGTCCTTGCCGGCGGCGAGCGCGGCGCGCACGACCTCGGCGTGGGCGTACGTGGGGACGACGACGTCCACCACGTCGACACGGGCGAGGAGTTCGTCGAGCGAGTCGACCACCTCGCCGCCGTGTGCTGCGACGAGGTCCTCGGCGCCGACCTCGGAGTAGACGACGACGTCCCCGGTGCGGAGCAGGTTCGGCAGGTGCGCGTGGGCGATCACCCCCGCGCCGACGAGTCCGATCCGGAGTCGCTGAGCGGTCATGGGGTCCTCCTGGTTCGTGGGTGGAGCGGTGTCCGTGGTCATGGGGTGGGGTCCTGTCCGGCGGCGGGGCTCGACCCCGCGGCGGTGCGTGCGAGCAGGCCGGCTCCCGCCAGACCGGCGCCGGAGCCCGCGAGGGACTGCTCGATGCGGGGTGCGGGACGCCACCCGAGCCGGGCGTCCACCGCGGTGCGCAGCGGGGCGAGCAGGCGCTCCCCGGACTCACCGAGTCCCCCGCCGACGACGACCACGGCCGGGTCGAGCACGGCGGACAGGATCGCGATGCCGGCGGCGAGCGCGTCGACCGCGTCGTCCCACACCGCCGCGGCGACCGGGTCGGTGTCGACGGCGGCGACGATCTCGTCGGTCGCCCCGTCGATGGTGCCGCCGCCCTCGCGGTAGCGGCGCCGGATGTTCCGTGCGGAGGCGTACACCTCGACGCAGCCGCGCTGCCCGCACGTGCACTGCTCGCCGCCCGGTCGGACGCAGACGTGCCCGACCTCGCCGGCACCGCCCGCCGCGCCGACCACCAGGCGACCGTCGACCACCAGGCTCGCGGAAACCCCGGTGCCGATCGGGATGAAGACCATCTCGGCGACGTCCCGACCCGCTGCGGTGCGGGCGGCGATCTCGGCGGTCGCGGCGGCGCGGGCATCGTGCGCGACGGCGACGGGGACGCCGTACCGGTCGCGCAGGAGTGCGGCGAGCGGCAGGTCGCGCCAGTCGAGGTTGACGGCGACGAGCACGGTCCCGGTCTCGGCGTCGACGACCCCCGGCGTACAGAGGCCGATGGCGGCGAGCGGGTTGCCCGCGGCTGTGGCGGCCGCGGCGAGGCGGTCGACCACGGCGGTGACGGCGGCGAGCGCGGGGCCACCGACGGCGTCGGCGTGGTCGACCGGCCCGAGGGTGGGCACGACCACGCGGTCGAGGACGACCTCGCCGACCCGCACCATCCCCTTGACGGTCGTCCCGCCGACGTCGACGGCCACGATCGCCCCGGACTGCTCCGGGCTGCCGGGCCGCGCTGCGCTCGTCGCGCGCTGCGCTTCGCTCGTCACGCGCTGCGCCGGGTTCGTCGTGCGCTGCGCCGGGCTCCTCGGGCGACGCGCCGGGCTCGTCATGCGCTGCGCTCCGCCGCCGCTCGGGCGAGCTCGTCGATCCGCGCCGGTGCGAGGACCTCGTCGATCGCGAGCACCGTCGCACCACGGATGCCGGCGTCGCGCGGCGAGGCACTCGCCCGGACGTCGAGGGCGTCCGCCACCATCGGCAGGCACGACCGGTAGAGCTCGCCGCGGATCGTCGCGACCAGCACGGAGGACGCCGACATCGCACCCGCGAGCACGACCTCGCTCGGGTTGCAGAAGTTCACGATGCCGGAGAGCACCCGGCCGATGTGCTCCCCCGCCCGGCGGAGTTCGTCGAGGACGACCGCGTCGCCCTGCGCCGCGAGCGCGAGCACGTCGCTCGTCCCGCTCACCTGCCGTCCGGCCGCGCGCAGCCGGGCGACGATCGCGCCACCGGACGCCACCGACTCGAGGCAGTCCGGCACGCCGCAGGTGCAGCCGATCGCGGCCTCGCCGTCGACGGGCGTGTGGCTGATCTCGCCGGCGGCGCCGCTCACCCCGCGGTGCAGTCGCCCGTCGAGCAGCACACCCGAGCCGATGCGGGTGCCGAGCTTCACCGCGACGAGAGTGCCCGTGCGGTCGGGACCCGGACGCTCGGCCAGGGCGATGAGGTTCGCGTCGTTCTCCACGAGCACCGGGGCGTCGGTGTGCTCGGCGAAGAGCTCGGGCAGCACGGCGCCGTGCCACGACGGCTCGAAGGACGGTGTCGCGATGCTGCCGCCCGGGTACGACACGGGTGCGGGCACGCTGATCGCGGCACCCCGGAAGCGGGTCGTGTCCAGGCCGCTGTCGCGGGCGAGCTCGACGAACCGGTCCCACAGCGCGGCGACCGAGGCGCGCGGCCCCGCGGCGACCGGCACCGTCGCTGCGCCGTGCTCGAGCGCGTCGGTGTCGGCGACGATCCGGCCGGCCAGGTCGGTGAGCACGATGCGCACGTGGTGGGCGCCGAGGTCGGCCGCGGCGACGAAGCCGGCGTCCGCGACGAGTTCGAGGCGGCGAGCGCGTCGACCACCGCGGGACCCCTCGGCGCCGCTCTCGCGCACGAGTCCGAGCGCGGTCAGCGCGTCGACCCGGGCCGAGGCGGTGGAGGGGGCGAGACCGGTGCTCCTGGCGATGCTCGAGCGCGAGGTCGTGTCCGAGACGCGGATCAGTCGGAGGACGTCCCCGACGGACCCCGGACTCCGGTCCATGTCCTGGAAGTGCTGCTCGTGCATGCCGTCACTGTAGCGAGGAAACGGTCGATTGCCGAACGAAGTCGTTGCAGATTCGACTATTTACTTTTGGTGATCGAACGGTAATCTGCTCGAAACAGCCGATTCCTAGCGTTCAACGACGAGCCAAGAGGAGGTCCGCATGACGAGTGCGGTTCAGAACCCGACCAGGGTGCGCGTTCCCGGTCGACGGTCGTCCACCGCGGACGCGAGCCGGATGGAACGACGCGAGGGCAGGGCGGGCTACGTGCTCATCGCCCCGACGACGGTGCTGCTGGCGCTGTTCTACCTGTACCCGCTGGCGCAGACGGTCTACTACTCGTTCACGGACTGGAACCCCGCGTCCGGCGAGACGAACGGCTTCGTGGGCCTGTCGAACTTCACCGGGCTGTTCCAGGACGGCGAGTTCCTGCGGGCCGCCGGCAACACCGCGCTGTACGTGGTGGTCGTGGTGCCGATCACGATGGCGCTCGGGCTGTTCTTCGCGGCACTGCTCGCCCAGCCGTTCCGCGGCCGCGGGGTCTACCGCGCACTGCTCTTCGTGCCGTACATCGCCCCGATCGTCGGCAGCGCGCTGATCTTCAGCTTCATCCTGTCGCCGCTCGGCGGCCTGGTGAACGGTGTCGTGACCGCGCTCGGCGCACCCCCGATCGGCTTCCTGACCTCGGAGCCGTGGGCGCTGGTCTCGGTGATCGTGTTCTCGATCTGGCAGGGCGTCGGCTACACGATGATCATCTACTCGGCCGCGCTCACGAACATCCCGGCCTCCTACATGGAGGCCGCGACGCTCGACGGCGCCGGCCCGATCCGCCGCTTCTTCCGGATCTCGCTCCCCCTGGTCGCGCCGACCACCGGCTTCCTCGCCATCACCGGGGTGATCGGTGCCCTGCAGGTCTTCACGCAGGTCTACGTCCTGACCCAGGGCGGCCCGATCAACTCGAGCGAGACGATCCTCTACTACATCTACAACCAGGGCTTCGTGTTCTTCCACGGCGGCTCGGCCAGTGCCGCCGCCGTCCTCCTGCTCATCGTCGGCATCCTCGTCGCGGTCGTCCAGCTGCGGGTCATCAACCGCCGCGACCCCATCGAGCTGAACTAGGACCGCCACCGTGACCCAGATCGCCTCCCGTGCTCTCCCGTCGGACGCGCGCCGCGCCTCCCGTCCGCACCGCAGCCGCCCGTTCGGCGTGCTGTTCCGCAAGCACTCGCCCGCCGTCCTGCGGCACGTCATCCTGCTCGTCGCGGTCGTGCTGTTCTTCGGCCCGTTCCTCTGGATGCTGCTGACGAGCTTCAAGTCCTCGGAGGAGGCGCTCGCCTTCCCGCCGACCTTCCTGCCGCGCCAGTGGGAGCTGTCGAACTACACCGACATCTTCACCGTCGCCCCCTTCGGGCTGTACTTCTTCAACTCCACCGTCGTGGCCATCGCGACCACGGCCGGGCAGATCGTGACGAGCCTCGCCGCGGGCTTCGCGTTCTCGCGGCTGAAGTTCCCGGGCAAGAACATCGTGTTCGTCGTCCTGCTCGCGGCGCTCCTCGTGCCGTTCGAGGTCGTGTTCACGCCGCTCATCACCCTGCTGTCGTCGCTGCACTGGCTGAACAGCTACCAGGGCCTCATCGTCCCGAACATCCCGTCGATCCTCGGCACCTTCCTGTTCCGGCAGTTCTTCACCTCGTTCCCGAGCGAGATCGAGGACGCCAGCCGGGTCGACGGTGCCGGGGTGTGGCGGCGGATGTGGTCCGTCGTGACGCCGATGGCGACCCCGATGATCGGGTCCTTCGCGGTCCTGTCGTTCGTCTACAACTGGAACAACTTCTTCTTCCAGTTCCTCGTGGCGTCGCGCACCGAGTTCTTCACGGTCTCCGTCGGCCTCACGCAGCTGCAGTCCGCGAACGCGAGCCAGAGCTTCAACCTGCTGATGGCCGGCTCGACGCTGGCGATCCTGCCGGTCTTCATCGTCTTCATCATCTTCCAGAAGCAGATCGTGTCGGCCATGGCCGGCGGACTCCGCTGATCCCGTTCCACCCTTCCCGCACCACCCCTCGCTCCACTCCTCCTCATCACCCTTCGCTCCACCCGAAGTCCGAGAAAGGACGACTCATGCGCAAGCGACTGCTCGGTGCCACGGCCCTCGCCGTGGGCGCCGCACTGGCCCTGTCCGGGTGTTCCGGCGGCTCCGTCACCGGCAACTCCGGCGGCAGCGGCGGCAAGACCACGATCACGGTCTGGCACAACTACACGGGGCCCCAGGCCACCGAGGTGAAGAAGCTCATCGACGAGTACAACTCCTCGCAGGACGAGATCGACGTCCAGCCGCAGTACGCAGCCTCGTCCGACCAGTTCGACGCGAAGCTCATCAACGCGCTGAAGAACGACACCGGCCCCGACATGGTGCTCGGCGACAGCACGCCGCAGCAGACCGGTGAGGTCATCCAGACCGGCAAGGTCCTGCCGCTCGAGGACTACCTGTCCAGCGGTGACGTCACGAAGGACAGCTTCACCGAGGGCATGCTCTCGACCGGCGAGTTCGACGGCAAGCAGTACACGCTGCCGACCGACATCGGCGACTACGCCGTCGTCTACAACAAGGAGATGTTCAAGGAGGCCGGGATCACCGACACCCCGAAGACGTGGGCGGAGTTCCAGGACGACGCGAAGAAGCTCACGAAGGGCACGACCCAGTACGGCGCCTACCTGCCGATCGGCACCGGTGAGTGGCCGGTCTTCACCTGGCAGTCGATGCTCTGGGGCGCCGGCGGCGAGTTCCTCAACGAGGACAACACGAAGGTCGAGTTCAACAGCGACGCGGGCGTGAAGGCGCTCACGGCGTGGACGGACATGCTGCAGGACGGCTCGGCCTACCCACAGTCGCTCCTGACCACCTCGACGAACGGCGCCGTCCCCGCGCTCACGTCGAAGAAGGCCGCGATGGCGATCACCGGCGCGTACGACCTGTCGACCATCGACAGCACGCTCGGCAAGGACAACGTCGGCGTCTTCGCGCTGCCCGGCATCGAGCAGCCCGCGATGAACCTCGGCACGAACAACTCGTACATCATCAAGACGACCTCGGCGAAGCAGGACGCCTCGTGGAAGTTCCTGCAGTGGTGGCTCAGCCCGGACACCCAGGCGAAGTGGGACATCGCGACCGGCCTGCTCCCCGCGAACCAGGCCACGGCGGACAACGCCACGTGGAAGAAGTACCTGGAGGAGAACCCCCGTCTGAAGGCCTTCGCCGACGAGCTCGAGTACGCCAAGGCCCGCCCGTCGATCACCGCGTACGGCGAGGTGAGCGCCGCCCTGTCGACGCAGCTGCAGTCCGCGATGCTGCTGAAGACCAGCCCGAAGGAGGCCCTCGACGCAGCGGCGGAGAAGGCCCAGGCAGCACTGGACGACGCCGCGAAGTAGGCCCTGGCCACAGGACGGCCCCGCTCCCGACCGGGAGCGGGGCCGTTCCGCGTCCCGACCCGGTGGCGACCGGCCGTTCCGCGCCTTGACCCGGTGACAACTCGCGGAACGCGATGTATCGTGACTTCCACACGCGATACAACGCGAGTTCGAGGAGGCAACATGGCCCAGGAGAAGTGGCTCGTCGAGGAGCCCAAGGTGATCGACACCGGCATCGTCCGCGCCCTGCGCGTCGGACTCGCCGGCGGACAGGTCGACGTCGTCGCCCACGACGAACCGACCGCCCGGGTCGAGGTGCACGGCGTGTCCGGCAAGCCGCTCAAGATCGAACTGGACGGCGACACGCTCACCATCGACCACCCGCAGATCCGGTGGGACGACCCGCTCGGGTTCCTGAAGTCGTTCCGCGGCCGCGCCACAGCCGACGTCAGCGTGCTCGTCCCCCGCGACGCCCGCGTCACGATCGGCGTGGTCTCGGCCGGCGTCCTGCTCTCCGGCACGAACCGCGGGGCGTCGCTGAACACCGTCTCGGGCGACGTCGTCGTCGACGGGCTCGCGGGCGACCTCGCCGTGCACGCCGTCTCCGGGTCGACCACGGTCCGCGACCTCGACGGCGCGCTGACCCTCCGCACCGTGTCCGGCGACGTCGTCGCGACGGGAGCGATCCCCCGCTTCACGGCCGACGGGGTGAACGCCGACGTGGTGCTCGACCTGCAGGGCACCCCCGACGCCGCCCGCATCAACACGGTGTCCGGCTCGGTGAGCATCCGGCTCGAGGACGGCGTCCCCTACCGCTGCACCGTCAGCACGGCGTCCGGCAAGCTGCAGTTCGACGACTCCGAGATCCGCGGGGTGCGCGGCTCGTACGTCAAGCAGGGCGGGGAGCTGTCCGGGCAGTGGCTCGACCTGAAGGTCAACTCGGTCTCCGGCGACATCGCGGTCCTGCACGCGCCGCCCGTGTCCGCGACGGACGGAGCGACCGCGCCGACCGGCCCGACCAACAACGACGACGAGACGGTGGTGCCCGAATGAGCCCCGTGTTCGCGCACGGCCACCTGCGCCTGTCGCTGCTCGCCATGCTCGCCGACCGTCCGATGCACGGCTACGAGCTCATCCAGGCCCTCGGCGAGCGCTTCGGCGGCGCGTACGTCCCGAGCGCCGGCACCGTGTACCCGCGGCTCGCCAAGCTCGAGTCCGAGGGGCTCGTCACGAAGACCGTCGACGGCCGCAAGACCGTCTACGCCGTCACCGACGCCGGTCGCGCCGAGCTCGACGCCCGCGCCGAGGAGCTCGCGGCGGTCGAGTCCGGGGTCGCCGACTCCGTGCGGTCCCTGGCCGACGGCGTCCGCGCCTCGGTCGGCGAGGCCATGCGCTCCCTCCGCGCGGACCTCGCCGCGAGCGCGCAGGCCCCGCGCGGGCAGACCGCCGACGAGCCGGTCGACGTCCCGACGGAGGGCTCCCGCGCCCTGCGCGAGGTGGAGATGGCGATCGCGGCGTTCCGCCAGCAGGTCCGGGCGGACCTGCGTCGCCGGGCGACGCGCGGGACCCTCACCGAGGACACCGTGACGCGCCTGCGGGACGGTCTGGAGGCCCTGCGCCGCTCCGTCTGACGGCCGCCGGCGGACGGGTGGTGGCGATCCGCGCCTCCCGTCCGCTGCTCCGTCCGCTGCACCGTCGGCGCACGCCCGTCGCGCGGGCGGTACCGCCTGTCCGTTCCCACAGTGTTGACTCGGGCGCGCAACTGAGTAGGTTTGCCGCTCGTGACGAACGAGATCCGGTCGCTGAAGGCGCGACTGATCGGGGATCCCCTGCCCTCCGAGAAGCTCGAGGGACAGCTCCTCCCGAAGCACCTGGCGCTGCCGATCTTCGCGAGCGACCCACTGTCGAGCGTGGCGTACGCGCCACAGGAGCTCCTCATGATCCTGCTGCTCGGCGGGATGGCGTTCCTGACCTTCGCGCCGTGGGTGGCCGCCGTGGTCGTGCTGCTGCTCGTCGTCGTGGTCGCGTCCTACCGGCAGCTCGTCAAGGCGTACCCGTCCGGCGGCGGCGACTACGAGGTCGCCCACCGGAACCTCGGCGAGAAGGCCGGTCTCGTCGTGGCGAGCGCCCTGCTCGTCGACTACGTGATGACCGTCGCCGTGTCGGTGGCCTCCGGCGTGGACAACATCATCTCGGCGCTGCCCGGCCTCGACCCGTTCCGCATCGAGATCGCGGTCGCCTTCGTGGTGCTGCTCGCCGCGGTGAACCTGCGCGGCGTCCGTGAGTCGAGCAAGGCGTTCGCGGTACCGACCTACCTGTTCGTCGGCTCGGTGTTCGTCATGGTCGTCACCGGCCTGGTCCGCACCGCGGTCGGGAACGCCCCCGTCGCCGAGTCCGCCGCGTACACGATCGACAACGTCGAGCACACGACCCAGGCGGCCTTCGTGCTGCTGCTCCTCCGCGCGTTCGCGTCCGGCTGCTCCGCCCTGACAGGCGTCGAGGCGATCGCGAACGGCGTGCAGGCCTTCCGGCGGCCCAAGATCCGGAACGCCCAGACGACGCTGGTGCTCATGGGCTCGATCGCGATCGTGCTGTTCGTCGGACTCATCACGCTCGCACTCGTCTCCCGCGTGCACTACGCCGAACACGCCTGCGACCTGCAGGGCTTCACCGCGTGCGCGACCACACCGCAGCGCTCGCTCATCGCGCAGATCGCCGCCGCGACGTTCGGTGACGGCAGCATCCTGTTCTTCGTCGTGCAGGCGACGACGGCCGCCGTGCTGCTCCTCGCGGCGAACACCGCCTTCAACGGCTTCCCGCTGCTCGGCTCGATCCTGGCGCGGGACTCCTACGCGCCGAAGGCCCTGTCGACCCGCGGCGACCGGCTCATCTACTCGAACGGCGTCATCGTGCTCGCGCTCGTCGCGGTCGCGCTGCTCGTGGTCTACCGGGCGAACGTCACGAGCCTCATCCAGCTGTACATCATCGGCGTGTTCGTGTCGTTCACGCTCGGGCAGAGCGGCATGGTCCGGCATTGGTCGCGGCTGCTCCGCGCGGACCGCGACGGCACCGCCGACGGGCCCGTCGACCGGGGCCAGGTCTGGCGTTCGCTGACCATCAACTCGATCGGCGCGACCTTCACCTTCGTCGTGCTCGTCATCGTCACCATCACGAAGTTCACGCACGGCGCCTGGCTCGTGTTCGTGATCATGCCGGTGCTCTTCGTCCTCATGCTCGGCGTGAACCGGTACTACCGCGACGTCTCGCACGAGATCGAGGCCGACGTCGACACGCAGTTCGGCGCGACCGGCGACCACGCGATCGTCCTCGTCAACACGCTGCAGAAGCCGGTGCTCAAGGCGATCGACTACGCCATCGCCGCGCAGCACGCCGGACTCGAGGCCGTGCACGTCGCGATCGACGACGCCGAGGCCCGACGACTGCAGCAGCAGTGGGCCGAGCACGGCATCGAGGTCCCGCTCACCGTCGTGCCGAGTCCCTACCGCGACATCTCGATGCCGCTCATCCGCTACATCAAGGCGCACCGGGCCGAGCACGGGTCCGAGGTCGTCACCGTCTACACGCCGGTGTTCGTCGTCGGGCACTGGTGGGAGACGCTGCTGCACAACCACCGCGGCCGCCGCATCCGCAAGAAGCTGCTGCTCGTGCACGGGGTGACCGTGGCCCTGGTGCCGTGGCTGCTCGACTCGTCCGAACTGCTGTACGGCCGGCGCTCCAGGCCGCTGCCGGGCCAGGAGCGCCGCGGCGAACCGATCCGTCCGGCGCTCCGCCGCTCGCCGGAGGGCGTGTTCCACCACGAGGCGCAGGAGGACCGGGTGCTCCGTTCGGTGCAGCGGAACAGCCTGCAGCCCGTGCTGCGCGACGGCGCCCGGGCACGGCGCGCGATGCGACCAGCCGGGCCCGCCGAGGGCGTCGACCAGACCGAGTGCACGGGCGAGATGCGCCTCCTCGTCCCCGCACCTGCACGCCGTGACGGCGGCCGGTCGTAGCATCGTCGGCGACATGACGATCTCCGACCTGCGCACCTTCGCGACCTTCGACGGCCACGGCGGCAAGGTCTCGAAGCGCGTCGAGGTGCTCGACCACGAACCACCGGCGGCCGGCCCGTACGCCGGACTCGTCGCCGTACGGGGGGAGCACCCGCTCGGCGCCCTCGACGAACGACCCGCCGACGACGGTGCCGACCTCGCCCGCGGGGTCGCCAGCATCGGCTGGGTGGACCCCGCCACGCTCCGCGACTGGTACCGGCCCGACCGCGTCGTGGTCACCCGGCTCGAGGCACGCCGGTCCGGGCTCGAGCCCGGCCTGTACGCCGACTCGCGGGGCCGCGGTCGCGTCCGGATCGACGGTCTGGAGGCGCGGCTCGCCCCCGACGGTCGGCCCGCCTTCCGCGCGCTGGCCGGCCCGGTCGACGCCCCGGTCGTCGACGTCCCCCTGCCCACCGACCAGGCGGTCCGGCTGGTCGCGGTGCGCGCGGTCGAGGACGGACTCGAGGTCGTGACCACGCCGGTGTCGCCGTTCCTCTCCCCCGGCCTGCACGCCGCGTACGACGCGGACGTGGTCGGGCTCCCGCCGCGCGCGTCCACCGGGCGGGTGTCGGTGCGGGCGGCGGTGCTGCTCGACGGGTCGCTGCACGAGGTGGTCCGGATCGACGAGCAGGCGGCGACGATCTGGATCCGGCAGGGCGACGCCGAGGTGCCGATCGCGACGAGCGGCGTCGGGCCGGACCTGGTGCGGTACACGGCGACGCCCGCCTGAGCGTCCACGGCTGCCTCGGAGGGGTGCTGCCTCGGCAGGGCGTACTCGCAGCGGGGCGTCCTCTCTGCGGGGCGTCGCGTCGGCGGGGCGCCCGCCGCGGGGCGTCGTCCCGGCGGGGCGTCGTCCCGGTTGCTCGGCCCGGGTCCTCCGGGGGACGCCGTCGCTGCGTGTCGTGTCCGCCGTCGCGCGTAGGTTCGGCGCCATGACCGACGCAGCAGACCAGACCCCCGACGAGTCGCACCAGGGCGAGACCCTGGGCGGCGAGCGTCCCGACCCCTCGACGACCGCGAGCAAGGACCCCGAGCAGTGGGTGACCGGCGACGAGCCGATGACGGGTCCGCAGCGCAGCTACCTCGACACCCTCGCGCGTGAGGCCGGCGAGGAGCTGCCCGCAGACCTCACCAAGGCCGAGGCGTCCGAGCACATCGACCGCCTGCAGCAGCAGACCGGGCGCGGCGCGGACTCCTGACCCGCCGCCTCCCGCTCGCCCGACGCCGGTCCGCACTGCTGCGGACCGGCGTCGGTCGTTCCTGAGCACCGGTCCCCGCTTCGGTGGACCGTCGTCTGGACGACCCCTGGTGGAGTCCGGTCAATCCACCGAGGCCGCCAGGTCGATGACACGTCACCGCCTACCGTCGGCGTCATGCGAACGACATCGACCTCCATCGGCCTGACCGCGCTCCGCATCGTCCTCGGCGTGGTGTTCATCGCCCACGGCGCCCAGAAGTTCGCCCAGGGCATCCCCGGGGTCGCCCAGGGCTTCGCCGGGATGGGCGTCCCGCTCGCCGAGGTCGCCGCCCCCGTCGTGGCCGGACTCGAACTCGTCGGCGGTGTCCTGCTCGTGCTCGGTGTCGCCACGCGCGTCGCCAGCCTGCTGCTCGCCGTCGACATGGTCGTCGCGGGCCTGCTCGCCCACGCCACGGCGGGATTCTTCGCCCAGGACGGCGGCTTCGAGTACGTACTGGTGCTCGCCGTCGCGTCCCTCGCCGTCGCCTTCACCGGGCCCGGGCGGTTCTCGGTCGACGCCCTCGTGCTCCGGTCCGCACGCCGGAAGCGCGGCGTCCGCGAACCACTCCCGGCCTGAGTCCTGATCAGGTCTTCGGCCGACCCGCGGGTGACGCCGACGGGCAGGTGGGGAACGGGGTACATGGTAGAGTGATCGGCAGATTT
Organism: Curtobacterium subtropicum; assembly: GCF_030362975.1. NCBI lineage: Bacteria > Bacillati > Actinomycetota > Actinomycetes > Micrococcales > Microbacteriaceae > Curtobacterium > Curtobacterium subtropicum. The sequence continues at coordinate 633,542 of NZ_JAUCMM010000001.1, forward strand.
CAAACCACGAACCGTTCGGTTCCCCGGGTGGCAACCACGCACCCGCCAGGACCGGACCAGAGCCGATCACGAGGGGGTCACGCATGGGGCGCGGCCGTCAGAAGGCAAAGCACACCAAGGTCGCCCGGGAGCTGAAGTACTTCAGTCCGGACACGAACTACGGTGCGCTCGAACGCGAGCTCTCCGCCGGGCAACACTCGGACGAAGACTCCTACGTCGACCGCTGGGCTGACCAGTACGGTGAGGAACCGGGCGACGACGAGGACGAGTTCGAGCCCCAGCAGGACCAGAACAAGTCCGCCTGACCTGGACCGTCGACGCCGCGCACCCCTCGGGGCCGCGCGGCGTCGTCGTGTGCGCGGGCGCCCGGACGTGGGTACGTCCAGCTCCCGCCACCCTGCGCTTCTGGTCGCACGACTTGCCGCTCAACTCCGAAGTGAGCGGCAGTTCGTGCGACCCGAACGACCGCACGCGGCAAGTCGTGCGACCCGAACGCTCACGCCGCCGACGGAGGGCGAGGTCGGCGGCCCGCCCGGATCCGCTCGACCCAGCAGCCCCCTCGGACGCGGCCGAGGCTCCTGGTTGCAAGACTTGCCGCTCAGTTCCGAAGTGAGCGGCACGTCGTGCGACCGGGACGACGGCGCGCGGCACGTCGTGCGACCGGAAGGGTCACGCCGCCGGCACCGCGATGGTTCGTGCGACCGGAACGACGGCGCGCGGCACGTCGTGCGACCGGAAGGGTCACGCGGCGGCGGCAGCCCTCAGCCGGCGTAGGAACCGACGAGCCGCACGGCCCCGCCGTCGACGCCCTTGGCACCCTGCTCGAACCCCGCCAGCTCCCGCACCGAGGTCGACACCGTGCCGACCGTCCACGCGGGCAGCCCCGCGGCACGCAGGTCCTCGAGCACCGCCGACGCCGAGGCCGCATCGACCACCGCGAACATCCCGATGCCGAGGTTCCACGTGCCCTCGGTGTCCTCGACCGGCGTCCCCGCCATGTCCGCGAGCACCCGGAACACCGCCGGGGGCGTCCAGGTCGAGCGGTCGACCTCGACCCAGGTGCCGACGGGCAGCACCCGCGCCAGGTTCGCGGCGATGCCACCGCCGGTCACGTGGGACAGCGAGTGGACGGCACCGGGTCGGGCGTCGAGCAGGTCGAGCAGCGGCGCGGTGTAGAGCCGGGTGGGCTCGAGCAGCGCCTCGCCCACGGAGACCCCGGCGCCGAACTCCGGCAGCTGGTCGGTGTAGCCGACGCCCTTGCCGGACAGGATGTGCCGGACGAGCGAGTACCCGTTCGAGTGCAGACCGGAGGACTCGATCGCCACGACGACGTCCCCGTCCTGCACCAGGTGGGCACCGAGCTGCCGGTCGGCCTCGACGACACCGGTCGCAGCGCCGGCCACGTCGTAGTCGTCCGGCCCGAGCAGCCCCGGGTGCTCCGCGGTCTCGCCGCCGACGAGCGCGGTGCCCGTCGCCGAGCAGCCACGGGCGATCCCGGCGACGATGTCGGCGATGCGGTTCGGCACGACGCGACCGCAGGCGATGTAGTCCGTCATGAAGAGCGGCTTCGCGCCGACCACGACGATGTCGTCGACGACCATGCCGACGAGGTCCTGGCCGATGGTGTCGTGCTTGTCGATCGCCTGCGCGATGGCGACCTTGGTGCCGACGCCGTCGGTCGAGGTCGCGAGCAGCGGGCGGTCGTAGTCCTTCAGGAACGAGACGTCGTAGAGCCCGGCGAAGCCCCCGACACCACCGAGCACCGAGGCGTTGTGCGTCGCCGAGACGGCGGACTTCATGAGCTCGACGGCCAGGTCACCGGCGGCGGTGTCGACGCCGGCGGCAGCGTACGGGTTCGGCATGCGTGGTCCTCCGCGGAGCATGGCAGACTTGTTCGGTACCACCCGATCCTACGGTCTGGAGCACTCCGCGAATGTGCGGCATCGTCGGCCTCGTTGCGCAGGGGCCCGTCAACCAATCCATCTACGACGCCCTGCTGCTCCTGCAGCACCGGGGCCAGGACTCGACGGGCATCGCCACGGTCGAGGGTCGCGTCCACCACATGCACAAGACGCGTGGGCACGTCCGAGAAGCCTTCCGCACCCGTGACATGCGTGCCCTGCTGGGCACGATGGGCCTCGGGCACGTCCGGTACGCCACGAAGGGTGCCGCGAGCAACGAGGAAGAGGCCCAGCCGTTCTACGTGAACGCGCCCTACGGCATCGTGCTCGTCCACAACGGCAACCTGACGAACACCCGCGAGCTGACCCGCGAGCTGTTCGACATCGACCGCCGTCACCTCAACACCACGAGCGACACCGAGCTGCTGGTGAACGTCCTGGCGCACGAGCTCCAGGGGCAGGTCCGCGGCAGCGAGCTCGACGCGGGCCAGGTCTTCGACGCCGTCGAGCGCGTGCACGAGCGCGTCGAGGGCTCCTACGCCACGATCGCGACCATCGCCGGGCACGGCCTGCTGGCGTTCCGCGACCCGTACGGCATCCGGCCGCTCATCCTCGGGCACAAGTTCGACGAGGCCGGGCAGCCGGAGTGGGTCGTCGCGAGCGAGTCCCTGGTGCTCGAGTCGGGCGGCTACGAGATCGTCCGCGACATCGCGCCGGGCGAGGCCGTCTTCATCGAGATGAACGGCCAGATGCACGCCCGGCAGTGCGCGAAGGACCCGCGCCTGGTGCCGTGCTCGTTCGAGTACGTCTACCTCGCGCGTCCCGACTCGGTGATGAACGGCATCTCCGTGTACGACGCCCGTCTCCGCCTCGGCAACCGCCTGGCCGACACGATCGCGCAGTACGCCCCGACCGGGGACATCGACGTGGTGATGCCGATCCCGGACTCGAGCCGGCCGGCCGCCATGCAGGTCGCGCAGAAGCTCGGCATCGACTACCGCGAGGGCTTCTTCAAGAACCGCTACGTCGGCCGCACGTTCATCATGCCGGGACAGGCCGAGCGCAAGCGTTCGGTGCGGCAGAAGCTCAACGCGATGTCGTCCGAGTTCAAGGGCAAGAACATCCTCATCGTCGACGACTCGATCGTCCGCGGCACGACGAGCCGCGAGATCGTCGAGATGGCCCGCGCCGCCGGTGCCAACGAGGTCACGTTCACGAGCGCCGCTCCCCCGGTGCGCTACCCGCACGTGTACGGCATCAACATGCCGACGCGCGCCGAGCTCATCGCGCACGACCGGAAGATCCCGGAGATCAACCGCGTGCTCGGCAGCGACCACCTCATCTACCAGGAGGTGGCGGACATGCGCGACGCGATCATCGAGGGCTCGGACGTCACCGACCTCGAGATGAGCTGCTTCACCGGTGAGTACGTCACCGGCACGGTGACGCCGGAGTACCTGGCCTGGGTGGAGGCGAACCAGCTCAGCTGAGTCGCGTCACGACGCGAGACGCATCGGACGGGAGGCCCGGTACCAGCTGGTACCGGGCCTCCCGTCCGTCGTGTGGTGGCGACCGTCAGCGGTCGGTGCGCTCCACGGGTCCGGTCGCGTCGCCGTGGTCCTCGACCTCGCCGTCCACGGTCTCCTCGGCCGGCTCGACCTCGACGCGCTCCGCCGTCAGGCGGGCGGCGCGACGGGCGAACACCCGGTCGAGCACGATCGCGACGACGGCGCCCGCGAAGGCGCCGATCGTGACGCCCCAGAGCGAGAAGTAGCCGACGAGCGTGCCGAAGCTCGCGTCCTGCTGGTCACCGCGGTCGATGTCCATGGTGAGCGTCACGACGAGCAGCGTCGCGAGGAAGCCGAGCACCGCGCCGCCGACGATGAACACGCCGAACTTCGGTGCGCGTCGGATGGTGACCTCGTCCGGCGAGCTGACGGCGCTCGGAGCCGGTGTCGCGGCCGGCGCTGCCGGGCGGTCTTCGGGTCGGTCGGTGTCGCTCACCGGACCATTGTCCCCCACTGTGGGACGTGCCGTGGCCTGTTGCGCGTCGGCCGATCCAGGGCATGATGTCCCTACCGGTCGGTATCCACGGAACGCATCCCGTGCGACACCGACCGCCCGGTCGAGGACGATGTCGGAGCCCGGGAACGGGATCCGTGAGCCGGGGGGAGCAGACGGACGACCAGGATCGGGAGGTGACGGGGTGCACGAGCAGTCCATCCGCGGGCGTCGCCGACCCCGCACGCCCGCACGTGTGCCGTGGCCGATCGTGCAGCGCCGCGAGGAGGACCGCGCGGTCTCCGTCGTCGCCGAGCATCGCTGGAGCGTCGCGATCGTCGGCGCGCCGGGGCTGGGCAAGACCTCGACCGCCGCTCGGGTCACCGACCGGGTCGCCCGCCGCGACACCACCGGCCGCACCGTCGTCGTGCCGATCACCGCGGTCGCAGCGGGCCGCTCGATGCCGTTCGGCGCCGTCGCGGACCGCTTCGGGGAGCTGCCGGCCGCCCTCGCCGAGCTGGTGGACGACGCTGCCGCCGCCCAGCGGCTGCGCGAGACCGACGACCTGGCCGACCGCGACGTCGTGCTGCGTGTCGACGACGCCGACCACCTCGACGCCATCTCGGCGCGCTACGTCGCCTGGCTCGTCCGCGACCAGGGCGCCCGGCTCGTGCTGACCTGCCGCGACTTCACCGCGCTGTCGGACCCGCTCCGCGCGCTGTGGCAGGACGACCTGCTCGAGCGGATCGACCTCGCACCGCTCGACCTGCACGAGACCGGCGAGGTCGTCGCGCAGGCACTCGGTGCGCAGCTCGAGACCGCGTCGACCGAGCGCGTGCACCGCGCGACCGCCGGCAACCCGCTCTACCTGCGGGAGGTGGTCCGGGCCGCGCTCGCCTCGGGTGCGCTCGACCAGACCGCGACGGGGTGGTACTGGCGTGGCCGGATCACGGCGTCGAACAGCCTGGCGGACATGTACCGCACCGAGCTCGGCACGCTGCCCGAGGACCTGCGCGACGTCGTCGACATCGTCGCGCTCGCCGATCCGATCCCGCTCGCCCGCCTGCTCGGTCTGGTGTCCGGCGGCGACGTCGACCGGGTCGTCGCGCTCGGACTGGTCGCCGTCGACTCCGCGGAGGACGGCACGAGCATCGTGCGGCCCTCGCACCCGCTCGTCGGCGAGGTCGTCCGCGGCCTCGTCCCGGTCGCCCGGCGCACGGCGCTGTTCGCCCGGGCCAACGCCTTCCGGACCACCCGGCCCGAGGGGGCACCGCCCGCCGCCCGGCTCCGCGCCGCGCTCTGGTCGCTCGAGTGCGGCGTGCTGCCCCCGGTCGGCCAGCTGCTCGACGCCACCCAGGTCGCCGTCCGGCTGCAGGAGCACGAGAGCGCCGTCGCCCTGGCCTCCGCCGCGCTCCGCACCGCGCTCTCGGCCACCGAGCGGGTCACCGCCCACTGCCTGCGGTCGCTCGCGCACTCGTACAGCACCGGGCGCGAGGCCGGACGCGTCGACGCCGAGGCCGCCTGGGACCTCGCCCGGAAGCGTGCCGGCGAGATCGACGACGCGGTCGTGGTCGAGGCGTGCGAGACCCTCGCGAACATCCGCCAGTTCCACGATGACGACGTCGACGCCGCGGTGGCGCTCTCCGAGGAGCTGCTGCCGCTGGTCGGCCCGGAGACGGCCGAGCACGTGCGGCTCCTCCGGCTCGCGCACCTGGGCTGGGGCGGACGGTTCGCCGAGGTCCGCGAGGAGATCGAGCGGTCCCGCATCCTGCAGCAGCCGACCGTCCCGGTGCCGTTCCTCTGCGTCGCGCCGTGCGTGACGATGGCCCTCGCCACCGAGGGTCGGCTCGAGGAGGCCGCCGCGTTCGCCCGTCGGGCGATCGCCACCGCGGTCGAGCACGTCGAGGTCGCGCCCTGGGGCGTCGGCGAGAACGTCTCCGTGCTCCACCAGGTCCAGGTCTGGCGCGGGGACATGGCCGACCTGGTCACCGAGATCCCGGTCCGGCGGGGCAGCCCGTTCCTGAAGTACGACTTCACGCTCGAGCTCATCGGGCTCGGCAACCACGCGATCGGACAGCGCCGGTGGGACGACGCGATCGCCGCGTTCTCGGCCGCGTGCGAGCGCTACGACGTGGCCGACCACGGCGGCTTCGCGGCGTACCCCTGGGCGCGCCTGGCCATGGCGTACGCCTACGCCGGGGACACGGAGCGCGCTGCCGAGGCCCTCGAGCGCGCGCGCACGACACCGGGCCGCGCGATGCGGATCACCGGCGAGCAGGTCGCGGTCTCGATCGCCTGGACCGAGACCGTGCTCGGCAACCCGGCAGGACTGCGGCACGCCGACGAGATCATCGAGCGCAGCACCCGCGAGGGCTCGTGGTTGCACGTGATGTACGCGGTGACGCAGCACTACACGCACGACATGACGACCGGACGGGACACCGCCGCGTCGCTCTCGCGGATGCGGGAGGCCGCAGCCCGCGTCGACGGTCCGCTCGCCGGCGCGATCGTCGAGTACGCCGACGCCGTGCTCGCCGACGACCGGTCGCGGATCGTCGCGGCGCAGGGGGTCCTCGCGTCGCACGGGATGGCGGTGTCCGCCGGACGCGTCCGTGCGCCGCTGACGAACCGGGAGTACGAGGTCGCCGGACTCGTGGCGCAGGGCCTCAGCAACCGACGCATCGCAGAGACGCTGAGCCTGAGCGTCCGGACGGTCGACGCGCACGTGTCGCGGATCTTCGCGAAGTGGGACGTGCACGCGCGGTCGGAGTTGGCGGAGCTGCTCGGCGCTCGCTGACCAGGGGCACTCCCGCGCGTGGGAACCTGACGTGCGATCAGGAAAGGTCCCTCGAGGGACCACGATCGTTGCGGTTTGCAGCACGACTCGCCGCACCGGTTGACAACGAACGCAGTATGTCGCGTACCTTTGACCCTGTCGCCGGGTTCGGACCCGTTCGGGTCGGGTCCGAATCCCGGCGACTTCCACGCTACGGGGGTGGACCTACCGACCACATCGGTAGGACCTACCTAAGTCGGTGAGCCAGGCTGCACGACCGCGCAGGCTCGGGGTGTCAGGCCACGGTGCGGACCGGCAGGAACGCCGTCAGGTCGGCACGCGAACCGGATGCACTGACGCGTGCCGCCGCGAGGGCCTCGTCCCACCGCAGCTCCCCCTGCGCCAGCGCCAACCACGTCACGGCGTCGGTCTCCACCACGTTCGGCGGGGTCCCGCGGGTGTGCCGCGGCCCGGGCACGGCCTGCACCGCCGCGAACGGCGGGACGCGGACCTCGACGCTGTTGCCGGGGACGTCGTCGGCCAGACGCTGCAGGGTCCACCGCACCGCCGTCGCGACGTCCGACCGGACCGACGACCCCGCGCGCACGGCGGCGAGCGCTGCGCGCCCCTCGGCGTCCTCGATCCTCTTCGGCGGCATGTCCACAGGCTAGCCCTCGCATCGCGGGCGGCGTGTCGCGCTCGGTAGGCTTGCCGGGTGCGAATCCTCGTCCTCGGTTCCGGTGCCCGCGAGCACGCGATCATCACGGCCCTCCTGGCGGAGCGAGCCGGACACGTCATCACGGCGGCCCCCGGCAACGCCGGCATCGCGGCCGACGTCGAGACCGTGTCGCTCGACCCCACCAACGGCGAACTGGTCGCCGAGTACGCGATCGAGAACGGCGTCGAGCTCGTCGTCGTCGGGCCGGAGGCACCCCTCATCGCCGGCGTCGCCGACCCGCTGCGGACACGGGGCATCCCGGTGTTCGGGCCGAGCCGTGCCGCCGCGCAGCTCGAGGGCTCGAAGGCCTTCGCCAAGCGCATCATGTCCGAGGCCGGGGTGCCGACCGGGCGCCCGGTCTACGCCGGCACCGTGGACGAAGCCGTCGCCGCGATCGACGAGCTCGGCGCCCCGTACGTCGTCAAGGCCGACGGGCTCGCCGCGGGCAAGGGCGTCCTGGTGACCGAGGACCGTCAGGCGGCGATCGACCACGCCACCTACTGGCTGCAGCACGGCCGTGTCGTGGTCGAGGAGTTCCTCGACGGCGAAGAGGTCTCGCTGTTCTTCCTCAGCGACGGGCACGACGTCCGTGCGCTCAGCCCCGCGCAGGACCACAAGCGCCTGGGCGACGGCGACACGGGTCCGAACACCGGCGGGATGGGCGCGTACTCCCCGCTGCCGTGGCTCGCCGACCGGTGGGAGTCCGAGCAGGCCTTCGTCGCCGAGGTCACCGAGCTCGTCGCACTCCCCACCGTCCGTCGACTCGAGCACGAGGGCACGCCCTTCATCGGCCTGCTCTACTGCGGGCTCATCGTGACCGAGCAGGGCGTGCGCGTGATCGAGTTCAACGCACGCTTCGGCGACCCGGAGACCCAGGTCGTGCTCCCCCGTCTGACCACGCCACTCAGCGGCCTGCTGACCGCGGCGGCGACGGGCCAGCTCGGCTCGGCGCCGCAGCCGACGTTCAGCGACGACGTCGCGGTGACGGTGGTGCTCGCGAGCGAGGGCTACCCGGAGAACCCGCACACCGGCCGGGTCATCACCGGCATCGACGCCGCCGAGGCGCGCGAGGGCGTGTCCGTCGCGCACGCGGCGACCGCGGTGCTCGACGACGACCTGGTCGCGACCGGCGGCCGCGTGCTGAGCGTCGTCGCGACCGGTGCCGACTTCGCCCAGGCCCGGGAGCGCGCGTACGCCGGGGTCGGCGACATCGCGCTCGAGGGCGCGCAGTACCGTACCGACATCGCCGCGAAGGTCGCCCGGTGACCGCCCCGCAGGAGCTGCCCGGCTGGCGGCACGTCTCGTCGGGCAAGGTCCGCGAGCTCTACGTCCCCGCGGGTGTCGACGACGTCGCGAGCGCATCGGAGCTGCTGCTCGTCGCCTCGGACCGGGTCAGTGCCTACGACTTCGCGCTCGAACCGCCGATCCCCGGCAAGGGCGAACTGCTGACGCGGCTGTCGCGGTTCTGGTTCGACCGGATCGCCGACGTCCCGAACCACCTCGTCGCGCCGGACACGGACGGGACCCCGGTGCCCGAGTCCGTCGCGGCCCGTTCGATGCACGTCCTGCCGCTCGCCATGTTCCCGGTCGAGTGCGTCGTCCGCGGGTACCTGGTCGGCAGCGGCTGGGCCGAGTACCGCGAGACGCAGAGCGTGTGCGGCGTCCCCCTGCCCGCCGGGCTGTCCGAGGGCGACCGTCTGCCCGAGCCGATCTACACGCCGGCGTACAAGGCGCCGCAGGGCGAGCACGACGAGAACATCTCGTTCGAGCAGACCGTCGAGCTCGTCGGTCGGGACGACGCCGAGGCCCTCCGCGAACGCTCGCTGCGCGTCTACGGCGAGGCAGCGGCGATCGCCCTCGAGCACGACGTCGTGATCGCCGACACGAAGTTCGAGTTCGGGCGGGACACGGACGGCACGATCCGGATCGCTGACGAGGTCCTGACCAGCGACTCCAGCCGCTACTGGGACGCCCGGTCCGGCAACCGGACGGACTCGTTCGACAAGCAGATAGTGCGCGACTGGCTCAGCGCGAACTGGGACCGGCAGGGCACGCCGCCGGTGTTGCCGCAGGAGATCGTCGAGCGGACGGCCGCACGCTACGCGGAGCTCATCGAGCGCCTCGGCGCCTGACCCCCACGGCGTCCGCAGCAGGGCGCGACGCGACCGCGTGACGGACGGGAGGCGCGTGGCGAGACCGCCACGCGCCTCCCGTCCGTCGGCCCGTCGCGTCCGGCGGCCGTCGCGTCCGGCGGCCGTCGCGACCGGCCGCAGACGCGTCAGTCGCGCGCGAGCACGACGACCGTCAGGTCGTCACCGGGATCGTGCTCGAGCGCGCGGGCGCGCACCCGGGCGAGGAACGGCTCGATCTCGGGCTCCTCACGCCACATGGCACCGAGCCGCGACAGCGAGGTCAGGGTCGAGTCCCAGAGCTCGAGCGCCCCGTCGCTGACGATCACGAGGACGTCGCCGGGCTCGAGCTCGAGCGACCCCGACGAGCGGGCGAACCCCGCGGGGTGCAGCCCGATCGGCAGGTCGCTCGACAGGAGGGTGCGCTCGCGACCGTCGGCACGCATCTGCAGCACGAGCCCGTGGCCGGCGTCTACGAAGTCCATCCGCCCGCTGCCCGTGTCGAGCCGACCGTGGAACATCGTCGCGAACGACTCGGCGCGGCCGAGGTCCGGCCCCACCTGCTCGTCCAGCGCGGCGACGACCTGCTCCGGGTCACCCGCCGGGCGGGCGAGGAGCGCACCGCGGATCGTCGCCGCCAGCAGCCCGGCGGACATGCCCTTGCCCATGACGTCGGAGACGGTCAGGTGCAGGGCCTCGCCGGTCAGGTGCCACTCGTGCAGGTCACCGGAGACGACGCCGTGCGGGACGGACATGCCGCCGATCCGGTACCCGGGCACCGTGACGGGTGCGGGCTGCAGGCCGGCGAGCACACCGCGCAGCCGGTCCTCGTCGGCGCCGGCGGCGAGTTCGCGCTCCGCCCAGACGCCGAGTTCCTCGAGGAGTGCCAGGTCGTCCGGTTCGAGCGTGCGGGGCTGCGGGTCGACGAGGCAGAGCGTGCCGACCTTGACGGAGTCGTCGCCGACGCGGAGCGGGACACCCGCATAGAAGCGGACGTTGGGGTCCTCGACCACCATCGGCATGTCCGCGTAGCGGTCGTCGGCCCGGGCGTCCGGCACCACCACCGGGCCAGCCTGGTCGAGCGTGCGGCCGCAGAAGGTGTCCTGCAGCGGGATCGTCGGGCCGAACACGGCGTCGCTCTGCTGCGACTTGATGGTGAGGACCTCGGCTCCGGCGAGGTTGAGGAACGAGCCCGAGACGCCGAACGCCTCGCGGGCGATGCGGGTGATGCGCTCGAAGCGCTCCTCGGGACCGCTGTCCACGACGTCGAGCGCCGCGACGAGGGCCGCGCGGCGCACGGCTGCTGGCGCTGATCCGGCGGAGGTGGGTGAGGTCCCCTGGTGCATGAGTCCACGGTACTGGCAACGCCCAGGAGCGCCCGTCCCCCGAACGGTGGACGTCGGGCCACGTCACCGGGGGCGCGTACCCTCGGCACGGTGATCCGTCGTGTCCCGCTCGTGCTCGTCCTCGGCGCTGTCGCCGCACTCTCGCTGACGGGGTGCGGCGCCCACGACTCGACCGGGCAGATCTCGGTCACCGTGTCCTCGAACGCGGCCGACCGTCCCTACGAGGTGAAGGTGTTCGCCGCGACGGGCAAGCTCTCCGAGCACCAGCGGGTGTTCCCCGGTGGGACCGCGGACTTCGCCGGGGTCCCGCTCGGCGACGTCACCGTGCGGGCGGGCGACCTGTGCCCGGCGAAGGCGACGGTCTCGAACGACGACGTGACACGGGTGACGCTGAGCACGACCGGCTGCTGACCACTCACGCTGAGCACGACCGGGCGCTGACCGACCGGCCCCACTGCGGCTCGACACGACCGGCTGCGCCCTGCGGGCTCACCGCGGGTCGGGCACCGCGTCCCACTCGTCGCCGTACCGCCCGAGCACGCCCCACCGCGTCACCGGCCAGGTGACGACGAACGCCCGCCCGACCACGTCCGCCGTCGGCACGGTCCCGTGGATCCGCGAGTCCGCCGACTCGTACCGGTTGTCGCCCATCACCCAGATGCGACCGGCCGGCACGGTGACGTCGAAGTCCTCCGCCGAGACCCGGTCCACGTCGGCGGGCCGCACCACGTACGGCTCGTCGACCGCGTGCCCGTTCACCGAGAGCCGCCCCCGCGCGTCGCAGCACGACACGTGGTCGCCCGGCAGCCCGATCACCCGCTTGATGAGGTCGTCGCCCTGCTCCGCCGTGAGCCACCCGCCCGGGTCGCGGAACACCACCACGTCGCCGCGGCGGAGCGGCACGACGCCCGGCACGAGCTCGTTCACCAGGACGTTGTCCCCGATGAGCAGCGTGCGCTCCATCGACCCGGAGGGGATCGAGAACGCCCGCACCAGGTAGGCCTTGACCAGGAACGACGCGAGCAGCGCGACGACCACGATGACCGCCAGGTCGCGCAGGAACCGCCACCCGGACCTCGATGGGCGCCCGGATCGGGACTCGTCCGTCTGCTCGCTCAATGCGTCAACACCACCTTCACCAGGCCGATCACGAAGGCCAGGGCCGCCAGCACGATGCCGCCCCAGAGCCCGAGGAAGGAGGGCCGCCGCCCGCTGAAACGCTGCAGGAACACCCCGACCAGCCCGATGCGGACGACGAGGATGACGATCGCCGCGGTCTGCGCCCACTGCGCCGGCAGCCAGTCTGCCCACGCCACGGCGTAGAGCACCGCCGGGATCAGGCCCGAGGTCGCGATCGGGTTCGCGTCGCGCAGGATCGCACCGAAGGTCTCCCGGTGCTCGGCGTCGTCCCCGGTGTCACCGATGGTGTGCGCGACGAGGTGCGAGAGCACGTGCGCCAGGTACGTCAGCACCGCCGTCGCCAGCACTGTCAGCACCGCGGCACCGTGCTCGATCTGCTCCGGCCCCACCGCGATCGCGACGGCGAGCACGGTGATGTTGCCGTAGATGTACGAGGACATGCGGTCGCGCAGGCGGTCGACGGGGAACGTCGCCAGGTCGGGTCGGCGGGAGCGCGGCATCCTCCCATCCTGGCCCTGTGCCGCCGTGCCGCGCCGACAGGACACCGGGTGCGATGCCATCCTGGTCGGGTCGGCGCACGGTCGCGCCGTCGGACGGGAGGCACGACCCATGACCCACGGACACCCCACCAGCGGGGCGGCCACCACCCGACCCCTCGCCCTGGTGACCGGCGTCGGTCGCCGTGCCGGTATCGGTGCGGCCATCGCCTCGCGGCTGGCGGCCGACGGCTGGGACCTCGCGCTGTCCTGGTGGGGGCCCTACGACGAGCGCGTGCACGGTGCGGCCGACCCCGACGGGGTGGACGCGGTGGTCGCGGAGGCCGAGCGTGCAGGGGCGCGGGTGACGCGCCTCCCGGTCGACCTGGCCGACCCGGAGCAGGCGGCCGCACTCGTCGGCCGCGCCGAGGCCGAGGCGGGCGCCCCGGTGACCGCCGTGGTGATGTCGCACTGCGAGTCGGTGGACTCGGACTTCGCGACCACGACGGTCGAGTCGTTCGACCGGCACCTCGCGGTGAACGTGCGCGCACCGTTCCTGATCGTGCAGGCGTACGCGCGGCGGCTGCGCGAGGGTGCCGCCGCATCGGAGGACCGTCGTCGCGTCGTCGCGCTCACGAGCGACCACGTCGGCTTCAACCTGCCGTACGGCACGAGCAAGGGCGCCCTCGACCGGCTGGTCGTCGGAGCCGCGATCGAGCTCGGGGACGTCCGGGTGAGCGCGAACCTCGTCAACCCGGGGCCGAACGACACCGGGTGGATGACCGACGAGATCCGCGAGGCGGCCGTCGCCCAGACCCCGCTCGGACGGCCCTCGATACCGACCGACACCGCGGCGCTCGTCGGGTTCCTGCTCGGACCGGACGGCGGATGGGTGAACGGGCAGCTCCTCAAGACGGACGGCGGGTTCAGCGCTCGCTGACGGATTTGGTTGACGCGTCAACCATTCGGGCGCACACTGGGGACATGCACACGCAGGACCTGCTCGCAGCCGACACCGGGATGGGCGCCGTCACGCTCCGGGTCGCCGACCTCGACACGATGGTCGCCTACTACCGGGACGGCGTCGGGCTCTCGGTGCTCACGAACACGGGCGGCACCGCCGTGCTCGGTCGCGGGACGACGCCGATCGTGGTCCTCGAGCACGCCCCCGCGATGCGGCACGCCGCTCCGCACGAGGCCGGCCTCTTCCACACCGCGATCCTCTTCGACACGCGGGCCGACCTGGCTGCGGCGCTGTACTCGGTCGCGACGAAGTACCCGCGGACGTTCACGGGCAGCGCGGACCACCTGGTGAGCAACGCGTTCTACTTCCAGGACCCTGAGGGCAACGGCGTCGAGCTGTACTGGGACCGCGACCGCACCGAGTGGTCGTGGACGCACGGCATGGTCGACATGGCGACGATCTACGTCGACCCGAACGCCTTCGTCCAGGAGCACCTGACCTCTTCGGCGCTCGAGTCGGCCAGCACACGCCCCGGCCGGGTCGGCCACGTGCACCTGTCCGTCGGGGACGTCGCCACCGCGAAGGCGTTCTACGTCGACCGGCTCGGCTTCGCGACGACCGCAGCGATGGGCGACCAGGCACTGTTCGTCAGCGCGGGCGGCTACCACCACCACATGGCGATGAACACGTGGAACTCCCGCGGTGCCGGGCGACGGCAGCAGGCCCTCGGGCTCGGGCTGGTGCGGATCGAGGTGCCGGGGTCGGACGACCTCGGGGCACTCGTGGCGCGGATGCACGACACCGGGGTGCAGACCGCGGACGACGGCCGGACCGTGGCGTTCGAGGACCCGTGGGCGAACCGCATCGAGGTGACGGCGCCCGGTCGCGGCTAGCGGGCCGCCGGCGCTGTGGCGAGACTCGGGCCGAGCGACACTCCTCGGGCTCGGTGGCACGAGAACGGTCGCTGCGCGCGAGACTCGGCCTGCCCTGTCGCACGTGGAGGCGCACCCGGCAGGATGGAGCTGTGAGCGAAGACATCCGGTGGGAGGTGGTCGAGGAGAGCGCACTGACGCTCCCCGACCACGAGGCGATCGCAGCGATGCTCGGGCAGGCGTTCCCGAGCTGGTCGCACTGGTACGTGGGCGGCCGTGACTACGCCGGCATGCAGCCCGAACGCCGGGTGGTCGGCTGGGGTGCGGACGGCACGGTCCTCGCGCACGTCGGCATCCGCCGGATGTTCATCACGGTCGGCGGGCAGGACGTCCTGGTCGGCGACACCGGCATCGTCGCCGTGTCACCGAGGCTGCAGGGCTCCGGCGTCGGCCGGGAGCTCCTCGTGCGCACCCACGCCGTCCTCGAGGGACTCCGCGTCCCGTACGGCTTCCTCGGCGCCGGCGAGGACCGCATCCCCTTCTACGCCCACATGGGCTGGCACGAGGTCGACGGCGCGGTCGGCACGTTCTCGGCCTTCACGGCCGACGGGGTCGGCGTGAACGAGACGGAGCAGGGCGGCTGGATGGTCCTGCCGGTCGAGGCGCAGCTGGAGGACTGGCCGACAGGCGACATCATGCTGAACGGCCAGCAGGTCTAGGAAGCACCGAACGACGGACGGGAGGCCCGGTACCAGCTGGTACCGGGCCTCCCGTCCGTCAGATGCTGGCGACTACGCCTCGACCGCGACCTTCTCCGGGTCCTCGTTCGAACCCGGCGCGCTCGGCGCGACCGCGGCGCGCACGCGCGCACCCAGGTCGGCGTCGACGCTCGTCCAGTACGCGAACACGCGCTCGCGGAGGTCGTCACGCGTCACCTTCGAGACGTGCCCGGCGATGTTGCCGACCAGGCGCTCACGGGCGGCGTCGTCGAGGACCTCGCGGACGAGGGTGCCCGCCTGGCCGAAGTCGTCGTCCTCGGGGTGCAGCGTCGCGGCAGCGCGCTGCAGGGCGCCGTCGGACTCCCAGCCCGGCACGTCGTCCGTCGCGGCCGGGTCGGCGTGCGCGCCGCCCTGGGTGTTCGGCGCGTACACCGGCACCTCGGCCTTCTGGAAGTCGAAGCGCATGGCGCCGTCCTTCGAGTACGAGTGGACCTCGTTCTTCGGGGCGTTCACCGGGAGCTGTGCGTGGTTCGTGCCGACGCGGTAGCGCTGCGCGTCCGCGTAGCTGAAGATGCGCGCGAGGAGCATCTTGTCCGGGCTCGCCGCGATGCCGGGCACGAAGTTCGACGGCGCGAACGCGGCCTGCTCGATCTGCGCGAAGTAGTTCTCCGGGTTGCGGTTGAGCTCCATCGTGCCGACCTCGATGAGCGGGTAGTCCGCGTGCGGCCACACCTTCGTCAGGTCGAACGGGTTGAAGCGGTAGCTCTCGGCGTCCGCGTACGGCATGACCTGCACCTTGAGGACCCACTTCGGGAAGTCACGGCGCTCGATGGCCTCGTAGAGGTCGCGGATGTGGAAGTCGGCGTCCTCACCGGCGATGCGGTCGGCGTCCTCCTGCGTCAGGGTCTTGTGGCCCTGCTGCGTCTCGAAGTGGTACTTCACCCAGAAGCGCTCGCCCTCGGCGTTGATCCACTGGTAGGTGTGCGAGCTGAAGCCGTCCATGTGGCGCCACGACGACGGGAGCCCGCGGTCACCCATGAGCCACGTGACCTGGTGGGCCGACTCCGGGGAGAGGGTCCAGAAGTCCCACTGCATGTCGTGGTTGCGGAGGTGGCTGCCCGGCAGGCGCTTCTGCGAGCGGATGAAGTCCGGGAACTTGATGCCGTCGCGGATGAAGAACACCGGGGTGTTGTTGCCGACGAGGTCGTAGTTGCCCTCCTCGGTGTAGAACTTCAGCGCGAAGCCGCGGGGGTCGCGCCAGGTGTCCGGGGAGCCCTGCTCGCCGGCGACGCTCGAGAAGCGGGCGAGCATCTCGGTCTGCTTGCCCGGCTGCAGGAAGGCGGCGCGGGTGTACTGCGACACGTCGTGCGTGACGGTGAAGGTGCCGAACGCACCGCCGCCCTTGGCGTGGACGACGCGCTCCGGGACGCGCTCGCGGTTGAACTGGGCAAGCTTCTCGACCAGGTAGTGGTCGTGCAGGGCGAGGGGGCCGTCGGCGCCGACACCCATCGAGTGCTGGTCGCTCGAGACGGGGGCACCGCTGTTGGTCGTGGTGGTGGGGGTGCCGGCCGGCTTGCCGGTCGTCGTGTTCTGGTCGGACACGGTTCCTCCTCAGGTGGAACGGTTGGTTCGGTCAGGATGGTTCGGGTTGCTCGTGGGGCGCGCCGGGTGGTCGTGGCGCGCCGGGGCGGGTCCGCGTGGTCGGGGCCGCACGGGGCCGTCGGGGTCAGGCGGTGACGGCCTCGGTGTCGTCGCGTTCCGCCGCTGCGCAGCGCTCGCAGATGCCCCAGTAGGTGACCTCCGCGGTGGTGACGGCGAAGCCGTGGGTCTCCGACGGGGTCAGGCACGGGGCGTGACCGACCGCGCAGTCGACGTCCTCGACCGCGCCGCACATCGTGCAGACGATGTGGTGGTGGTTGTCCCCGATGCGCCGTTCGTACCGCGCAGGACTGCCGGCGGGTTCGATGCGGCGCACGAGACCAGCCCCGGTCAGGGCTCCGAGGACCCCGTAGACGGCCTGGTGGCTCGTCGTGGGCAGCTCGGCCGAGACCGCGGTGAGGATGTCGTCCGCGGTCGCGTGCGGCATCGATCCGGAAGCGCGCAGGACCGCCAGCCGCGGCGTCGTCACCCGCAGGCCGGCGGACCGGAGCAGGTCGGCGTCGGCGTCCATCGGTCTCTTTCTCTTGCATCGGTCAAGACAAGGTCCACCGTACACGGTCGTCGGGCCGGAGCCCAGGGGGCTCGTGGACTGCGCGTGTCGGATCGCCGTTGCTCCGTCCGCCGGTGCATTCCGCTGGCGGCATGCGATGTGTCACGATCCGCTGGGACGACGCTGATCCCCGCGGTCCGGCGCTAGCGTCACGGCATGTCCACGAAGCAGGGGCCTTCGTCGCGGGTCGACTCCGCGCCGGCCAGCAGCGCTCAGGACGTCCGGGGGATCATCGCGCAGCGGGACCTGGTCGTCGACCTCATCCGGACGGCCTGCGTCGTCCTCGTCGTCGTCGTGCACGTCACGATGGTCGGGGTGGCGGTGTCATCCGAGGGCATCGGCGTCACGAGCCCGTTGCAGGAGTCGTCCTGGTACGTCCCGGCGACGTGGGTGGGCCAGGTCATGCCGCTGTTCTTCGCCGTCGGCGGGTTCGCGAGCGCGGTCGGGTGGCGGAGCACGGTCGCCCGGGGAGGCGGCGCCCGCGACTTCGTGGCGACACGGCTCGTGCGGCTCTTCCGCCCGTCGATCCCGCTGTTCGTGGTGCTCACGATCGGCCTCGGCATCGCGACCGCGCTCGGCACGCCCGCTGACCTGCTCGCCGAGGTCGCCTTCGGCATCGGCTCCCCGCTCTGGTTCCTCGCCGCGTACGGCATCACGCAGTGCTGCGTCCCGGTGATGGCACGCCTGCACGAGCGGGCACCGTTCCGCACCCTCGGCGTCCTGCTGCTCCTCGCGGTGGCGGTGGATGCGCTCCGCTTCGCCACCGGGACGGCGGAGGTCGGACTGCTCAACCTCGGCCCGGTGTGGCTGTTCGCGCAGCAGCTCGGGTTCCTCTGGGCGGACGGCTGGTTCGCACGCCGCTCGAGGGCGCTGCTGGCGGTCGTCGCGCTGGCGGGCTACGCGCTCCTCGTGCCCCTGACGTCGGTCGGGCTCTGGGCGCCGGACATGCTGCAGGACCTCAACCCGCCGATGCTCCCGTTGGCGCTGCTCGCGGTGTCGCAGGTCTGCCTCGTGCAGCTCGTGCACCGGCCCCTCACCCGGCTGATGCAGACCCGACCGGCGCAGGCGACGGTCTTCGTGCTCGGTCGTGACGGCATGGCGATCTACCTCTGGCACCTGCCGCTCTACATCGCGCTGAACGGTGTCGCGCTGCTGCTCGCAGTCCCGTTCCCCGACCCGGGCTCGACGACGTGGTGGGCGACACGGCCGATCGCGGTCGTCGTCGTGCTGGCCGCTGCGATCGGCGTCGCCAGGGCGCTGCGCCGGTGGGACCGTCCGCTCGCCCGGCTGTCCGACGGTGTGGACCGCCCCGGATGGCCGGTCGTGGCCGTCGCCGTGGTCTGCACGATCGGTCCCGCGTTCGTCGTCATGCAGTGGCACCTGTCGTTCGGTGTCGCGTTCCTCGGTGCGGTCGCGGTGCCGATCGGCGTGTGGTTGCTCGGCCGGACCAGGCCCGTCGCGGGCGCTCCGGTCGCTCCGGGCGCTCCGGGCGCAGGGCGGTCCGTGCACAGCTGAGTCGATCCTCACCGCTGCCGCCGCTGAGCGGGGTCGTCGCGGGGGCGAGTGGGCGGAGGATGACGGTGCCGGGCGGTCCCGCCCGGCCGCGCCGTGCCGCCCGGCCGGCCCGTCGCGCTGGTCCTGCGCGTCCGGCCCGTCCCGCTGGTCCGGCTCGTCCGGCTCGTCCCGCTGGTCCGGCTCGTCCGGCCCGTCTCCTGGAGGTCCCCCACGCCCGAACCCGCCGAGTTCTGGAGCACCTGGCACGTCGATCCCCTGGCCGCGGTGCAGCTGGCGATCGCCGTGGTGACCTACGGCTGGTGGCTCGTCGGTGCCCGACGCCGAGGTGCCCGGTGGTCCACCTGGCGCTCCCTGTCGTTCCTGGTCGCGCTGGTGCTCTTCGCCGTGCTGCAGTTCGGCATCGTCGGCCGGTACGACCAGGAGCTCCGCTGGGCCTTCACGCTCCGGCTCGCACTGCTCTTCTTCGCCGTCCCGACGTTCGCCGCCCTGGCCGCTCCGGTGTCGCTGCTCCGGCTCGGCGGCCCCGCGCGGTGGTCCGCCGCCGCCGACCGGGTGATGCACTCGCGTCCGGTCCGGGTGCTCGGCAACGCGATCGTCGCGCCCGTCGTCGGACTGGTGCTGTTCGCGGTGCTGCTCACCCCGCTGTCCGCGGGCATCCGGGAGTCGGGCGTCTGGGCAGCGCTCATCACGGTGCTCGTGCCGGCGCTCGGGTTCACCGTGCTCGGGCCACTGTCCGAGCCAGGGGTGCTGCGGAGTTCGACCTTCGTGACGGTCGAGTTCCTGCTCGCCTTCGTGGAGCTGCTGCTCGACGCGGTGCCCGGGATCGTGCTCCGGGTGTCGAACCACGTGCTCGACGGGTCGCTCGTGCACGCCGTCGGGCAGCCGTGGTTCCCGTCCCCGCTGCGCGACCAGCACCTGGCGGGCGACCTGCTGTGGTTCATCGCCGAGGTAGCCGACGTCCCGGTGCTCGTGATGCTGTTCGTGCGGTGGCAGCGGACGGACCGCCGCGAGGCCCGCTCGGTCGACGCCCTGTCCGACGAGGAGATGGCCGAGCTGACCCGGGCGCACCTGCAGCGCCGCGGGTGACGCGGGGCCGCGCTGCAGCGCCGCGGGTGACGCGGGGGCGCGCTGCTGGCGCGGCGCGGGGCGGTCGACGTCCTGCGACAGAACCGCTGTCGTACGACAACGCCTCTGTCGCGCTACTCGCGTCCGGACACCCTCCTTCCCCGAGCCGCGACGAGAACGACGAAGCCGCTGTCGTACGACAGCGGCTTCGTCGTCCTGCAGCATGACACCACGCCAGCGGCGCACCGAGGACGTGGCGACGGCCACGGCAGCGCCGCAGCGTCAGCAGCCCGGCCTCAGCGCGCGGCGGCCTCGGGCTCCGCTGCGCCCGGCTGCGTCTCGACCGCGCCGGTCTGCTTCCACGCCGTCGTCTGCTTCGGCTTCGCCAGGAACAGTGCCGCGACGATGGCCGCCACGAGCACCACGGCCGGCAGCACGAGCGACTGCCCCATCGCCGTGGCGAACGGCTGCTGCAGGAACTCGGGCAGTGCCCCGACCTGCTGCTCCGCACCGCCACCCGAGCCGGTGCCGGCACCGGACGGGAAGTTCGCCGTGATGCGCGCCTCGATCAGCGCCGCGATGCCGGCGGAACCGAGCACCGCACCGATCTGCCGCGTGGTGTTGTAGACGCCCGACCCGGCACCCGCGAGCGCCGGCGGCAGGTTGCGCGTCGCCGACACCGAGAGCGGGCCCCACATGCAGGCGTTCGCGAGCCCGAGCAGCGCACTCGGCAGCAGGGTCCAGCCCCAGCCGGCGCCCGACCAGAGCAGTGCGCCGAACCAGAACAGCCCGCCGGAGAAGCACGCGAGGCCGAACGAGCCGACCCAGCGCGGGTTCCACTTGTTGAGGTTCTTGCCCACGAGCGGCGCGAGCGCGGCGGACAGGACGGCCTGCGGCACGAGCAGCAGCGCGGCCTGGGTCGGCGAGAAGCGCAGCACGTCCTGCGCCCAGAGCATGATCGGCAGCGCGAACGACGAGATCGCCACGCCGACCGCCGTGATGGCGATGTTCGCGAGCGTGAAGTTGCGGTCCTTGAACAGGCCGAGCGGCAGCAGCGGCTCGCCCTTCTGCACGCCCTGCCACACCACGAACGCGGCGAGCACCACGATGCCGGTGATGATCAGCGACCAGACCGAGATCGGGCCCGTGATGGTGCCCCAGTCGTAGGTCTCGCCCTCCTGGATGCCGAAGACGAGCAGGAACATGCCGACTGCGCTGAGCACGATGCCCAGGTAGTCGAAGCGGTGTCCGTGCCGCTCGAAGCGGGGGACGAAGCGCTGCGCGAGCACGAACGCGACGACACCGACGGGGACGTTCACGAAGAAGATCCACTCCCAGCCGAAGCCGTCGACGAGCAGCCCGCCGACGATCGGCCCGACGAGCGAGGCGACACCGGCGACGGCACCCCAGAGCCCCATCGCGGCGCCGCGGTTCTGCGGCGGGAAGATGCGCGTGATGACCGCCATCGTCTGCGGCGTCATCATCGCGGCACCGAGGCCCTGCACGACGCGGGCGACGATGAGCACCTCGATCGACCCGGCCAGGCCGCACCACAGGCTCGCGAGGGTGAACACCACGAGACCCGTCTGGTACAGCACCTTCGGGCCGAAGCGGTCACCGAGCCGTCCGGTGATGAGCAGCGGCACCGCGTAGGCGAGCAGGTACGCGCTGGTGACCCAGATCACGGCGTTGATGTCGGCGTCGAGCGCCTGCGCGATCGTGGGCGTCGCGACCGACACGATGGTCGAGTCGACGAGGATCATGAAGAAGCCGACGACGAGTGCCCAGAGCGCGGGCCACGGCTTCTTCCCGTGCTGCAGGTCGGCGGACGTGGTGGAGGTCATCGAGTGGTGTCCTGGTCCTTCTGTGGTGCTGGGTCGGGGACGGCGGGGCCGTCCCAGGGGATGTCGCCGCTCGCGATCCGGTCGGCGGTGGCGGTCAGCCACTCGATCTGCGCGGTGAGCATGCCACGGACGTACGACACGTCCAGCCAGTAGCGCTCGGCGAGCTGCTTGGCCTGGAGGCCCGTGGCGGCCTCGTCGTACCCCGCGCGTTCCGCACGGAGCGCCTCGGCGCGGGCGCGCAACGCGGTCACCGCGTCGGTCGCGGTCAGGTTGTCGACGTGGGAGACCGCGAGCTGGAACTCGGGGTACTCGTCGGCGGGCTCGGCGATCATGCGGCGGAGCCCGGCGTCGAGCTCCGCACGGCCGTGGTCGGTGATGGCGTAGGTGGTGCGCTCGGGACGGTTGCCCTCGCGCGCGGTCCCGAGGGCCTCGGCGTACCCGAGGTCGACGAGCCGTCCGATCTGGTGGTACAGCGTGCTCGGCCGGACCTTCACGTTCTGGTCCTCGTGCCGGTGGAGCATCGTCTGGAACATCTCGTACGGGTGCATCGGCGCCTCGGCGAGCAGGCCGAGCGCGGCGAACGCGAGGGGCGTGAGCGACGCCATCGGTGCCTCCAGACCATGTTCGCGTGCGACTATTCGACTTGGAACATACGCCTTCGACGACTTGTCCACAAGCGGGCTCGGTGCGCCGCGCGCGGCCCGTAGACTGGTGCCGTCCCACCCAACCCACCCAAGCGCTGGAGTGAACACGTGCCAACCATCGTCGTCGAGGTCATGCCCAAGGCAGAGATCCTCGACCCCCAGGGCAAGGCGGTGGGCAACGCCCTCGCCCGTCTCGGCAAGGCCGACCTGACCGACGTCCGCATCGGCAAGCGCTTCGAGATCGCCGTCGACGGCCCGGTCGACGACGCGAAGCTGGCCGAGGTCCGCGACATCGCGGCGGACGTCTTCTCGAACGCCGTGATCGAGGACGTCGTCTCCGTCACCGTGCAGGACGCGTGACGCGCATGCGCATCGGCGTCATCACGTTCCCGGGCTCGCTCGACGACCGCGACGCCCAGCGTGCGGTGCGCCTGGCCGGAGCCGACCCCGTCGCACTCTGGCACGGCGACCACGACCTGCAGGGGGTCGACGCGATCGTGCTCCCCGGCGGGTTCTCGTACGGCGACTACCTGCGTGCCGGCGCCATCGCGGCGAAGGCCCCGATCATGGCCGAGGTCATCGACGCCGCCGGCAAGGGCATGCCCGTCCTCGGCATCTGCAACGGCTTCCAGATGCTCGCCGAAGCACGGCTCGTCCCCGGCGCGCACACCCGCAACGCGCACCAGCAGTTCATCCGGCGCGACCAGAAGCTGCGGGTCGAGACCACCGGTACCGCGTGGACCTCCGGGTTCAGCGCCGGGCAGGAGATCACGATCCCGCTGAAGAACGCGGACGGCCGGTTCGTCGCCGACGCCGACGAGATCAAGCGCATCGAGGACAACGGACAGGTCGTGTTCCGCTACGTCGGCGTGAACCCGAACGGGTCGATCGACGACATCGCCGGCGTCTCGAACGAGCGCGGCAACGTCGTCGGGCTCATGCCGCACCCCGAGCACGCGACGGAGCCCGGGTTCGGCCCGGACACCCCCGCGGCGATGGCCTCCGGCACGGACGGCCTCACCTTCTTCACCTCCGTGATCGAGTCGACGCTCGTCAAGTGACGACGACGCCGACTCCAGTGACAGGGAACGACACCACCGTGACGAACAACGTCCGCCCGAAGCCCGACACCGTCCAGGACGCCGCCGCGACGCCCGACAAGGAGCAGCCGTACGAGGCACTCGGGCTCAAGGCCGACGAGTACGCGAAGATCCGCGAGATCCTCGGGCGCCGCCCCACCTCGGGCGAGCTCGCGATGTACTCCGTGATGTGGTCGGAGCACTGCTCGTACAAGTCGAGCAAGAACTACCTCCGTCAGTTCGGCAAGAAGGTCACGCCGGAGATGACGAAGAACCTGATGGTCGGCATGGGCGAGAACGCCGGTGTCGTCGACGTGGGCAACGGCTGGGCGGTGACCTTCAAGGTCGAGTCGCACAACCACCCGTCGTACGTCGAGCCGTACCAGGGCGCCGCGACCGGCGTGGGCGGCATCGTCCGCGACATCATCTCGATGGGTGCACGCCCGGTCGCCGTGATGGACCAGCTCCGCTTCGGCGCGATCGACCACGAGGACACGGCGCGCGTCGTGCACGGCGTGGTCGGCGGCATCTCGTTCTACGGCAACTGCCTCGGCCTGCCGAACATCGGCGGCGAGACCTACTTCGACCCGGTGTACCAGGGGAACCCGCTCGTCAACGCGCTCGCGGTCGGCGTCCTGCGACACGAGGACCTGCACCTGGCGAACGCGTCCGGTGCCGGCAACAAGGTCGTGCTCTTCGGCGCCCGCACCGGCGGTGACGGCATCGGCGGTGCGTCGATCCTGGCATCGGACACCTTCACCGAGGGCGGCCCGACCAAGCGGCCGGCGGTCCAGGTCGGCGACCCGTTCGCCGAGAAGGTCCTCATCGAGTGCTGCCTCGAGCTCTTCCAGAAGGAGCTGGTCGAGGGCATCCAGGACCTCGGCGCCGCGGGCATCTCGTGCGCGACGAGCGAGCTGGCGTCGAACGGCGACGGTGGCATGCACATCTCGCTCGACGACGTCCTGCTGCGCGACCCCACGCTCACGGCAGAGGAGATCCTCATGTCCGAGAGCCAGGAGCGCATGATGGCGGTCGTCCGCCCCGAGAAGCTCGACGAGTTCCTCGCGGTCGTCGGCAAGTGGGAGGTCGAGACCAGCGTCCTGGGCGAGGTCACCGGCACCGGTCGGCTCGTCATCGACTGGCAGGGCCAGGAGATCGTGAACGTCGACCCGCGCACGGTCGCCGTCGACGGTCCGGTGTACGACCGCCCGGTCGCCTACCCGTCCTGGATCGACGCGCTGCAGGCCGACACCGCCGCCTCGCTCGAGCGTCCGGCCGACGGTCCGGCGCTCAAGGCGCAGTTCCTGCAGCTCCTCGGGTCGCCGAACCTGGCGTCGAAGAACTGGGTCACGAACCAGTACGACACCTACGTGCTCGGCAACACCGCGCTCTCCTTCCCCGACGACGGCGGCATGATCCGCGTCGACGAGGAGACCGGCCTCGGCGTCACCGTCGCGACCGACGCGAACGGCCACTACTGCCAGCTCGACCCGAAGCAGGGCGCACGCCTGGCGCTGGCCGAGGCGTACCGGAACGTCGCCGTCACCGGCGCCGTCCCCGCAGCGGTCACCGACTGCCTGAACTTCGGCTCGCCGGAGAACCCCGAGGTCATGTGGCAGTTCTCCGAGGCCGTCGAGGGCCTGGCGGACGGCTGCATGGAACTCGGCATCCCGGTCACCGGCGGCAACGTGTCGTTCTACAACCAGACGGGCACGACGCCGATCCACCCGACCCCCGTCGTCGGCGTGCTCGGCATCATCGACGACGTCGCCCTGCGCGTGCCCTCGGGCTGGCAGGACGACGGTCACAACGTCTACCTGCTCGGCACGACGAGCCTCGAGCTCGACGGCTCGGCGTGGGCCGGCACCGTGCACGGGCACCTCGGCGGTCGTCCGCCGGCGGTGGACCTCGCGCAGGAGAAGGCCCTTGCGGACCTGCTGTACGCGGCCTCCGGCGAACAGCTGCTGACGAGCGCCCACGACCTGGCGGACGGCGGCCTCGGCCAGTCCCTCGCCGAGTCGGTGCTGCGCTTCGGCATCGGCGTGCGTGTGGTGCTCGACGAGCTCGAGGAGCGTGACGGTGTCGACACGGCAACCGCGCTGTTCTCCGAGTCGACGGGTCGCGTCATCGTCACCGTCCGCCGCGAGGACGACGTACGGTTCCGCGGGCTCTGCGAGGGCCGGGGCTTCCCGGTGCTGCGCATCGGTGTGACGGACGCCGCGTCCGGCACGCTCGAGGTGCAGGGCGCGTTCGAGGCGTCGATCGACGAGCTGCGCGGTACGCACGACGCGACGCTGCCGGCGCGGTTCGGTGACGTCATCGTCGAGGACGTCACCGAGGGCTACGTCGGGCGCGGGCCGCTCGACGACCACGGCTCGTTCTCGCCGCGCACCGACAGCTGACACCGCCAGCAGACGGCTGACACCCGCTGCCGGCCGACCGCCGAGAGCGGGCAACCGGAAGCCGACAACACCCGCCGACGGCGGTCAGCGTGAGCTGACCGCCGTCGGTCCGTCACGACACCTCAGGAGCACCCCGCGCGCATGCCGATCGTCACCCTGCCCTTCGCGGACCTCGTCGACCGGTTCGGCCCGGTGCCGGACGGCGTCGAGCTCGACGTCTGGGACGTCGAAGGCCCCTA
The DNA here is from genome assembly GCF_030362975.1 of Curtobacterium subtropicum. Lineage (NCBI taxonomy): Bacteria > Bacillati > Actinomycetota > Actinomycetes > Micrococcales > Microbacteriaceae > Curtobacterium > Curtobacterium subtropicum. The sequence goes on from NZ_JAUCMM010000001.1 coordinate 659,581, forward strand.
CGACCGACCCGACGACGTGGCGATCACCCTGCTGCCGTTCTACTTCGCCGGCCGGCACCGGTGGCAGTTCGTGCACGACCTCCCGAACCTCCGGCTCCTGCAGCTCCCGAGCGCCGGGTACGAGCACGCGCTGCCGCACGCTCCGGCGCACGCCCAGGTCGCGAACGGCCGGGGCATCCACGACGACGAGACGGCCGAGCTCGCGGTCGGGCTCGCGCTGACCTCGTTGCGCGAGATCCACACGTTCCAGGCCGACCGCACGGCCGGGGTGTGGGACGTCCGCACCACCCGCTCCCTCGCCGATCGTCGGGTGACGGTCGTCGGGTACGGCGCGATCGGGGCCGCGATCGCCACCCGGTTCGAGGCGATGCGGTGCGACGTCACCGTCGTGGCACGCTCAGCGCGGGAGCAGGACGGTCGACACGTCCACGCCTTCGGGGATCTCCCGGAGCTCGCGGCCCACACGGACGTCCTCGTGCTCATCACCCCGCTCACCGACGAGACCGAGCACCTGGTCGACGCCGACCTGCTCGCCGCACTGCCCGACGGCGCCCTCGTGGTGAACGTCGCACGCGGGCGGGTCGTCGACACCGACGCCCTCGTCGCGGAGCTCGAGCGCGGCCGACTGTCGGCAGCGCTCGACGTGACCGATCCGGAGCCGCTCCCCGCCGGGCACCCGCTCTGGACGACCCGGAACACCGTGCTGACGCCGCACGTCGGTGGGAACACGGACCTCAGCGTGCCGCGGACCCTCGAGCTCGTGCGGCGGCAGGTGTCCTCGCTGGCTGCCGGTCACCCGTTCGCCAACGTCGTCCACGGCTGACGCCCGGCTCCGTCAGCGCAGCGGCAGCGCCATCCCCAGGCTCGGCGCGACGTCCTCGAACCCGAGTGACCGGTAGAGCCGCTGCCCGGGCGGATCCCCGACGAGCGTGATGTACGCCCCCTCGGGCGCACGGGACCGGATGTCCGCCACGAGCCACTCGACGACGGCCCTGCCGAGCCCTCGGCGCTGATGGTCCGGGTCGGTCGCGATGTCCGCGATGTGGAAGTACCACCCGCCGTCGCCGATCGTACGACCCATCGCGACGGGGACGTCCTGGCCGTCGACCACGTGCACCGCGGACCAGCTGCCGGCGATCGCCCCCGCGCCCTGCTCAGCGTTCTTCGGCGACAGGCCGGAGTCCCGCCGCAGGCGCAGGTAGTCCTCGAGCGGCGGCGGTCCGACCACCAGCCGGTACCCGTCGGCGAGCACCGCGGACACACCCGTCCCAGGCCCAGCCGCAGCGCCGGCCCCGGCCCCGGCCTCGGCCTCGGTCACGACCGCGCGCCCTCCGGCACCGGCACGATGCACGCGGGCGACCCGACGGCGATCTGGGCCACGGCGTCGCCCGGTACACCGTCGTCCCCCACGGGCAGCACGGCGATCGCGTCGGACATCTGGTTCGCCACCAGCAGGTACCCGGGCACCTGCGCGAAGTGCCGCGGCCAGACACCGCCGCACGACGTCGACCCGACGACCGTCAGCCCGTCGTCCGCGGTGTCGAGCACCACGATCAGGTCCCGCCCGCGGACGGCCACGACGACGCGTCCGGCCTGGTCGACCTCGACGTGGCTGAGGAGCGACTCCCCGACCTCACCCTCGAAGACCGGCGCCGAGGCGATCGGCCGCAGGGTCCCGGAGTCGTCGCGACGCAGGCGGTACACGCGCCCGTCGAGCTCCCCCGCGACGACGAGATCGGCCCCGTCCCCGGCACCGGCACCCAGACCGTCCCCGGCACCCGCACCGGCACCGGCACCGGCACCAAGACCGTCCCCGGCACCCGCACCCGCACCGGCACCGGCTCCGGCACCGAGCCAGGCCATGTGCCGCGGCCCGACCCCGGGTCCGAGGTGGTGCACGCGGACGAGGTCGATCGCCGGCTCCGCCGTCACCCGGAACTCGTGGAGCGCATCACCGCCGAGGTCCGCCACGAGCACGGTGCCGTCGGGCGTCGCGATCGACTGGTGCGCGTGCGGCCCCTCCTGACGGTCCTCGTCGGGACCCTCGACGTCGGGCAGCACGCCGGTGACGACCGCCGACTCGGGGACGACGACCCGGTCCCCGCTGCCGTGCGCGCCGACGACGCCGTCGCTCGCGGTGACCGATGCGGCATGGGACTCCGCAGCCTCGAGCGACACGGCGGTCACGGTGCCGGAGACGTAGTTCGTGACGACGAGCGCACCGGAGGGGTCGACCCGCACGTGGCAGGGGGCGTCACCGCCGGCGTCCGCGTCCCACCGGTGCTCGAGCGAGCCGCCGGCGTACCGGAAGGCCGAGACGCTGCCGTCGGCCGTCTCGGACACCGCGTAGACCCGGTCGCCGGACAGGGCGAGGAACGACGGGTCGTCCATGACGGCGACGGTGGTGGCCGTCGATCCGTGCACGACCGAGATGCCGGTCGCGTTCCCGCCGCCCGTCGCGGTGTACGACCCGACGAGCAGGTGCAGGTCGGCGAGATCGATCGGGAACCCGTCGGCCGTCGCGGCCGTGTCCCCGCTCACCGCTCGCCGCCGGCGATGCGCTCGTGGTGGTGGATGACCTCGGCGACGATGAAGTTCAGGAACTTCTCCGCGAACGCCGGGTCGAGGTGCGACTCGGCGGCGAGCTGTCGGAGCCGCGCGACCTGCACCTGCTCGCGACCCGGGTCGGCGGCCGGCATGCCCGCACCGGCCTTCAGGTACCCGACCCGCTGGGTGTACTTGAAGCGCTCGGCGAGCATGTGGATCACGGCGGCGTCGATGTTGTCGATGCTCTGCCGGATGCTCGCCAGCTCGGCGACCGCATCGTCGTGGACGGGCGTGGACTCGTCGGCACTCATGGCCCGAGCCTACCGGCGACACTCCGCCGCGAGGGCTCCGTGACGGGCGGACACGAGCACGGCTCCGGGGCTGCGAGAATGGAGGCCATGTCGGTCCTGCTCGTGATCTCGGGCGTGTGTGCGGTCCTCGCGGGCCTCGTGCACGTGTACATCTTCTTCCTCGAGTCCGTTGCGTGGACGAGTCCTCGCGTGCGCCGCGCGTTCGGCATCGCCTCGGAGTCCGAGGCGCAGGCCACCCGCTCCCTCGCCTTCAACCAGGGCTTCTACAACCTGTTCCTCGCCATCGGTGCGATCCTCGGTGTCGTCCTGGTCCTCGCCGGCAACGGTGCCACCGGCTGGACCCTCGTGGTGTTCTCGACGGCGAGCATGCTCGGTGCCGCGGTCGTCCTGGCCGGTACCGGCCGCCGCTACCTCAACTCGGCCTTCGTGCAGGGCTCGCTGCCGCTGATCACCCTGCTCTTCGCCTTCATCGGCTCCACCTTCACCGCCGCGTAGCCCCGCCACAACCTCCCGAAGCGCGGCGTTCGAGCCCATCACGCGTGCAATGGGATGACGATCCGCGCATCGGAAGCAGGAAGAACCTGCCTCCTACGCGCGGACCAGCCCCCGAGGCGCGGAACAGCCCCCTACGCGCGGAACGGCACCCGACGCGCGGAACGGGACCCGGCACCGGACGGGAGGCGCGGTACCGGCCCGCACCGCGCCTCCCGGCCGACGGTCGGTCACCGCTACCCCGTGCGAACGCAGCAGACGCCGGGTCGCGAACCGCGACCCGGCGTCTGCCGGACTCCCCCTGTGGCGGTCGGTCAGCCGACCTTCTTCGCGAACTCGTCCGGCAGGCGGTCGAGCGCCCACTCGATCGCGGCGGTCGTGCCGAGCGAGAACGCGTTCGACACATCGGCGTCGTCCACGACGATCGAGTGGCCCTCCTGCACCGACGGGACCTTCTGGAACAGCGGGTCGGACTCGGCCTTCGACGCGTCGACGAAGATCGGCAGGATGACCGTCAGGTCGGCGTTCAGCAGGTCGAGGTTCTCCTCGGACAGGCTCACCGAGAAGGCGTCACCGGCCTGCTGGTCGATGGCCTTCGGGATGGTGAAGCCGAGCTGCTGCATGAAGGTGGACCGGCTGTCCTTCGAGGCGTACGCGCCGAAGCCGTCCGCCGTGTAGGCGCCGACGACGGCGGTCTTGCCGTCGAACTCGGGGTGCGCCTTCCGCGCCGCGGCGTACGCGTCGTCGAGGTCGGTCAGCAGCTTCTTGCCCTCGGACTCCTTGCCGAGCGCACGCGACACGAGGTCGACCTGCTGCTCGGTGGTGGTGAGGTAGTTCTCGCCGCCCTTCGGGATCGCCACGGTCGGCGCGATGGCGGAGAGCTTGGCGTAGCGGTCCTTGTCACCCGAGCTCTTCGTGTCGAGGATCAGGTCCGGCTTGAGCTTCAGGATCTGCTCGTAGCTCGGCTCGAGCGTCTGGATGATCGTCGGCTTCTTCGTGTAGGCGTCCTTCAGCCAGGGGCCGACACCGTCACCGCCGAAGCCGAGCCAGTCGCTCGCGCCGACGGGCTGCACGCCGAGCTCGAGCGCGGTCTCCGCGTCACCCCAGCCGAGGGCGACGACGCGCTTCGGCTGCGAGGGGATCTCGGTCGTGCCGAGCGCGGTCTGGATCGAGACGGGGAACGCGCCGCCCGAGCTCGAGGCGCCGTCGGACGCGGCGGGCGACGAGGAGCCGGAGGTGCACCCGGCGAGGACGAGGGACGCGGCGACGACGGCGCCGGCGGCCGCGAGCACGCGGCGGACGCGGCGCGCTGAGGGGGAGGTTCGGATCACACAGGTAAGGCTACCCTAAGAACCGCTCCGGCGGACGCGGAACGGCTAGGCTCCGGACGTGGAGTTCACCGATCCCGACCGGACCCGGCTGGCCGTGCTGGGCTCCCCCATCGCGCACTCGCTCTCCCCCACGCTGCACGCGGCGGCCTACGACGTGCTCGGGCTGCCGTTCACGTACGGGAGGCACGAGGTCGCCTCCGGTGGGCTCGACGCGTTCGTCGCGGGGCTGGGTACCGACTGGCGCGGGCTCAGCCTGACCATGCCGCTCAAGCGGGACGTGCTGCCGATGCTCGACCGCACGACCCCGCTCGTCGACGAGCTCGGGGTGGCGAACACCGTCGCGTTCCGGCAGGAGGGCGACCGGGTCGTGCTGGCCGGCGCGAACACCGACGTCGAGGGCATCGTGCGTCCGGTCGAGGCGCTGGGGCACCTGCCGGGCGAGGCCACCATCGTGGGCGGAGGGGCGACCGCGGCGAGCGCCATCGCGGCTGCGGTGCGGCTCGGGGCCGTCGACGTGCGGCTCTTCCTGCGCGACACCGCGAAGGCCGGGCCCCTGGTGGAGCTGGCGGTGCGGCTCGGGGTGACGCTCGAGGTGCTGCCGATCGACTCGCTGCCCGGCACGACGCACGGGTTCCTCGTGTCGACCCTGCCCGGTGGTGCTGCGGACTCGCTCGAGCTCGTGCCCTCGGGGCCGGACGCGGTGCTGTTCGACGTGGCCTACGAGCCGTGGCCGACGGCGGCGGCCGGACGATGGGCTGCCGCCGGGGGCCGGGTGCTCAACGGGCTCGACATGTTGACGGAGCAGGCGATCGGGCAGATCCGGTTCTTCGTGAGCGGCGACGAGTCCGAGCTGCTGCCGGACGAGGCCGAGGTTCGGCGGGCGATGCGGCGGTCCGTGGGGCTGCCGGACGCGATCACGGGCTGAGCGCTCCTGGCCCCACCCCTGAACGAGTCCGCACCTCGCCGGCCCCGCACCACACCGATCTCCCCGAGGGATGTGGCCACCATGACGGTCACCGACACCCCGCCCCTCGGCGTCGGCGCGACGATGCCGCGCCGACGCCGCGCTGACGGCTGACCCACCGGAGATCTCGTGACCGACCCCTCGAACACCGCGGCCCGCTCGGCCCGCGCCGCCCACCGCCGCGGTCCGAGTCGCGCGCAGGTCCTCCGCCGCCGGACGTTCACCGTCGTCACCGCGGTCGCCGCCCTCGCGCTGGTCGGCGGCGGGGTCGCGGTCGCGCGGACCGTCGTCGACCTGGACACCGGCATCCACCGGTCGGACATCCACCTGCCTGTCGCCGGAGCATCATCGAGCAGCAGCGCGGTGCCGCAGGCCCAGGGGGAATCGAACATCCTGGTGATGGGGCTCGACAGCCGTCGGGACGAGGACGGCAACGTGCTGCCGGCCGCGACCTACCAGGCGCTGCACGCCGGGGACGGCTCGGACGGCGGGTACAACACGAACGTCCTCATGCTCATCCACATCCCCGCAGGCGGTGGACCCGCGATCGGCATCTCGATCCCCCGCGACGACTGGACGACGCTCCCCGGCGCTCCGGACGGCAACGCCACGGGGAAGATCAAGCAGGCGTACGGCTACGAGCTCGACCAGACGCTGCGGCACATCGTCAACACGGAGCCCGGGGTCACGCACGACGACGCCTACCAGCAGGCCCGGTCGGCCGCGCGGCAGGAGGAGATCACCACGGTGTCGCAGTTCCTCGGCGGCGTCCCGATCAACCACTTCATCGAGGTCACCATGGCGGCCTTCTACGACATCGCCCAGGCCGTGCAACCGATCCAGGTCTGCCTGAACGAGACGACCTCGGACACGTACTCCGGTGCGGACTTCCACCAGGGGCTGCAGTCGCTCGACGCATCGCAGGCGCTGTCGTTCGTCCGGCAGCGGCGCGACACGAGCGGTTCGGGCGTCGAGCTGACCGATCTCGACCGGGAGCGCCGCGAGCAGGCGTTCATCGTCGCGCTCGCGTACAAGCTCCGGCACGAGGACGTGCTGACGAACTTCCCGCTCGTGCAGCACCTGATCGACACCGCGAAGCAGGACATCGCGCTCGACTCCGGGTTCGACCTGCTGTCCTTCGCCGGGGACGCGCAGCGGTTCGCCGGCGGCGGCATCACGTTCCAGACGCTCCCGATCGTCCGGTACGGAGTCGAGGACGGGCAGGACGTGAACATCGTCGACCTCGCGCAGATCCGCTCGACCACGGCAGCGCTGATCGCTGCGTCCGACCACCCGGGCACGACCGCCTCGGCGACGCCGACCACGGGTGGGACCGCTGGCGGCGGGACGACGACCGGTGGGACGACGACCGGCGGGACGGGCGCCAGCGGGACCAGCGCTGGGAGGACGACCGCGGGCGGAACGAGCGTCGGCGCGTCGACCGCGGGCGGCACGACCCCCTCCACGACCACGACGAGTGCCGCGCAGCCCCTCGCCTCCGGCGGGATCCCCTGCGTCAACTGACCGGGGACGGGCGGTCAGGCGACGACGCCGTCCACGTAGAACCACCTGCCCTGCTCGCGGACGAATTCGCTCGTCTCCTCGAGCGTGCCGCGGTCGTCGTCGGTGCGCCACCACGCGCGGAAGGCGACCTGCCCTGCGGAGTCGAACGGGCCTCCCGACCGGGTCGACACGATGTCCAGCCGCGTCCAGCGCTGCGTCGGGTCGAGCGTCAGCTCGTCCGGCCGGGTGCGCGGGTGCCAGGTGAGCAGCAGGTACTCCGGCAGGCCGAGGGTGAACGCGGTGAACCGGGAGCGCATGAGCCGTTCGGCGGTCGGGGCCGCGGCGCCCGCGTGCAGGGGCCCACAGCACTCGCCGTAGGGGTTGCCGCTCAAGCAGGGGCAGCGCTGTTCGTCGTCCACCCGGGCACGGTAGCAGCGACCGATCCTCGCAGCATCGCCGGGTAGAAGGAACACGTGTACCGGCTCGGATGGCAGGTGTTGCGCGGGCGCCTCGGGGACGTCCTCGACCGCGGTCGTGTGCGCCGTGCCCTCTGGATCGCCGCCGGGATCGCTGCGATCGCACTCGTGGTGCTCGTCGCGACCGAGCTGACCTGGGACTGGGCCGGACCGGGCCCCCTCCGGCCCATCGCCGCCGTCACCTTCGCCACACTCGGTGTCCTCGCGATCGCGTACTCGTGCTTCCCGACCGCTCGCGAGCCGAGGCCCGAACGAGGCATCGACGACCGGCAGGTCCGACCCGACCGGCAGCTGTCCGTCCGGTGGTCGGTGCAGCCCTACATCGGCCGGCGGGCGCAGCCTGTCGCGCCCGAGGACCGCGAGGACGTCCTGCACGACGTCCCGCTGCTGCAACAGGGCCTGGTGCGACGGCTCTCACGGCTGGGTCCACTCCTGGTGGGCGCGGCTTCCGGCGGGCTCGCGGCGCTCGTCTCCGGGCAGGTCGAGGTCTTCGTCGTCCTCTGGCCCTTCGTGTACCTCTTCACGCTGCCGAACATGGTCCGGCAGCTCGGCACCGCCGAACGCGCCCGCCTCGCGGCGCTCGACACGGCTACACCGACCCCGAAGCACCGTCCGCTCTGGCGTCGGCACCCGCACGGGTCGACGGTCCGCCTGCCGGACGAGTGACCGCCGCGGCCTCGCACCACTGTCGGCAGCGCCGGGCACACTGGGCGCATGTGTGGAAGGTTCGTCGTTTCCGACACCACGGCCGATCTGCTGCCCGAGCTCGTGGGTGAGCTCGCCGCGCGCACCGAGCACGTCGACGAGGAGACGGGCGAGGTGCACGCCGGCCTCGCCCCGAGCTGGAACGTCGCACCGACCGACCCCGTGTACGCCGTACGGCAGCGCCACGGGCAGCGCGAGCTCCCGCAGATCAGCTGGGGCTTCGTGCCGAGCTGGGCGAAGGACTTCCGGAAGCAGCGGCCGAAGCCGATCAACGCCCGCATCGAGACGGTGGCGACGAGCGGCATGTTCAAGCGGGCGTTCGCGACGAACCGCTGCATCGTGCCCGCCCTCGGCTACTACGAGTGGGTCGTCCGCGAGGACGGCAAGGAACCCCACTTCGTCCACGAACCCGGCGGTGCGCTGGCGATGGCGGGCATCGTGAGCGCCTGGCCGGATCCGATGAAGCCCGAGGACGACCCGGAGAAGTGGCGGCTGTCGCTCGCGATCATCACCCGCGACGCGCACGTCGCCCCCGGTGAGGTCCACGACCGGATGCCCGCCTTCCTCACCCCGGACGGCTACGGCGACTGGCTCGACGGGGACCTCGGCTCCGACGACCTGCTCGCGCTGCTCGACCACGAGTCGCTCGCGGTCGCGGCCGGGCTCGAGCAGTACGAGGTCTCCCGCGCGGTGAACAGCGTGCGCAACGACGGCCCGCAGCTCATCGAGCCGATCAGGTGAGCGCTGCGCGCCACGGACCGCTCCCCTGACCGGAGGACACTGCGACCCGACGAATGGGCGACCCGAGGACACGGCGACCCGACGTCGGGTCGCGACCACGGACGACGGACGGGAGGCCCGGATCACGTGCGCCTGTCGGCTGACGTGGTCCGGGCCTCCCGTCCCGTTCGTGTGGTGCTGTCGTCAGGACCCGCTGCGGCGGCGCGTCCCCGTCACGACCGTGGCGCCGCCACCCCGGCGTCGGACCACCAGGAACAGCCCGGCCAGGACCATCGCGACGGCCGCCAGGCCGAGCCCGACGAGTCCGGTCGTGCCGGTGAAGGCGAGCTTCGCGATGTGCGCCGCGGCGGCGAGGCCGGTCGGGAAGGACACCTCGATGGTGGCGCGGACCATCTGCGCGGCGCTGTCGAGCACCGTGTAGTCGATCGAGGTGCGCGCTGCCCAGCCGTGCTCGGGGGTGAACACGACCGTCCCGTCCTGGACCTGCCAGGTCCCCATGCCCTGCACGACGACCCGGTCGGTCGGCGCACCGCTGGCGGGGTCGACCAGGTGCAGCGTCGACGGCACGAAGTGCGCTCCGCCGCTGGCGTGGTCGTTGTCGATCGGACGGATGGTGACCGGGTGGTCGACCGCACCGACCGCCGAGTCGTCCGTGGCGGTGGCGGCCGCGACGACCGTCATGACCGCGGTCGCCGTCGTCGTCTGCCCGGACGCGTCGGTCACCGTGTAGGTGAAGCGGTCGGTGCCGGTGAACCCGGTCGTGGGCGTGTAGACGTACGAGCCGTCGGGGCGGACCGTGACGGTGCCGTGCGCGGGCCCCCGGTCGAGGGCGGCGGTCAGGCCGGTCCCTCGGTCGTTGCCGAGCAGGCCGTGCTGCGCGTCACGGGCGATCGCGGTGCCGGCGACCGTGCTGGCGCTGTCGTCGGCGGCGGCGATCCCGACCGTGATGGTGACGAGGGCCTCGGCGTGCTGCCCCTCGGCGTCGACCACTTCGTAGGTGACGGTGTCCACGCCGGAGAAGCCGGCCTCGGGCGTGTAGACGAACGTGCCGTCGGCGGCGATCGTCACGGTGCCGTGCTGCGCACGGCCGACCGACGCGACACGGAGTGCGGAGCCGCGGTCGTTGCCGAGCACGCCCGGACCGCGCACCGTGACCGGCGTGCCGGCGGTGGTGCGTGCCGCGTCGGCGCCCGCGGTCGGGGTGACCGTGATGGTGACGAGGCCGGTGGACGTCTGCCCCTCGGCGTCGGTCGCCGTGTAGGTGAAGGTGTCCGTGCCGGAGAAGTCCTCCGCCGGCGTGTAGACGTACGAGCCGTCCTTCGCCAGGTCGACCGTGCCGTGCTGCGGCTTCCGGTCGAGCGTCGCCGTGAGTCCGGTGCCGGAGTCGTCGGCGAGCACACCGCGCTCAGCGGGGACGGTCAGCGTGCCGTTCGTCGTCGTGGTGCCCTGGTCGGGGGTCGCGACGGCGCCGACCAGGACCGTCACCGTGGCGGTCGCGGTCTGCCCGGAGGCGTCGGTGACCGTGTACGCGAAGGTGTCGGTGCCCGACCAGCCCGTGGTGGGCGTGTAGACGAGCGTGCCGTCGGCCGCCTTCGTGACGGTGCCGTGGCGCGGCTCGGTCGCACCCGTGACGGTGAGGCCGGAGCCCGTGTCGTTGCCGGTGAGGGTCTCCGGCGAGATCGCGAGCGAGGTGTTCGCGGGCGTCTGCAGGACGTCGTCGCCGGCGGTCGGGGTGACCGTGACCGTGACCGTCGCCGTGGCGGTCGAGCCGGTGCCGTCCGTCACCGTGTAGGTGAAGGTGTCGGTGCCGGACCAGCCCGCTGCGGGCGTGTAGGTCACGCCGGTGTCGGTGGTGCGGACGGTCCCGTTCGCGGCGGTGCCGACCCCGGTCACCCGGAGCGCGGTGCCCTTGTCGTTCCGCAGGACGGGGACGTCGACCGGGGTGTCCGTCGTGGTGGTCACGGCGTCGTCGACGGCCTTCGGTGCGACGGTGATCGTGACGGTACCGGTGGTGGTGTTCCCGGAACCGTCGGTGATCGTCACGTCGAAGGTGTCCTTGCCGGAGTACCCCGGCTCGGGCGTGTACGTGTACGAGCCGTCCTTGCCGACCTCGACCGTGCCGTGGCCCGGGTCGGTGTTGTCGGTGACCGCGAGGTCGGTGCCGGTCGCCCCCGCGAGCACGCCCTTGTCTGCGGGCACGACGAGGGTGCCGTCGGCGGTGGCGTCGGCGTCGTTCGCGACGACCACGGGCGTGATCGTCACCGTGACGGTGCCCTCGGCCGTGTTGCCGTTCGCGCCGGTGACCCCGTACGGGAACGTCGCCGTGCCCGAGGTGCCCGGAGCCGGGGTGTACGTGATCGTGCCGTCGGCGTTCAGGACGACGGTGCCGGCGCTCGGCTGCCCGACCGAGGTGACGGTGAGCCCGGAGCCGTGGTCGTTGCCGGTCAGGTCACCCGAGGTCACCGTGACGGGCTGGTCGGCCGCGGTGCGGATCCGGTCGTCCTCGGTGCGGGGCGTGACCGTGATCGTCACGAGACCGGTGCTCTTCTGACCGGACGAGTCCGTCGCCGTGTAGGTGAAGCGGTCCGAGCCCGACCAGTCGGCGGTCGGCGTGTAGGTGTACGAGCCGTCGGCGGCCAGGTCGACCGTGCCGTGCAGCGGCTCCTCGTCGAGCGTCGCGGTCAGGCCGGTGCCCTGGTCGTTCGCCAGCACGCCCTTCGCCTCGCCGACGGTCAGCGTGGTGGACGCCGGGACGGTCGCGGTGTCGGCGGTCGCCTGCGGTCCGACGATGACGACGACCCACGAGGACGCCGTTCCGCCGGAGGCGTCGCGCACGTCGTACCAGAAGGTGCCGGTGCCCGAGAAGCCGTCGGCCGGGGTGTACACGGCGTTGCCGTCCGCGTCGAGCGCGACGGTGCCGTCGGTCGCCCGGCTCACACCGGTGACGGTCAGGCCGGCGCCGGAGTCGTTGCGGAGCAGGGTCGACGCGGGGACGGTGACCGGGGTGCCGGCGGTGGTCGAGGCATCGTCCGACCGCGCGATCGGCGCGACGGTGATCGTGACGGTCGCCTGGGCCGAGCTGCGTCCGCTCTTGTCGACGACCTGGTAGGTCAGGGTGTCCGTGCCGGACCAGTCGGTGGTCGGGCGGTACTCGATCCGGCCCTGGTCGTCGACCGCCGCGGTGCCGTGTGCGGGCTGCGTCGCGATCTGGGTGCCGAGACTGGTGCCGAGGTCGTTGCGCTGCACGTCGACGGTGACCGGGGTGTTCGCTGCGGTCGACGCGGTGTCGTCCTTCGCGGTCGGCGGCACGACGACGGTGACGGTGGCTGTCGCGACGGTGCCGGCGGCGTCGGTGACCGTGTACTGGAAGGTGTCCGTGCCGGAGAACCCGGTGGCGGGCACGTAGGAGTAGGTGCCGTCGGGGTTCAGCGTGAGCGCACCGTGGGCCGGCTGCGTGTTCCCGGTGACCGTCAGGCCGGTGCCGCGGTCGTTGCCGAGCAGGCCGTCCTGGCGCGTGGTGGTGGTGAGGGTCTCACCGGCGCGCGTGGTCAGGGTGTCGTCGTTCGCGGCAGGGCGCACGAGGACGGTCACGGTGACGGTGTCGGACTTCCCGTTGCCGTCGGTGACGGTGTAGTCGAAGGAGTCGTTGCCCGAGTAGCCGTCGGCCGGGGTGTACGTGTACGAGCCGTCCGACCCGACGGTGACCGTGCCGTGCGCGGGCTGGGTCGATCCGGTGACGGTCAGGTCGGTGCCCTGGTCGTTGCCGAGCAGGCCCGGAGCGCCGACCGTGGTCGGCCCACCGGCGGTCACGGTGATCGAGTCGGCGGCCGCCGCGGGCGTGACCGTCACGGTGACGGTCGCGGTCGTGGTGGCGCCGTTGCCGTCGGTCGCCGTGTAGGTGAAGGAGTCGGTGCCCGAGAAGCCGGGTGCCGGGGTGTACCGGTAGGACCCGTCCTTCCCGAGCTCGAGGGTGCCGTGCGTCGGGTCGGTGTGGCTCGTGATGGTCAGGTCGCTGCCGCCGTCGTTGGCCAGGAGGCCGTTGGCTGCGTCCGCGGACGCGGTCCCGCCGGCGCGCACCGAGAAGGCGTCGTCGGTGCCCTTCGGCGTGACGGTCACGGTGACGGTGCTCGTCGCGGTCTGCCCGGAGGAGTCCTTCGCCGTGTAGGTGAAGGAGTCGGTGCCGGAGAAGCCCGCGGCGGGCGTGTAGGTGTACGAGCCGTCGGGACGGACCGTCGCGGAGCCGTGCGCGGGCTGCGTGTTCGAGACGACGCTCAGGCCGGTGCCGCTGTCGTTCGCGAGCACACCGTCGGCGGCGCTCTTCGTCACGGCGGTGCCCGAGGTCGTGGTCGCGGTGTCGGCGGTGGTCGCGACGTGCGTGGCCTTCACGGTGTTGGCGAACGTGACGACGACGTCGGTACCGTCGGCGCTCGTGGCCGCGGGGAAGTCGAAGGCGGCCGTGTTGCCGTCGCCCTGGGCGATCACCGCACCCGAGTTGATGTTCTCGGCGCGCCAGGTCGTCGCGTAGTTCGCGAGGTCGGTCGTGCCGGCTGCCTTCTGCGTCGCCGTGTACCGGTTCTTCGGCGTGGTCAGGACCGCGCCGGCCTTCTGCGACTGCACGCCGTCGGTGGAGTCCGCCGTGGTCGCGGTGTTGCCGGTGCTGACGCCGCCGCCGGTGACCTCGAGGGCGAACTGGTCACCTGACGCCCAGCGGTGGTCGACGCTCGACTGCGCGGAGAGCGTGTTGGCGTAGTTGCACGTGGCGAGGTCGCTCGGCGTGTAGCCACCGGCGATGGTCACCGGGTCACCGACCTGCTTGCCGGAACCCGGGTCGATCTTGTAGACCGTCGACCCGACCGACGCGAACAGGTAGCCGTCGGCGGAGAAGCCGATGCCCGGGCTGCCGGCGGTGCTCGCGTCGATGGGCAGCGTCGCGACGAGCGTGCTGGTGAGCGCCGTGGTGCCGGCCGTGGTCGGGACCGTGTCGCCGTCCACGCGGCGGATCTGGTTGCCGGTCACCACGAAGAGCAGACCGCGGGTGCTGAACGCCATGTCGCCGTTCTTGCCCGTCAGCAGGTTGCCGATCGTGCCGACCTGGCCGATCTTCGTGCCGGTCTTCGTGTCATAGGCGCCGAGGTAGGCGGGGTTGGCGCCGCTCGCGTAGTAGTAGATGCCCGTCGCCGGGTTGATCGCGCCGCGGAGCAGCTGGTGGTTGCCGCTCGGGTCCGCGTTGGTGACGTCGGGGTTCCGGACGCCGTTGACCGCGTCGTACGAGGTGATCGTGTTGCCGTTGTTCACCGCGGCGTAGGCGGCGACACCGTTGCGGGCGACCGCGAGGGCGTTGTCGGCCGGGTCCATCCGGGTCACGTTCGTCACGGCACCGGTGGTCGCGTCGATCGCGGCGAGCTGGTTCTGCGCCGTGTTGATCGCGTAGAGCGTGTTCTGGTCGCACGACAGCGCCGTCGCAGCAGCGGCCGGATCGGCGACGACTGCCTGCGTCACGCCGACGGCGCCGAGCAGGGCGACGCCGAGCATGGCGACGGTACGGATACCGGGTCGTGGGCGCGCGTGGACGCGTCCGGGCACACGGGTGCCCTGGTGCACAGGCAGCATGAGTCACTTTCGGGTCGAGACGATGCTGACGCCGAACTGACGTGACGGTCCGTGCATGAGGGACCGTCAGTGGCGTCGTCCCGATCCTGGCAGGACTCTGAGTGTCGAGGGGGGCAACAGTGGTCCCCAGTGTGGGGGACCCTCCTCGAACTGGGGGTGCGCCGCCGAGCCATGCCGGTCGGCGATCGTGATGTGCACGCAATGACGGGAGGCCCGGATCACGTCCGCCGTGTGGCGGAGGTGATCCGGGCCTCCTGGTCGGATCGTGGTGCGGTCAGAGCGTGCGGCGCACGTCCGGCAGCAGGTCGTGCAGGCGCTCGGCCAGGCGGTCCTGGGCCTCGTGCAGCGAGCGGAAGTCGCCGACGTACTGCCCGAAGGTGTCGGAGACGAAGAAGTGCGCGCCCTGCTGGTCGATCACGCCGCCGTAGTAGCCCCCGTAGTTCGCCGCCCAGAGCCCCGTGTCGGCCTCGGACCAGACGACGTGCGCCCGGGCCGGTGCGTCGGGGGACACGACGCCGGCAGCGATGCCGGTGATGACCTCGATTGTCGCCGTGTCCACGGTCACCTCGGCCTGGTGGCTGTTGGCGACGCTGGTGCTCATGGTGGTGCTCCTCGTGCTGCTGTGGTGCTGGACGGTGCTGGTGGTTCGGGTGGCGCTGATCGTTCGGGTCGAGCTGATCGTGCTGGTCTGGCTGGTGGTGCCGACCGCGGTCGGCGCCGGATGGTCGTCGGGCACTACGCGACCGGACGGATGACGGACGGCAGCATCACGTGGAGCTGGTCCGCGAGCTTGGCCTGGGCCTCTTCGAGGGTGGCGAAGTCGCCGACGACGAGGCCGAAGGTGTCGGAGGCGACGTAGCGGCCGTCACGCTTGTCGACGCTGCCGCCGAAGTAGCCGCCGTAGTTGGCGATCCACTCGCCGTCGTCCTCCTGCGTCCAGGTGGTCTTGGCGCGCGCCGCGCGGCCCGAGTGCTCTGCCTCGGCCTCGAGGATCGCGATGACGTCGACCGTCTCGGTGTCGAGGGTGACCTCGCGGGTGTCGGTGGTGACCGTGGTGCTCATGTCGCTCTCCTTCGCGATCCGGGGTACATCTGCTGACGGGACAACCGTACGAGAACGTCCCCCGGTCACGCCAGCGATGCCCGCCCTTTCACGGGTTTCGTGCATGCGCGTCGGGGGACAGCCCCGGATTTCCGGGCCAGGGGGACATGAGAACGGGGTACAGGGGGATGATCGGGGTACTCGTTTCGTGGATGAACTGCTTCGGTCGCATTCTCGAGTCGTCCTCGCGTCTCGTCCGGCCGGGAGGCACGGCCCACTACCGTCGATCCCGATGGACACCGCGACCAGGACCACGATCGTGCGCAGCGGGATGATCGCTGCGGTCGTGCTCGTGGGCGCGGTCCTGTTCGTGCCCGGCCTGGCGGACCGCGTGCGGTCCGCCTTGCTGCACGTCGTGGGCGCGCTGCGCGCGCTCGGGCACGGCACCCTGGCCCTCGGCGACGGGTTCGTGACGGCGATCGGGGTGACCCTGGTGACCGCCCTGCTGCCGGTGCTGCTGGCGGGGGCGAGCAGGGCCTCCAGGCCGGAGGGGGTGCGTCGACGCGCGCTGGTGAGCGCGGTCGTCGTGCTGGTGGTCGCCGGGGCCCTGGCGGCGCAGTCGTCGACGCCGGGTGGGCGGTTCCGGTCCGTCGCGCTCGCGGGACTCGTCGGGGTCGCGATCGGGTCGCTCGCCGACGCGGCCTTGCACGCGCGGCACCGGGCCGCCCACGCGTCGGGACGGTCTCGTCGGGTGGCGTGGACGCTCGCGGCCGTCTACGCGCTCCTGGTGGTGCTCGTGGCGACGGCAGGCTCCCCCGTCGACGGCGGGATCCACCCGTTGTTGGTGCGGGCGATCGCGGTGGGGCAACGGCTCGGGGCGCCGGGGTGGCTCGGGTACGACGCGGTCGAGTTCACGGCGAACGTGGTCTTCTTCGTGCCGTTCGGGTTCTTCGTGCTGCTGCTGTTCGGGGCGCGGGCGTGGTGGGTCGGCATGCTCGGCGGGTTCCTGGCGAGCTGCGCGATCGAGACGGTGCAGGCGTTGTTCCTGCCGGCGCGGTTCGCGTCGGTGGACGACGTGGTGGCGAACACCTCCGGGGCGGTGTTGGGGGTGCTGGTGGGGGTCGTGGTGCTCGGCCGAGCTCGCGTGAGTGCGGCTCATGGACTTCCACGCGACGCTGCATGAAGATCTGGAGAAATTCGGACCATTCCGCCACTCTGCGACCTACTGTCAGCGCATGGACCCGAACCCGAATCGGAAGCAGCCTCGTCCCTACCAGCAGCCCTCGATGTTCCCGTGGTGGCTCTGGATCGTCGCGCCGCTCGCCGTGATCGCCGTCGTGGCGGTCGCCCTCCTCGTCACCTGATCCGAGCCACTCCCCCCGGAGCCAACCTCGGCATCCGCTCTGGCTCCGTCCTCGGCTCCGGACACGACGGAACCCCCGGCACCGAGGCGCCGGGGGTTCCGTTCGGTTCAGTCGAGCTGCACTCAGGCGGCGTCGCGCTGACGACGGACCGACTTGCGGACGACCAGCAGGCCACCACCGAGGGCGATGGCACCGCCAGCAGCCCAGAGGCCGAGCGTCGAGATGGTGCCACCGGTGAAGGCGAGCTGGCCGGGGGTGCCGGAGCCGCCGGTCGAGCCGACGGTGCCCGCCGCACCAGCCGGAGCGATGGTGAAGAAGCCGGTTCCGGGCACGCCCGAGGTGGCGCCGGTGGCGGTCAGGTTGTAGGTGCCCGAACCGCCGGCCGGGAACGTCACGCGGACGGTGAGCGCACCGGTCGACGTGGCCGTGTAGTCCTTCGACACCGTGGTGACGGGCAGCGCGCCGAGCGTGACGGCACCGGCGCCGGTGACCTGGACGCGGACGGTCTCGTTGGGCGTGAAGACGCCATTGGAGAACGAAGCGACCGCGGTGCCGCCGGGGGCAAGGGTGCCCGAGACGGTCCCGGCCGACTGCGGGGCGTACCCGGTGGCGGCGTTGGCCGCGGTCGGGACCGCGACGAAGGCTGCACCCGCGATGAGGGCAGCGGCGATGAGCTTCTTCATGAAGTGTTTCCCCTAAAGATCTGATCCTGCAGACCCTGACACCCAGAGCCCGTTGGCACTCCCCCCTGGAACGTGCCGCGAAGGAGCAAGCGGTCGCTATGGCGAAGTTCCCTCAATCTATCCGGAATCCTCAGGATGTTGCCACCTGAGACGAAAGTTTTCGCAAATGTCAGCTCGACGGCCGCATGCGCAGGACTCCGATCGCCGATGCTCCCCGGTCACAGAATCCGATCGAAATGCGAAAACCCCAGTTCAGGACCCATGCTGTCAACACGTCCTGCAACCTGCAGGCCTCATCTGACCACGCTCGTTCATGTGATCGAATCTCTCAGGAACGCTCGGCACCCCCATTCTGGGGAGACCTGCGGTCGCGCCAGGCGGATAAACACGACGCCTACATCCACCACCGGGGGGCGGACTCGCCGTACGGTCCGCGCTGCTCTCAGTCGGCCGGCGTCGGGTCCGCGCAGTCGAACCGCAACGGCAGCACCTTGCTCTGCTTGGCTCCCGGCGTCGACAGGACGTCGACTGCAGCCTTCGCTTCCTTCTGATCACCGAGGAACGCGACCCGGAACGTCGTGCTCTCGCCGGGGGCGAGCAGCGTCTGAAGCTGGACGACCGGGTGCTCGCCGTCCATCACGGTCTGCACGGGAGCCTGCCTGCCGTCCTGCGTCGAGCCGAGGTAGATCGATCCCTCAGGGGCGTAGACTGCGACCAGCGTCTTGATCTTGCCGGGCGCCGTTCCCGAGAGCCCGCCACCGGTCACGTACTCGGGCAGGCTCGTTGCAGCGTCGGCTGGAGCGCTGTTCGTGATCGTTACCTCGACCGCAGAGGTCGGGCGGCCATCTGCGCGGCAGACCGAGGCGCCGACGGACACCGTCTTCTCGAGGTAGTAGTCCATCTTCGAGGCCGTGCCGTCGTTGAGGTAGACACCGAACTGTCGGAGCGACGTCGTCGCGACCGGCAGGTCGCCCGCGAGCGGTGTGCCCTCGAGCTGCGCCTGCTCGGCCTTCGTCGCGCTCCACAGCCGGAGGCGACCTTCCTGTTCTCCCTGCGTCAAAGCGCTGACGAACTGCTTTGCGTCGAACGACCCGGTCGACACCTTGTCGAAGACCGCGCTGGCGGCCGACGCGAAGAAGAGGTCCTGCACGCTCGGGTCGGGGTACTTTGCGTACACGTCGCTGAGCAGGAACTGCACCGCGTTGTCGGCTGTGAGCCTGTCACCGGTCGGGAGCTGCACCGGCCCGGTCGCCCGCAGGATGTAGCTCAACGTCACCGGATCGACCGCAAGGACGCCGTCGACCTGCTGCCCGAACTTCTGCTTCCACATCTCGCGAGTGAGTTCCGCGGACAGGTCGAAGCGGGGCGTGAGCGTCACGTCCTGCATGTAGCGTCCGGTGATCTCGCCGTACAGCGTTCGAGTCCCTGGGTCGAGCGGCAGGACGGACTCGTCGTAGGGGCCGAACGACGATCCGGCCGCCTGGTCGCCGAGCGAGATCGCACCGTCCTGCACCTTCAGGAGCGCCACGGCCCCCGGGATACCCCCGCCAGCGCGCAGCTCGGCGTTGTTCTGGAACAGCAGGACGTAGTTCCGCTCGCCCTCGTTGCCGAGCATGGCCGGCGCGAGCTGCACCACGCGATCAGCGGTGTCCACCTCGTCGGACGCCGAGCGCAGCGCGTTCCGCAGCTGGTTCACCGCGGACGTGACCGGAGAGAGTGTGTCGCTGGTGTCGATCGCACTCGCATCGCGTTCGGCCCGCGCCACGGTCTTCGCTGCCCGAGCAACAGCAGGCTGCGCCTTCACCAACGGATCGAGGTCGACCTTGCCACCCTTCGGCGTGAACGCGTCCGTACTCAGGCCCCCGATGACGTCGGCCACCGGACTGACAGCTCCAGATGCCACGTCGTCGACGACGACCGAGACGCCACGTACCGCGCGGAGGTTGGCTCCGAAGAACGGAACGTACTGGGCAGCGCTCCAGACCGGATCGCCGGTGAGCGACCGCGCCGCCGACGCCTCGCTCTGCAGATGCTCCGCGGTTCGTTGAGCCTTGGCCGTGTCAGCGTTCCCCAGCTGCGACCGCAGGGTGCTCACATCAACCACAGCGCGCTCGAGGTGACCCTTCGCGAGCGCGCCTCGCACCCCCACCCATGCGACAGCGAGGATCAGCAGAAGGACGACGGCGAGCACGATCCACAGCACGGTCCGGGCCCTGTTCCCCCGGCGTACAGCAGTGCGTCGCGACTCGGGCTGGTCGGACATGAGGGCAATCCTACGGTCCCTCATGTCCCGCGTGAGGCGCGGTGTCCTCCGTTTCGACTGCGTCGGAACCGTCTTCGTGTCCTCCAGCCGTCAGCGACAACCTTCGCCTCGTCGTGGTGAGCGAAAGCCTCACGTTTGTTATGGTCATCCTGTTGCGCGCGGCCGCTACCGGAAGAAGCCGCGGAACTGAGGGGACCGTTGCGGACAACAAGGGCGCGATCCGTCGCGATCATCGGCACCAGGGGTTACCCGAGCCACTACGGAGGATTCGAGACGGCGGTGCGCCATGTTGCACCTCGTCTCGCTGATGACGGCTGGCACGTCACGGTCTACGGACGCGGGGGCCTTCCACGAGAAGGCGTCGAAGCGGACCCACGGATCGAGCGGATCGACACCCCTGGTATCGAACGACGGTCGATCAGCACGCTCACCTTCGGGCTCACGGCCGCCCTCCATGCGGCAATCCGGCGTCCTGACGTTGCGCTCGTCATGAACGTGGCGAACGGCTTCTGGCTTCCTCTCCTCGCCGCCCGCGGTGTGCCGACCGTCGTCAACGTGGACGGCATTGAATGGGAA
This sequence comes from Curtobacterium subtropicum, assembly GCF_030362975.1. NCBI lineage: Bacteria > Bacillati > Actinomycetota > Actinomycetes > Micrococcales > Microbacteriaceae > Curtobacterium > Curtobacterium subtropicum. The sequence goes on from NZ_JAUCMM010000001.1 coordinate 680,188, forward strand.
CGCGCGAAGTGGGGTCGACTCGCGCGGACAGTATTCCGTCTCGGAGCTTGGTTCACGGCCAAGTTCGGTACGGCGCTCGTGGTCGATGCCCGTGCACTCGGCGACTTCTGGCGCGATCGATTCGGACGCTCGAGCACCTTCATCCCCTACGGAGGAGAGCCCTCGATCTCAGACTCGGCGACGAATCCGTTCCGACCGGGTGAGTACGTGCTCTTCGTCGCGCGGTTCGTGCCGGAGAACTCGGTCGAGGAGTTCTTCGCCGCCGCTCTCGAACTGGCTGCCGATCACGACGTCGTGCTCGTCGGATCGTCGGGCTACGGCGGCGCGCTCGACGATGCCGCTGCCTCGCTGAGTCGGGAGCACGAGCGGATCCACTGGCTCGGACACGTCCGTGACGACGCGCTCCTCCATCGGCTCTGGCGTGAGGCCGGCGCGTACTTCCACGGCCACAGTGTCGGCGGCACGAACCCCGCGTTGGTGCAAGCGATGACCTCCGGGGCCGCAACGGTAGCCCGGGACACCGTCTTCAACCGCGAGGTGTTGCAGGACAACGGACTTTTCGTCCCACCGCAGCCGGGCGTCATCGCTTCCGAGATCCGACGAGTCCTGGACGATCGAGCGTTGCGCGAACGTCTCGTGAGGGGTGCCCGAGAGCGGGCGGGCGCTGTCTACACGTGGCAGCGCGTGAGCGCTGGCTACTCGGACCTCCTGGAGAAGGTGCGGAGGAAGAGCCGATCGTGAAGGTCGTCATCGATGGGTACTGGCTGCTGAACGGCCCCCCGTCAGGCCGGATGGTGGTCAAGGAGATCATCCGCGCCTGGGGACGACTCCACCCGGAGGACCAGCTCACCGTTCTCGTGCCTCGTCGAGATCGAGCGGCGGTGCAGCTGGACCATCCGACCGTGGAAGTGCGAGGCACCCGGGCGCCGGTCCACCTGCTCGCAGCCGCAATCGCCTTGCCGGTCCTCGCTCGTCGCGTCGGTGGGGACCTCGTGGTGAGTCAGAACTTCACGCCGCTCTTCGGTGCTGCTCGATCCGCTGTGTTCGTGCACGACGTGCTTTTCCAGAGCAATCCGTCCTGGTTCACGCGGCTGGAGCGCGCTTACCTCTCACTCATCCCCGCACTGCTACCGCGCGCTGATCGTGTCCTGACGAGCTCCTCGACCGAGACCCGCCGCATCCGCGAGCACAATCCACGTGCACATCAGATCGTCCCGACCGGCCTCGGGATCTCCCGTGCCATGCGACACGACGCGCCGTCGCGCCCCGTCGACGGATTGCTCGCCGGGCAGTTCCTGCTCACGGTCGGACGCCTGAACGTCCGCAAGAACCTCTCGACGACGATCGAGGCGGCGGTGGCCTCGGGCCGAGTGACCTGCGACCTTCCGCTCGTGGTGGTCGGCGAACCTTCCGGCCGCTCGGAAGCGCTGTCGAGCAGCGCACGGGAGGCCGAGTCAGCTGGCTCTGTCCGGTTCGTCGGAGGCGTCGCCGACGACGAGCTGCGGTGGCTCTACGAGCACTGCCGGCTCATGCTGTTCCTCTCGCTCGACGAGGGTTGGGGGCTCCCCCCGATCGAGGCGGCCAACCTCGGAGCCCGGGTCTTGGTGAGCGATCGGCCTGTCTTCCGCGAGACGCTCGCGGGAGATGCGACCTTCGTGGACTCGAACGACGTGGATGCCGTTGCTGAACACATCAGGCTCGAACTGGACACTGACCATCAGAAGCCTCCCCTGACCGACACTGATCGGCAGCGATCGAGCTGGTCCGGCGTCGTCGCGGCAGCGCGCGCCACGACGGAGAAGTGACATGCCCGTTCTCGCACGACTCTACGAACGCCTCCGAGGACGACCGCTTCCGGCGGATCTGCCGGTGTCCGCGCTGCAACAGTTCGCGCTCCGTCGCGCAGTCGAACTCGTACGGGGACTGTCGCTGCCACGCCGAGGAAGCGCTGCAGTGCTGCTGTTCCGCGGTCCGGGGGTCCGGATACGCGGCCGGGCGCAGGTCACGCTCGGAGCGGGCACAGCGTTGGGTGAAGGCGTGGTCATCGAGGCTTTCAGCCGCTCCGGCATCAGCTTGGGGGAGAACGTCACAGTCGGACCCAACGCCCGGCTGCTGGCAAGTGGCGTCATCAGCGAACCCGGCGAGCACATCCGGGTCGGTGACCGGACTGCGGTCGGCTCCGGCAACCTCCTCTGGGGGCAGGGAGGAGTGACGATCGGAAGGGACTGCCTGCTGGGACCCAACGTGACCTTCATCAGCGAGGACCACGTCTTCGACGACGCCGACACCCCGATACGACAGCAGGGGTCACGGCGAGCCCCGATCGTCGTCGGCGATGATGTGTGGATCGGTGCAGGTGCCACCGTCCTCCGCGGCGTGACCATCGGTGACGGCGCCGTCGTCGCTGCCGGCGCACTCGTGACGAAGGACGTCCAGCCGTTTGCAGTCGTCGCTGGAGTACCGGCGACGGAGCGCCGATCACGACGCAGGGACGAGGGACAGGATGTCTGAGGCCGATCACGAGGGGCTGCCGGAACTCTCAGTGGTGCTCGTCACCTACAACAGCGCGCACGTCGTCGGCGCAGCGCTCGACGGGTTGGGGACCGACCCCTCCATCGAGATCGTCGTCGTCGACAACGGGTCCAGCGACGAGACCGTTCAGCTGGTCCGCCAGGCGCATCCACACGTGCTCGTCGTCGAGAGCGGGGGCAACCTCGGGTTCGCGAAGGGGGTGAACCTCGGAGTCGAGCGGTCACGCGGGTCGTTCGTCATGCTCCTCAACCCGGATGCGATCATCTCCTCGACGAGCGTGACCCTCCTGCTCGACGCTGCTCGACGCGACCCGGACTCCGTGTTCGCTCCCTTCATCGAGCAGCCCGCTCCTCAGCGCATCTTGTCGGCGGGTTGGATGCCGACGACGTGGAGGATGCTCACCCACTACAGTGGCCTTTCGCGGCTCGGACGCTCGGCGCAGTGGGCCCAGGGACACTACCTGCTGCCGGATCAGGTCACGAAGCCGACCAACGTCGAATGGGCGACGGGCGCCTGCCTCCTGTTCTCCCGCGCCGTCTGGGTCCGCCTCGGTGGCCTCAGCGAGCGGTGGTTCATGTACGCCGAGGACGTCGAGTTCTGCTTCCGTGCCCGCCGGTCCGGGCACGACATCTGGCTGCTACCTGAAGCGCGGGCTGAACACATGGTCGGTGCCAGCGACGGACATCGCGACGGTACGGTCAACTCCGCTTGGGTCCTGAACCTGCGGGAGTTCCACGCCTCGAGCCTGGCCCACGGTCGAGCCTCGACACAGCGTTGGACCGCCGTCGTCGCCGCTGGCCTTGCTTCCCGAGCGGTACTCGCGGCGCTGCTGAAGGGACCGCGATCGGAATCCGCTCGGCGCTTCGCCGCCTACAGCACCGCTCTGGTTCGGAGTCGCAGATGAGTGCGGTCCGGGCGAACACCGTCGTGATCACTGCGTTCGCCTGCGACCCGCGGCTCCCGAGTGAGCCGACCATCGGTTGGGAGTACCTGACGACGTGGCTCGAGATAGCGGGTGACGAGGATCTGCGGATCATCGCGGTGATGAACGAGCGGTCGCGCAGAGCCACACTGGATCAGCTGCGGAGCGAACGACGTGACATCAGCCGCTTGACGGTCGTGGCTCCGCCCGAGCACCGAGCGCTCAAGGTCCTGCGGCACCATCGCCTCACCCGCCTCGAGCACATCGTCTGGGGCTGGCTGACGCCACGGGCAGTACGACGTGTCGCTCGTCGTGACGAGGTCCTGCTCGCCCGGCACGTGACGTTCGCGAGCGAGCTGCTCCCCGCGCCGATCACGTGGCTCCGTGGCCCTGCGTTAACCGTGTGGGGCCCTGTCGGTTCGACCGGACGCGCGGATGCGTACCGCTACGAGCCTCGCCCGAGGGACTGGCGGAAGCGTTACCTCGTCCAACGGCTTCGGGACCTGCTGAGCACGTGGTGCGCACGGCGAACGGGGCGACGTGTGGACCTGTCACTCGTCACGTCTCCGATCCTGGCCGCTCGGCTCGAGTCCGACGGCAGTGCGGCGACCGTGTTCCCGAACACACGTCCGATTAAGCCGAGCCAACAGCCCGAACGCCCAAAGGCCGACGGACAAGGCCTGCGGCTGCTGTGTGTCGGGCACCTCGTCCCCCTGAAACGCTTCGAGCTCGCGATAGCGGCGCTGACCCGTCCAGCCTTGGCGGCGGCACGTCTGACGATCGCCGGCAAACCGGCACCTGGTCTCGGCAATCACCTCCTGGACCTCGCCCACGCCCTGGGTGTGGCTGATCGGGTCAGCTTCCTCGGGCAGGTAGATCGGGGTCGGGTGATCGCAGAGATGCAGGCGGCGGACGTCCTCGTGCATCTCTCCGCCCGTGAGGGCGGTTCGGGGGTCGTCGGTGAGGCAACGGCCGTCGGGCTGCCGGTCGTCGTGTTCGCCGGCACGGGCGCTGATGCTGTCCTCACCTACGCTGGTGCATCCGGTGCACGCATCCCCGCCGGCACCGCGGACGATCCGGACGCCGTCGCGGACGCCGTCCTCCGAGCATCAGAGCAGCCGCGGCTGCCGAGCAACACCTGGACCAACGAACGCCTGAGCGACATGGAGCGGGCCCTCCTCGCCCGTGCTCGGATGCGGCGCGAAGCATGATGATCTGGGATCGGGTCCAGGCCGCCGCACGGAGCAACGTGATCCTCCGACTCGTGGACCAAGGGTCCTGGTCCGCAGCGTTCTTCTTGTTCACGCTGTCCAGCAGTCACGTCCTGCCGCTCCGTGAGTTCGCGAGCCTCACCGTGGTCACGAGCATCGGCGTGATCGCAGCCGCTTGCGCCCGCGCCTTTGCGATGGACGGCAGGATCGTCGCCGGCACACGCCTGAACCTCCGTGTCGACGAGGCGCTCTCGAGCTCCGCGGTCCTGCTCACATCGATGGCGTTCGCCCTGCTCGCAACGGTTGCGAGCGCAGTCTGGCTCACACTCGGACAGACGGATGCGAGTCTCCTGCCGACGGCGGTGGCGGGGCTCATCGTCCTCGCTGACGGGCCGCACTACCTGCTCACACTCCGGAAGCGCTTCGCAGCCGCGATCGTCGGAGCGTTGCCCTACGCAGTAGGAGCGATCGCGGTCGCGCTCAGCGCCGTCTTCGGGTTGGGCGCGGACGTTCTCCTCTTGTGGATGACGAGCCTCGCGGTGTCTCTGGGCGTCTCCTGGTGCACGATCGGCACGATGCCGCAGACAACTCGGGCTGTTCCCGGCGTACTCGGCACGTCGGTACGCATCTCTGCCGAAGCGCTCTACTCCGCTCTCGGATCGCAGCTGGGGATCCTGATCATCTACCTCGTGGCATCGCCGACGGCGACTGCCGGCATCCGCCTCGCGTACTCGATCATCTTCGCGCCTGTCTTCAGCATCATCCAGGCGCTCACGCCCTTGTTGCTCGTCAAGATGAGCGAACTCGATGCCGCTGGCGCGACCGCGCAGGTGCGCCTTGCGGGCAAGTGGCTGGCGGGCGGTCTCGCAGGAGTCGTCCTCTCCGGCCTGGTGGGTTGGTGGGTTTCAGCAACAGGTGTCGCGGGAGCTGCCTACGACCACATCGGACCGTTCCTCGTCCCGATCGGTGCCGCCCTGCTCGGGAACCTCGTCCTGGACACCGCGCTCCTCGTGCTTCGATTCCGGGCCGAGCCGAAGACGCCGCACCGCATCCGGCTCATGATCGTGTCCGGCGACATCGCTGTCCAACTGGCACTCACGCTCTGGTTCGGCCTACCCGGGCTCATCACCGCTCTGACCGCCATGGCCGTGGTCAAGCTCGTCGCGGCGCTGCTCACCTGGCGCGCGGTCCAGGAACCTCCTCACCCCGACAGAGCGGTCACCGCATGACTCGACTGACCAGCGGACTCCAACGAGAGATCCTCCGTCTCGGACGGGACATCGTGCTGAACAGCCTGGTGGCGAGTCCGATGATCCCGCCCCAGATTCGATGGCGCGCACTCCGTACGCTCGGGCTCCCCGTCGAGCGTGCTTTCGTCCAAGCCCGCTGCTTCTTCGGCGGTAGAGACGTCCACATCGGTCGAGGTACTTTCGTCAACTACGATTGCTTCTTCGACGCCGCTGCCACGATCTCGATCGGCAGGAACGTCCGAATCGGTATGCGCTGCGTAGTGGTGACCGGAACCCATTCGATCGGGAGCAGCGAACAGCGTGCCGGCGACGAACTCGCTCAGCCGGTCAGGATCGGCGACGGAGCGTGGATCGGTGCGAACGTCACGATCCTGCCGGGGGTCGTCATCGGGCCTGGTGCAGTCGTCGCTGCCGGCGCAGTCGTCACGGGAGCGGTTGCGGCCGATGAGCTCGTCGCTGGAGTGCCCGCGCGCGCGGTTCGTTCGTTGAACCCCTGATCTCCGAACTCTGCAGGCTCAGGAAGTGCGGCGACGTGCTTCGCCTGAATCACCGGTCACGACTTCAACCCGCGGACGAGAGCTTCTGTCGGCCGGTAGCCCCTTTCGGGTGGTGCTCGGACACTGCAAGGGCTCGCCCACTCGGTCCGCGATCGCCGACCGCGAGGTCCACCAAGCGGCATCGTCCTCGACGCCGCCAAGTCGCTTGATCGGTGAACTACGTTCGTGTGCTCCAAAGGAGCGGGATGCCATGGCGGCCTATTGGACCGGCGAGCCGTGCACGCCAGTCGGGCGTTCGGGCAGGGCGCCCCCTGTTCGTCGGTGTGGCAGCGAGCCGTTTGTCCCAGGCGCAGCATGAGCAGGCTGTAGTAACCCTGCTGCCACGGCAATCGGCTGTAGGCTCGCCGCGTTGCCCTCAAGCACCTCGTTGAGTGAGTCCGGGCGGCGGCGTTGGGTGTTCAGCAAGACGACGAGCATCAGCGAACCCGAAGAAGCCCACTGCAAGACGTCGAAGCTAAAAAGCATGACAGCGAGAGTGACAATGAGGATGCGCCCGCGCGCGTCTGCCCGCGCAAATGCACGCAACAGGAGGACGCAGAACAGAGCGAAGCCGATGACCCCCGCGGCCATCATCGACGTCGCGAACATGTTGTCGACCGAGAAGAAGTAGTCGTTCCGGATGTAACCGTTCTGGTAGTTCCTAGCTTCGGAGCCCCATCCGCTGCCAAACAAGCCTTCGTGTACTGGACGAAGGGTGAGGAGATCTGGGATTGCCTTGATCGAGTTGAGGCGGTGCGTCGAGTTGTTCCCGCTTACGTCGTCGACGAGAGGGGCAAGGAAGTTCTCGTGAAAGATCAGGTAGGTGCCGACCGCGGCCACTGCCGCGCCCTTGACAACGCGCCAGCCGCTTCGCCCCGTGAGCACTGTTTGCAGGAGTACGCCGACCAGGGCAGCGATGTAGACGGAGGAGCTACCGGTGGCGAAGATTCCGCCAAGAAGGACGACGATCACCGTCGGCTTGAAGCGGAATCGGCGAGTCGACGCGAGCACGAGGGAAAGGCCAGCCAGCATCGCGACGCCCGCGACGATCGGATGTCCGAGGGTGCCCTCAGGGCGAGTGAACTCGGCGAGGACGGGGTGTGGACCGGCCTTTTCATCAAGCGGATCCCCGTGGAACACGATGAACTCGACCACACACAGCAGCGCTTCGATGACCGCCACGACCACGATACCTAGACGGACAATTGCCCACTCGCGGGAGCGTAGCCCGCGCGAGAAGAACCCGACTGCGAGGAGGAAGAGCATCACCAGCCCGACGTACGGGAAGGGCTCGATCAAGGCGGTCGACGCAAGTCCGACCACCGACAGCAGCGCGAAGACCGAGTACGTTCCCCAATCGCGGCGACTGCCACCGCCGGCTGAGAGCAAGCCGAACACGATCAGCCACGCTGCACCTGCCGCCATCCCGAACCAGCCGGGGACACCAGTGTGAAGCGGTGGGATGACCACCGAGGCAATGATGGCGCCGAGTACCGCGACCCCTCTGTAAGCACCGTGACCCTTCACTAGAGCAAACATGAAGATTGCCACTGCCGCTACTCCGGCCGCGGCGACGATCGGCGAGTAGACCACGCCCGCGACCACGGCTGCTACCGTGACCGCTCCAGCGACCAACTGCAGCACATTGCCCCGTAGATCTGACACCCGCTCAGGCTATGGCACGAGTGACGCGACGCCTAGCGGGCTCACTAAGCTGAGCCCGTGCGTGTCCTTCGAACCCTGGTAGTCGCATCGGTCGCGCTTACCGTGGTCGCCGCTGGAAGCTACGTCAGCAACCTCACCCACGGCGCCATCTCACGGCAAGCAGCGTGCGACGAGGTGCGTTCCTATTTGAAGAACACCGGCCCTGTCGAACGCATCGGTCATGGCTTCAGGACCATCAGCGTCCTCGGGGACTCTTACTCGACCGGGGACACCTTGGCTGACAGGCACGACACCTGGACTCGAACTCTTGCGGCCAGCACTTCAGCAAGAGTTGATGTGGTCGCTCAGGGAGGAACCGGCTTCGTCAACCCCGGGTTCTGCGGCGATGGTTCTTTCGCGGAGCGGGCCCGCGACATCCCTGACGACGGATCACAGTTACTCATCGAGGGTGGCCTCAACGACGTTGGCGAGGACCCGACCGTGGTGAAGAGCGCAGCAGGAGCGCTGATTGCTCGATTTGCAGGCCGCGACGTCGTCGTCATCGGGCCTGTGAACGCTCCTGGGGTGACGGGTGAACAGGTTGTGGATCGCGCTCTCCGAACGGCCAGTGACGAGCACGGAGCTCGGTACGTCTCGGCGCTCGGTTGGACCGGCCTGTCGTTCGGGGCGGATCGAAAGCACCTCACGGCTGCCGGGCATGCGGCATACGCGGGCCACGTGCTCGCTGCGCTAGAGCGCCGCTGACCAACGAGGGAATGCTTGCGAGGTCGGCGAGCATGGCGTGCAGGTCGATTGGTTCAGCGAACACCGCATCCTCGTACCGGCTCCCGTGTTCGAGGTGCTCGTGGGCGGGTGAGACCTCATGTTCTCGCTCACGGGCAATTCGGATCGGCTCATCGCAGCGATCTTCTTCGGTGCAGCGTTGATCATCAGTGCGAACAGGCCGGACGCGTTCCCTGGGCGTCAGGCGAAGCCTGGTAGACAGATCATCCCGCGACCCACCAGCAAGGTGGCGGTAGCGCCCCCACTGGTGAGTCAGCGTGAGCCACAGTAGTGGCGATCCGAGCGACATCCGGATCACCGGGATGAGGAGTTCGCCCCGTCTCAGCCCGGCACTTCATCGCGGGGACGAGCTCTCCGCGTAGCGGACAGCCGGCCCAGTAGCGTTCCGCGGCGTCCTGCCGTCGATCGACACCGTCTAGCTCGGGCGGGTCCTGCAGCGGGGCCTCGTTACGGTCCCGACCGCACTGCTCATGAGACGACTCACCGACTCCTCCAGCGCCGCAGCGCTCGATTCCTCAGAAGGCACCCTGCGGTGCGAGGACTGCTTTCACCGTGCGCCAGAGGATCACCAGATCCCCCACCATCGACCAGTTCTCCACGTAGAACAGGTCGAGCCGGACCGAGTCTTCCCACGAGAGGTTCGATCGCCCGCTGACCTGCCAGAGCCCCGTCATCCCCGGCTTCACCAAGAAGCGCCGATGCACGTGCTGGTCGTAGCGCTCGACCTCACGGAAGAGTGGCGGCCGTGGGCCGACCAGCGACATCGTGCCGACGAACACGTTGAAGAGCTGCGTGAGTTCATCCAAGCTGTACCGCCGCATGAACGCGCCGACCCGCGTCACCCGCGGATCGTTCTTCATCTTGAACAGCACCGCATTGCCCTCAGCGCGGTCGAGCGCGCTGAGCTCCTGCAGCCGCTGCTCGGCGTCGACGACCATCGAACGGAACTTGATCATGCGGAACGTCGACCCGTTCAGACCCACGCGCTCTTGCAGGAAGAACACCGGCCCAGGCGACGTCAGTCCGACGAGCAGTGCGAGCACGAGCAGGACCGGGGCGAGGACGATGATGAGCGCCGCTGACCCGACCAGGTCGAACGCCCGTTTCGTGTACAGCTTCCGCCCCGAGTACGTCGGCGTCTCGACGTGGATGAGCGGAAGTCCCTGCACCGGACGGGTGTGGATGCGCGGACCACCGATGTCGGTCAGGCTGGGCGCGACGACCAGGTGCTGTCGGCCGGGTTCGAGCGACCAGCTGAGCTGCCTGACGCGCTCAGGCGGCAGGTCGTCGGAACTGGTGATGACGACGGTGTCCGCACCGGTGGTCGCCAGAGCTCCGGCAACGTCGTCGAGTCCGCCGTGGCTCTCGACCTTCGATCCCGGCAGCAGCCCGCGTCTGCCGTCAGCGACGGCAGCGCCGACGACGCGGTAGCCGGCCTCTGGCGTCCGTGCGAGTTCGCGCGCGATGTGCAGCACACTTGACGTCGACCCGACGAGCAGCACCTTCGCGGAGTAACCGCCGTGCTTGCGTTCGGCGACGAGCCACTGGCGCCACATCCAACGTGAGAGCAGCAGGACGAGGATGCCGATGGGGAATGCGATGAGCACGTAGCCGCGGGCCAGGTCGATGTGGAGCAGGAAGGCGGCGATGGCTAGCAGCCCGAACACACGGACGCTCGAGTCGGCGACGAGGCGGTATTCGGTGCTCCCGACACCGATCACCCGGTTCCCCCGAGTGTCGTACAGCGCCAGGGCAGCCATCCACACCACGATCACCACGAGGGAGATCCCGGTGTAACTCAGTCGCAGGTCGGCGGTGTTCGTCGCAAGGTTCGAGTCGAGCCCCAGCCAGGCGATCTGAACGCCGAACACAACCCAGATGAGCGCGAGGAGATCGGTCAGGAGCACACGTCGCGAGTACGTGCGGCTCCACTCCTGGGTGCTGCCCGTCGAGACCGGCTGCCGGACGGCTTCGGCGGTCACCGTTGACGCCCCGTCACCATGTCGCCCCGCCGTCCTTCGACACGGTCACGCTGTCGCCGGTCCACATCCACAGGTCCCGGCCGGATCGGTCGAGCGCGATCGGACGCTCGGTCGGCACGGGGTTGCAGCCGACCGGCGTGGTCGTCGTCGCCGTCGTCACCCCGGACGCGCGCATGGTCTCGACCTGCACGCCGTCGCAGCTCGCGGTCCCGACGCGGGCGAGCGTGTACTCGCCGCCGTTCACGGCGATCGCCCGAACACCGACGACGGGTACCTTCACCCAGGCGCCCGTCCCCGAGCGCCAGTCAAGCTCGTCGTCGCAGGCGACGAGCGTCGTGCTCTCACCGCGGAAGGCATCGTCCGGGTCATCGCAGGGAGGGGCGATGAGGTCGTCACCGAGGACGAGTCCCTGCTCGGTGATTCCGGCACCGGCGGCTCCGGACGCGCCGCCGACCCAGGTGCTGCCGTCGTCGGTGGACGTCCGGACCTCGGTCGCGCACGCGTCGCCGGTCCCGACCAGCACGGACACCCCGGAGGACGTGGCGCGCAGCGCCGCGATCGTGCGCACGTCAGTGTCGAGCTCGACCGCCTGCCACCTCTTGCCACCATCGGTCGTGTGCTCCAGCACCACCTCGGGATCGGCACAGGTCGCACTGGAGGCGCGCCATGCCTCCAGACCGTCGATGGCGGACAGCAGGTGCCTGGCGGAACCCGCGCCTTCTGCTGCCGGATCACCGGTCGCCGACGCGGACGGAGACTGCCGCGGCGTCGCGGGGGCCGTCGCAGTCGCTCCGAAGGTGGGGACGGGCCGAGGCTGTCCCGTCGCCTCCGGTGCGGTACGGGCGAGCGCCAGGGCAACGAGGACGACGTCGATGACGACGAGCGCGACGACGACGACGGCGACACCGACCAGCGTGGTGCGCGGCAGTCTTCTCCCGAGGCTTCGGGCCCCCCGGCTCGGACTCATCGCGCGGCCGCCGTCAACGGTCGGCTCGGCGGACGACGCCGAGCTTGCCGCGGCTCTTGCGGGAAGAGCGTGCGGGCGGTCGGGTGGGCCCTGCCTCGTCCAAGCCGTACCCGTAGCCGTACCCGTATCGGCCGTAGCCGTACGCGCCCGGGCCCTTGAGCGGCATCATCGTGATGACGAAACCGGCGATCGGGGCGCCGACGTTCTCGAGCGAGGCGACGGCGGCGGCGAGCTGGCCCTTGAGGGTCTTGCCGGACGCGACGGCCAGGATGGCACCGGACGCCTTCTTCGACAGGATCGCGGCGTCGGTGACCGGCAGCAGCGGCGGCGCGTCGAACAGCACGTAGTCGAACTGCTGCTCGAGTGTGCCGATCAGGTCCTGCATGGCCTTCGACCCGAGCAGCTCGGACGGGTTGGGCGGGATCTGGCCGGCGGGCAGCACGACCAGGTTGCCGCGACCCCAGGGCTGTGCGACGTCCTCCAGGCTCGCGCGGCCGATGAGCACGTCGGTCAGGCCGACCGCGCTGTCGACCTCCATGTACTCGCCGACGCGGGGGCGGCGGAGGTCGGCGTCGATCAGGATGACCTTGAAGCCGGCGCTGTCGAGTGCGATCGCCAGGTTCGCGACCGTGGTGCTCTTGCCCTCGGACTGCATCGACGACGTCATCACGAACGTGCGCGAACCGGTGCCGAGGTCGAGGAACTGCAGGTTCGTGCGGAGCGTGCGGAAGGACTCGGCACGCGGGCTGCGCGGGTCGACCTGCACGATCAGGGGCCGCTCGGATGCCTTGCTGTCGTAGGCGATACCGCCGACGACGGGCTTCGCACTGATCTTCTCGACGTCCTGCTCAGTACGGACGCGGTTGTCGAGCGCCTCGCGCAGCACTGCGATACCGACGCCGAGTGCCAGACCGACGAGCAGACCGAGAGCGATGTTCACCGGGACGTTCGGGCTGACCGGTTTCAGCGGCACGTCGGCCTGCTTCACCCGGGTGAGCTTGACCGTGCTCGTGCCGTCCGCGTCGGTCGCCTCGATCTTCTCGACCACGTTCGTCAGGCTCTGCGACGTCGCGTTGGCGATCTCGGTCGCGCGGACGGGGATCGTGTCCTTCACCGTGATCGAGATGAGCGTCGTGCTCGTCGGGGCCGTCGCGGACACCATGGTCGCGAGCTGGTCGGCGTTCATGTCGAGCCCGAGCGACGAGATGACCGGCAGGAGCACGATCGGCGTCTGTACCAGGTTCGAGTACGTCAGCACGCGTTGCTGCGTGAAGGTGTTGCCCTGCGCCAGGTCACTCGCACTGCCCGACGTCTCCGTCGAGACGAACACCTGTGCGGAGGCGGAGTACACCGGCTTCTTCAGCAGGGAGAAGCCGGCTGCGGCAGCCACCCCCACCAGGGCGAGCACCACGATGAGCACCCACCCCTTACGGAGCACTGTGATGTAGTCGCGCAGTTCCACGCGGCCGTCCTTCCCCGATCCTCGCCGTTCCTGTGGTCCCATCACAGGTTCCGCGAGGGTTGTCCCAGCAGACGGCATTCAAATAGTGCCACACCATTGAGCCTCACTCGGCTGTTCTTGCCGATCCGCGTCGGTCGTCCTCTACGCTCGGCCCATGACCTCCGAGCCGGAAGTGGCTGCCACCGAGCCCTCGACCGCCCGGCAACGCGACCTCGTCGCCCTGCTGATCGCCCTCGTCGTGGCCGTCGTGCTCGCCCGCATCGTCAGCAACCTCACGCTGCGCGGAGCGATCCCCGGACCGGCGCTACAGGTGCTGCTCGGCAACGTCGCGGTCTGGGTGCCGCTCGTGTTCGGCATCATCTGGGTCGTTGATCGCACGGGCCGTGACCTGTTCGGACGGTTCCGCATCGAGCTCGGCGACCTCGTGTTCGCACTCGGGATCGTCATCCTGGCGCGGGTGTTCGACGCCGTGCTCGCGCTGTCGTTCACCGGGACGACCGGGTTGCAGCCCGCACCGTCGCTCGGTGCCCCGAACATCGGGCTGCTGCTCGTGTCGGCGGTCGGCATCGTGCTCGTCAGCCCCGTGCTCGAGGAACTCTTCTTCCGCGGGCTGTTCCAGCGCCTGCTCGCCGCCGAGCTCACGCCGCGGACGCGGTGGCTCGCCGTGCTCGTGACGGCGTTCCTGTTCGCGCTGGCGCACCTGTTCCTGGGGTCGGCGACGACGTCGCTCGGCGGGGTGCAGGTGTTCCTGACGACCTTCGTGCTCGGGCTGCTCACGGGCACCCTGGTGGCGATGACGAATCGCATCGGTGGCGCGATCGTGGCGCACGTACTGTTCAACGCGGTGGCGGTCGTCGCGACCTGGCCGCGCTGAGCAGTCCACGCCGACCGGTCCGCTCTGCGCCGAGGCTGCACGGCGTCCTGCCGGACTCGCCGTCGCCGAAGGCCTCTCCCGCGCCCGGCCGTGGTGAGGTGGACCCATGACCAGCGACCTCGTGCCGTGGGTGGTCGCCGGGGGGCTCGCGATCGTCGTGGTCGTCCTGGTGATCGTCCTGCGGCGGACCCAGTCCTCCAACCGCGCCGCCCTGTCCGACGCCGAGGTCCGGCTCGACCACCGCACCGGCACCCTCGAGCGGGAACACCGCGAACGGACCGCCGCCGCCGAGGCCGAGTACGGGCGTCAGCTCGCCGGCGCCGAGGCCGCGCGACAGCAGGCCCTGGCCGAGGCCGAGGCCGGTCGTGCCCTGGCCCGGACGGGCATGCGGTGGGAGGAGGCCTCGCAGCGCACGATCCTCGAGGTCTGCAAGGCCGCCGGGATCAACGGCGCGCTGCTGACGAACGTCGTGTTCGTGCCGGTGGCCCAGGGTGAACGGAACCGCGACCGCAGCTACGCCGCACAGATCGACCACGTGCTCGTGTTCGAGTCCGGGCACGTGCTGGTCGTCGAGAACAAGCGCTGGAACGGCATCGTGTTCGACGGCCGTAGGCCGAGCGCGGTGCACCACGCGTTCCGGAACCTGCTCGACGAGTCGTCGCTGACCGGGTCCTTCGCGATCCAGGTCCAGAGCCGTCGGGTCCTCGACCACGCCGACGACGTCGAGCACTGGTGGCGGGTCCGGGTGCAGTCCGGCGGGAACGCTCCGACGCGCCAGGTCCGACAGCAGGCCCGGCGCCTGCAGCGGTTCCTGGCGGACGAGGACGGCAACGGGCCGCAGTGGGTCGACTCGTGCGTGTTCTACTCCGGGGACGCCGCTGCGTACGTCAACCCGGAGGACCGCAGCACGAGCACCACACCGACCGGCCGCTCGGCCACGACGGCCGTCGTGACGAACGACAACGAGCTGCGCGGGCTCGTCACCGACATCGCGCGCAAGCACGCCGTGCCGAACCGGGCGCGCACCGACGCCGTCGTGCGGCAGCTGGCAGGCCAGGGCGCGCACACCATCACCGTCGGGACGTACCGCCTGCCGGAGGCGTGAGCCGAGACGACGAAGCCCCCGCCACGACGGCGGGGGCTTCGACGTGCGACATCGTCAGCGCAGCGCGCGCAGGGCGTCCGCGATCGGGGCCAGCGCCGCGTCGATCTCGTCGGCGACCCGCACGTGGGTCTCCTCCGACCGGCGGTACGGGTCGTCAACGTCATCGTCCGCCGGGTCGGCGGGCGGCGGCACGGTCCCCCGCAGTCGAGCGACCCGGTCCACCAGGTCCTGTGCGGTCTCGATGCCGGCCAGGTCCCCCGGCTCGAGCCCGTCGAGCACCCGCGCGAACTGCTTGATCGTGAACGCCCGCTTCGCTGCCCGCGGCGCGAGCGACACCACGGCCGCACGGTGCGAGCGCTCCGCGGTGAGCACGAGGTCGGCCGACGCCGCGATCTGCTCGGTCAGGTACCGCGACCGGTGCGTGGTCGGCTCACCGCCGAGACGGGCCGACTGCGCCGCAGCCGTCTCGTCCATCAGCGCACCGTCGTCGGCGATCGTGCCGGCCGACTCGACCGTGAACGCCGGGGCGTCCGGGCCGAGTCGCGCTTCGAGCACCTGGGCGCCGAGAGGCGAGCGGCAGATGTTGCCGCTGCAGACGAACAGGATCCGCATGCTCAGGACGCCGCGCCGAGCAGGTCGTGGCGGACCACGATCGCGTCACGGCCCGGACCGACACCGATCGCCGAGATCCGCGCGCCGGACATCGCCTCGATCGCCAGCACGTAGTCCTGCGCGGTCTTCGGCAGGTCCTCGAACGATCGGGCGCCGGTGATGTCCTCGGTCCAGCCGGGGAACTCCTCGTAGATCGGCTTCGCGTGGTGGAAGTCCGACTGGTTCACGGGGACCTCGTCCACGCGCTCGCCGTCGACCTCGTACGCCACGCAGACGGGGATCGTCTCGAGCCCCGTCAGCACGTCGAGCTTCGTCAGCACGAAGTCGGTCACGCCGTTGATGCGCGCCGTGTAGCGGGCGATCGGGGCGTCGTACCAGCCGCAGCGGCGCGGGCGGCCGGTCGTGGTGCCGAACTCGAAGCCGTTGGCGCGGAGGAACTCCCCCGACTCGTCGAACAGCTCGGTCGGGAACGGGCCGGCGCCGACGCGCGTCGTGTACGCCTTGACGATGCCGATGATGCGCTCGAGCTTGCCCGGGCCGATGCCCGAACCGGTCGCGGCACCACCGGCGGTCGCTGACGACGAGGTCACGAACGGGTAGGTGCCGTGGTCGACGTCGAGCATCGTGGCCTGACCGGCCTCGAACAGGACGGTGTCGCCCCGCTCGAGCGCCCGGTGGATCTCGAGCGCGGTGTCGGCGACCATCGGGCGCAGCCGCTCGGCGAAGGACAGCAGCGACTCGACGACCTCGTCCGCGTCGATCGCGCGGCGGTTGAAGACCTTGACCAGCAGGTGGTTCTTCTGGTCGAGGGCCGCCTCGACCTTCTGCCGCAGGATGTTCTCGTCGAAGATGTCCTGGATGCGGATGCCGACGCGGTTGATCTTGTCGGCGTAGGTCGGGCCGATGCCGCGACCGGTGGTGCCGATCTGACGCTTGCCGAGGAACCGCTCGGTCACCTTGTCGATGGTGCGGTGGTAGTGCGTGATGACGTGCGCGTTCGCGGACACCAGGAGCTTCGAGACGTCGACACCGCGGGCGCGGAGCGCGTCGAGCTCCTGGAACAGGACCTCGAGGTCGACCACGACGCCGTTGCCGATGATCGGGGTCACGCCGGGCGTCAGGATGCCGGACGGCAGCAGGTGCAGCGCGTACTTCTCGCCGCCGACGACGACGGTGTGACCGGCGTTGTTGCCGCCGTTGAACTTCACGACGTAGTCGATGCGCGAGCCGAGGAGGTCGGTTGCCTTCCCCTTGCCCTCGTCACCCCACTGGGCACCGATGATGACTGCTGCGGGCATGGAGGTTCTCCTCACGTTGGCGGAGGACCGCACCGGCGGGCTGGGCCGATGGTCCACCCGAGTCTATCGACTGTCCACCTGCACGCCACCCGCACCGAAGCGACGCCGACGTTCAAGCGGCGAATGATCGTCAATTTTCCGTGACATTTTCTCGGTCTTATTGTTGACTACTACTCATGGGGACTGGACCCCGGCGCGATCAGGGCGTCGGAACACACCAGGGCCGCTTGGACTTCCTCGACGGGATCCGCGGGATCGCTGCACTCGTCGTGGTTGTCGAGCACGCCCTCGAGAGTTGGGTCGACGGCTACACGCAGTGGTCGATCGACACGATCAACATGGGACGCGTCGGCATCGTCGCGTTCTTCATGGTGAGCGGCTACGTCATCGGGTTGACACTGACCCACCAGACGATCCGCACCTTCGCGATCCGACGGTTCTGGCGGCTCTACCCGGTGTACTGGCTCGCGACCATCGTCTGGATCCTCGTCGACCTCCCGAACACGAACCCCTTCTCGGCGTACAGCCTATTCGTGGTCGTGGCGAACATCACGATGCTGCAAGGGGCCATCCCGGGCCTCGTCGGCATCCTCGGTCCCGCTTGGACACTCGGCGCAGAGCTCGTCTACTACATCCAGACGGCAGCTGCGAAGCGCGTCGGTCTCCTCCGTAGATCGGTCTACCTCGGCTACGGATGGCTCGCAGTGTTCGTGGCCATGGGAATCGACAATGTAGCTCGGGGAAGTACCTCGACGGCCATCGTCCCGCTGATGCTGTTCTTCGCCTCGCTCGGCTACAGCCTGTACCTCCGCGACGCGAACGGCTCGCGAACCTGGATCGGGCTCATGGGCGCGGCCATCGTGGTCGTGCCCGCGTTGAGCCTGCCCCTGCTCTCGTCACAAGCGCCGGACCAGCTGAGTTGGAGCGTCATCGGATTCAACGCTTCGCACTTCGTCGGGATTGCGGTCTTCCTCGTCGCCCGTGCACTGCGCTCCCGTTCCTTCCCGAAGACGATCCTCTGGCTGGGTTCCGTCAGCTACGCGCTCTACGTCATCCACGCTTCCGTGATCCGCGGGCTCGAGTACGCCGATCTGCCTGGGGTGGCCGCGATCCCGATCGTCGTGGTCCTCTCATTGGCGAGCGCGTGGTTGCTGCACCGGACGCTCGAAGTCCCCTCCATCGCCCTCGGACGCCGTCTCTCCACTCGATCCGCTCACCCTCGGTTCTCCAACGTAGGCACCGCCTCCGCGGGCCCGACGGTCGAGAGCTCCGACAGCCACCAGCCTGTGAACGCTCTCCAGCCGACCGGCGCACCCTCGTCCCAGTCAGATCCGACGAGCAAGGGAGCACGACATGAGTGACCTCAGTGACAAGGCCAAGGACTTCGCGAACAGCGACAAGGGCGAGCAGGCGACGGACCCCGGTCTCGGCAAGGCCGCGGACGCGGCCGACAAGGCCACCGGCGGCAGCCACGGCGACCAGATCGACAAGGCCGAGCACGCCGCCGACGACAAGATCGGGCAGTAGTCCGGACAGCGTGACGCAACGGGAGGCGCGGGGGCCCCCCGCCCCCCCCCCCCCCCCCCGCCCGGGGGGGGGGGTTTAGGCG